>CAZACX010000001.1:0-157609 GCA_964483685.1 uncultured Intrasporangiaceae bacterium
ATTGGGCCATCGTAGGAAGTGCCACCGACAGCCGCCCGCCGCTGGTTCGCGCAGGCCGAGGTCCGGCCGGCGACACCCGAGCGGGCGATCCGGAGGCGCTAGGTACGCTGTCGCGGTGACCGCGCCGCCGCCAGACTTGCACCAGCCAGCTGCATTGGCGACGGTGGACCTCTCGGAGCAGATGCAGATTCGCCGAGCCAAGCGGGAGCGGCTCCTCGAGCAGGGGCGCGAGCCGTACCCGGTCGCCGTGGCCCGCACGCACACCCTCGCGGAGGTCCGCGACACCTGGGGGCACCTGGCCGTGGGCGAGGAAACGGCCCAGGTCGTGGGGGTCGCTGGGCGGGTGATGTTCATCCGCAACACCGGCAAGCTCTGCTTCGCGATCCTCCAAGAAGGCATCGGCACGCGACTCCAGGTCATGCTCAGCCTCGGCGACGTCGGCGCGGACGCGTTGAGCGACTGGAAGGCCGACGTCGACCTCGGCGATCACGTCCTCGTCGAGGGCCGTGTCATCTCCTCGAAGCGCGGCGAACTCTCGGTGCTCGCGACCCGCTGGGAGCTCGCGTCCAAGGCGCTGCGGCCCATGCCGACGATGCATCACGATCTCTCGGACGAGGCCCGCATCCGGCAGCGGTATGCCGACCTCATCGTGCGTCAGGAGGCGCGCGACATGGTCCGCACCAAGGCGACGGCGATGGCGGCCATTCGACGCGTTCTGGACGCGCAGGGGTTCATCGAGGTGGAGACCCCGATCCTCCAGCTCATCCACGGGGGTGCCCAGGCCCGGCCGTTCCACACCCACCTCAACGCGTTCGACCAGGAGATGACGCTTCGGATTGCCCTTGAACTGAGCCTCAAGAAGGCGGTCGTCGGGGGCGTTGACCGGGTCTATGAGATGGGCCGGATCTTTCGCAACGAAGGCATTGACGCCACGCACAGTGCCGAGTTCACCATGCTCGAGGCCTACCAGGCCTATGGCGATCAGACCTCCATCGCCGCCGTCGTTAAGGACGTCATTCTCGCCGTGGCCGATGCGCTGGGATCTCGCCAGATCGAGCTCCCGGGGGGCGCGGTCGACCTCGATGGCGAGTGGCCTTGGCTGCCGGTCTATGCGGCGGTCAGCTCTGCGGTGGGTGCCACGGTGACGCCGGAGACGGACGTCGAGACGCTGCGCGGGTATGCCGCGGCCCACGACGTCGCGATCGACCCAGGTTGGGATCGGGACAAGGTGTTCCTTGAACTCCTCTCCGAACTCGTCGAACCCCACTTGCTCCAACCCACGTTCCTTTGCGACTACCCAGCGGCGGCCCAACCGCTCGCGCGTCCGCACCGCGACCTCCCCGGTCAGATTGAGGCGTGGGACTTGATCATCGGCGGGGTCGAGCGGGGCACCGGCTTTTCCGAGCTCATCGACCCGATCATTCAGCGTGAGGTTCTCACCGCGCAATCACTCAAAGCGGCTGGTGGCGACCCGGAGGCGATGCAGTTGGATGAGGACTTCTTGCGGGCCCTCGAGTTTGGCGCTCCCCCAATGGGCGGTCTCGGCTTGGGTCTCGACCGGCTGATCATGTTGTTTACGGACGCCAACATCCGTGAGACTCTGCTGTTCCCGCACGTCAAGCCCGAGGTGACCTCATGAGCGAAATCTGGCGGTATGGCGCGGCGCTGCTCCCGTCAATCGGTGTCGGCTATCTCTTCTACGTCATCATCAAGAACGTCCTTGAAGGGGACCGCAACGAGCGGGCTGCACTCGCGCGCTGGGAACGTCGCCACGAGAAGGCCGAGGGGTCGAGCGAGAACCGCGAGGGCCAGTAAGCGGCAGTATCGCACGTGCTCGGGAGCGTTCGTTAGGGGGACGCCGGCGCAATTGGGAAATTTGGGTACCTCCCCATGGTGGCGCTTCCCGGACTTTCGTATTAGTATGGCGATCGCCCCCGTAGTAGTCCTTTGAAAGGGAGTCCATTTAATGGCTCAGCGCACCATGATCATCGACGACATCGACCAGTCTGTGGCTGCCGAAACCGTCAACTTCGCCATCGACGGCGTGACGTACGAGATCGACCTGAATGCGGATCACGCCGCGACGTTGCGTGCCGACCTCGCCAGGTGGATCGGCCACGCGCGCCGCACGGGCGGGCGTCGCGGAGCGGCGAGCGCGAAGGCAGGCGAGCGTCGCAATGACCTCGCTCAGATTCGCGACTGGGCCCGCGCCAACGGCCACGAGGTTTCCAGCCGCGGTCGGATCTCGGCGAAGCTGCAAGACGCTTACGACCGGGCGCAGGGCTGACCCGCTAGTCGATAAGCACGTCGGCGAGCAGATCGCCGTCCCGCTCAAGTCGGGCAAGGGCGTCCTCGAACATCACCTGTTCGAGGGCGCCCTTCCCCGTTGCTCCCCGCTCGATCTCGTCCCAGGTTCGCGGGAACGCGACGGTGGGGGTGGCGCGGCCGCGGAGGGAGTAGGGGCAAATCGTGGTCTTGGCGGCCACGTTTTGGCTCCAGTCGAAGAAGATCTTGCCGGGACGCAGCGATTTCGTCATCTTCCACAAGATCAGATCCGGGAACCGCGTCGTCAGCTCGGCGGCCAGTCTCTGAGCGAGATCACGCACCTGGTCCGAGGTGAGATCGCCGCCCAACGGGGCATAGAGCTGCATTCCCTTGCTGCCCGAGGTGACGGGCACAACAGCGAGCCCTAGGGCGCTAAGGCGCTCCCGCACATGGAGGGCGACCTGGGCGCATTCGCGCAGGCCAGCGGGTTTGCCAGGGTCAAGGTCGATGACCAGACGATTTGGGTTCCCCCGCACCCCGTCGGGGGTGATTCGCCATTGCGGGACGTGAAATTCCAGCGAATTGAGATTCGCCAAATAGGTCAAGTCGGCGAGATCCGCGATGAGCGGATAGGTCACATCATCAATTCGAACCCTCGGTAGCCACGTTGGCGCCCCACTGGGGAGGTTCTTTTCGAAGAACGACGGTCCCTCGACCCCATGCGGCCAGCGCACTCGCGTGACGGGGCGGTTGCGCAGATGGCGTAGGAGGATGGGGCCTACGCACGCATAATAATGGAGGATTTCACTTTTCGTCGTTTCCGTGGCGGGATAGAGGAGCTTATCCAGGCTCGTCAGGGCCAACGTGCGCCCCGCGACCTCGACACGCGTCACCGCCCCAGGTTCAGCCACCGCGGCTCGCCCCCCTCATGGCCGGGCCCTCGCCGAGGTCCGCAGCCGTCAGGTCGCTGCGCACCCCAAGAAACGTCGGATGGCGCAACCGGCCCGTCCCGGTTGTGCCGAGCGCCCGCACCTCGACGACGATCGTCGGTTCCACCCACGTTGTCCCGCGGCAATCCGGCGCCGGGACCTCGTCGAAAAACGGTGCGGTGGGCCGGGTCAAGGGGGCGAGCAGGTCTGCAACGCGCGTGGCGGCTCGGCCCGCCAAGCCGCTGCCCATCCGACCGGCATACGCCCAACCGTGCGGGTGGGGCAGGCCCAGCAGAACAGCGCCGAGCCGGGCGTCGTTGCCGATTTCGGCGCGCCAGCCCCCGATGACCGCCGACAACGTGAGGCGGTGACTCATCTTGCGCCAGTCCGGACTGCGCCGGCCCTCGGCGTAGGCCGCCGCGCGACGTTTGCTGACGATGCCCTCCAAACCCTGCTCAAGGGTCGCTTCGAGAAGCTGCGCGCCATCGGCATACGCCTGCGGCACTTGCCACGACGGGCCGCGCAGGTCGAGGCGTTCGAGGAGGTCGCGGCGGCCGGTCCACGGCAGCCCGGTGACGTCTTGACCAAAGAGGCGCAGGACGTCGAACACCATCAGGGTCACCGGTCGACGTGCCGCTAGCCGCTGCGCCTTGCGGGGGTCCTTGACGTGCATTCGTTCGGCCAACGCGGCGAACGACGGCAGCCCGTCCTCAAGGGCGACGACCTCGCCGTCGAGCAGGACATCGGCGTAGGTGTGGACGAGGCCCGCGAGTTCGGGGAAGCTCGCCGTGACGTCGTTGCCGTTGCGCGAACGGAGCGTGAGGCGACCGTCGTGGATGTCGACGAGCAGGCGCATCCCGTCCCACTTCACCTCGTGCGCCCAGTCCGGCCCAGACGGGAGCGCCGCGGCGGGCGTGGCGAGCATCGGGCGCATGCGGACATCCTGTCTCACCGAATCCCCTGGACTTGATGGAAGGATCGGGCCATGCGTGCGATATGGAAAGGCGCGGTGTCCTTCGGCCTCGTCAACGTCCCGGTGCGGCTCTACTCCGCGACGGAGAACCACGACGTGCAGTTCCGGCAGGTCCACCGCCCGGACGGCGGCCGGATCAAGTACAAGCGGGTGTGCTCGATTGACGGCGAGGAGGTCGCCTATGACGACATCGCCAAGGGGTTCGAGACCGAGGACGGCGACATGGTCGTCCTCACCGAGGAAGATTTCGCCGACCTGCCCTCGAAATCGAGCAAGGAGATCGCGGTCGAGAAGTTCGTCCCCGCCGAGCAAATCGACCCGATGCTGCTCGACAAGTCCTACTACCTTGAGCCGGACAAGGCGGCAGCCAAGGCCTATGTGCTCCTGCGAGACGCGCTCACCCGGGAGAACCGGATGGCGATCGTCACGGTGTCGCTGCGCACCCGGATGACGATGGCGGTGCTGCGGGTGCGCGACGGGGTCATTGTCATGCAGACGATGCTGTGGCCGGATGAGATTCGCTCCCCCGATTTCGCCAGCCTTGGTGAGGACCAGGAAGCCACCGACAAGGAACTCGCGATGGCCCACATGCTCATCGATCAACTCGCCGGTGACTACGAGCCGCAGGAGTATGAGGACGACTACGCGATCGCCCTCGATGCCCTCGTCAAGGCCAAGGTTGAGGGCGGCGAAGTCGCCGTGGCACCCCGGGCGGCGCAGGAATCCGGCGAGGTCATCGACTTGCTCGCCGCCCTCGCCAAGAGTGTCGAGAAGGCAAAGGCGGCCCGCGGCGAGATCCCCGAGCCCGTCCCCGCCCCCGCCAAGGCGCCCACGAAGTCGTCCGCGAAGGTCCCCGTGACCGCGAGCCCGGCCGCCAAGGTGCCCACGAAGTCGTCCGCCAAGGTGCCCGTGAAGGCGAGCCCGGCCGCCAAGGTGCCCCCGAAAGCGTCCGCGAAGGAGGTGCCCGTGAAGGCGAGCCCGGCCGCCAAGGTGCCAAGGAAGGCCGCGACGAAGGCCACCGACTCCAAGGCAAGCTGACCACGTGCCCGAAGGTCACACCCTCCACCGGCTCGCCAGAACTCTCGATCACGCCTTTGGTGGCACGACGACGCAGGTCACGAGCCCCCAAGGCCGATTCAGCGAGTCGGCCGCCCACCTCGATGGCGGCCGCATCGAGGGCGCTCGGGCCTGGGGCAAACACCTGTTCGTTGACTTCGCCGACGATCGGATCCTTGGCATCCACCTCGGCCTCATCGGTGTCTTTGACGTCCGCCCGTATGCCGGTGGGCCGGGTCACGAGCCACCCCCCGTCGGTGCCGTGCGCGTGCGGTTGCGCAACGCAACCCATGTCGCGGATCTGCGGGGCGCGACGGTGGTTGACCTCATCAGTCCCGAGCAGGTCAACGCGATCCTTGCCAGGCTGGGGCCGGACCCGTTGCGCGTCGGAACGGAGGGCAACGACCCGAGCCGAACCCTTGCCCGACTCGCCCGCAGCGGCCGTCCGATCGCCGAACTCCTCATGGATCAGAGCATCCTCGCCGGCGTCGGCAACGTGTATCGGTGCGAGATCCTCTTCCGCCACCGTGTCGATCAGATGCGCCCCGGCAACGAGGTCCGCCCACGGACCTTCCTCGCGATCTGGGACGACCTCGTCACGCTCATGCCCAT
This sequence comes from uncultured Intrasporangiaceae bacterium, assembly GCA_964483685.1. Taxonomy (GTDB): domain Bacteria; phylum Actinomycetota; class Actinomycetes; order Actinomycetales; family Dermatophilaceae; genus Nostocoides_A. The sequence goes on from CAZACX010000001.1 coordinate 5,836, forward strand.
CGGTGTCGCCTTCGGCCAGATCATCACCCTTGAGGCCCAGCTCGAGCAGGCGCGAAAGCTGCTCGCGAACGCCGGCGAGGCGGCATACGACGTTGGCTGGCAGGGCGCGTGGGAGGGCGAACGCGGCCGGCGACCGGCTTACGAGTCCGCCAGTCCGATCCCGCGGGAGTATGCCGTTTACAAGCGAACGGGCCTGCCGTGCCGGACCTGTGGCACCCGCATTCGGGCCCGTGACCTGGCCGGTCGGACGCTCTATTGGTGCGGGCGCTGCCAACGTCGCCGCTGAGCCGACGCGCGTTTCGGGCGCTGCACCCACCCGGCCGCTTCGGGTTATGGTCGATTACGTGACCCACGTTCTCTTTGTTTGCACCGGCAATATTTGCCGCTCCCCGTTCGCCGAGCGGTATTCCGCGCTCCTCGCGGCCAGCGGGACGTTGCCAGCCGATTGGGTGTTCTCGAGCGCGGGGATCGGCGCGGTCGTGGACTCCGAGATGGACGCCGAAATGGCCCGCGAACTGATCGAGCGCGGTGGCACCCCCGAGGGATTTCGCGCCCGGCAGATGCGGCACGCCGTCCTTGATGGCGTTGACTGGATCATCGCCATGGAGGCCAGCCAACGGCAATGGCTGTTGGAGGAGTACCCCGGGAGGCTGCGCCAAACCTTCACGCTGGGGCAACTTGTCGCCGCGCTGCCACACGTGCCAACCGAACGTGTTGGGGAGGCGGTCCTCGTCGAGGTCGGCGAACACCGCACCCGGGCGCGTGGTCGGGACGACGTTCCCGACCCCTATCTGCGCGGAACCACGGCCGCCGAGTCGGCGGCGCAACGGATCGTCGCCGACCTGACGGCGATCGCGGCGCGGATCCAGGGCCTCCCGGACTAAACCGGCCGCGACCGAGCCCGCCGCTCGAGGCGCCCAAGGTCGGCGATGCGCTGAGAGCGAACATGAGCCGACGACGCTCAGGTGGGCTGGAACACCGGGGGCGTTGACGGCGTTGGGACCTTCGACTACGCCTCGTCCACTGGCCGCCCCTGGAATGTCCCCGACGGAAGTCGGCGACGCGACTAGCATTCGGGGCGACTTGCATAATCCAAGGAGCAGGACATGTTCGAACGGTTCACCGATCGCGCCCGACGCGTTGTGGTGCTCGCCCAGGAAGAGGCGCGCATGCTCAACCACAACTACATCGGCACGGAGCACATTCTGCTCGGGCTCATTCACGAGGGTGACGGGGTTGCCTCCAAGGCATTGGAGAGTCTCGACATCTCGCTGGAGAGCGTGCGCGAGCAGGTGCAGGAGATCATCGGTCGCGGGCAGCAGGCGCCCACGGGCCACATCCCCTTCACCCCGCGTGCCAAGAAAGTTCTTGAGCTTTCGCTGCGGGAGGCGCTCCAGCTCGGCCACAACTACATCGGCACCGAGCACATCCTCCTCGGCCTCATTCGTGAGGGCGAGGGTGTGGCGGCCCAGGTGCTGGTCAAGTTGGGCGCCGACCTGACGAGGGTGCGTCAGCAGGTCATCCAACTCATCACGGGGTACCAGGGCAAAGAAGGTCAGACGGCCGGCGTCGGGGCAGGCTCGCAAACTGAGAGCACCCCGGCCGGGTCGCTCGTCCTCGACCAGTTCGGGCGCAACCTGACGACGGCCGCCCGGGAGGGCAAGCTCGACCCCGTCATCGGGCGCGGCAAGGAGATCGAGCGGGTCATGCAGGTGCTTTCCCGCCGCACGAAGAACAACCCGGTGCTCATCGGCGAACCAGGGGTCGGCAAGACCGCCGTCGTCGAGGGCCTCGCCCAGGACATCATCCGCGGCGACGTCCCGGAGACCCTCAAAGACAAGCAGCTTTACACCCTCGACCTTGGCTCACTCGTGGCCGGAAGCCGCTACCGCGGTGACTTCGAGGAGCGCCTCAAGAAGGTCCTCAAGGAGATCCGCACCCGCGGCGACATCATCTTGTTCATCGATGAGATCCATACCCTTGTCGGGGCCGGCGCCGCCGAGGGCGCGATCGACGCGGCGAGCATCCTCAAGCCGATGTTGGCCCGTGGGGAGCTCCAGACGATTGGCGCGACGACGCTCGACGAGTACCGCAAGTACATCGAGAAGGACTCCGCCTTGGAACGGCGCTTCCAGCCGATCCAGGTCGCCGAGCCGACGCTCGCCCACACCATCGAGATCCTCAAGGGACTTCGGGACCGCTACGAAGCCCACCACCGGGTCTCGATCACCGACGCGGCACTCGTGTCCGCGGCGACGCTGGCCGACCGCTACGTCAACGATCGGTTCCTCCCGGACAAGGCGATCGACTTGATCGATGAGGCCGGGGCTCGGTTGCGCATTCGCCGGATGACGGCGCCACCGGACCTGCGCGAGTTCGACGAGCGCATCGCCGCGGTTCGGCTCGAAAAGGAGTCGGCGATCGACGGCCAGGACTTCGAGAAGGCGGCCCGGCTCCGGGACGACGAAAAGAAGCTCATCAGCCAGCGCGCACACCGTGAGCAGGAGTGGAAGGCGGGCGATCTCGACGTCGTCGCCGAAGTGGACGAGGAGCTGATCGCCGAGGTCCTTGCGGCGAGCACCGGCATACCCGTCTTCAAACTCACCGAGGCGGAGTCGCAGCGGCTGCTCAACATGGAAGCCGAGCTGCACAAGCGGATCGTCGGTATGGAGGACGCGATTCGCGGTCTCTCCCAGGCGATCAGGCGCACCCGGGCCGGCCTCAAGGACCCCCGTCGCCCCGGCGGGTCGTTCATTTTCGCCGGGCCCACCGGTGTCGGCAAGACCGAACTCGCCAAGGCGCTCGCCGAGTTCCTTTTTGGTGACGAGGACGCGCTGATCCAGCTCGACATGTCCGAATACAGCGAAAAGCACACCGTGTCACGGCTGTTCGGCTCGCCCCCCGGTTACGTCGGGTACGAAGAGGGTGGCCAGCTCACCGAAAAGGTGCGCCGTCGGCCGTTCTCGGTCGTCCTGTTCGACGAGGTCGAAAAGGCGCACCCGGAGATCTTCAACTCGCTCTTGCAGGTGCTTGAAGATGGTCGGCTCACCGACTCTCAGGGCCGGGTGGTCGACTTCAAGAACACCGTGATCATCATGACGACAAACCTCGGTACCCGCGACATTGCTAAGGGCCAGTCCCTCGGGTTCTCCGCCGGTCCGGACTCGCGCAGCGACTACGAGCGGATGCGCAACAAGGTCCAGGACGAGCTCAAGCAGCACTTCCGTCCCGAGTTCTTGAACCGCGTTGACGACACGATCGTCTTCCCGCAGCTGACCAAGAACGAGATCGTCCAGATCGTCGACCTCGAGATCGCGAAGCTCGACAAGCGACTCAGGGACAAGGACATGGGCATCGAGTTGAGCGTCGAAGCCAAGGAGTTGCTCGCCAAGAAGGGGTACGACCCCGTTCTCGGCGCCCGCCCCCTGCGCCGGACCATTCAGCGCGAAATGGAAGACGTCCTCTCCGAGAAGATCCTCTACGGCGAGATCAAGGCCGGCGAGATCATCGTGGTTGGTGTCGCGGGCGAGGGCGCCGAGGCGACCTTCACCTTCGTCGGGACGCCGCATGTCGCCTCGATCCAGGATGCTCTCGTGGTGGCGGCTGACGCCGCCGAGTGAGTATGCCGCCCGCCCGCCAGTCCGTGCCCGTCGTTCGTCGGGCACGGACTGCGGACGTTCGCGAGATCCGAGAACTGGTTCATCCCCTTGCTTCCCGCGGAGTGCTGCTCGCGAAGGCGGCCGTCTCGTATTTCGAGTCGCTCCAGGACTTCCGCGTCGCCCAGGTTGACGGGGTGATCGCCGGCTGCGGCGCTTTGCACGTTCTCTGGGAAGACCTTGCTGAGATCCGCACCCTCGCCGTCGCCAAGGAGTTCCGTGGCCACGGGGTGGGTTCGGCGCTCATGCGCCGCCTCATTGCGGACGCCGAGGAGTTGGGGGTGGAGCGCATCTTTTGTCTCACCTTCGAGACGGAATTCTTCGGCGGCCACGGATTCGTCCCGATCGAGGGCCAGGCGGTGGCACACGACGTCTACGCCGAGTTGCTGCGTTCCTATGACGAGGGTGTTGCGGAGTTCCTTGATCTGGAGAGGGTCAAACCCAACACCCTCGGCAACACCCGGATGCTTCGCGTCCTCTAACGCCTCGGACGCTGGGACCGGGCGACGCCTCGGACGGTGACGGGGCTAACCCCTCAGACGCTGGCTGAGGATCGTCAGCAAGCCGTCGCGAGATCCGCGAGCTCGTCGCTCGGGGTGGCTGACTCGGACGGCGTGCTCGTGCTCGAACTCGTGCTCGAACTCGTGCTCGACTCGGAGTCGCTCGTCGAGCTGGAAGAGGGGGGCGCGGGTGTTTTCGGGGTATCAGAGATCGCGTTGGCGACGAGTTCCTGAATCCTCGCGTAGTCCGGCCGGGCCACGTCGATCACCTTGTTGGTTAAGGAGACGCTGCGCATCACCCCGCCTTGCTGGATCTTCTCGATGAGGGGAACCCAAGCCTGGAGCTGATCTTGCGGGATCCCGATGTTGACATCGTTCCTGAGGACTTCGGCGAGCGCCGGGTAGCTCAGCAGCATCGTCGCGGGGCTTACCTGGGCGACGAGCGCTCCGACGACACACCGTTGGCGCCGCATCCGGGAGAAGTCGTCACCCAAGGCGCGCGAACGGGCATACCAGAGGGCGTGGTAGCCGTCGAGGTGCTGTGGCCCGACCTCGATGTAGCCCGTCGTGCCGACGACCTGCCCCCACGCGTCGACTTTGCATCCGATGCAGACCCGTTCCTTGACGTTGATGTCGACGCCACCCATCGCGTCGACGAGCGCCCGGAATCCGGAGAGATCGATGACGATGGAGAAGTCGACGGGGATGCCGAGGGCGGCGCTGATGACGTCACGGGTGGTGCGCAAGCCGGGGTTAGGCTCGCCGGCGAACAGGTCGGCGTGGTCCGTGGCGAGGGTCCACACCCCGTTGATGAGGCAGTCGTCGCCGCAGTCGTACCCGTTGGGGTAGAGGGTCGAGAGCGGGTTGGAGCTCGGGATCGGCGCGTTCTCGAGGTTGCGCGGGACGCCGATCAGGGCAACATTGCCGGTGCTCGGTTGGATGCTTGCGACCATGAGTGAGTCGGGGCGCACGCCGGGGCGGTCACCGCCCGCGTCCGAGCCGACGAGGAGCACGTTGACGCGCCCCACGTTCGCCCACGGATCGCTGTCGCCCACCTGGGGCACCCGGCCGGTCGGATTGCTGCCGCTGGCACCGAACACCTCGGCGACGAGCGAGCGTTGGATCGTGAGGTAGCGGGCGGCATACGCGCTCGGGGCAAGGACAAGCAGGCAGCACAAGGCGCCAACGAGGGTGCTCGCGAGCCGGTCGTCGCGGGTCGCGTTCGCGGGTCTCGTCAGCGCGGCCGTCAACAAGATCGAAAGGCACCACAACGCGGCGACGACGAGGAGCACGATCAGGAGGACCAGGAGTGTGGTCCGCGAGAAGCCAACGGACAAGGCCGACGCCACGAGGCCATCGCGGGCGATCTTTGCACCAGCAATGATTGCGAGGACCGCGGCAATCCCCAGCAGGAGACGACCGAAGCGGCGGGCTCGCGTGCGCAGCAGTCCAACGCCAGGCAGGGCCAGCCCGGCCACGGTGAGCAGATAGTTTCGACGCATCGCGCGGTGGTAGGCGCGGGCGCGCTCCCGCCGCAACCCGAAGTCGGCAGGGGGGAGGGGTTCCGGCATCGAATATCCCTCTCCGCGGCAGTTTCCCACCATCTTTACGCACCCTGCTGTCGGGGGCTTCCGTTTTGGGTGCGTGTCGCGTGCTTATCGGCGGGGCAGATCGTAACTGCCGTCCCTGAGCACGAGCAGCCCGTCCGCTGTCAGCGAGTCCAGGCAGCGCCGGGCCCGCTCGTCGTCGGGGAGTCCGGCAAGGAGGGTATGCCGCGTTAGCGGCCGGTTCGCTGTGCGCAGGACGGCGAGCAATTGCCCCCGGCGTTCTCGGTCCGTGCCGACATAGCCTTGCGGCGGGCGGCGTTTGCCGACGTATGCCGGGCGGTCGGCTTCCAGCCATCGGCACGAGGCCCGCACCGGGCAGCGGGCACAGGCGGGGGAGCGGGCGCTGCAGACGAGCGCACCCAACTCCATCACGGCGACGTTCCAGGTGTTTGCGTCGTCCCGGTCGGCGGGGAGCCAGGACTTGGCGCGGGCCCGTTCGCCCGTCGTCACCGATGGCGGCGCTTGTCCTTGGCCGTCGTCAAGGCGGGCGAGGACGCGGCGGACGTTGGCGTCCAAGACCGCCTCGGGGATGCCGAACGCGAAGCTGCTGACGGCGGCCGCCGTGTAGTCGCCGACCCCGGGCAGGGCGCGCAGTTGGCTGGGGTCTGCGGGGACCTGCCCGCCGTGCCGTTCGACCATGGCGGCGGCTGCGGCGTGCAGGTTGAGGGCGCGTCGTGGGAAGCCGAGCCGTGCCCACGCGATGATCGCTTCCGCGGGGGCGGCGGCGGCGAGATCCGAGGGAGTGGGCCACCGTGACAGCCAGACCCGCCAGGGTTCGATGATGCGCGCGATCGGGGTCTGCTGGGCCATGACTTCGCTGACAAAGATCCCCCACGGCGAGCAGTCGGGGTGGCGCCAGGGCAGGTCGCGCCCGTTCTCGGAATACCAGGTGAGGACCTCGGCGTGGACCCGGCGCTTCCGATCCGTGTGGGTCTGGGCTGGGTGGGACTGGTCCGGGTGGCTTTGGCCCGCGTGGGGTTGGTCTGGGTGGGGTTGGTCCGGGTGGGGCTGGCCCGGGTGCTGGTGACCGGCGGCGGGTGCGGTCACACGTAACGTTCGAGGATGCTCGACTCGGCGAGCCGGGTCAACCCCTCGCGGACGAGGCGGGCGCGGCCCTCGCCGACGCCGTCGACGGACATGAGCTCGTCGCCTGAGGCGGCCAGCAGGCGTTGGAGGGTGCCGAAGTGATCGACCAACCGGTCGAAGACGGCTCCGGGAAGGCGTGGCACCCGGCTGAGGATGCGGTAGCCGCGGGGCGACACGCTCGAATCCAGCCCGTCGCCGCCGGCCAAACCGAGCACCCTGGCGCAGGCGGCGTGGTCGATGAGCTCGGCCTGGGTCAAGGTGGCGAGCTCGGCGGCCTTGAGCTGGATCATCTCCGGCTCACGGAAACCTTCGGCGAGGTAGTCCCGGATGACCCAGTCGAGGTCGTCGGCGAGGCCGGTGGTCAGCTCCTGGAGTTGGAGGGTCAGGAGCCGTCCATCGACACCCAACTCGACGACGTGGCCGTTGACTCGGCGGCAATCCGGCGCACCATTTCCATCCGCTGGAGGACCGCGGCGACATCGCGGACGGTGACGAGGTCTTCGATTTCCAACGCGGACAGGGTGCCGGTGACTTCGTCCAGTCGGGCCCGGTAGCGCTCAAGGGTTTGCAGGGCCTGGTTGGCGTGGCTGAGGATGGCGCTCGACCCCTCGAGGACGTGCCGACGGCTCGCCACATAGAGCGCGACGATCCGCATCGACTGGCTCACCGAGACGACGGGATAGCCGGTCTGTTTCGCGACGCGTTCGGCTGTGCGATGCCGGGTGCCGGACTCGCTGGTCTCGATGCTCGGGTCGGGGACGAGTTGAACGGCGGCGCGCACGATCTTGGCTCCGTCGCTGTCGACGACGATGGCCCCATCCATTTTGGCGAGCTCGCGCAGTCGGGTGGCGGAGAAGTCGACATCGAGGAAGAAGCCTCCCGTGCAGAGCGACTCCACGGCCTTGTCGTAGCCGAGGACGATCAGGGCTCCGGTGTTGCCGCGCAGGATGCGTTCAAGTCCGTCCCGGAATTGCGTTCCGGGCGCGACGGCGGCCAAGGTCGACCGGAACAGTTCCTCGTCGCTCGCGTTGGTCACCGCAGTCCTTCACGTTGTGACATCGGTTCCCACCGGTCGGGCGGGTGCGGTGTCGGTCGGGTGTCGGCCCGAGGGCGGGCACGGACGGCCCGCTCACTGACCGGCAGGGTCATCCTAAGTGGCGGGCCCGGCAAGGCCGCGGCGACGCGCCCGGCAAGACCGAGGCCGCGGGCCCGGCAAGACCGCACGCGGCGCCCGGCAAGACCGCACGCCGCGGGCCCGGCAAGACCGCACGCGGCGCCCGGCAAAGCCGCACGCCGCGGGCCCGGCATGGCCGCGGCGGCGCGCTGTGGACGTCCACCGGTCAGCTGGGCCGGGGGCCAGCGATCGCCCGGATAGCACTCGCGAGATCGGCGACCTCCTCGACCTGCATCCCCTCCGGCAGCGGCCCGCCACCGAGGGTGCCCACCGGAACCAACGCCCGGGTGAACGCCAACCGCCCGGCCTCGGCCAATCGCCGGTGCACCCCGGCGACGGAGCGGATCTCGCCGGCCAGCCCGACCTCACCGACGGCGATCACGCGGTTGCTCACCGGCACGTCGAAGGCGGCGCTCGCCATCGCCACCGCGAGGGCCAGGTCCGTCGCCGGCTCGCGCAACGTGACACCTCCGACCGTCGAGACGTAGACGTCGTGGGACCGGATGGGCACCCCCGCCCGGCGGTCCAGCACCGCAGTCACCATGGCGACCCGCGCCGCATCCACCCCGCTCGTGGCGCGTCGCGGCGAGGGCAACGTCGAGGGGGCGACGAGCGCCTGGACCTCGGCGACGAGTGGGCGCCGACCCTCGAGGGTGACCGTCACGCATGTCCCGGGGACTTCCCCGACCCGCCCGGAGAGGAACAAACCGCTCGGGTCGGCGAGGCCAGTGATCCCGCCATCGCCAAGGTCGAAGCAGCCCACCTCATCCGTCGGTCCATAACGGTTCTTGACGGCGCGCACGAGCCGCAGCCGGGTGTGCCGGTCCCCCTCGAAGGCGACGACGACGTCGACGAGGTGTTCAAGGAGCCGAGGTCCCGCGATCGAACCATCTTTGGTCACGTGTCCCACGAGGAGGACGGCGAAGCCCTCGGATTTCGCTGCCCGAATCAGGGCGGCGGCTACCTCGCGCACCTGACTGACATTGCCCGCCGCCCCCTCCACCTGGGTGCTCGCGATGGTCTGCACCGAATCGACGACGACGAGGGCGGGGCGCAACCGCTCAATCTGGCCCAGGACCGTCGCCAAGTCGGTCTCGCTGGCAAGGTAGAGGGTGCGGGCCATCGCCTCGATGCGCTCGGCGCGCGATCGGACCTGGGCTGCGGACTCTTCGCCGCTGACATACAGCACGTCTTGTCCCGACCGGGCGGCGCGCGCGGCAACATCGAGCAACAGTGTGGATTTTCCGATGCCAGGTTCGCCGGCCACGAGCACGACCGCACCAGGGACGAGCCCGCCACCGAGCACCCGGTCGAACTCGGAGACACCGGTTGGCACCGCCTCGGCGTGCCCGCCCTCGACCTCACCGATCGGGACCGCGGGACGGATCGGGGTGACCGCCGCCAAGGTGCGCACCGCCACCGCCCCGACGTCGCTCACCGTCCCCCACGCCTGACACTCCCCGCAGCGGCCCACCCACTTGACCGCGCTCCAGCCGCACTCGGAGCAGCGGTACCCGTTGGCGCGGGCTGCCTTGTTCGTTGTCATGGCGGACACGCTAGGCGGCGGCACCGACAGCCCTGCCCGGGCCGGGAATCAGAACCGGCGCCACCACAGGTTGACGGCGTAATCGACCGATGTTCCGGCATACCCGTCGAGGATCCGGGCCGCCGCGTCGGGGGCGAATTCGATCCGCACCACCGCCTCGAAGTCCTCCCGGAAGGTGAAGTCCCACGCCAGCGTCAGCCGGTGGCGGGTGAATCCTCGCCTGCTCCAAAAGCGTTGCACCGCAAGCGGATCGTATGCCGCGTTGGCGTCCGCGAACCACCCTCCGAACGTTGAGGTCGTCGCGTCGTTATCGAGGAAGGCGGCGACGGCACCTGGGCGAAGGACGCGCTCGACTTCCGCGAGGCCCGGCTCGCAGCCGGGGCCGAAGAAGTACGCCCAGCGCGCGACCACTAAGTCAACGGAGGAGTCGGCCAACGGCAAGGATTCGGCACTCCCCACGAGCACCTCGGCCCGCCCCGGGGGCAGTTCACCGCTCAGCTCCATCGAGTCGATCCGCGCCTTGGCCGACAGGGCTAAGGGGACAAAGGGTTCGACCCCCACGACGTGGCCGCCGAGGGCGACGAACCGTGGCAGGTGGTAGCCGGTTCCGCAGCCGATGTCGAGCAGGAGCGAGGCCCCAGGCGGGAGGAGCTCCGCAAGGGTGGCCTCGATCGCCCCGCTCTGGTCGAAGGCGAGGTTTTCCAGCTCATAGGTCGCCGGGTAGTTCCAGATATTGGGGCTCGTGCGCACGCCACCGAGCTCACCCGCTGCTCTGCTCACCTGCCCACCCCCGCGCAGCTCAGGGCCGCCGAGGCCGACGCGACTGGGCCGCCGCCGAAGTAGCGGGGTGGATGAGGAGCGGCAGAAGTTGGCGGGCGCCCCGAGCCCGTACCGCCCGCACGCCAAAGAGGTGGGCCTCGCAGCGAAGGACGAGCTCGGCATACGCCGCCGTCCCCATGAGTTCCTCAAGCTCGGCGTGGAGGCTGCGATAGACCGGCTCGCGCCCCACGTGGGCCACCGAATTGCTTGAGCAATACCAGTCGAGGTCGTGCCCGCCCGGCCCCCACCCGCGGCGGTCGAATTCGGCGATCGTCACCTCGAGATAGCTCGTCTCATCGGGTCGGGTGACCGTGCGGTAGCTGCGCCGGATCGGCAGTTGCCAGCACACGTCCGGTTTGACCGTATGCGGTGCCACGCCGGTGCGGACGGCGTGCTGGTGGAGGGCGCACCCCGCTCCGGCCGCGAAGCCGGGACGGTTGAGGAAGATGCAGGCCCCGTCGACCACCTTGGTGCTCGCGGCTCCGTCCACCTTGTCGAGCCACGCGGACTTGCGGGTGCTCCCGGAGTCGTGTTGCCAGGAGGCCGGATCGAGTCGGGCGACGGCGGCCGCGACGCGGCGGACATCGTCCTTGTCGGTGAAATGCGCCCCGAGGGTGCAGCACCCGTCGTCCGGTCGATCGGCATAGATCCCGGCGCATCCGCTCCCGAAGACGCAGGTCCAGTTGGACGTCAACCAGGTCAAATCGCACCGGAAGCGCTGTTCGTCGGCGCCGGGATCGTCGAACTCCACCCACACCCGCGGGATGTCGACGGAAGACTCGCTCACCCCGTCAGCCTAGGCCGGGCGGGTGTGGCGGCGACGCAGTGGCGACGGCGCGCTCGTCAGCCGCCCGGTCAAATGGCTAGCGCCGCTCGGTCAAAGGGCTAGCTCAGGCGCGCTCGAGGACTTCGACGGAGAGGACGGTCGGCAAGTGGCGGGCGATCTCGTCCCAGGTCTCGCCTTCATCGCGGCTCGCGAACAGTGACCCGCTGTTCGTGCCGAAGTAGACGCCGGCGGGTTCGCGCGTGTCGCCCGCCATCCCCTGGCGGAGCACGGTGAAGAAGCACGATTCCTGGGGGAGACCGGCGCGGTGGGCGGTCCACGTCGTGCCCCCGTCCCGGGATCGCCACACCGCCGCCGCGGCCTGCGGCGGGTAACGCCCGACCGAGTCTCCGTTGAGCGGCAACGTCCAGATGGTCTGCGGGTCGCGGGGGTGGACCCGGATCGGGAAACCGAAGGTTGACGGCAACCCTGTCGACGCGTCGTGCCAGCTGCGCCCGCCGTCGTCCGATCGCCAGACGCCGACGTGATTTTGCTGGTAGAGGTGGTCCCCGGGGCCGGGTGCGCGGACGAGATGGTGGACGCAGTGCCCCGTTTCGCCGTCGTGTGGGCCAGCGGGGTGGTCGGTGGCCGGGGACGCTGCGGGGTCGGCGAGGGCGTTGCGCCGTTCCCAGCTGCGGCCGCCGTCGCTCGAGGCGAAGACACCGGCCGCGGAGATCCCGATCCACAACGTCTGTGGGTTGTCGGGGTCGGCGATGATCGTGTGGAGCACGAGGCCCGCCGCGCCGGGGTTCCATTGCGCCGCGGAGGGGTGCTCGCTCAATCCGGTGACCTCGGACCAGGACGTGCCGTCGTCCTCGCTGACGAGGAGGGCCGCGGGCTTGGTCCCGGCATACAGCCGATCTGCGACGCGGCCCAGCGACCACACCTGCCCGAAGCGGGTTCCGAACGGCGGTTCGGGTGCAGTCCAGCCGATCCGGTCGGCGAATTCGGGGTCGGTGGCGGCCCATTCGTCAGCCTGACCGGAGGTGAGTTTGGTCAATGACCAGGTGTCGCCGCCGTCCTCGGAGCGCCAGATGCCCGCGCCGAACCAGTCCCCGCCGCCGCCGGCCCAGATGGTGCCGGTGGCTGGGTCGCCGACGACGTGGTTGATCGGCCATCCGTCACAGAACGGACCGCGCACCGACCAGGTTCGGCGGGCGGGGTCACCGTCAATAACGAACGCACCTTTAGCGGTGCCCACGAGCAGTTGCAGGGTTTTGCTCGACATACGTTTCGCTCCCGTCGTCGTCGCTGCCCGGCCGCGTCGCGGGTGGCAGGTGCGTGCGGTCAGTCTCGGCTGTGGACCCCGCTTTCGGCAAGGCGTCGGCGCGCTTTCGGCAGGGCCTCGGCGAGCTTTCGGCCACCCCTCGGCGAGCGTTCGGCCACCCCTGGGCCGCGGACCTTCGCGGGTAGATCCTCGGCTCGCTTCGGCGCGGGCTGAGTAGTCGCCTACTCTGCCGCTATGCGTCTGGGCGTGATCGACATTGGCTCAAACACGGTTCACCTGCTTGTTGTCGACGCTCATCATGGTGCCCGGCCCTTGCCCGCGTTCTCGCACAAGATCGATCTGCGGCTCGCGGAGCACCTCGTGGACGAGGCGGTGACGGAGGACGGCATTGCTCGGCTCGTTGATTTCACGGCGACCGCGCGGCACCTCGCCGACGAGCAGGGTGTGGAGGAGTTGCTCATCTTCGCGACGAGCGCGGTGCGTGAGGCGAGCAATGGTGCGGCGGTGCTGGCCCGGGTCGCGACGAGCGCTGGGGGCCCGGTGGGGGTCCTGTCGGGGACGGACGAAGCGCGGTTGACTTTCCTCGCCGCCCGGCGCTGGTGCGGTTGGTCCGCGGGGAACCTCCTGTTGCTTGACATCGGCGGCGGCTCCTTGGAGATGGCTGCCGGTCTCGATGAGGAGCCTGATGCGGCTGTGTCGGTTCCGTTGGGCGCCGGTCGGGTTACCCGGGAGTTGTTGCCCGGGGATCCGCCGACCGCTGCGGCGGTGAAGGACGCTCGGCGGGTGATCCGCGCGCGTCTCGCTGCGGGGATCCGGCCGCTGGTTCGTGCTGGTCAGGCGGATCGGGTCGTCGCGACCTCCAAGACCTTTCGCTCGCTTGCCCGCCTCGCTGGTGCTGCGCCAAGCAGTGAGGGTCCGTATGCCGCCCGCGTGCTGACCCGCGCTGATCTCACGGAGCTCGTGGCGAGGCTCACCCCGATGACCGCGGTGGCTCGGGCGGCATTGCCGGGGGTGTCGCTGGCCCGGTCCGCTCAGGCCTTGGGTGGGGCGCTCGTCGCCGAAGCCACGCTGGACTTGCTCAAGGTCGACCAGGTGGAGATCTGCCCTTGGGCTCTGCGTGAAGGTGTGATCTTGCGCCGACTCGAGTCGCTGGACTGAGGCTGCCGAAGTCCGGACACGCCTTTATGGCTATGCCGAGAATCGATGGCCATGTCGCTGCAAAGACGGACCAGGGTTTGTCGGCGCGAAGCTGTCCCGGTGAGTTGTCCGCGCCCGACCCTCAAGACGGAAGGGCTCCTGACCGGTGCATCAGCATCTGCTACTCTCGCGAAGTTCGTGGCTTGACAACGAATCTGGGAGGACAAAGGGCGATGGTCCGCTGCGTTTGGGTCATAAAGTGAACTGGCTGGAAATCGAAGGCGGCAGTCTGGCATTCGGCGCACGCCAAGCCCTCGATGATGTCGATCTTGCTGTTGGACCCGGCGTCACGGCTCTCTTGGGGCGCAATGGGGCAGGAAAGACGACCCTCTGTCGCGTGTGCAGTGGCGACCTGGATCTTGATAAGGGGCAGGTCCGCCTTGGTGGGGTGCCCAGTCCGCGCGCTGACCTGGCGAAACTCGGGTGGCTCCCGCAGTCGTTGTTGTTTCCCGGCTCCATGCGGGTCATTGAGGCGGTGCGCTATGCCGCCTGGTTGAAAGGTGCCACTGTTGAGGCGGCCTACGACCGGGCGGACTATTGGCTCGGCCGGGTTGATCTGGGGGATCGTCGTGATGCGAGGTGTCGCGAGCTTTCTGGAGGAATGGAGCGACGTCTGGGCCTCGCGGCTGCACTCGCCGGTGACCCAGTGGGGCTCATTTTGGACGAGCCCAGCTCCGGCCTCGACCCCCTGCAACGGGGGCATCTCCATGATCTGGTTCGGCAATTGTCGGCGGACCGTGGGGTTGTGCTTTCGACCCATCTCTTGGAGGACGTTGCGAGTGTTGCCGATCACGTCGTGGTCCTCGAACTCGGCCGGATCGTCTTCACGGGCGACGTGGAGGAACTCGGTGGCGGAAGTCGTGGAGCTGACGCCCTACGTACGGGTCTCGTGAGGGTCTTGCAGGAGGCGGCATGAGGGGGCCGCGTTCCTTGCTGTCGCTGTGGTCACCGTTGCGCATGGTGGCGATCTTCCTTCCGGTACTCATCGTCGGCGCCTTCATGGCGGCGAATGTGAACCGGTGGGCGTTCGATGTCGGAATGACCCAAGGATACTGGTCGTTATCCATCAACATTTTGGGCCCGGTGTGTGCCGCCTTGGGTGCGTTCATCGCCTACGGTCGGCGCACTTCCGGTCTCGACAAGCTCACGCGGACGGGGGTGCGCAGTGAGCCCGCCCAGTACGTGCGGCTCCTTGCGGAACTCGGTTTACTGCTCGGTGCGGGAATGGTCTGCACCTTTGCTCTTTCCATGGTCGTCACCTTAAGTGGGTCAACCTTCGGTTTTCCGCGACCAATCATTGCAGTCTCCGTGCTGGCTTGGTGCCTGGCATTTACAGCCTTTGGCCTTCGGCTTGCTTACCAATTCCCATTTGTGCCGACGATCGCAGTCGCCGGCTTATTGGGATATGTCTTCCTTGTTGCTCCGCTGTTTGTGCGCAGTCTGCACTTCGCGGAGAAGTTGACTCCATATGGTGCCTTTCCGGCCACCTGGGGTGGGCCCACGTTGGTGTATTCGCTGTTGCAGGCGCTAAGTGGACTCGCGCTCGCCCTTTGGTTTCTCCCCGCCAGCAACGCACGGTGGCGCGTCGGCACGAGCCTTTTGGCGGTCCTTGCCCTGGTTGGCCTCGGCGTGAACGGATCGGGAAGCTTCGTAGAGAATCCCCAAGCTGCTCAGACATCGTGCGCCTTCACGGGGCGGGTTGAGCTGTGCCTGGCGCTGCCGTGGGAGAGGGTACGGGGTCAGGTCACGGGGGTTCTCAACGAGGCTTTCGACACCTTTGGCGCCGTTTATCCCGAGTCGACCAGGGTAGTTCAGGGCGATTCGCTGCCAGACGGCTCGCCGCAGCCGAATGGCCCGATCATCTCTGTCGAAGATGCCGGACTGCCCTTCTCATCCTCAGAAACCGTCTTGCCGTCCGAGGAGGTACTCCTCGGCCTGATGCTTTCGCGGCTCGGCGCTCCCGTCCTTCAGCAGTCGTGGCGCAACCAGGTGCAGGGTCCGCCGCCTGGGGAGGTGCTCGTGGCGTGGGCGTATGCTGCTCACGACCTGCCCATCAACGGGTCCTTGTGTCGATTCTCATGCTACGTGTACCCCTCGGGATATGGCCAAGACTTAACGCAATTCGACCAAGCCATCGCCCGGCTCCAACAGATGTCAGACCTCGAGCGCTCCGCCTGGCTCAGTTCACATAGACAGGCAATCCTTACCGGGAACCTAACCTATGACGATTTCCGATGAACGAGGCCCGCAACAGCCTACGCACCTACTGGAGTGTCCGGGCGCTTTCACGCGCTGAGGCAATGGTGGTCTTGCTTGCGTGGTTGCTCCCCGTCGCTGTCGCGAGCATCGGCGTTCCATTTCGCCGAGATGGAACGGACATGCTAGCGGAGGTCGACTCCATCTCGGTCCTGGCATTCATGGTTCCCGTCGCGAGCGCGATGCGGTTTCTTGAAGAAGGGCCGACGAGTTTGACCCGCACCCGCAGGCGGCCGCTTGGGCTTCTCCGCGCGGGGGCAGCGGTGACTCTTGTCGGCGTGACGTCTTTCGGTGCTGGCCTGACCGCCTTAGCTTGTTCGTTGCCTGTCCATCACGTGGTTGCCCTTGTCGCGACGCAGGCAGCCTTGGCCGTGTTTGCGAGCAGCTTCCTGGGGTCAAGTCGGGGTTGGCTCGTCCCCGGTGCGGCCACGCTCGTGGCCTCGACTCCTGGCCTGGTGCCGTGGAACGTGAACCTTGCCTACAATCTGGACCTGACCGAGGCCCTCACCTGGATAGCGGGGATGGTGACCGTGATCGCCGTGGGTCGATTCGCTGCACGAGGACTTGGGAACGCGCGCGCTGAACGGGCCTAAGAGATCTTGGTCGCGAGATTGCCATGTGGTCAGCGCAGGCCAGCCGCCACATCCGCGATTGGGACGAGTCTGATTGATTTCGACTAACGGTTGCAGTACCGTATCTGGATGAGACTCGGGGGTGTCGGGAGATGACTGAACAAGGGCGTCATCACGCTCAGCTTACGCCAGAGACTCGCCTATCGTGGGAGGATATATGGGTCACCTACTCAATATCTGATTCTGACGTTAGGGCGGTGTTGGCTGGCTGCTCAGGTGCCGTTGCTCCCGGGCGAAGGGCTCGCAATTGTTGGGCCCAGCGGGTCGGGAAAGTCCACGCTACTTCGGGTCCTCGCTGGCCTCCAAACCCCTGATGCTGGTCGAGTCCTGATTGGCAGCACTGCGGTTGACCATACGCGGAGTCAGCTTGACTCTCGAGTTGCTTTGATATTTCAGGACGCACGATTAGTTGGTTTCCTGTCCGTGGAGGAGAATCTGCGGTTGTCCGCTGAGTATCGAAATCAGCCTATCGACGATGAAGCCGTTGACGTTGTGCTCGCTCGTATTGGACTGAGTGGTTTCGGGAAGAGGATACCGAAAACACTCTCGGGCGGTGAGCGACAACGGGTCGCCATAGCTCGGGCCCTTGTCTCGGGAGCCTCCGTCATTTTGGCAGACGGGCCGACGGGCGCGCTTGACCGGGCTAATAGCGACCAGGTGGCTGGTCTTTTGGCAGACGTCGCCGCTCAAGGGCTCGCGGTTGTGGTCGTCACGCACGATGCAAAGGTGGCGGCTGAGTTCTCGGCTAGTATTTCGTTGGGCGGCCAGTAGGTGCGCCGCGTTTCGCGATACAGGAACCTTGTCCCAAAGCTTCTCCGCCACAGCGGCGTCGCGGCTATCGCAATAGGTGTCTTTGCGACCCTCGTGGGTCTTGTCTGTGGTGTGACGTCCACAATTTGGGTTTCAGTTGCTTCAGCGAAGGATATGTCGCGCCAGGCCTCGATAGGTGAATTCACTGCTGCCTACACTCCCTTAACGGAGGTCGGTCGGGAGTGGCTGCAGGGCAATGCGGCACTCTCCGTTCGTCACTCACGGCCCGCCGATGTCGTGGCGAAGGGCCGCGCGTGGCAGGGCAACATCATCGATGGGCCAGTCAAGTGGGGGGGTCCGGGGCTAATCACTTCGGGGAGGGCGCCGCTCGCCGGGACGGAGGTCGCCCTCAGCCCCACACTCGCCTCGGCCCTCGGGGTTGGTGTCGGTGACGAAGTCGCCGTACTTCCTGCTCGGCAGGAATCCTTGCGCGTCGTTGGTCTGCTGGTTGATCCAGCCAGTGCGGCAACGGCCACGCTCTACCGGGCTAGCGCCCCGGAGCCCGAAGTTGCGGACGAAGTGTTCTTGGCAGACGGGAATGCGGATTCTCACCTCGTTGAAGCAATGGACGAAGAAGGCTTTTCATTCCGGGATATTGCGCGACTGGAGGCCGGGGCCAACAATGACTTCTCGTCAGACACGGGAATGTCCTGGGAGCTTAGATATCTTCCGAGACTCGTTCTCGGCCTTGCCGTTCTTCTGCTTTCTGTTGGCGCCCTTGGCGTTGTGCCCTTGCTCGCCACCGCTGAGGAGGAGCTCGTCGCTGCGGGTGCATCGACGTCGCACTCACGATCTGTTGGAAGGGTTGCTTGGATCATCGGGGTGGGTTTGGCAACGCTAATCGGATGGATGGGCGGGTATTTGGTTGCAGTGACCTTGAGTGGATACTTTGCGCGACTGTGGGGCCAATCGTGGTTAACTACTTCATTCGACTGGCCGTCTCTTGGCTTAACCCTTATCTTGGCAACTACTCTACCCTTGGTGGCCACGCGTCTAATTAGACGTTCCTCGATACCGCGAAGCGAAGGCATGAGACGTGTGTCGCGTCTGATTATGGTGGGCGTCCTTCTGCTCGCAATTGTGGGTTCTGTGGTGTCGAATGATGAACTTAGTCGAAGCGCGTGGATGGCCTGCGGACCTCTGATGGGGCTGATGACAGTCGGTGCCGCCGGTCCGATCGGGTGGCATAGGGGGCGTATGGCAGCAGTTGTCGCACGGGAGCATTATCGGGCGAGTTGTTTTTGGCTGGTTCCGCTTGTGGTCATGATCGGCTTCTTGAGCGCGTCCGCAGCAATTAGCGAATACGGGGCACGATTGACCGCCACGACGTCCGCGCCTGCCCAACCCCCAGGTTCAATGGTGATAGGTGGTATCGGGCCCGCTAGTGCTGAGATCGAGAAGGCTCTGAGTCAAGTCACAGGTTCGAGAGCGTGGACATTCGCTCCTAATGTTTCACCGGGCACCGTGCTTGTTTTGCCACCGCTTCTCGCCGCATGCCTGCGTGTGGGGGAGTCGTGGTCCGAATCTGAAGACTGCGTGGTTGCGGAAACGAGTGGAATCGGCGTGCCCGGCGTCGTGACGGAGTCTGGGCAAGTGAGGGCGGAGCCCGGCCTTGTTCAGGATGGGCACGTTGTCGTTCTTGTTCTTGATGGCGAAGGTAAAATTGCGGCCTTGACGAGTCTAAGGGCGATCCCGGACCCGCGGCTGGGCGTCAATTCGGTAACTGCGTTGATTCCCGCCGGGACCGACTTGGGGGCGGGTCAAATAGCGCATGAATCGAGTCAAAGAATCCTCCTTTTGGAAGGTGTTGGTTTCCTGAGTCAAGCGGAGCAGGCGCAGATTGTGGGAGTCATCAGATCATTGACTCCGAGCGCTCAATATATTATTGATCCGGGATTGACAAAGGAGCCGGGGCAGCACTTCATGGCCCTAGTTTTCGCTGGGGTGGGCGCCATGGTGATTCTTGCCTTGGTGCTGCCCGCGGCCGTCGCAGCGACCCTTGCTCGTCGGCCGGTGGGTGGTCAACTCGTTGACGCCGGGGAGCAGGATCGTCATCGCCGCCAGCGCGTGCTGCGCTGGCTAGCCGTTGCGGCCGCACTCTGCATCGCCGCGGGTGTCGGGGGCCGAGTGAGCGCGACACTGTGGGGTCTGCGACCCGGTGTCGGGACAGGAGAACTATGGCTGGCTCCACCCGGCGCGGGCCTGATCGCCATCACGGTCGTCGCGGCTTTGGACCTGCGCGGCGCGACCGGTCGCTGGAAGCTACCCAAATGGGTCCGATCGGCGCGTGGTTGAGCGTTCGCCTAACCGAAAGGTGTGGTCAGGCGCCGGCCGAGTCGTGAGTGTGACGCCTGCACCGTTCTCCAGGTTGGTCAGGACGGCTCTGCCGGTGGCGGGCAGCTGCATATCGTAAGCCCGGAGTCCAAGGTCAGCGATTGGCGTTGCCCTCCCGACTCGCGATAATGCAGCACTCCCGACGGAAGTGCCTGCGGAAATGGGACCTCGTCGAGCACCACCGCGCCAATGATTTGGGCGCTTTCTCCCGGTTCAAGCACCGAATTGCTGATGGGAATCCCTGCGGGCGAGCCAGGCTGAAACATGGTGATGTCCTCGGGTACTGGGCTCACCGATAGGGCTTCACCGTAGTCGATCCCACCGAGGCGGACCCCGCTCTCGAATTCGAGGAGGCTAACGGGGCCGGTGCAGGTGTTGCGAACGACGGCGTAGGTGACGGTCCACGTCCCGGCCTTGGCGGCATACTTTTCATATGTCCAGTCGTCTCCGCTTCGCGCGAGACAAGGCGTAGAAGTGTCAGACGAACTCGTGGACGAGTCTGCGGATCCCGATCCGCTAATGGTGCCCGAGGTGCCCGAACTTCTGGTAGCAGTGGGTTCCGCCGCGGTGCATCCGGCGAGGAGCGCCACGCCAACAATCGCGAGAGTGAGGCGAGTGCGCCGCGGTCGGGGGCAAATGGCACGACGCATTGGTTGTCGAGCTCGCTTTCGTTGAGGCGAGGACGCGACCCGTGAGGTCCGCGGCCCGGGGCGGCCCCAGCGTAGCGGCGAGGTCGGGCGGCGTCGTTGCGGCGAGGTTGGGCGGTGTCCACCTGCTGGGGACCGTGACGCGCCCGGCATGCCCGATATCTGCGCTCGGCCAATTACGATGAAGCATCATGACGCCCGGAACTCGCGAAGAGTCTGTCACGGCCGTCGCCATCCCCGGTGCCGCCGTCGCTCTTTCGACTGCCTCGGTCTATCCGGAACCCACCGCCACCGCCTTCACCGTGGGATCCCGGTTGGGTTACGACGGGATCGAGGTCATGGTCTGGACGGACCCGGTCAGTCGGGAGGCCGGGGCGTTGATCGCGCTGGCTGAGCACCACGGCCTGCCCGTTGTCTCGATCCACGCACCTACGCTGCTGCTCACCCAGCGGATCTGGGGCCCGGACCCCTGGACCAAGATCGACCGCTCCCTCGATCTGGCTCACGAAGTCGGAGCGACCACGGTCGTCGTGCACCCGCCGTTTAGGTGGCAAAAGGACTACGCCCTCGAGTTCGTCGAAGGGATTGCCGCCCGCGAGGCCGACTCCGGGATCGCCATCGCCGTCGAGAACATGTTCCCTTGGCGGGCGCGCCAGCGCGAGATGCTCGCGTACGCCCCGCACTGGGACCCTGTCGACCAGCCTTACGCCAACGTCACCTTGGACCTGTCGCACACTGCGACAGCGGGGTCGGACGCGCTCGGGATGGTCGGCGAGCTCGGTGACCGCCTTGCGCACCTCCACCTTGCCGATGGCTCCGGCACATTCAAGGACGAGCATCTCGTCCCGGGCCGAGGCGGCCAGCCGTGCGCGGAAGTCCTCGAGACGCTCGCGGAGCAGGGCTTCGCCGGGGGGATCGTCGTCGAGGTGGGCACTCGCAAGCTGGACCCACACACCCGCGCCGGTGACCTTGCCGAGGCACTCGCCTTCGCTCGGCTGCACCTTGCCAGCCCGTTGCCTTGAGTTCTCGCCAGCCCGTTGCCTTGAGTTCCAGACCGCCTGACTCTGCAGCCCCGGGACGCCGCGGCCGCCGCCCCTCCGGGTCCGACACGCGCGGTGAAATCGTCGCCGCCGCCCGCGGTGAATTCAGTGCGCAGGGGTATGACGCCACCTCGCTGCGCGCTGTTGCACGCCGTGCCGGTGTGGACTCGGCTCTGGTGCACCACTATTTCGCCGGGAAGCCCGCCCTCTTTGCCGAGGTCATGGAGTTGCCGCTCGATCCGGTTGTGCTCGTGGCGGCGATCGTTGCCGCCCCCCGGGACGAGGTTGGCGCCACCTTGGTGCGTTCCTTCTTCACCGTGTGGGACGACGCCGAGGGCCGCGAGCGGTTCCAGGGCGTGATCCGCTCGGCCCTCACCCATGAGGCGGCGGCTCGGATGATTCGCGAATTCCTCACCGAGGAGGCGTTTGCCCGGGTGGCCCGAGAACTCGGCGACGGGGACCCGGAGGCGAATCTGCGTGGCGGCCTGGTGGGCAGCCAGATGGTAGGTCTCGCGATGATGCGCTACGTCCTCGGATTCCAGCCGATCGTTGACGCCTCGGTCGAGGATCTCGTTCGACTCGTTGGCCCGACGATCCAGCGCTACCTGCTCCCCTGACGCTCGGGCTCCCCTCACCCCTCGGGCGAACCCCCACCCCTCGGGCGAACCCCCACCCCTCGGGCGAACCCCCACCGCTCGGGCGAACGTCGCGCTACTCGGTGCGACGCCGGAGGGTGAGGCTGCCGAGAGCCAGCGCGGCAGCCACCCATCCAGCGATGATGAGCAGATCCGGACCCACTTCACTCATCGGCGCGGAAAGGCGACTGACCGAGGACATCGCGTCCACGGCATACGAGAGGGGAAGCAGATCGGAAAGTCCGGCGAGGATGCCCGGCAATTGGTCGCGTTCGACGAGGAGCCCGCACAGCAGAAACTGGGGCAACACGAAGGCAGGCATGAACTGAACCGCCTGGAACTCGGTGCGCGCGAAGGCACTCGCCAGCAGTCCCAAAGCCGCGCCGAGGACGGCGTCGAGC
The DNA here is from genome assembly GCA_964483685.1 of uncultured Intrasporangiaceae bacterium. Lineage (GTDB taxonomy): Bacteria > Actinomycetota > Actinomycetes > Actinomycetales > Dermatophilaceae > Nostocoides_A. The sequence goes on from CAZACX010000001.1 coordinate 28,227, forward strand.
ACCGCGATGACGACGAGCAGCCACCTCGGGCCGGCGACGTCCAGCCCGCAGACCCAGACGGCGAACGCGGTGGCCACGAGAGCCTGGATGATCGCCATGAACCCGAACGCGAGCGCGTACCCGAACATGAAGTCGGCCTTGCCGAGAGGCCCGGCGAGGAGGCGTTCGAGGGTTCCCGAGGTGCGCTCTCGGAGGGTGGCCACGCTCGTGACGATGAACATCACGACGAACGGGAACACCCCGAGCAGGGCCGGACCGACCCGATCAAAGGCTGGGGTTCCCTCGAAGATCCAGGCGAGCAGCCCCAAGAGCACACACGGAACGATGAGCAGCAGCGCAATCGTGCGGTGATCGGCGCGAATCTGACGCAGCACCCGACCGGCGGTGAGCATGGTCAACCGCGGGTTCATCAGGCCACCTGCTCGGCGCGCTCGATGAGGGTGAGGAAGGCGCGCTCGTGGTCGAGCGCGCCCGTTTGACGCAGCAGCTCTGCGGGCGTCGTGTCAGCGAGAAGCTGGCCCTGACGCAACAGCAGCAACCGGTGACAGCGCGTTGCCTCGTCCATGACGTGGCTCGAGACGAGCAGCGAGATTCCCTGCGCGGCAAGGCGGTTGAACAGTTCCCAGAGGTCGCGGCGCAGCACCGGGTCGAGCCCGACGGTCGGTTCGTCGAGGACAAGCAGGTCGGGTTTGCCGACAAGTGCCGCGGCCAAACTCACCCGGGACCGTTGGCCACCGGAGAGTTTTGCGACGACCCGATCGGCGTGCTCGGTGAGGTCGACCGCGTCGATGGCCTCGTCGGCGGCCTCGGACGAGGCGCCCATGAGGCCACCGAAGTAGCGCACGTTCGCCCGGATGCTCAGGTCCTCATAGACACTCGGCGCCTGGGTTACGTAGCCGATCCTGGCCCGCAACCTCGGGGAGCCCGCGGGCTCCCCGAGCACCGTCACCGTGCCCGACGCCACCGCTTGGACGCCGACGACCGCGCGGATGAACGTGGACTTCCCGCTTCCGCTCGGGCCGAGGAGGCCGACGAGGCGCCCCGCGGGGATCGACAGGGACAGGTCAGGCAGGACGACGGTGCCTCCTCGAATGACCTTGAGATGCGACGCGACAACCGCCGGGGCGCTATTCACCATGTGCTGAAAATATCCCAGCGACCCGAGTCAGGCAAGCTAGCCTCTCCTCATGGGCCCCGGGGAACTATTGCGACAGTCACTGCTGCGGCTCTCCGCCTCCGACGCGGTCGCCCACACCATCGAAAGCGCCCCCGTCTCACGCAGCGTCGTCAAGCGGTATGTCGCGGGCACCAGTCCCGATGACGCGGTCGACGCCGTCGCCACCTTGCGTCAGACCAACCGCTTTGCCACCGTCGACTACCTCGGCGAAGACACCACGGACCAAGCCCAGGCGCGGCATACGGCAGACGCCTATGTGACCTTGCTGAGGCTTCTCGCGGACCAGCAACTGAGCCAAGAAGGCAAAGGTGAGGTCAGCCTCAAGCTCACCGCGCTCGGACTCGAACTGACCGATGGGCACGCGGTCGCCCTCTACCATGCCCGCCGGATCTGTCAGGCCGCCGCCAACGCCGGCACGACCGTGACCCTCGACATGGAGGACCACACGACGACGGACGCGACCCTGGAGATCCTCAACAACCTGCGCCAAGACTTCCCGTGGGTCGGCGTGGCGATCCAGGCCTACCTCCACCGCAGCGAGGCCGATTGCCTCGATCTTGCGACGGCCGGCAGCCGGGTGCGACTGTGCAAGGGCGCCTACGCCCAACCGGAATCGGTTGCCTACCAGCACAAACACGACGTCGACCTCTCGTATGTGCGGTGCCTCAAGACCCTCATGGCGGGTCGCGGTTATCCGATGATCGCCTCCCACGACCCGCGGGTCATCGAGATCACCGCCGCGCTCGCCGCCCATCACGAGCGTTCCGCCGACAGCTTCGAATTCCAGATGCTCTTCGGGATACGCGCCGACGAGCAGCGTCGCCTCGCCGATCGCGGCCACCAGCTGCGGGTCTACGTCCCCTACGGCGATCAGTGGTACGGCTATCTGATGCGCCGGATGGCCGAACGCCCCGCCAACACGATGTTCTTTGTCCGCTCACTACTGACCAACGGATAGGACCGCGCGATGACTGTCGCCATCTTTGGCGCCGGGGTGATGGGGGAGACACTCCTCTCCGGCCTGATCCGCTCCGGCCGCGCCACGGGTGAGTTGTTGATCACCGAACGCCGCGCCGATCGAGCCGCCGCCCTCGAGAGCGCCTATGGCGTGCGGGCCGTCGACAACCTCGCTGCGGCGAGTGCCGCGACGACGCTTCTGCTCGTCGTCAAGCCCCAGGACATGGCGGCCCTCCTGGCGGAAATCAGGCCGTATGTCACTGCGGGCAACCTCGTTGTGAGCCTCGCCGCCGGAATCACCACTGCGTTCCTCGAGGAACGGTTGCCCCCGGGCAGTTCCGTGGTCCGGGTCATGCCCAACACCCCGGCGCTTGTCGACCAGGGCATGGCGGCGCTCAGCCGTGGCCAACACTGCACCGATGCCCACCTTGAGGAAGCGATGGATCTGCTCCGCTCGTGCGGGAAGGCAATGGAGGTGCCGGAGCACTATCAGGATGCGGTCACGGCGATCTCCGGTTCGGGGCCGGCCTATGTGTTCTACGTCGTTGAGGCGATGATCGAAGCGGGGGTCGTTCTCGGTTTGCCACGGGCGATGGCCACCGAGCTTGTCGTCCAAACCCTGTATGGCGCGGCAACGATGATCCGCGAAACCGGTCAGCACCCGACCGTCCTGCGCGAGCAAGTGACCTCACCCGGCGGGACGACCGCGGCCGCGCTGCGCCAACTGGACGACCACAAGGTGCGGGCCGCGTTCATCAACGCGATGGAAGCGGCGGCGGCCAGATCCAAGGCCCTCTCCGGGAGCTGAGCATGCCCGGGCCTGGCGCAACCGGTTACACCAGGTTGACCGAGGGTTGAACACCCCGGGGGAGGCCCGCGGCGGGGACCTGTCGCGACGAACGCCGCCACTTCCGGTGGCCGCGGCATGACAGTATCTGCCGCATGACGGAGATCCTGGTGCGCACCCTGTCCGAGGACGAGTGGGAGCAATTCCGGGCCGCGCGGTTGGCGGCCCTGGCCGAATCCCCGGAAGCTTTTGTTTCGTCTCTGGCGGTGGAGCAGGAGTACGACGAGGCCACCTGGCGGGCCCGGATGCGCCGCGCGCAGCGCCTCCTCGCCGAGGTCGACGGGTCGGCCGTCGGGGTGGCCAGCGTGGGCACGATGGCGGACACCGAAGGGACCGCGGAACTGTTCGGCCTCTGGGTCGTTCCGGCATGGCGGGGCCGCGGCGTCGCTGCCGCGCTGGTGCGTTCCGGCTCGGAACAGGCCCGGAGCCAAAGTTTCGACCGGGTCGCCTACTGGGTCGGCACCGACAACGGGCGGGCCGTCGCCTTCGCGTCGAGTTTCGGCTTCCGGCCGACCGGCCGCCGCCGCCCCATGCGCGTAGTTAACGACGAAGATGGCGAAGAAGAGACAGCCATGGTGCTCGCGCTCGGCGCCGATCGGGCCTGACGGCCCCTGAGACGCCCAAAACCGAGCCCGGCAGCACGCGCATTTTCCGAGCGGGTAGCGTGCTCAGCATGGTCGCACAGGCGCGCGTCATCTGGGGTCCCGCCTTCACGGCATACAACTTTGGTGCGGAGCACCCGATGGGGCCGGTCCGGCTCGATCTGACTGCCCGCCTCTGCGAGGCGCTGGGGGTGTTCAGCGCGTGTGAGGTGACCTCGCCGGGGATCGCCACCGACGAGCTGCTCGCCACGGTCCATGATCAGGCGTACATCGACGCGGTCAAGTGGGCATCAGAGCATCCTGACCACGCCGACGAGGCGCGCGGGCTCGGCACCTCGGACGACCCGGCCTTCCACGGCATGCATGAAGCGAGCGCCCGCATCGTCCAGGGGACCGTCGACGTCTGCCAGGCCGTGCTGACCGGAACCGCCGAGCATGGCGTCAACTTCTGCGGCGGAATGCACCATGCGATGCGCGACCGCGCCTCCGGCTTTTGTATCTACAACGACATCGCCGTCGGCATCCAGTCGTTGCTCGACGCCGGACTTGAACGCGTCGTCTACCTCGATCTTGACGTCCACCACGGCGACGGCGTCGAAGCCATCTTTGTGGGCGACCCGCGCGTGCTCACGCTCTCAATTCATGAAAACGGTCGCGCGCTGTTCCCGGGCACCGGCTGGCCGCGGGATATCGGGACGGGGGCTGGGGAGGGGTATGCCGTCAACGTCGCGCTCCCGCCAGGCACCGGCGACTCCGCGTGGCTGCGCGCCATCGAAGCGGGGCTCCTGCCGGTGATCCGGGCGTTCAGACCGCAGTTCATCGTCTCCCAACACGGGTGTGACACCCACATGGAGGACCCGCTCGCTCATCTGATGATCACCGTCGACGCGCAGCGCCGCGCGATGGACTCCGTCCACGCCCTCGCCCACGAAGTATGCGACGGGCAATGGGTCGGCCTCGGCGGCGGCGGCTACGAATTGATCAACGTCGTCCCGAGGTCCTGGACCCACCTGACCGCGGTTGCCGCGCACCAGCCCATCCCGGTCGGGACCGCGGTCCCGCAAAGCTGGCGCGACTACGTCCAGGCCACGTTCGGCACACCAGGACCGGCCCGGATGGGAGACCTTGGCCCCGATTCGGCCGGCATCTGGGTGCAACCGTGGGGGCTCGGCTACAACCCGCACAGCCCCGTCGACAGCGCCATCATGGCCACCCGCGAAGCCGTCTTTACCCACCACGGGCTCGACGTCTGGTACGACTAGTCTCATTGGTTCCGGTCCGCCTCTCCGAGCGTCCTCGGCCAATCACGAGGGTAAGAAAACTGAGGCTGGCGCGGCGTGTCCAGTGGACACCCGGGGGTGATCCGTCCTCGTTGCGTGGGCCCGGTTTCCCACGAGTCACAGCAGCCCCTAGGGTTGCCACCAGGCACGCGCGTAGGTGTCCGCCGGAGGGGAAGCCGGCGATGCGCCGTGAGGAGTTGAGGTGCGTTATGCCTGCAGACCGGCAGCTATCCGAGGTCCGCTTTCTGACCGTCGCCGAAGTAGCGGCGATCATGCGGGTCTCCAAGATGACCGTCTACCGCATGGTCCACGGGGGGGACCTGCCCGCGATCCGGGTGGGCCGCTCATTCCGAGTGCCCGAGGACGCCGTCCATACCTACGTGAGCACCGCGTTCGTCGAGACGGCCTGATCGGGCGCCCGTCGCCAACCCGTTGGTTTGGCCGTCACGTGCCACCCGCTTCGATGTCGTGAGGACCATGTTCGAGAGTGGTCGATTGCCCTAGTAGGCTGGCCGCTTGGCCGCCTGGCCCGACACGTTCGCGTGCAGGGCCCGGCGATGATGCATTAGTCACACTTCATCAAAGGTTACCCATGGGTTCTGTTATCAAGAAGCGGCGCAAGCGGATGGCGAAGAAGAAGCACCGCAAGCTGCTGCGCAAGACGCGCCACCAGCGGCGCAACAAGAAGTAGCCGAGCCGCCGCTCACTCGCCCCAACGCCGGGGCGAGTGTCGGGGAGGGAAGAGCCAGTGCCCAACGTCGTCCTCGTTACCGGGGTGTCACGCCACCTCGGCGGTGCTTTCGCCCGCCTCCTCTCGCAAGATCCGAGCATTGAGCGGATCATCGGGGTCGATGTGGTCCCGCCCCCGCACGGCATCGGCCGCGCCCACTTCATGCGGGCGGACATCCGCTCCCCAATGATCGGCAAGATCATTGCGGCCGCGGCGGTCGACACCGTTGTCCACATGGGCGTCATCGCCACCCCCCTCAACGCGGGCGGGCGCTCGACCCAAAAAGAGATCAATGTCATCGGGACGATGCAGCTGCTCGCCGCCTGTCAAAAGACGTCGAGCGTTCAACGGTTGATCGTCAAGTCAACGGCCTCCGTCTATGGCTCCAGCTTCCGCGACCCGGCAATGTTCACCGAGGACATGGCCGCCAAGGAGCTCCCCAAGTCGGGCTTCGGCAAGGACTCCGTCGAGGTCGAGGGCTACGTCCGTGGATTCGCGCGTCGTCGTCCGGACATCGGCATCACGATGTTGCGCTTCGCCAACGTCATCGGCCCGAACATCAAGACGGCGATGACCGACTACTTCAGCCTGCCCGTCATACCGATCCCCTTTGGCTTTGACGGCCGTATGCAGTTCATCCACGAGGACGACGTCGCCGCCGCCCTCGTGCGTGCGACCCTCGCCGACGCGGTCGGCACCATCAACGTCGCGGGCGACGGAATTGTCACCGTTGGCCAGGCGGCCGGGCTGGCCGGTCGGCCCTTCCTGCCGATGCCGCCCCTGGCGGGCACCGGCATCAGCGCGATCTTCAAGCGAGCAGGCCTCATCGATTTCTCGCCGGATCAACTCGACATCCTCGTCCATGGTCGCGGTCTCGACACGACTCGGATGCGGACGCGACTCAACTTCGAGCCCGCCTACAGCTCTCGGGCGGCGTTCGACGACTTCGTCCACGCTGGCGTGCGTCCGCGGGATCGGGCCGTGGAGGCGGGGGCTGCCGTGATGAGCGCCGCCGGGGGACGGCTACACAACATCCGTGAAGCGTTGACCGGAATGAGTGGACTCCGATGACAAACCAAAGCGACAAGCCCAGCCCAACCACCGGGTCGGCGGCGCCGCGGCGCCGCTCGTCCGTCGCCGCAGGGGCGGCCCGGGCCTCCGGTGAGCGCGCTCAGCGACGCTCGGCGCCCCTGCTCCCGGCAACCGAGGACGCGGCGACCGCCACGCCGATCACCGAGTCCCTGGGGCGGACGAAGGCGAGCACGGCCACGCGGGCGCCGGCTCGGCCGCGCTCCGAAGCCCCGCGCCCCGGTGTCCGCACTGGCACCCTCGGCGAACGCGCGAAGGCGCCAGCCGCGGAGCCGGTGAAGCGAGACGCCCCCGTCAAGCGCGACGCTCCCGTTAAGCGCGATGCCCCCGCCAAGCGCGACGCCTCCAAACGCGCACCGATGAAGCGCGCAGGGAAGGTGAGTGCGGGCGCGGCCCCAGCAGCCGCGGTACCCATGGACCCAGCAGCTGCGGCGCGCGTGGACCCAGCAGCCGCGGCGCCCGTGCGCCGTCGTCCCCCGCCGCCCAAGCGTCGGTCGGCCTCCGCCGGCCACTTGCAGGTCGTCGGTGCAGACGGCGTCGTGCCAGCGACGAGCAACAGTCACGCCGCCAGCGGCGAGTCCCGCCCCGACGCCTCTGGACTCGGCGAGCTTCTGGTCGGCGCGGTGTCGGTGGCGCGCTCTGCGGCGCTCGCACTTGGACTCTCGACTGAGCAAGCCGAAGCCAGGGTCGCCGAAGGGTTGGCCTTCCTGCGCCGCCGGTTCACCGGCGAATTCACCGTCGACGACTTCGGGTTCGATCCCGACTTTGCCGAGCACATCTTGTACCCGCTGCTGCGACCGTTGTTCTACAAGTGGTTCCGGGTCGAAGTCCGCGGCATCGAGAACATCCCGACAACCGGCGGTGCCCTCATCGTCGCCAACCACTCGGGAACCGTGGCAATCGACTCGCTCATGGCCCAGGTCGCCATCCACGATTTCCACCCAGCCCGTCGAAACCTGCGCGAGCTCGGCGCCGACCTCGTCTTCTCGACCCCCATGGTCGGGACGCTTGCCCGCAAGGGCGGTGCGACCCTGGCCGCCAACCCGGATGCCGAGCGGTTGCTGCGCGCCGGGGAGCTCGCCGGGGTGTGGCCCGAGGGATTCAAGGGAGTCGGCAAGCCGTTCAGTGAGCGGTACAAGTTGCAGCGGTTCGGGCGCGGTGGGTTCGTGTCCGCGGCCCTGCGCTCGTCAGTGCCGATCATTCCGTGCTCGATCGTCGGAGCCGAGGAGATCTTCCCGATGATCGGCAACTCCAAGACCCTTGCGCGGCTTGCGGGTCTGCCCTACTTCCCGATCACTCCGTTCTTCCCGCTGTTTGGCCCGTTGGGGCTGATCCCGTTGCCGAGCAAGTGGATCATCGAGTTCGGGGCGCCGGTCGACACGGCCTCGCTCGGACCGGCCGCCGCCGATGACCCCATGCTCGTGTTCGATCTCACCGACCGGGTTCGCGAGACGATTCAGCAGACTCTCTACGCCCTCCTCATGCAACGCACGTCGGTCTTCACGTAGTGACCGCGCTGCCGAAATGGCTCGGCCCCCCATCCGCGGGCGAACCGTCCTGGCAGCCGGGCGCGGTGGTGTCGTTGCTCCAGCGTCCGGGATGTCACCTGTGCGCCGACGTGGAACCGGTGATTGCCGCGACCTGCGCCGAGTTGGGGCTGACCTGGGAAGTGGTCTCGATCCTTGACGTTCCGCAACTCCTGGCGACCTACGCCGACCAGATTCCGGTGACGTTGATCGATGGTCGGGTCCACGATTACTGGCGACTCGATCCGGCCCGATTTCGTGCCGCACTCAGTGCGAGGGCGTAACTCGGCCTGCACCGGGACCGAACGCGCCAGTGGCCGTCTCACGGGCTCTTGTGACTTTGTGCGCGCGTTCACAACCGCGTAATCTGAGCCTGTGCCGCGAATCCGGACCCAACGAGGGGTCGGGCGGCCTTCGTCGAGAGAGGGGGCAACGGCCATGTCTGCGAGCGCAGCGCGCCGTCGGGGAATTCCGGACGCCACCGTCGCTCGCCTCCCCGATTACCTCCGCATTCTCACGGGACTGGCCGCCCGGGATATCGAGTCCACGTCGTCCGGCGAGCTTGCGGCCGCCACCGGGGTCACCTCAGCAAAGGTGCGCAAGGACCTTTCCCACCTCGGCACCTACGGTGTGCGCGGGGTCGGGTATGACGTCGACCACCTGGCATTCCAGATCGCGCGGGAGTTGGGCCTCACCCAAGAGTGGCCGGTCGTGATCGTCGGCATGGGCAATCTGGGGCGGGCGCTCGCGGCATACGGCGGATTTAGCTCGCGCGGCTTTCAGGTGGTCGCCCTCCTTGACCACGACCCGGCCATCGTCGGAACGCTGGCCGGCGGCCATCACGTTGTGCCGATGACGCAATTGCCGGCGATCGCGGCGACAAGTGATTCGCTCCTTGGGGTGATCGCGACTCCGGCGTCGTCGGCTCAGGTGGTTGCCGACGCACTCATTTCCGCGGGGATCACCTCGATCCTCAACTTCGCGGCGTGCCCGCTCGCGGTGCCGCCGGGTGTCGATGTCCGCAAGGTCGACGTGTCGACGGAGCTCCAGATCCTCGCCTACCACAAGCAGCGTCGCACCGCGGACGAGAGCTCTTGGGCGGAGGCGGCGCCGTGAGTCTCCTCGTTCTGGGTCTCTCCCACCACACCGCGCCTATCGACTTGCTCGAGCGGGTCAGCCTCGACGCCCCGGGCCGACAGGCGTTGTTGGGCGCATTGGGAGCGAGCGAACATGTGGGGGAGGCGGTGGTCGTCTCGACGTGCAACCGCACCGAGGTCTATGTCGAGGCACTGACGTTCCACGGCGCCGTCAACGACGTTACCGAGGCGTTGATCACGAATGCACCGGAAGAGCGTGAGCGGATCGGCGCGCTCCTGTACCTCCACTTCGAGGATCGGGCGGTTGCGCACACCTTCCGGGTCGCGAGCGGCCTAGATTCGATGGCAGTCGGCGAGAGCCAGATCCGCGCGCAACTGCGCGAGTCCTTGCGCGAAGCGCAATCGGTGCGCCGGGCCGGTCCCGCCCTCAACGCCCTCTTTCAGCAGGCGCTGCGGGTGGGCAAACGTGTCCACACCGAGACCGACCTCGATTCCGTCGGGGTCTCGCTCGTCGATGCCGGATATGCCCGGGCGGCGGCGTCGCTCGGCACCCTCGCCCACCTGCACGTGCTGGTCATCGGCGCCGGTGCCATGGCCTCGCTCGCGGCAACCACGGCTGCGCGCAGTGGCGCCCGACAGGTGTCAGTGGTGAACCGGACCCACGCGCGCGGCGCGGCCCTGGCCGCCCGGATCGGCGCCGAGTCCGTCCCGTTCGCCGACCTGCCCGAGGCGTTGGCGGCGGCCGATGTCATCGTCTCCTGCACCGGTTCGACCGAGGTTGTCCTCGGCGTCGACCTCGTGCGGGCGGCCCAGGTCGGCCGCACGGCGGGCCAGGTCTACATCGATCTCGCCTTGCCCCACGACGTCGATCACGAGGTGAAATGGCTCCCCGGGGTGACCCGGGTTGGGCTCGAGGACCTGGGCATCGAGCTGAGCCGCAGAGCCGACACCCTGCCTCTCGAGCGCGCGAGCGACCTCGTCACCGCCGAGGTCGCGGCCTTCCTCACGGAGCGCTCCACACAGGTGGCCGCGCCGACGATCGCCGCGCTTCGCTCCCGCGCGGGGGTCATCCTCGACGCCGAGCTCGCGCGGTTGCTGGCCCGGACACCGTCGATGCCCGCGGCCCATCGCCGTGAGGTTGAGCTCGCCATGGGGCGCCTCCTCGACAAGTTGCTGCACTCGCCGACCGTGCGGGTCAAGCAGCTGGCCGCCGAGGGCCGATTCGCCGCGTATGCCGATGCGCTCGCCGAGCTCTTTGAGCTCGACCCGTCGGCAATCGCCGGGATGGCGACCCCGCCGCCGTTGGTGGCCCCGCTGGCGCCCCTTCCGACGATGGCGACCCCGCCGCCGTTGGTGGCCCCGCTGGCGTTGCCTCCTACGGGGAGCGGGTCCGCATCGATCGAGCCTTCCCTCGTCCCGGGAGGCGAGGTCCGGTGACCGTCCTGCTCCTTGGCACCCGCCGTAGCCAACTCGCGCGCACCCAGTCGGGTCTCGTCGCGGACGCCCTGACCCGTCACGGCCATGAGGTGTCGCTCGTTGAGATCGTCACCGAGGGTGATCGGTCCCGGGCGGCACTGGCGCAGATCGGGGGCACCGGCGTCTTTGTCGGGGCGTTGCGGGCCGCCCTGCGCACGGGCGAGGTGGACTTCGCCGTGCACTCCTTGAAGGATCTGCCGACCGAGCCGGAGCCCGATCTCGTCATCGCCGCAATTCCGATGCGCGTCGATCCCCGCGATGCCCTCGTCGCCCGGGATGGGTTGACGTTGGGTGAGCTACCCGCCGGGGCGGCCATCGGGACTGGTTCCCCGCGTCGAGCGGCCCAACTCGCCGCGCTCGGACTCGGCCACACCGTCGCCGAGATCCGCGGCAACGTCGACACCCGGCTGGGCTACGTCCGCGACGGCGTACTCGACGCCGTGATCCTCGCCCGTGCTGGGTTGGTCCGCCTTGGGCTGGCGGAGGCCATCACGGAGACCCTCGATCCGCTCCAGATGTTGCCTGCGGCGGGGCAAGGCGCCCTCGCCGTTGAATGTCGCGCCGACCGCCCCGACCTCGTGGCCCTCCTGAGCGTGCTTGATGACCCCGACACTCGCGCCTGTGTCGACGCGGAACGGGCCGTATTGCGAACCCTTGAGGCGGGATGCACGGCCCCCGTGGGCGCCCTCGCGGAAGTCGCCGAAGGGCAAGATGGGGTTGAGGTCTTCCTGCGGGTCTTTGTGGGGTCCCAGGACGGCGCGATCGAGTTGCGCCGCTCGATGACGGGACCCCTTGCCGACCCGCGGGCCCTCGGAGCGCGATTGGCCACGCTCGTTCTCGACGAACTCGCCGACTCCGGGTTGGCGATGAGTCGGCCACCCGCCCACATTCCGGCGTCCCCCCGTGAGCGGGGCGCCACCGCCGAGCGACGTGCCCTCGATCCCCTTCCTGTGACGGAGACCCCACAGTGACCTCCCCTCCAACTTCCCGTTTGGCTGGCCGCCAGCCGGCCCTCGTCGCCTTCGTCGGGGCCGGACCCGGTGATCCCGAGTTGCTCACCCTCGCCGCTGTTGCCGCGCTCGGAGCCGCCGATGTCGTCGTCACCGACCAGGTCACCCGCGCCGGAGTCTGGGCGCGTCACGCGCGCCGCGACGTCACGGTTGTCGACGCCTCGCATGGGGAGCCCGGTCAGCACATCACCCACGCCTCCCGCGCCAAACTGATCGTCCAGACCGCGAAGGCAAACCCCGGCGGCCGCGTCGTTCGGCTCATGGACGGCGACCCGGCGGTCTACAACGGGCTCGCCGAGGAAGCCCTTGCCTGCGTCCGGGCGGGCATCACGATCGACATTGTTCCCGGGGTGAGCGCGGTCTCAGCCGTTCCGGCATACGCCGGGGTGCCGTTGACGTCACCGGCGGCGCGCGCCGTCCACATCCTCGCCGCCAGTGACAGCCGGGTCGACTATGGCGCCTCCGTCGATGGGACGACGACCGTCGTCCTTTTGGGGTACGCCGAGGCGCTCGCAACGGGTTTGGCGAAACTGCTCGCGGCCGGTCGGGACCCGCAGACACCGGTGGCGATCACCGAGCGTGGGACGACGACCGAGCAGGTCACCCACGCGACGACTCTCGATCAATGCGCCGAGCTGCTGACCTCGTGCCAGTTCCCGTCGCTCGCGGTGGTTGGCCCGACGGTGGCCCTGCGCGAACAGTTGAGCTGGTTTGAGACCAAACCGCTCTTTGGTTGGCAGGTTCTCGTGCCGCGCACCAAGGAGGCGGCGTCGGCCGTCACCGGCAAGCTCGCGGCATACGGCGCGAGCGCGATCGGAGTCCCGACCATCAGCGTGGAACCCCCGCGCACCCGGCATCAGATGGATCGCGCGATCAAGGGCCTCGTCACCGGCCGGTATGAATGGGTGGGTTTCACGTCGGTCAACGCCGTCAAGGCCGTCCGGGAGCGTTTCGAAGAGCAAGGCCTCGATGCCAGAGCCTTCGCCGGGTTGAAGATCGCCGCAGTCGGTGGGGTCACGGCCGAGGCGTTGCGGGCCTGGGGGATCACCCCCGACCTCGTCCCCGCCGGGGAAAGTTCGGCGCGTGGGCTGCTTGAAGAATGGCCCGAATACGACGACGTTCTCGATCCGATCCGGCGGGTGTTCCTGCCGCGGGCCGACATCGCCACCGACACGCTCGTGGCCGGGTTGCAAGACCTCGGCTGGGAGGTCGAGGACGCCACTGCTTATCGGACCGTTCGGGCGGCGCCGCCGCCGCCGGAGGTGCGCGAGGCAATCAAGGGCGGGGACTTCGACGCCGTTGTCTTCACCTCCTCCTCGACCGTCCGCAACCTCGTCGGGATCGCCGGCAAACCCAGCCCGTCAACCGTCGTGGCCTGCATTGGGCCGGCGACCGCAAAGACGGCGCAGGAGCATGGGCTGCGGGTTGACGTCCAGGCGCCGGTGGCGACGATCGATTCCCTCATTGATGCGCTGGCCGAGTACGGCCGCGGGGTAGCCCGGGAAGCGCGCGAAAACGGTTCGGCGGTGCTGCGGCCGAGCGCACGTCGACGCGTCGCCGCCCGTCGTCGGGCCCGATGAACCCGTCCGTCGGGGGCCTCGGGGCCTTCCCGGCCGTCCGGCCTCGGCGCCTGCGGCAGTCGGCGGCGATGAGACGGCTCGTCGCTGAGCACCGGGTCCACCCGGCCGACCTCATCCTGCCCGTGTTCGTCCGGGAAGGGATCAGTGCCCCAGTCGCGATCTCGAGCATGCCTGGCGTCGTTCAGCACACGATGGAATCCGTTGTCGCGCAGGCACATCGGTGCGCGGAGGCAGGTTTGGGGGGCATCATGCTGTTTGGGGTGCCCGCCACCAAGGATGCCCAAGGCTGCGGGGGAGATGACCCCATGGGCATCCTCAACGTTGCGACGCAGGCTGTCGTCGAGGCGGTCGGGGAACGCCTCGTTGTCATGACCGATTTGTGTCTCGATGAGTTCACGGACCACGGTCACTGCGGGGTGCTCGATGCGCGCGGGCGGGTCGACAACGACGCGACCCTAGAGCGGTATGCCGCGATGGCGCTCGCTCAGGCGCGCGCGGGCGCGGCGGTGCTGGGGCTGTCAGGGATGATGGACGGCCAGGTCGGGTATGTGCGGGCAGCCCTCGATGAGGAGGGTTTCACCGACACCGTTCTGCTTGCCTATGCGGCGAAGTACACCTCGGGTCTCTACGGCCCATTCCGCGAGGCCGTCGCGAGTTCGCTCGTCGGGGACCGCGCGGCCTACCAACAGGACCCGGCGAACGCAACGGAAGCGATCCGCGAGGTTCTCCTCGACATCGCCGAGGGTGCCGACCTCGTCATGGTCAAACCGGCTGGTCCCCACCTCGACATCGTCGCCGCCGTCGCCCAGATCAGCCCCGTTCCCGTTGCCGCGTACCAGATTTCAGGCGAGTACGCCCAGATCGTCGCCGCTGCGGAGCGCGGCTGGATCAACCGCGAACAGGTCATGCTCGAGTCGCTGCTGCACATCCGTCGGGCCGGGGCGCAGCTGATCCTCACTTACTTTGCCCTTGAGGCGGCCGCCTTGCTCGGGTGAGCCGAGCCGCCGAACGCCGGACCCACGCGAGGGGGAGCCGCCGAGCGCGGAGCCACCGGAGGGGGAGCCGCCGAGTGGGGAGCTCCGCGCGCCCGCCCCCGTGGGGAGCCCGGCCCCGCCACCGCGGAGAGCTCGGCGCGCCCGCCCCCCGCGGGTCGGTCGCGCCGAGCTGCCTCGGGAATCAGGCCTTGGCGAGTTGGACGTCGAGCAGGAGCTTGATCTTGTCGCTGACGAGGACGCCGCCACCCTCGAGGGCCGTGTTCCAGGTCAGGTCCCAGTCCTTGCGGCTGACCTCGGCCTTGGCCTCGAAGCCGGCCTTCGTGTTCCCCCACGGGTCGGTGGCGACACCGTTGAACTCGACCTCGAAGGTCACCGGCTTCGTCACGCCCTTGATGGTGAGGTCGCCGGTGAGGTCTTCGCCGTCAAACGACGTCGCGACGAACGTCATCGTCGGGTGGTTGTCGACGTCGAAAAAGTCGGCGCTCTTGAGGTGGCCGTCGCGGTCGGCGTTGCGGGTGTCCACGGACGCCATAGCGACCGTGACGTTGACGGTGGAGGCGGTCACGTCGGAGGCGACCTCGACCGTGCCGGTGACGTCGGCAAAGCGGCCGCGCACCTTGGACACCATGAGGTGACGGGCAACGAAGCCAACCTCGGTGTGGCTGGCGTCCACGGTCCAGGTGCCAGCGGGCAGGTTCTTGATTGAGGACATGGCGAACTCCTTGAGGCTGATGGGATCGGACCCCCAGGAGGTCCGCTCGAGTGCTTTCGTCAACCACCAGACTGCGATTGATATTTCAACAATAGTGAAATGTGAGTGAGGTCACATCGAGGGATTGGCCACAGTTGGGCGCGCTCGCTGCGTCGCAGGGTGCCCTTACTTCCGCACTAACTGCCTAACGTCGCAGGTCAGGTACGCCGCGCCGCCCGCCTGACGCTGCCATTGGCAGTGAGTCCAACTGCCCCTTTACGGCCGAAGACTGACAGACTGTGGCGATGGCTCCCGACTCCGTGCCAACCACGCGCTGGCTCACCGCCGAGGAGCAGCATGCCTGGCGGGCCTATCTGCGCGGGAGTCGACTCCTTGAGTGCGCCCTCGATCGGGACCTCTCCGAGCATGGCAGCCAGCTCTCCGAGTACGAGGTGCTGAGCATGCTTTCGGAGGCGCCCGAGGGTCGACTGCGGATGTCCGCGCTCGCCGACCTCGTCATCCAAAGCCGCAGTCGGATCACCCATACCGCTGCCCGGCTCGAGCGGCGTGGCCTCGTGCGGCGCGAATCTTGCCTCGCGGACCGGCGTGGGGTCGAGCTCGTCCTCACCCCCACCGGGGGCGCGGTCGTTACCGAGATGGCCGCGGCCCACGTCGAGTCGGTTCGGACCCATCTCATCGAGGCGATTAGCCCGGAAGATTTCGCCGCCCTCGGCCGAGTTATGCAGAAGGTGCGCGACGCCCTCGCGAAGGACGGGCAGGCCTCAGACGCAGCCCGCTCGGCTCCCTGAGGCCTCCGTCGCCGCCCGCCCGGCTCCCTGAGGCCGCGTCGGCTGGGAGACTGGGGGTATGCCGTCCCTGCCCTACTCTTCCGATGCCCCGGCCTCCACGGCCCTCTTTGATCGCGCCCGCCGGGTCGTCCCGGGTGGGGTCAACTCGCCGGTACGCGCCTTCCGCAGCGTGGGCGGTACCCCGCGGTTCATCGCCTCGGCCCGTGGCGCCTACCTGACAGATGTCGATGGGCGCGAGTATGTCGACCTCATCGGTTCCTGGGGCCCCATGATCCTCGGCCACGCCCGCCCCGACGTCCTGGCCGCGGTGACCGCCGCGGCACGCCACGGGTTCTCCTTCGGCACGCCGAGCGAGAACGAGATCGCCCTCGCCGAGGAGATCGTGGCGCGGGTCGCACCCGTCGAACAGGTACGGCTCGTCTCCAGTGGAACCGAGGCGACGATGAGCGCGCTGCGCCTGGCCAGGGGGGCCACCGGCCGCAGCCGCGTCGTCAAGTTCGCCGGCTGCTACCACGGCCACGTCGACGCCCTGCTGGCCGCAGCCGGGTCCGGTGTCGCGACCTTCGGCCTGCCCGACTCCGCGGGGGTCCCCGCGAGCGCTGCCGGCGAGACGATTGTGCTGCCCTACAACGACATCCCCGCGCTGGAAGCGGCCTTCGCCAAGGACGGCGAACACATCGCCGCCGTCATCACCGAAGCCGCCGCTGGCAACATGGGGGTCGTCCCGCCCGCCCCCGGCTTCACCGAAGCACTGCTCGCCCTCACCCGCTCCCACGGCGCCCTGCTCATCAGCGACGAAGTGATGACCGGATTCCGCTGCAGCCGGGCCGGGTGGTACGGCGTGGAAAGTCCGTATGCCGCGGGCGCCCCCGACCTCTTCACCTTCGGCAAGGTGATGGGCGGCGGGTTCCCCACCGCGGCGTTCGGCGGTCGGGCCGACCTCATGGCGCACCTCGCACCGGATGGTCCCGTGTACCAGGCGGGCACCCTCTCGGGGAACCCAGTCGCCACCGCGGCGGGGTTGGCCACCCTCCAGGGCTGCACCGACGCGGTCTATACCCACTTGGCCGCCACCGCTCACACCATCGCCGACGCCACCTCGGCCGCGCTGGGAGCTGCAGGCGTGCCGCATACGATCCAGTGGGCCGGGTCGATGTTCAGCGTGTTCTTCCGCGACGAGCCGGTCGCAAACTATGCCCAGGCCAAGGACCAGGACACTGCCGCATTTGCCGCGTTCTTCCACGCGATGCTCGACCGCGGGGTACACCTGCCGCCGAGCGCCTTCGAGAGTTGGTTCGTCAGCGCTGCCCACGATGACGCGGCGATCGACCGGATTCTCGACGCCCTCCCCGCCGCAGCAGCCGCGGCAGCAGCCGCAGGGGCCCCAGCAGCGCTCCCGGCCGCAGGGGCCCCAGCGGCCGCGGACACGGCGTGAAGGTTCGTTTGCGACAATCGGCGCCATGAGTCACTCCGAGACCACCGTGGTTCACGTTGTGCGCCACGGAGAGGTCTTCAACCCGGACAAGATCCTCTATGGCCGCCTCGACGGCTACCGACTTTCCGACCTGGGTCGCGACATGGCTGGCGTCGTCGCGGACTACTTCGCGGACCACGACGTCACCACCGTCACGGCCTCCTCACTGCAGCGCGCCCAGGAGACCGCAGCGCCGATCGCCGCCGCCCATGGCGTGACGGTGCGAACGGATGACCGCGTCATCGAGGCGGCCAACTACTTCGAGGGGCGACCGGTGGCCATGGCCACGTTCCTGCACCCTCGCTCACTCCTGCAGATGTACAACGTCGCCCGGCCCTCGTGGGGCGAGCCGTACGCCGAGATCCTCGACCGGATGACACAGGCCCTCGTCGCCGCGCGTGACCTCTCCCGCGGACACGAGGCGGTTATCGTGTCCCACCAGTTGCCGATCTGGACGCTGCGTTCTCACCTTGAGGGACGCCGACTGTGGCACTACCCGAGCCAACGCGAGTGCTCCCTCGCCTCGGTGACCTCCGTGACCTACTCTGGGGATGAGGTCACCTCGGTGTCGTATGCCGAGCCGGCCCACCACTTGCTCGCCCGCTCCAGCAAGGGCGTCGGCGCGTGAAGCGAGCCCGCCAGCTCGTCGCCACGGTTCTTGCTGCGGCGACCTTGGCGACCCTAGGGGCGTGCAGCGAAGACCCCAATTCCATTGCCGCCCAGGCGAAGTCGGGGTCGCAGAAGGGCTTCGTCTCCGGTGATGGGCGCGTCGAGACCATTCCGGCCAACCGGCGTGGCGAGCCCGTCGAGTTAACGGGGAAGCTGCTCGACGGCGCCCCGTTCTCGAGCGCATCGGTGCGTGGGAAGCCGCTGGTGATTAACGTGTGGGCCTCCTGGTGCGGCCCCTGCGCCGCCGAAGCCCCGGCCCTCAAGGAAGTCTCCGAGGACCCGACGTTCACGGAAACGGTGGCGTTCGTCGGGATCAACCTGCGCGAACCGGCGGCGAACGGCCTTGCCCAGGTGGCCGCCTGGGGGCACACGTACCCGTCGCTGTCCGACCGCGCGGGCGCCTCCTTGCTGGCCCTGCAGGGCAAGGCCGCCGCGTTGCCATCGACCCTCGTGCTCGACCCGGAGGGCCGGATTGCGGCCCGAGTGCTCGGGCCCGTCACCGCCTCAACGTTGCGGGGCATGCTTGCGGACGTCCTCGCCGAGACTGCGACCTCGTGACTGTGGTGGGCCTGCCGCTGAGCGAGCTGTCCGACACGGTCGCGACCGGGGCTCTCCCGCTGGCGATCCTCGTCGCCGCTCTCGCGGGGCTCGTGTCGTTCGCCTCCCCGTGCGTGCTGCCCCTCGTGCCCGGATTCCTCGGTTACGTTGCCGGCGCCGGGCCCGGCCCGGGAACCGCGCCTGGCCCGGGAACGGGCGCCGCGCGACGAGCCACCGGCCGCGTCCCCGCTTTCGGATCGAGCCCAGCCGCCGCCGAGCCGCCGCGCAGCCGCGTCGTCCTCGGGACGCTGCTCTTCATCGCCGGATTCAGCGTCGTCTTCATCCTGAGCGCCGTCTTTATCGCCACCTTGGGGCGGGCCCTCATCGAACACCGGGTGCTCCTTATGCGCGTCGGTGGCGTGGCCGTCATCGTCATGGCGCTCGTCTTTCTCGGGGTCGGGCAGCAGCGGACGAGGACGCCGAGCTTCCGGCCGCGTGCGGGTCTCCTCGGGGCGCCCGCACTGGGTGCCGTTTTTGGGATCGGGTGGACGCCCTGCACCGGGCCGACGCTCGGGGCGGTTCTCGCGATGGCGAGCAGCCTCGACCCAAGTGTCGGGCGCGCAGTCATCCTCGCCAGCGCCTATTGCGCCGGGCTCGGGTTGCCGTTCCTGCTCCTGGCCACCGCCTGGGATCGGGCCGGGCGGTTCAACGACTTCCTTCGCCGCCACCAGCGGTTCATCCACAGGGCCGGCGGCGTCTTGCTCCTGCTCGTCGGTCTTCTGCTCGTCACCGGATTGTGGGACACCTTGACGCTTTGGCTCCGCGTCCATGTGGTCAACGGGTTCGAGGTGATCGTCTAATGGCGACGTCATCCGCCCCGGTGACGCTCCCGAAGCTCGGGCCGCTCGGCTGGGCTCGGTGGGCCTGGCGCCAACTGACGAGCATGCGCACCGCACTCTTCCTGCTGCTTCTGCTCGCGATCGCCGCCCTGCCCGGGTCCTGGTTTCCGCAGCGCTCCCTCAACGCAACGCGCACAGCCGACTACCTCGGCGAGCATCCCCGGCTCGGCCCGTGGCTGGACCGATTCGGATTCTTCGAGGTGTACGCGTCCCCCTGGTTCTCCGCGATCTACCTCCTCCTCCTCGTCAGTTTGATCGGGTGCGTCTTGCCCCGCACCAAAATCCACTGGCGGGCGTTGCGCACCCCGCCGCCACCGGTCCCCGCGCGTCTGACGCGGCTGCCCGTTCATACCGCGATCGAGGTGGACGCGGACGTCCCCACGGCGCTGGCTGCGGCCCGGGCGGCCCTCGGGCGGCGCTATCGCGTCGTCGCCACCTCGGACTCCATCGCCGCCGAGACCGGCTACGCCAAGGAGACCGGCAACCTGCTCTTTCACTTCGCCCTCATCACCTTGATCATCGGCGTGGCGCTGGGGCATGTCTTCGGGTGGAAGGGTGACGTCATCGTGCCAGTGGGTGAGACCTTCGCCAACACCGCGCTGCGCTACGACACCTTGAGCCCCGGCCCGCGCGTCGACACCTCGGATCTCCCGCCGTTCACCCTCACCGTCGACCGCTTGGACGCGACCTTTGAGGACTCCACCGCCAAGGGCCAGTTTGGGCAGCCGCGCGACTTCACGGCATACGTGCGAACGACCGCCCACCCCGGCGCTGAACCGCTCTCCCATGTGCTGGCCGTCAACCACCCCGTCGAGATGGATGGGGCCACCGTGTTCCTTCTCGGCAACGGTTATGCCCCTGTTGTCACCGTGCGTGATGCCGACGAAAAGGTGCTCTACACCGGTCCGACGCCCTTCCTTGCCCGCGACAACAACTACACCTCCTCGGGCGCCATCAAGGTCCCGGGTGCGGCACCAAAGCAACTCGGCTTCTTTGGCAACTTCCTGCCGACAGCGACCATCACGCCGGAGGACGGGCCGATCTCGGTCTTCCCGGACGCCCGATCCCCCGCGCTGGCCCTCGGACTGTATGAGGGAGTGCTCTCGCCGGGAGGGACCAGCGGCTCGGTCTACACCCTCAACACGAAGGAAATGACGCAGATCCTCGCGGCCGACGGCAAGACGCCGCTGCGGTTGTGGCTCGAACCGGGGGATCGGGTGGAGCTGCCCGGCGATCGCGGGTCGATCACCTTCGATCGGGTCGAACGCTTCGCGGGGTTGTCGATTCGGCACGACCCGGCCAAGAACTTCACCCTCGTCAGTTCCCTCGTCGCGCTGCTGTCGTTGATCGCCTCGCTTATCGTCAAGCGGCGACGGATCTTTGTCCGGGTTGCCCCGGCGCCTCTTGCTGGGTCGGGGCCGCTTGCTGGCTCGGCGCCAGGCTCGGGGTCGGGCTCGGCGTCGGGCTCGGCGTCGGGGACAGGGTCGGGCGCGGGGTCGGGCGCCGTCCGGTCGGTCGTCGAGATCGCCGGATTGTCCAAGGGGGAGGACGAGCAACTGGCTCAGGTCATAGAGTCGCTCTCGGACGCCGTTTCCGCTCGCGTGAAAGGATCGAAGGAATGAACTACGACACGCTGGCGGCCTACGCCAACATCAGCCTGTATTCCGCGATGGCGGTGTTGACCCTGTCGATGCTTTCGTATGCCGGTTACCTCGCTGGAGCGCTGCCGCAACGAGACCGGCGGCACCCAGAGACGGTGGTGGACGCGCCGACGGTCGCCGGATCACCGGTGCGGGAATACGTCGGGGCGGGCGCCCGCGGGCGGACCGCCACCGCTGGCGCACCCGGGGAGGTCATCTCGGTTCCGGGAGCCACGGGCGTGAACTTCGGTGGCCCGAACGCGACGCCGCCCGAGTTGGGTCCGAGGGCCCGCAAATCCGGCGGCGCCGCCGGGGGGTTCGCCTGGCTAGCCACAGCCCTGATCGGGGTCTCGGTGGTGCTGCGTGGCGCTGCGGTGCACCGGATGCCCCTTGGCAATCTCTTTGAGTTCGCGACGATGTCGAGCTTCTTTGTCATGCTCGGATTCTGCGTGTGGGGCACGCGACGGGACCTTCGGTGGCTTGGCATATTCGTCGTCTCCCCGGTGCTGCTGACCCTCGGTATGGCGATCACGGTGTGGTACACCGCGGCCGGCGACCTCGTGCCCTCCCTCAAGTCCTATTGGCTCATCATCCATGTGACGGTGGCGACGATCTCGGTCGCCATCTTCACGCTCGCCGCGGTCGTCAGCGCCCTCTATCTCGTCGCCGATCGGTATGAACGCGCGGGCACCCGCGCTGGACTCGCGCGGCTGTTGCCTCCGGCGAAGGACCTTGAAGGGGTCAGCTACGCGATGCTCGTGGTCGCGTTCCCACTGTGGACCTTCACCCTGATCGCGGGCGCCATTTGGGCTCGGCAGGCATGGGCCTCGTACTGGAACTGGGATCCCAAGGAAGTGTGGACATTCATTATTTGGGTCGTCTACGCGGCGTATCTGCACGCGCGGGTGACGACGGGGATCTCGCGGCAGCGGACCGCCTGGATTTCCTTGGCCGGGTTTGCCTGCATCGTTGCGAACTATGCGATCGTCAATATGTATTTCGTGGGTCAACACAGTTACTCAGGTCTCTAGTCCGTCATTCTTCCCAGTTTTAAGGTTTGTGAATTCATGGTCCGCTATTCGCTGCTGCGCGTCCTCATCTTCTTTGGCTGCTTGGCGCTGCTGTGGCTCCTCGGCCTGCGGGACTCCGGCCAGCGCCCCTGGCTCGTGGTCGGTGCCGCCCTGCTGTCCATGGTGATCTCCTACTTCGCGTTGCGACCGTTTCGCGAGGAGACCGTCGCCGCGTTCGCGCAGCGGGTGGATCACCGACTTGCAGCGAAGGCCGCCGTGGTCACCGACGAGGACATCGAGGACTCGGCCCTCACCGAGGACCCCGACTCCACGTTCCGCTAACTGGGAGTGGCAACCCAGCGTCCCCGGAGCCCGAAGTGGCGCTCGAACTTGGTCGGAAGTTGCCGACTTGACTATCGAACGAAGGGAACACGCTGGTGGACACGCAACGTTTCACGCTCTCGCCCGATGAAGAGCGCGCGAATGAATGCCTTAACCGCTATGGGAGCCGCGTGGATCGTAGCTCCGGCGTCCTGGTGGTGCGAGGCGACTTTGACCGTCTCCAGGCCGCCTACTTAGATCCTCCGTGTCGGGCCCTCATCGCTCCTGGAGTGGCCGAGGAGATTCGACTATTCTTTGAGGAAACTATCGATCGGGAAGTCAATGCTGGTCTGCGGGCGCGTGGCTATGATACGTCGGATGTCAGTGAATACATCCACTCGGATGAAGTTCCTAGTGAAGTCATCTCAGAATGCATTGCCGAGGCCCTGAATCCATACCGAACACTCTGAGTATTGCCCGGCGAACGAAGGCGTTGCGCGACCAGGACCGGACGCGCTGGGACCAGCGCGCGATTTTGGAGGGGCTCACGGTGACGGGCCGGGGCGCCCGCGCCGCCACCCGCGCCGCCGGCGCCGAGCCCGCGCCCGGCGCAGGACGGCGGGCCTTGGATACGCATCCACCGGTGCCCTCGTCGTGTGCAGCTGGCGTGACGTCGCCGGTCGCCGCAGGCGAGAACCACCGAGCGCGTTCGTGCGACACGATGTCGAAGCCGCCTGCTTACAAGATCCTCATCCGGACCCCACTCGCACCTACTCTAAAAATGTTAGAGCATGTGAATGCGCTCCCACGATGCCGGTGGCCCCGGTGTGACTGTGGATTGCCTCAACGTCGGGGAGGGCCATGAGCAGCAGCGGGCCGTGGTCGTCGGGCAGCCAGGGTGGCCGTGTCTCGGCGACCACCCGCCAGCCGTGCCGACGGTAAAGCGCCACGGCTCGGGTGCTCTCGCTGGCCACGTCGAGCACGGGGGTGCGGTGCAGCGAACGGGCCCGGGCCACGGCGGTCGCGAGGAGTGCGCTGCCGACGCCCTGGCCGGCCGCTCTTGGGTCGACGAAGAGCACGGAGACGACGGCCAGGGCGGATGCTGGCCACCCGGTCCCTGCCGACCACCCGTCGGTCTCCCAGCCGACGTTTACGTCTGTCAGGGCGACGTGGCCCACAAGCCCGTGGTCGTCCAGCGCCACCCATCCGGCAAGCTCGGTGGTCCTGACGAGGAAGTCCTCGACCGGGAACGGGAGCGGCCAGCGGATGGGGTAGCCGCTGCCCGGTCGCTGGGCCTCGAGGATGCCGACGAGCGCCGGCAGATCGTCGGCGGTGCGCAGTCGGATCGTCGGAGGGGGAGGGCGCACGCGGGGAGTCTAGAACGGAACTCGGCCATGACGGACCTGCTGACTAGTCGTCTGCTCATCAGCGTCAGCGTCCACCGATTGCCGCAACGAGGGCTGTGCTGCTTTCGCCTCGGGCTCCCCTGGGAGCCAGCTGTCGGGATGGGGGAAAGGTAGCGAGAAGCTTCCGCACTTGCCGCTGTCAGCGCGGTCAAAGCCGAGATGCGTTAGGTGTCCGCGGCCGGTTCCCACAGCCAGGCCGAGTGGGCAGCTTTCGGGGGGAGGCGCCAGAATGCAGCCGTGGAGCCCCTCCCGGCGGACTCGGCAGGTGCGACTCACCCTGGATAGGGAGACCGTGCGGGCGGCACTGGACCCTACCCTCGTCCTCCTTCGTGGGATCCGCCTCAATGAAGTCGACTGGTGGCTCCCCAACGAGCGTTATCGCGCAGCTTGTGTCGGCGAAGGTCGGTGAACCGAAGCTAAGTGGTTCAGCCCGGGAGTTCCGATGATGTTCTGGGGCGACGTCTAGACCCGAGCGGTCCACCAGCCTAGGCAGTAGCGACTGGCGAGCCCGGACACTCAACAGAAAGGGCCCCGAACACCAGCAAGGCCGTGATCACAACCGCGCAGAGGCGGCAGACGCCTGGGAAGGTCGACGGGCAACTCGGGCTGACCGACGAGACAGCGGCTCAGGGCTCGCGGACAGGGTCGAGGGTGGGGTAGCCGAGCGACGTGGCGGCAGCGAGCATCGCCGCATCGTGGCTGACGATGGTGGCGTCGAGTCCGGCGGCGATCACTGACCCCAGGTGGATCGCGTCCAGGGTCTTCACGTGAGGCTCGATCGCCTCGGAGGCCGCCAGCACCCCCTCCGTGACTGGCACCAGAGACAGCACGTCGAGGATCTCGTCGCGGCGGTTCACCGGAAGCCCTTCGCGGCGCAGGACCCGGGTCAGTTCGGTTCGCAGGATCCGAGACGAGACGAGCATGTGCTGATCGTCCGCTGTGGTCTGGTCGATCCAGGCCGCGGCCGACGGTGAGTGGCCCAGCAGGGCACGCAACGCCACCGACGTGTCCAGGTAGAAGATGGTCACCGGTTGCGCTCATCGGCGAGCAGGTCGTCGATCGAGGCCGCCGTGCGGAGCTCGTGGCGCGGCAGATCCGACAGGTGCGAGCCGGCGCGACGTTTGGGTGGCACCAGGTCGAGTCCGGCGGTTCGCGGGACAATGCGGGCGATCTCACGGTTGTGGCGGGTGATCTGGTAGGTCTCGCCGGCCTCCACGTCGGCCAGCATCGATGTCGGATTCTGGCGCAATTGGCCGACCGTGATCATCTTCATGCGGCGCAGCCTACCCGAATGTCTACGAATATCTACTTGAGCGAACTTTGGTCAATGCGCTGCCCCGCAATCTGCGGACGGCGCTCGTCGTGGAGGGCACTCGCGGTGTTGACGTCCCAGAGATCCCAGAGGACGTCCTTCGCGAGGCAATCGTCGATGCCTTGACATATCGCGACTACAGCGGGCTTGGTGCGAGGGCAACAGATAGCCGTGGACGTCTACTCCGATCGATTGGAGATGCACATCGAACCTCCTGGGTGCCTCGACAGGATCTTCCTGCGGCTCAGGGGTTAGATTGCTCGAGTTCCAGCGGCGACTCGCCGAGATCGCGCTGCCCGTCGCCGAGCGGTACGGGTTTGTGCTGGCCGACGGCTACGCCAGTGCCCTGCACGAGTTCAGGCGGCTGACCAGCGTCACCGGGGCCTTGAGGAGATGCGATGGATGCCGACCCTCACTCCGCGCCGGTGTCGCGCAGGGCATGGGAGGAGGATGCGCGTGCGCGCGAGCGCGGTCGGGATGGGGGAACGGTAGCGAGAAACTTCCGCACTTGCCGCTGTCAGCGCGGTCAAAGCCGAGATGCGCAAGGTGTCCGCGGCTGGGTCTCACAGCCAGGCCGAGTGGGCAACTTTCGGGGGGCGGCGCCAGAATGCAGCCGTGGAGCCCCTCCCGGCGGACTCGGCAGGTGCGACTCACCCGCTGAGAGAAGATGGCTCTATGCCCGCCGCTGGAGGAGCCGAGATTGCACCCGAGGACGCCGCCGTCGTCGACGTGACGGACTGGGCTGTGATCAGGGATGAGCCGGGTGGGCGCGATCCCAACAAGCGTTGGCTCGCTGTGGATCCAGAGGCACCTCGGCACGAGCACCACGCTTCCTGAGGACCTCGGCAGGCGGCCGATCTCGGGGACTCCCGAGCGCTAGTCGGTTGCGAGCTTCACAGCGCTGCGGATGCCTGAGAGGGCGGCCGGGTCGGCCAGCTTCAGGCCGGCGAGGTCGGTGGGGCAGAACCAGCGAATGTCGTCGTGCTCATCGGGTGCGGCGTTGACCGGCTCCCCGTCCCAGCGGGTCACGAGAAACGCATGCACGTCGAGGGTTGGGTCATTGAACGTCATCGGGATCAGCACGGGGTCATGGACGTGGACACCGAGTTCCTCGAAGCACTCCCGAATGACCGCCTCGTGAGGCGACGCGCCCGGCTCAACATGTCCGCCGACGAGATCCCAACAGCCCGGATACCACTGACGCAACGGATGGCGATGCGCCAACAACACGAGACCGTCGCGAACAAGTGCCGCGACCGCGATAGGAGTACGGACCACGGCGGCACGCTACGCGCCCGTGCGTTCCCCTGCCGCGCAGGTGCGCCAGCGACTACCGGCAGGATGCCGACGACGCACACCAACCAGCCGTCGTTTTCCGTGGGTTCCCGTTCGGTGAGGCCGAGAGCGGCCAGCGGCCACGACGACAGGAATTACCACGCGAGCCACACCGGCACGACACCCGGGACATCGAGGAGGACGTTGGTCAGCACAACCGTCTGCCCTACGGCCCCGGCGAGCACAAGCGATGTCTGTCGCCTCGGCCAGAAGGCCTCGCCAGACCGTGCCCCACCCGCCGGCGAAAGGTCGGCCCGGAGACCGCCATTCGGGCGCTCTTGCATCCTCCTTGGGAATTACTTAGCCTAGGTAAGTAGTTAGGGTAAGTAGTTTCCAGGGAGGTCTTGTATGTCAGTCACGCAGCAACCGCTGTCATCCGCAGCCGTGAGTCGGGTCGCCGGGGACCTGCGCCTCGCCTGTATGCGCATCTCACGGCGGGTCCGTTTCGAGAGCGCCGACTCCATTGCGCCACACCAGTTCTCGGTGCTCGCCCGGCTCGAGGATCAGCCGCTCACGCCGGGTGAACTCAGCGAGATCGAAAGGGTCAGCGGGCCGAGCATGACCCGCACCACGTCAGCTCTGGTGGACGAGGGCCTCGTCGAGCGCACCGGCGACCCGACCGACCGACGCTCGGTGATCCTCTCGATCACGCCACTTGGCATCCGGACTCTGAAGGCCACGCGCCGCAAGCGGGACGCCTGGATGACCGAGCGTATGCGTGGGCTGACCCCGGCCGAGCAGCATGTGCTCGCGGAGGCGACCACGATCCTGGAGCGGGTGGCCAGCGCGTGAGCCCCACGTTCGCCTCGCTCTCGGTACGCAACTATCGATGGTGGGCCGCGGGTGGCTTCGTCTCCAATGTCGGCACGTGGATGGGCCGCGTCGCCCAGGACTGGCTCGTCCTTGCCGTGCTCACCGACCACTCCGCGACGGCTCTCGGGATCGTCACCGGGCTGCAGTTCCTGCCGTTCCTGCTGCTCGCGCCGTTCGCCGGTGCCTTCGTCGACCGCCACGACAAGCGGCGCATCCTGCTGATCACCCAGGCCCTGTTGGCCGTCACCAGCCTGCTCCTGGGGGTGCTCGTCGTGAGCGGCCAGGCCACCTTGTGGCAGGTCTATGCGCTGGCCCTGATCCAGGGGCTCGTGACCGCCGTCGACAACCCGGCCCGCCAAGCATTCGTCTCCGAGGTGGTGCCCCAGGCCGTTCTCGCCAACGCGGTGTCGCTCAACAGCGCATCCTTCAACGCCGGCCGGTTGATCGGCCCGGGGACCGCCGGACTGCTCATCGCGGCGTTCGGTACCGGGCCCGTGCTGCTGGCCAACACCGCGAGCTTCGTGTTCGTGTTGGGTGCGCTCCTCGGACTGGACCGCAGCCAGCTGCATCCCTCGGGTCGACCGCGCGGGAAGGGCAGCGTCGGCGAGGGATTGCGCTACGTCCGCCGCCGACCGGACCTGCTTCTCGTCATGTTCCTCGTCTTCGTGCTCGGCACGTTCGGGATGAATTACCAGATCACGATGGCCCTCATGGCCACCACCGTCTTCGACAAGGGCGTGAGCGAATACGGCCTGCTCGGCTCGGTCATGGCGATCGGCTCGCTTTGGGGCGCGCTGTTGGCCGCCCGGCGCAACGAGCCGCGGTTGCGGACCATGCTGCTCGCCCTGTGCGCTTTCGTCGTGGCTGCGGCAGGTGCGGCGCTGGCTCCGTCGTATGCCGTGTTCGCTGTCCTCCTCGTGCCGGTCGGGCTGGCGTCGCTGACCGCCATGACGACGGCGAACTCCCTGGTTCAGACCCGGGTCGACCCCGACATGCGCGGGCGGGTGATGGCGCTGTACATGGCCGTCTTCGCGGGCGGTACGCCGTTCGGCGCCCCATTGATCGGGTGGATCGGCGAGGCCTTCGGTGCCCGCTGGACCATCGCGACCGGGGCGGCCTCGGTTGCCATCTCCCTGGCCATCGTCGGCGTGTGGCTGTCCCGACACCAGAACGTGCGGGTGAGTTATGAGTTCCGGCGCCGGCCGCGCCTTGCGGTCACGACCACCCCGATGGTCGAGGTCGCGAAGTGACGCCCTCGCCTCCGCTGGACCACCGGCGTAGTGGCCGTGCTCGCCGCAGTCGAGGAGGGGCAGCGAGGGCGGGCGCCTTGAAGGGGACTGCCCCCGGTTTGGTTGACACTCGGGGTGGGTGGTTCTCAGGCCGCGTTTGCGGTTGCGTAGATCATCTCAAACTCGATCGGGGTCAGTCTTCCCAGGGCTCGTTGGCGGCGGGGGCGGGCCGTGGCGAGAGGGTGGCGTAGTGGTCGAGGCGTGTGAGGTGGAGGAGGGCGTCCGTCAGGGTCTCTTGCTCGGTCCGGCTCACAGCGGCACGGCTTCGTTGAGGATCCGGTCCCGGAGATCGGGGCGGATCGCATCGTCCAGCACGAGGTCCACAGGGACGTTGAGTAACGCGGACGCCGCCAGCTCCACCTGGGCCAGGGCGAAGAGGCCCAAGGGGACGTCGGCGCTGACGAGAAGGTCGATGTCGGAACCTTCGTGGTCGGTGCCGCGGGCGGTGGAGCCGAAGACGCGAACGCTGCGCAGGCTGTCGGTGGCGAGCAGAGCTACCAGAGCATCGCGGTTGGCGCGTAGGCGGCGTCCGTTCGGGGTTGTCCCGTGGAACTTCAGAAGGCGCCGGATCTCGGGTTGGCTGCGGTTGCTGTGAGCGGCGATCTCGCGTTGCGACATGCCGGACGCGTACGCCCTCCGGACGGCGGCCACGAGCCGTCCGCGTGCGGCGCGGGCCGCGGCATCCGCTTCTCGGGTCTCCCTTTCCAGGGTCTCGACATTCACACCGCCAATGATAGCAAATGCTTTCACGCTGTGCGAGGGGCGATGCTGGCCGCGTCATGCGGTCACGACCACCCCGATGGTCGAGGTCGCGAAGTGACGCCGCTACGCCGCCGAACCAACGGCGTAGCGGCCGTGCTCGGCGCGGCATACGGAGCCCTGTCTCCTTGATCCTTGGTGTCATTGGGCCTCTGAAGGGCGAGGGCAACCCGCGGGGGTTGTGCCCGTAGTCAACGACCAGTGTTCTGGTCATACTTGTGACCATGACGAGCATTCCGCTGGCTGACGCCAAGGCACACCTCTCCGAGGTTGTCAGCCGAGTGAGCAAACACCACGAGCGGGTCACCGTCACCGTGCATGGCCAGCCGTCGGCCGTTCTGCTCTCCCCTGATGACCTGGCCATGCTTGAAGAGACCATCGCGGTCCTGGGCGATCGCGGCCTGATGACCCAGCTTGCCGCCGCCGATGCCGACCTGGCTGCTGGCCGGGTCGAGACCCAGGCGGACCTCGAGGCGGCGATGCGTTCACGCCGGACTTCGGCGTGAACGATCCGCGCTACCAGTTGCGGATTGTTTCTTCGGTGCGTCGTCACCTCACGGAGGTCCTGCTCGAAAGAGTTGCCACCGCCGCGTTCGAGTTCATCACCGGCCCGCTGCTCGATGACCCGCACCGCGTCGGCGCGATGCTCCGGTCGCCCCTGGCAGAGCGGCACAGCGGACGGCGAGGCACGTATCGAGTCATCTACAGGATTGACGATGAGACCCGAACGGTGACGGTCCTAGCGATCGGCCACCGCGGCGAGATCTACCGCTCCTGAGAGACCGGTGAAGGCGGCCGGTGACCGCGTCACCACTGGGATGCCGCCTCCGAGCAGCAGTACCGATCAGGCAGTTCCGGAACAGTTCCACGACCGCGGCTATCCGGAACGGCGCCTTCTGGAGAACTCCGGCCCGCAAATTGTGCGTACGCGGCCCACCCTCGCGGCTGCGACTGCCCATGCGTCAAGAAGTCGCCTTGCTACGGTGGATTCGTGGCATTGAACAACCCGGACCCGGACGTCGACCGGCTCGAGCGGGTTCAGTCCCGTGCCCACGCCGCTGCGACGAGCGATGACCTGATGGTCGTGATCACCCGTGGGCGCGACCGAGCCGTCCTCGACCCGCGCAGCGCCGACGAGGTCATCGGCTACGACGAAGACGGGCTCCCCGAGTGACGGTCGCGGTCGACGACTTCAGCCAAACGGACATTCGCCAGGGCAGGCGGCCGATGCGTCCGTTGCCGTCGTGCAAGGGGTGCGCCGACTCGAACACGCAATGTCCCACGGCCGCAGCTGGGTCGGCTTAGTCCTCGGGGAGCAGGCCGGCGGATGGGAGTTGGGAGCGCGTGGGGAGCGGTCAGCGACCCGCGAGGGCCAGCCCCACGGTGAGGAGCACGGCATA
The DNA here is from genome assembly GCA_964483685.1 of uncultured Intrasporangiaceae bacterium. Taxonomy (GTDB): domain Bacteria; phylum Actinomycetota; class Actinomycetes; order Actinomycetales; family Dermatophilaceae; genus Nostocoides_A. The sequence goes on from CAZACX010000001.1 coordinate 58,957, forward strand.
CCCAAGCTCGACGATCCCCGTTCCGGCGAGCACCGGGACGAGGGCACGACCGCTCGTGCCACCACGCACGCGGCCCGCGAGGCGAGCCGCGAAGGGGGCGGAGGCTAACGCCAGCCAGGCCCACGGGTGGGCGAATCCGATAACGAGCGCCACGGCATACGCGCAGGCAATGAGGGCGACATAGAGGCGCCGGGTGCCCGCATCGCCGAGCCGCACCGCAAGGGTTTGTTTGCCGGTCGCCGTATCCGTGGGGATATCGCGCAGGTTATTGGCGACCAAGATGGCGCTGGCGAGCGCGCCGATACCGATCGCGCCAAGGCAGCCGACCCAGCTCACCCGCCCGGCCTGGGTGTAGAGCGTGCCCAAGGTCGCGACGAGCCCAAAGAAGACGAACACGTAGATCTCGCCGAGGCCCCGGTACCCGTAGGGGTTGTTGCCGCCGGTGTACCGCCACGCCGCGAGGATCGCGAGGGCCCCGACGACGGCGAGCCACACCGCGTTCGCGAGCGCAACCAGTGCCAGGCCTGCCAGCGCGCCGATGCCAAAGAAGGCGAACGCCATGAGTTTGACGTTGCCCGGCGCCGCGAGCCCTTGACCCACGAGACGAATCGGCCCGACCCGGTCGGCATCGGTGCCTCGGATCCCGTCGGAATAGTCGTTCGCGTAGTTGACGCCGATCTGCAGGCTCAACGCGACAAGCAACGCGAGCAGCGCGAGTCCGAGATTCGCGTCGCTGAGGGCGGCAGCAGCGCCGGTTCCGACGAGGACGGGGGCGAAGGCAGCAGGCAGGGTGCGGGGGCGCGCACCGGCAATCCACTGAGCGGTCGAAGCCATGGGCGGAGTGTTCTCACTAACGACGGGAGCAAGGTCGGTCGGACGAAGCTGGGACGAGGCTGGGACGAGGGTGGCCGTGGTTGGACGAGGTTGTGCGAGGTTCCGACGAAGCGTCGTCGGGCGCTTGGGGGCGTTAGAGGTTCTTGAGGAAGTCGGGGTCGTCGTCCGGGCCCATCGGGCGGCGCGGACCCGGACGCCCAGGGTTCGCCCGCCCCGGCAGACCAAAGGTTTTCGGGCGCCCGGCGAACCACCACGCCGCGGGACCGGCGACCGGGAACAGCAAAATGACGAACACCCACACGACCTTGGGCAGCCCGCGCACCGATTCGTCGGGCGTCTGCACGCAGTCGACGATCGTGTAAATCGTCAGGACGAGCGCCAGCAGCCCGGGCAGGAAGCGCAGCATCCCGACATTGTCCCACCCATCCGCGCCGACCACCGTCCGCCGACCACCGTCCGCCGAACCCCGTCCGCCGACCCCCGTCCGCCCCGACCATCCTCCGCGCCGACGATCGTCGCAGCTGCCGGTCGGTCAGGACTTCGCGAGTCGGCGGGCGAGGGCCGCGCGGTCGGGCTTGCCGGGACCGCGCTCGGGCAGGGCGGCCAGGGAGACGACCTTCCGAGGCAACGCGTATGCCGCGAGCACGTCCCGCAGGCCGTCGCGCAGTTCGGCGACGGTCAGGGGGGATGTGCCAGCCGCGTACACGAGGCCAAGGGCGACGCACTGGCCCCACTCGGGGTCGGGAAGGCCCACGGCGAGGACCTCGAGGACCTGGGGGAAGGCGGCAAGGACGGCCTCTTCGACCACCCGGGGCGCGACTTTCATCCCCCCGGTGACGAGGACATCGTCGCGGCGACCCAGTACGCGGAGCCGATCGTCGACGTCTCCGTCGCTGGTTTCCCAGGCGCCGATGTCGTCGGTGACAAACCATCTCGTCCCGTCGGGGTCGGCGCCAAACACCTCGGCAGTGAGCTCCGGTTGGCCGAGGTAGCCGTGCGCGACGCTGGCGCCCCCCAACGAGATCCGGCCCTCGTCGAGGCGAATGCGGGTGCCCGGCAGTGGCCGTCCGTCATAGACGCACCCACCGGCGGTCTCGCTCATCCCGTAGGTCGTCACGAGCCGAACCCCGGCTGCGGCCGCGTGGTCGCGCACCCGAGGTGGCAGGGCGGCACCGCCGACGAGGACGGCAGCGCAACGGGCCAGGGCCGCGCAGCCCTGCGCGTCGCGGAGGAGGCGGGAGACCTGGGTCGGGACGAGCGACACATAGACGGGGGCGTCGCCCATGGCTGCCTGCCGGACGGCAGCGGCAAACGGACCGGGGCGAAACCCGCCGCGGCGATCGACCTCCACAACGTCGGTGCCCGCGACGATCGCGCGGGTGAGGACCTGCAGGCCCGCAATGTGGCGAGTCGGCACGGCAAGGACCCACCGGCCCGGCCCGCCAAGGAACGTCTGGGTGGCCTCGGCGCTCTGCAAGAGGGCGTCGGCCGTGAGCATCGCCCACTTGGGGGTACCGGTGGATCCCGAGGTGCTGATGACGAGCGCCAGCCCCGCGGGCAGCATGCCCGGGTCATGGTCCGAGCCCGCAGCGGAAGTCACCCACTCGGGGGAGGGGCCGGCGGCATACGGGGCAAACGGGGCCTCGCCCGCCAGGGCTCGACGCAACCGGGCGATCAGGAGCGTGAGCGACCCCCCTTCGGCGGGGACAAGCTCGATCGGGGATGACGTCATCGGATCGTGGCGACGGCGGTGACGGCCACGGCGAGCGTCGCCGCGATCTCGAAGAGGCCAACAACCCTGGGGGACAACGAGAACGCCGGGGCGATCGCGGCCCGCACGGTGAGGATGACGAAGACGCCCGCGAGTGGCCAACTCACACCGGCGACGGCAATCGTTGCGGCGCCGTGCCAGGCGACCGACAACGTGAAGTGCGCCACACTGTCGCGCTCCCGGATCATCGTCTTGACATAAACCACCGTCCCGCCGAAATATGCGGTGAGCACTGCTGCGAGCAGCCAGGCGCGCGTCCAATCGGTCCCGCCACCGGCGGCATACGCAACGACCGTCATCATCCCGGAGCCGGCGGTCGTCGCCAGCCCACTGACAAGCGCGCGTTCGTGCCGCGTTGCGGACGCGACGAGGCCCACCCCCAGCGGGAGGACAAACAACGGTGCCCACCTCAGCAGGTCGGGTTGGAGCGCGAGGGTGCCAGCTCCGAGCACCGCACTGACCAGCGCGTATGTCCGCATCGGCGCGGCGTAGCGCGACTTGCGTCCGGACTTGAGCCACAGGCCAGTCGCGAAGAATGCGAAATAGCCGACGAACCAGAACAGGGTCAGCGGCAGGTGCACCACGCGCGGGCCGCTTGCGAGGATCCCGACGAGCAGGGGCGTCGCCAGCATCGCCCAGGCACCGTGTTGGTTGGGGACCCAGCCGGGGCCTCGCCGCGCCCGTGGGCGGTGCGTGGGCGCCAGGGTTGTTGTGCTCGCCACCGGCTCAGGCTATGCGGCGGTGTGCCGCGCGCGGGATTCGGCACCGGGCTGCCGGAAAAGCGACGGCGCCTATGGACAAGGTCCCGGCGGTGCCGCACGATGGGTTCATCGCGGAGGGGAGGGCGACGTGGAGGCGACGTTTACGGCCTACCTTGAGGAAGTTCGCGCGCACCGGGGCGACATGTTGGAGAGTGTTCGGGCCCTGGAGGAAACGCTGGCGGCGCCGATCGCCCTCGGCCGAGACTGGTTGGAGCGGGTGGCAGCCGCGCTCGCCGAGTTGGCCCACGATTTCGGTGACCATGTCGAGCTCACCGAGCGTCCCGGCGGCCTCTATGCGGTGGCCCGGGCGAGCGCGCCGCGCCTGGACGCGGCGGGGCAGCGGCTGGTGCGCGAGCACGTCGACTTGCGCGCGCGCCTGGCCGCGGCGCTTGGGGAGATCGATTCCGCTGACGAACGCGGGCTCGACCTCGGCGCCCTGCGCGAAGACCTCACCGGGTTGATCGGCGCGCTCGTGCGCCACCGGCAACGCGGCAGCGATCTTGTCTACGAAGCGTTCGAGGTCGATCTCGGCGGCTCCGATTGACCATCGCGCACGGGGCGGCCCGGTCCGTCTCGTGCGCTTGGTGGGCCGCGCGGGCGGCCAGCTTTGCGAGAATCGGGGCGTGGACCTTCCCGAGCTGACAGACCTGCGCGAGCGGATGGTCGTTGTCACGTTGCCGCTGCGGGTGCCGTTCCGGGGGGTCACGACCCGCGAAATTGCCCTCCTGCACGGACCGCGCGGCTGGGGCGAGTTCTCCCCCTTCCTCGAGTACCCGCCCGCAGAGGCCGCGGCGTGGTTGCGCAGCGCAATCGAGAGCGCGTATGCCGGTTGGCCGGCTCCGCGCCGCACGCACATTCCGGTTAACGCGACCGTCCCCGCGGTGGCCGCGCGAAGTGTCGCCGACGTGCTCGCCCGGTTCGAAGGGTGCACGACGGCCAAGGTCAAGGTGGCCGAACCCGGACAGACGCTCGCGGACGACCTCGCGCGCGTCGGCGCCGTGCGCGAGGTGCTCGGGGAGTCGGGGCGGATCCGGATTGACGCCAACGGCGGCTGGTCGGTCGCCGAGGCCGTCCGCGGGCTCAGCGCGCTCGCGCCGCTCGGACTCGAATACGCCGAGCAACCCTGCGCCTCGGTCGAGGACCTCATCGCCTTGCGAACGAGCCTGTCCCGCAACGGGGTTGACGTGCTCATCGCCGCGGACGAGTCGATTCGCAAGGCGTCAGATCCGCTGCGCGTCGCCCGCCTCGGCGCCTGTGATCTGTTCGTCGTCAAGGTCGCGCCCCTCGGTGGGGTGCGTCGAGTCCTCGACCTCGTCGAGGCGGCCGGGCTCCCCGCGGTGGTGTCCTCGGCGCTGGAGTCCAGCGTGGGCATCAGGGCGGGGGTTGCGTTGGCCGCAGCCCTGCCGGATCTGCCCTACGCCTGCGGGCTGGGCACCGTCGCCCTCCTTGCCGCTGATGTGGCCACACCCTCGATGGTGCCCGTCGGCGGCGCCCTGCCGGTCACGACGGTGACGGTGGATGACGGACTGCGAGAGCGGCATACGGCATCTCCCGATCGACAGCGCTGGTGGCGGCAGCGGCTCGACGACAGTTATGCCGCGCTCACAGGTGCGGGTTCCTGATGGCGGTTCGCTGGATGTGGGCGTTCATCGACACCCCCGTGGGGCATGCCGAGACGACGTGGGAGTTTTGGCGTCAGGTGGCCCGTGCGCAGCTATCGGCGCGGCGGGGCGACCACGATCAGTTCGCCACTCTGCTCCCCGCCAAGGGCGACGCGTGGCTGAAGGTGCAGGCGGTGGATGAGGGGGGCGGCGTCCATCTCGATCTCGACTGCGACGACCCGGCCGGGTCCGCAATCCGGGCAATAGCGTTGGGGGCCAGGGAGATTCACCGCTTCCCCGGGGACAGTGTCGTTGTCATGCGCTCGCCGGGCGGCTTCGTCTTTTGCCTCACCACGTGGGCCTTCGCCGGGCACAGTGCGCGCCAGCTGCGCGCGGGTGAGCCGGACCTCATCGACCAGGTGTGTCTCGACATCCCGCCCGGTCTCGTCGACCGCGAAATCGCGTTTTGGGCCGCATTGCTCGATCTGCCGTATGTCGCGAGCGACCTGCCCGAATTCGGCTCCCTGCAACGGCCCGAACGGCTGCCACTTCGGCTGCTCTTTCAGCGGCTTGCGCAGGGGGAGGGCCCGGTGCGTGGCCACCTTGACCTCGCCTGCGTCGATCGGGCGGCGAGCACACGGCGCCACCTTGACCTCGGGGCCGAACTCGTTGCGCAGCACGCCTTCTGGACGGTGCTGCGTGACCCGGCCGGCGCCACCTATTGCCTCACCGACCGGTTGCCCAGCCCACGCGGCTGAGGCGGGGAAAGCGCACGCGACCATCGGCTGGCATGATCGAACGCGTGTCTGCCGCCCTCGACGTTGCCTCGGCGATCCTCGCGGAGGCGGTCGCCGGTGGCGTGACCGACGTGGTGTTATGTCCCGGGTCGCGCTCGGCTCCCTTTGCGTATGCCGCCCTCGCCGCGCAGCTCGGCGGGACGTTGCGGCTCCACGTGCGGGTCGACGAACGGTCGGCCGGGTTCCTCGCTCTCGGGCTGGCGAAGGTCAGCCGTCGCCCCGCCCTCGTGATCACGACCTCGGGGACGGCGGTCGCCAATCTCCACCCGGCAGTCCTTGAGGCCCATCACGGGCACGTCCCCCTGATCGTCATCTCCGCGGACCGGCCGGCCCATTTGCGCGGCACGGGCGCTAACCAAACGACGCTGCAGCCGGGGATGTTTGGGACCGCGCTGCGCCATGAGATCGACCTGATGGCCGAGGAAACCACCGAATGCGCCGCTGCAGCGATCTCGGCGGCGATCTCGGCGGCGACGGCGCACGACCCGGGACCCGTGCACCTCAATGTCTGTCTCGGTGAGCCGCTCGTGCCTTTGAGCTGGCCTCTTCCCGGCGCGCCGGGGTCGGCCGCTCGAGCCGGGGCGAGACATTCCGAGCCGCCGGGCGGGTCAGCACCCGAGCCGCCGAGCATTGGTGTGCCCCAATCGATTCCGGACATCGAAAGGACCCTGGTCGTCCTGGGTGACCTTGTTGATGGTCACGACCGGCCATCGGTGAGTGCCTGGGCAAGGCTGCGTGACTATCCGCTCATCGCCGAGCCGTTTGGGTTGCGGCACAGCGATATTGCGCTGCCTCATGGCCCACTCCTCCTGACTGTCACATCCTGGCTGGATGCGCACGCGCCAGAGCGGGTCCTCGTCGTTGGCCGCGTGACTTTGTCGCGCCCGGTGACCGCGTTGCTGCGTCGCGCGGGCGTCCAGGTCGCCGCCATCACTGACCTGAGCTGGACCCCTGACCCGGTCGGCGTCGTGGGTTCGACCTTCCCCCTTGCGGCCGTTCTTGCCGAGGTCGCCGCGACGAACCGGCACGCAGGGCCAGCCGAGGGAACTTGGTCGGCGCAATGGCGCGACGCCGGTCGGCGGGTCGCGAGGGCCGTTGCCGGGCTGGCTGGGAATTCGGGGGACGGGCGGGGGGGCATCGAGGGAGAAGTCGAGGACGCGGAGGTCCTCGTAGGCGCCTGGGGAACTGGGCTCGCTGTGGCCGCGACGGTGGCGAATGCGCTCCCCGAGGGTGCGACTCTGATCGTCGGCCCGTCAAACTCGGTCCGGGACCTCGACCTTGGCGCCGCCGGGTTCGCCGACGGGGTGCAGGTCGTCGCTAACCGTGGCCTCGCCGGGATCGACGGCGTGCTGTCCACGGCGATCGGGATCGCTCTCTCCATGAGTGACGAGACCGGTGCGGGAGGGAGAGTGGCCAGCTTCGCGCTCGTCGGCGACCTGACCTTCCTCCACGACACGAACGCCCTCCTCATTGGCCCGCATGAGGAGCGTCCTGATCTGACCATCGTCGTGATCAATGACGACGGGGGCGGCATCTTCACCTTGTTGGAACCCGGTGCCCCGCAACGCCAGCCGGCGTTCGAGCGTGTCTTTGGCACCCCCACGGGAACGGATATCGGGGCGCTGTGCCGGGCGCACGGCATACCTCATCGCCGGATCGCGAGTGCCGCGCAATTGCGGGCCGAGCTCGGCGCCGCGCCGCGTGGCATTCGCGTCCTTGAGGTCCCTCTCGAGCGGACCGGGCACCGGGCCGCACATGTTCGGCTGCGCGAGGTGGCCGCCGCGTCCCTGGCTACCGCACCCTGACCGGGTGGTTGCTACCGCAGGCTGGCCACGAGGTGGCCGCGGTGTCCCTGGCTACCGCACCCTGACCGGGTAGTCGCTACCGCACCCTCACCGCGTGGTGGAGGGCGACGATGCCGCCGGACAGGTTGCGCCAGCGCACCGCTTCCCACCCGGCGTCGGCGATCTGCTGCGCCATCTCCCGCTGGGCGGGCCAGGCCCGGATCGACTCGGCGAGATAGACATACGACTCGGGATTCGAGCTGACGGCGCGGGCGACCGGCGGCAGTGAACGCATCAGGTACTCGGTGTAGACGCGGCGGAACAGCGGGTTCGTCGGGGCGCTGAACTCGCACAAGACGAACCGGCCACCGGGGCGGGTCACCCGGGCGAACTCGCGCAGCGCCGCGCCCGGGTCCGCCACATTGCGCAGGCCGAACGACATCGTCACCGCATCAAAGGAGGCATCCGAGAACGGCAAGTGCATCGCGTCGGCTGCGGTGAAGGCGAGGTCGGGCCGGCGCGCTCGCCCAACCGTCAGCATGCCGAGCGAGAAGTCGGCAGGGACGACATTGACCGCGGAGTCGGCGAACGGCTCGGAGCTCGTGCCTGTCCCGGCGGCGATATCCAACACATTCTCCCCGGGTGCGGCGGCGACGGCAGCGACGACGGCGCGGCGCCACCTGCGGTCCTGCCCCAGGGAGAGAACGTCATTCGTGAGGTCGTACTTTGCCGCCACGTCGTCAAACATCGCGGCGACCTGTTGCGGGTCCTTCTCCAACGTGGCGCGACTCATGGCGACCATTCTCCCCTGCCGTCGTAGGCTTCCCGCGATGACCACGACGCCCAACCCCGTGACCGGCGTGCTCGTGGCCCGCACGGAGCCGCTGCCTGCGGCCGAGGTGGCGAATCTTCTGCAACTCCTCCCGGATATCGACGCCCGGTCGCTGACGGCGTGGGTTCGTCGCGGCGAAGGCGTCGTCGGCTGGGGTCGGGCCCTGGAGTTCACCGCGCGGGGGGCCAACCGCTTCGAGGACGCCTCCCGGTGGTGGCGCTCCTGGTGCGACAAGGCCATCGTCCGCGACGCCGTTGGGTTGCCGGGCACGGGCCCGCTCGCCTTCGGGTCAATGACGTATGCCGGCGCCTCCGCCGCGGAGTCGGTCCTGATCGTCCCCGAGGTACTCATCGGACGGCGCGGGGATCGGGCGTGGATCACGACGGTGACGACCGACGGGTCGCTGCCGGTAGGGGCATCGGTCAGTGCGCCGGTCGGCTTGAGCCAACCCCCGCAGGCGCCGCAGAACGTGACCTTTGCCGATGGTCCCAAGTCGCCGACGGTGTGGGCGAACGCTGTCGCGGAGGCCGTGGAACGGATCGGGACGAGCCGCCTCGACAAGGTGGTTTTGGCCCGCTCGCTGGGCGCGGTGGCCTCGCAACGACTCGACCCGCGCTGGATTTTGCAGCGGCTCGCCGAGCAGTACGACAACACCTGGGTCTTTGCTGTCGACGGCCTCGTCGGAGCCACGCCCGAAATGCTCGTGCGTCTCGACCGTGGTCTGGTCACGTCGCGGGTGCTCGCTGGCACGATCCGGCGCACCGGCGACGACGCCCGAGATCTGGGGTTGGCGGCGTCGCTGGCCCGGTCGTCGAAGGACCTTGAGGAGCATGAGTACGCGGTGCGCTCCGTCGCCGACGCCCTGGAACCGCATTGCTCGTCGACCAACGTGCCCGAGTCGCCATTCGTGCTGCACCTAACCAATGTGATGCATCTCGCGACCGACGTCGCCGGGGTCGTTGGCGACGACAGCACCTCACTGGGCCTCGCCGCCTCGCTGCATCCGTCCGCGGCGGTCTGCGGCACCCCGACGGACCTGGCGGACACGGTCATCACCGAGCTTGAGGGCCTCGACCGACGCCGGTATGCCGCCCCCGTCGGGTGGATGGATGCCTCCGGCGACGGCGAGTGGGGCATTGCGCTGCGTTGCGGGGAACTGGATGAGTCCGATCCGCGCGCGCTCACCCTGTATGCCGGGTGCGGCATCGTTGCGGGGTCCGACCCGGAGGCGGAGGTCGCCGAGTCCGATGCGAAGTTCTTGCCGATGCGTGACGCGCTGACGGCGACCCGCGTCCGGCCTGCCTGACCGGAGCCAGTCCGCACGGGAGGCCGTCCTGACCGGAGCCCGTCCCGAACCGCGTCCGGCCTGCCTGACCGGAGCCCGTCCCGACGGGAGCCTGCCTGATCGGACGAGCCCGTCACAGGCGGGCTCGTCCGAGCAGAACGTGGACGGAGAACGCTCAGGCGCAGATGACGTCGGCGTTGAACGGCAGATCGGCCGCTGCGCCGGTCCCAGTGAAGGTCGTGACGAACAGCCCATTGTTGGTGCCCACGCGGCCCGTGATCGTGATCATCGCCGGTCCGGTGGAGCCCGAGAACGTGCCGAACCCGACGGTGCCGACCCAGCTGCACGTGGTGATCGACCGGCCGAAGCGCACGTCATAGATGCCGGTGCCGAGCTTCGTCACCGAGGTGAGGCCCTTGCCGCGCAGGACCGAACCGTTGGCGTTGACGACGGCAAAGACGCGCGGCGGCGGGGTCATGGCGGAGGCGCCCTCGGAGATGTGCGAGGGCTTGCTGTTGTTCGTGTTGGGGGCGCCGCCGGCGGCTGACGCGCCCGCGAAGTAGCCACCCGCGAGCGCTGACGCGGTGACGAGGCTCAAGGCAAACGATGCGGACTTCTTGTTCATTTGGGACTCCTTGGTCGGTTCTTTCCTGGTGGGGGGCCATCCGCGGTGGTTTGTTCGTCGTCGGCGCCTCCCGTGTGAGCAGGAGCACGTGAAGATCGGTCCTGATACGCGAAACAGGGGACCGCTAAGGTTCGCCTCACTTTGGCGGGACCGGCCATCGCTGCCTAGACTCGGCGGGTTCGTGAAACCGTTCACAAGCCCACGAGGGAAGTTGCCTTGACTGCTTCGGCACCGCCCACTGACTCTGCCGACGTCATCGTCGTTGGGGCGGGTCCCGCGGGGTCCGCGACGGCGGCCTATCTCGCGATGGCGGGCCTCGACGTCCTCCTGCTCGAAAAGACCCGATTCCCCCGGGAAAAGGTCTGTGGCGATGGGTTGACGCCCCGGGCCGTGCGGGAGTTGATCACCCTCGGCATCCCGACCCCGGAAAGCGAGGGGTGGATCCGCAATCACGGCCTGCGCATCATCGGCGGAGGCTTGCGGCTAGAACTGCCATGGCCCGATTTGGCGAGCTTCCCGCCATACGGCTTGGTCCGCACGCGACATGACTTTGACGACATCCTTGCCAAGCACGCAGTCAAGCACGGCGCCCGCCTGCGCGAGGGGGTCAACGTCGGCGCCCCCATCCGCGACGAACGCGGCGCGATCATCGGGGTTGAGGCCCGCGATTCCGACGAAAACGGTCGCGCAACCGGTGCCACCATGACCTTCCGTGCGCCGCTTGTCGTCGCCGCGGACGGCAACTCCTCCCGCCTGTCGCTGGCGATGGGTCGGGAGAAGCGCGAGGACCGCCCGATGGGTGTTGCCGTGCGGACGTACTACACCAGCCCGCGCCATGACGACGACTACCTCGAGTCGTGGCTGGAGCTGTGGAGCACAGACGACCAGGGCAAGAAGGTCCTCCTGCCGGGGTACGGCTGGATCTTTGGGGTTGGCGACGGAACCTCCAATGTGGGACTCGGGATCCTCAACACCTCGAGCGCGTTCGGCAAGACCGACTACAAGGACGTGATGCGCCGCTGGGTGGCGACAATGCCCGCCGAGTGGACGTACAACGACGAGACGATGACGGGGCCGATCCGTGGCGCCGCCCTCCCGATGGGCTTCAACCGGCAACCGCACTACCGCGACGGGCTGCTGCTTGTTGGCGACGCCGGGGGCATGGTCAACCCGTTCAACGGTGAGGGCATCGCCTATGCGATGGAGTCGGGTCGGCTCGCCGCCGAGGTGATCGCCCAGGCGTTCGCGCGCGGCGACGACGCGGGCCGGGAGCGGGTCCTCGCGACGTACCCGCAAATCATGAAGGACGACCTCGGCGGCTACTTCACCCTCGGGCGTTGGTTCGCCGCGGCGATCGGGCATCCCGAGGTGATGCGACTCGCGACGAAATACGGCCTGCCGCGCACCACGATGATGAAGTTCCTCCTCAAGATCATGGCGAATCTCGCCGAACCGCGCGGCGGAGACGTGTCCGATCGGCTCATCGTCGCCCTCTCAAAGATGGCGCCGGACGCGTGATGTCGGACGTGCGACTGCGCGGGGCGAACGCCCCCCTAGGATGGACTGGAATGACCGCGAGTGACCTGCACCACGCCGTCGAAAGGGAAGTTGGTCGGCCATGACCCACGCCTACCTGCCGCTGCTCTTCTTCCTCGCGATCGGTGGGGGGTTCGCCGTCTTCTCGGTGGCCATCGCCGGGATCACCGGGCCGAAGCGCTACAACCGCGCGAAACTCGACGCGTACGAGTGCGGCATTGAGCCGAGCCCGCAGGCGGAGGGTGGCGGCCGGGTGCCGATTAAGTACTTCCTCACCGCGATGCTGTTCATCATCTTCGACGTCGAATCGGTGTTCCTTTACCCGTTCGCCGTCGCGTTCGACTCGCTGGGCCTGTTCGCCCTCATCGAAATGGTCCTCTTCATCCTCACCGTCTTCATCGCCTACGCCTACGTGTGGCGGCGTGGCGGCCTGGACTGGGACTGACAAGGAGCCACGAGATGGGTATTGAAGAGAAGCTTCCCGCGGGCATCCTGCTCACGACCGTCGAGCAGGTCGCCGGCTTCATGCGCAAAAGCTCGGTCTGGCCGGCGACCTTTGGTCTGGCCTGCTGCGCGATCGAAATGATGGCCGTCGGTACCCCCGACTACGACATCGCCCGCTTCGGGATGGAGCGGTTCTCCGCGACCCCCCGCCAGGCCGACCTGATGATCGTCGCCGGACGCCTGAGCCAGAAAATGGCGCCGGTCGCCCGTCAGGTGTACGACCAGATGCCCGAACCCAAGTGGGTCATCGCCATGGGGGTCTGCGCGAGCAGTGGCGGCATGTTCAACAACTACGCCATCGTCCAGGGTGTCGACCACATCCTCCCGGTCGACGTGTATCTGCCTGGGTGTCCGCCGCGGCCGGAGATGCTGCTCAACGCGATCTTGACGCTTCACGATCAGATCCAGAACACGAAGATGGGCGTCAACCGGGTCGCCGCAGCCCGAGCGGCCGAACGGGCTGCCCTCGCGGCGGTCCCCACGCATCTGATGGCCCCCACCCACGACCACGGCGCGCTCGCCGGAAAGAGCCTGCTGGCATGAGCGAACACACCACGCCTGCCCCCGACAACCTGCCCGCCGCCCCCGGGATTGGGCCCGACCCGATCCAAATCGGCGAACGCACCGGCATGTTCGGCGCGACGAGGGGCGCCGACACCTCCGGATACGGCGGCCTGCGATCCCCGATCCTCTTCCCAGGTGCGGCGGTCCGCCCATACGGCAGCTTCTTTGACGAGGTCGCAGACCTGCTCACGGAGCGAGTTGAGGCGGGCGCGATCGAGCGCGTCATCGTCGACCGTGGGGAGATCACGTTCCACGTGCGCCGCGAACACGTCGCCGCCGTCATGGCCGCGCTGCGAGACACCCCGGCGCTGCGTTTCGAGCTTTGCCTCAGCGTCTCCGGCGTCAACTACCCCGAGGACGCCGGCCGCGAACTCCACGTCGTTTACCACCTCATGTCGATCACCCACGGGAGCCGACGGATCCGGGTGGAGACGACTGCCCCCGACACCGACCCGCACGTGCCGAGCGTCGTGGCGACCTACCCAGCCGCCGACTGGCACGAGCGCGAGACGTGGGACATGTTCGGCGTCGTCTTTGACGGCCACCCGGCCCTGACCCGCATCCTGATGCCGGACGACTGGCCCGGCCACCCGCAGCGCAAGGACTATCCGCTCGGCGGGATCCCAGTGGAATACAAGGGCGGAACGGTCCCCCCGCCCGACCAGCGGAGGTCCTACACCTGATGAGCAACGACAGCACCACATTCGAGTTCACGTCGGCCGAGACGCCGCAGCCCTCCCCGTCCCCGGCGGGCACGTTCCATGCCCCCCTGGCCGACGCGTATGCCGGCCCCGACGACAGCGCTGCCGGCGCCCGCTCGTTTACCGCCAGCGGTGGCGACTGGGACGACATCGTCGGCGAGGTTGGTTCCCGTCCCGAGGAACGCATCGTTGTCAACATGGGCCCCCAGCACCCCTCGACTCACGGGGTGTTGCGCCTGATCCTCGAACTTGAGGGTGAGACGGTCACCGAGGCCCGCGCCGGCATCGGCTATTTGCACACGGGCATCGAAAAGACGATGGAGTACCGCACCTGGACTCAGGGCGTGACTTTCTGCACCCGTATGGACTACGTGATGCCGCTCTTCACGGAGACGGCCTACTGCCTCGCGGTGGAGAAACTGCTCGGGATCACCGACCAGGTGCCAGCGCGGGCCAGTGCGATCCGGGTCCTCATGATGGAACTCAACCGCATCACCAGCCACCTCGTCTGCTTGGGCACTGGCGGCATGGAGATGGGGGCGACCACCGTGATGACGATCGGCTTCCGGGAGCGGGAGCGGATCCTCGCGGTTTTCGAGGCGATCAGCGGGCTGCGGATGAACCATGCGTACATCCGTCCCGGCGGTGTCGCGCAGGACCTTCCCGCGGGCGCCATCCAGATGGTTCGGGACGCGCTGCCCAAGCTCCGTGCGGGATTCCATGAGCTCGAGCTGCTCATGAACGAGAACCCGATCCTCAAGGGCCGCATGGTCGGGGTGGGGTACCTCGACCTGACCGGCTGCATGGCGTTGGGCATCACCGGGCCGATGCTGCGCGCCGCGGGATTGCCCCACGACATGCGCAAGGTCGAGCCCTACTGCGGCTACGAGAACTACGAGTTCGACGTCATCGTGCGCGACGGCGCCGACGCCTACGACCGGTTGCGCAACCGCATCGACGAGATGTACCAGTCGGCGCGAATCGTCGAGCAGGTCCTCGATGTCCTCCAGAACAACCCCGGCCCGGTCATGGTCGAGGACAAGAAGGTCGCCTGGCCGGCTCAACTCGCCGTCGGCGAGGACGGCATCGGCAACAGCCTTGGCCACATCAAGGAGATCATGGGCACCTCGATGGAGTCCCTGATCCACCACTTCAAGTTGGTCACCGAGGGATTTAGGGTGCCGCCAGGTCAGGCGTATGCCGCCGTCGAGTCGCCGAAGGGTGAACTCGGCTGCCATGCCGTCTCCGATGGCGGAACGCGACCCTTCCGGGCCCACTTCCGGGAACCCAGTTTCAACAACCTGCAAGCTGTTGCGGCGTTGTGCGAAGGCGCTCAGCTCGCCGACGTCATCGTTGCCGTGGCCTCGATTGACCCGGTTATGGGAGGTGTCGACCGCTGATGGAGCACTACGGCGAACATACGGCGTCCGGCTTCCTGCACGTCAGTGCAGAAAGCAAGGAGCCGTATACCGCGGACGTCCTCGCGACGCTGCACGAGGACGCGGCCACGGTTATCGCGCGCTATCCGCAAAAGCGCTCAGCCCTGCTGCCGCTGCTGCACTTGGTCCAAAGTGTCGACGGCTACGTCACCGGGCGCGGCGTGACGTTCTGCGCCGAGGTGCTCGACCTCACCGAGGCGGAGGTGTCGGGGGTCGCGACCTTCTACACCCAGTACAAGCGCCATCCCAATGGTGAGTACACCGTGGGCGTGTGTACCAACACGTTGTGCGCCATCATGGGCGGCGACCGCATCTGGGACGAGGTCAGTGACCACCTCGGCATCGGCCACGACGAGACCACCCCTGACGGCAAAGTGACCCTCGAACGGGTCGAATGCAACGCGGCGTGCGACTACGCCCCGGTCGTCATGGTCAACTGGGAGTTCTTCGACAACCAGACCCCGGACTCGACCCGAGCGCTCGTCGATGATCTCCAGGCCGGCACCCCCGTCACCCCGACCCGTGGGCCTAACAAGGTCTGCACGTTCAAGGAGGTCTCACGGGTGTTGGCTGGGTTCCACGACGGCCTCGCGGACGAAGGTGTCGGCGCCGGCCACGCCTCCCTCGCGGGCCTGAAAGTCGCCAAGGAACACGGCTGGGTGGCACCCGGCGACTCCGGAACGACGACCGCGGCGGGAGTGTGACCTGATGACGACGCTGACCCCGATATTCACCCGGTTCTGGGACGACCCCCAATCCTGGACCTTGGCGACATACGTCAAGCACGAGGGCTACCAGGGCCTCAACAAGGCCCTGGCGAGCAAGCCCGAAGACGTCATCGCGATGGTCAAGAACTCCGGGCTGCGCGGCCGTGGCGGCGCCGGATTCGCGACCGGGATGAAGTGGGGCTTCCTGCCTCCACCCGACGGTGGGCCGCGCTACCTCGTCGTCAACGCCGACGAGTCCGAGCCGGGCACCTGCAAAGACATCCCGCTGATGATGGCCACCCCACACTTCCTCATCGAGGGCGTCGCCATCACCTCCTACGCGATCGGCTGCAACCACGCCTTCATCTACCTGCGCGGTGAGGTCGTTCACGTGTACCGCAGGCTGCTGCGCGCCGTTGAAGAGGCGTATGCCGCGGGTCACCTCGGCAAGAACATCCACGGCACCGGGTTCGACCTTGACGTGACGGTCCATGCCGGCGCCGGGGCCTACATTTGTGGCGAGGAAACCGCGCTCCTCGACAGCCTGGAAGGGCGCCGCGGCCAACCTCGCCTCCGCCCGCCGTTCCCTGCCGTCGCCGGCCTCTACGCCCGGCCGACCGTGGTCAACAACGTCGAGTCGATCTCGTCGGTGGCCCCGATCCTGCTCCACGGCGGCGACTGGTTCGCGAGCATGGGCACGGAACGGTCCAAGGGTTTCGGCTTCTTCTCCCTGTCCGGGCACGTGCGCAACCCCGGCCAATACGAGGCGCCCCTCGGCATCACGCTGCGTGAGCTGATCGACATGGCGGGCGGGATGCGCGACCCCAACCATCCGTTGAAGTTCTGGACCCCCGGCGGGTCCTCGACGCCACTGTTCACCGAAGAACACCTCGACATCCCGCTCGACTTCGACTCGGTCGCCGCGGCCGGATCGATGCTCGGCACCCGGGCCCTGCAGGTGTTCGACGACACGACCTGCGTCGTGCGGGCGGTCGACCGTTGGACGGACTTCTACAAGCACGAGTCCTGTGGCAAATGCACCCCCTGCCGTGAGGGCACGTGGTGGCTCAAACAGATCCTCGGACGCCTCGAGCATGGGCATGGCAGCGCCGAGGACCTGGAGAAGCTCCTCGACATCTGCGACAACATCCTCGGCCGCAGCTTCTGTGCCCTCGGTGACGGTGCCACCTCGCCGGTGACCAGCAGCATCCAGTACTTCCGCGACGAGTACCTCGCCCACCTGAGCCACGGTGGCTGCCCGTTCGACCGGGACGCCGCCGCGCTCTTCGTGAAGGAAACCGCATCCGTATGACGGTCACGACCAACGCACCGGCCGGATCCCCGGCGGCCCCGCCGCCGCAGGACCTGGTCACCCTCACCATCGACGGCATCGAGGTGTCGGTTCCCAAGAACACCCTCATCATTCGGGCCGCCGAGCTGGCGGGCATCGAAATCCCGCGCTTCTGCGATCACCCCGCGCTCGAGCCCGTCGGCGCCTGCCGCCAGTGCCTCGTCGAGGTGTGGATGCCGGGACGTCCCGGCCCCGACGGCACCCCCGGCGACCCGATGCAGATGCAGGGCCCGCCCGGCCGGATGAAGCCGCAGGCATCTTGCACGATGACGGTCGCCCCCGGGATGCGCGTCAAGACCCAGGTCTCCTCGCCCGGTGCCGACAAGGCGCAACGCGGCGTCATGGAGTTGCTGCTCATCAACCACCCGCTCGACTGCCCGGTGTGCGACAAGGGCGGCGAATGCCCCCTCCAGAACCAAGCAATGTCCGCCGGTCGTGCCGTCTCCCGGTTCGAGGACATCAAGCGCACCTATCCGAAGCCGATCAAGATCTCCAGCCAGGTCCTGCTCGACCGGGAACGCTGCGTGTTGTGCGCCCGCTGCACCCGCTTCTCCGACCAGATCGCCGGTGACCCGTTCATTGCCCTCGTCGAGCGTGGGGCCCTGCAGCAGGTCGGCATCTACGAGGAACAACCGTTTGAGTCCTACTTCAGCGGCAACACGGTCCAAATCTGCCCAGTCGGGGCCCTCACCGGCTCCGCCTACCGGTTCCGCAGCCGCCCCTTCGACCTCGTCTCGACCGCCGGGGTGTGCGAGCACTGCGCGTCCGGGTGCGCGATCCGCACCGACCACCGCCGCGGCACCGTGTTGCGCCGGATGGCGATCAACGACCCGGCCGTCAATGAAGACTGGAACTGCGACAAGGGGCGGTGGGCGTTCACGGCGCCAAGTGTCGGTGACCGGATGACGTTGCCGCTGGTTCGTGACGCCCACGGTGAGCTCCAGGTCGCGTCCTGGCCGGAGGCGCTCGCCGCTGCCGCAGCCGGGCTGCGCGGGGCCAAGGCCGGCGTGCTCACCGGTGGCCGCGTCTCGGTCGAGGATGCGTACGCCTACGCGAAGTTTGCCCGCACCGTGTTGGGCACCAACGCCATCGACTTCCGGGCCCGGCCGCATTCGGCCGAGGAGGCCGACTTCCTGGCCGCGCACGTCGTTGCGACGACACCGGACGGTGGGGCGGCGGCATACGCCGATCTTGACCGGGCCGACGTGGTGTTGCTCGCCGGCTTCGAGCCGGAGGAGGAGTCGCCGATCGTCTTCCTGCGACTGCGCAAGGCGGTCCGCAGACACAAGACCCGCGTCCACGCCCTCGCGCCGTTCGCGACCCGAGGGTTGACCAAGCTCGATGGCACCCTCATCCTCGCCGCACCCGGCACCGAAACGGAGGTCCTCGCGGCGCAGTCCACCGCCGACGCGCTCGCCGGGACGTCCGCTGTGATCCTCGTCGGGGAACGACTGGCGGCAACGGCGGGCGCCCTCAGCGCCGCGATTGCCCTCGCCGAACGCACCGGCGCCAAGCTCGCCTGGATCCCGCGTCGTGCCGGTGAGCGTGGCGCCCTTGAGGCGGGTGCGCTCGGCACGTTGCTGCCCGGTGGTCGCCCGAGCGCCGAAGCGAGTGCGCGGGCCGACCTCGCGCAGCGCTGGGGCGTCCCCGACCTCCCCCAGGACCCGGCACTGGACACCGCGGCCATCCTCGCGGGTGCGGCCAAGGGCGACCTCGCGGCGCTCGTGATCGGTGGCGTCGACGTCGCTGACCTCGGCGTTCCCGATGCCCCTGGCGCCCTCGCGAAGGCATTCGTCGTCTCCCTCGACTACCGGCCGAGCACCGTGACGGCCCACGCCGACGTGGTCCTGCCGGTGGCCGCGCACGCCGAGAAGACGGGGACATTCGTCACCTGGGAGGGGCGCCCGCGGCCCTATCTGGCGGCGCTCAGCACCCAGGCCCTGAGCGACCACCGGGTACTCTCCCTCCTCGCGGGCGAGCTCGATGCCTTCCTCGGGACGGCGACCGTCGAGGAGATTCGCGCGGAAATGACCGGGCTCGGCGCCTGGTCTGGCCCACGTCTCGCCGCCCCGACCACGCGAGCACGTGCCGTCCCGGCACCCGCGAAGGGTGAGTTCGTGTTGGCCAGTTGGCACCACCTTCTCGACCAGGGCACCCTGCAAGACGGCGAGCCGTTCCTCGCGGGCACCGCCCCCGCGGCGGTGGCGCGACTGAGCGCAGCAAGCGCCCACCTCATCGGACTCAGCGACGGCGACATCGTCACCGTGACCGGACCGGGTGGGGCCGTGAGCGCACCCCTGGTCATTACACCGATGATTGATCGGGTCGTCTGGCTCCCCGCCAATTCGCGCGGTTCGCGGGTGACCGACCTCGGGGTCGGCGTCGGCGGCCTCGTGACCGTTACCGCTGGAGGTGCGCAGTGACCACGCTCGTGACCCTCGCCAATTTGGTGGCCGCCGAGGGCGGCAACAAAGACAACCCGATCGCTGATTTCAGCGATACCCCGCTGTGGCTGTCGGCTCTCAAGGCGCTCCTGCTCTTTGCCTTCCTCATGGTCAACACGCTCATCGTCATTTGGTTCGAGCGACGGGTCATCGGCCGGATGCAGCAGCGTCCCGGCCCCAACCGCACCGGGCCATTTGGTTTGCTCCAGACGTTGGCCGACGGTGTCAAGCTCGCGCTCAAGGAAGACTTGACCCCCAAGAATGCCGACAAGCTCATCTTCATTGCGGCGCCGGCCTTCTTCGGGGCGATGGCCTTCATTTCGTTTTCCATCATCCCGCTGGGTCCCGACGTGTGGATGTTCGGTCACCGGACCCCCCTGCAGCTGACCGACCTCCCGATCGCCGTGTTGCTCGTTCTCGCCGTCGCCGGGGTGGGCGCCTACGGGGTCGTGCTGGCCGGTTGGGCGTCCGGGTCGACGTACCCGCTGCTCGGTGGTTTGCGCTCGACGGCGCAAATCATTTCGTATGAGATCGCCATGGGCCTGGCCCTCGTCGCCGTGTTCCTTTACGCCGGGTCGATGTCCACGTCGCAGATCGTGTACGCCCAAAAGGACATGTGGTTCATCCTCCCCGCGATCTTGTCTTTCGTCATCTATGTCGTGACGATGGTCGGCGAAACCAACCGACTGCCGGTCGACTTGGCTGAAGGCGAAGGCGAGCTCACCGGTGGCTTCCACACGGAATACAGCTCGTTGAAGTTTGCGATGTTCTTCCTTGGTGAGTACGTCAACATGTTCACCGTCTCGGGCCTTGCGACCACGGTCTTCCTCGGTGGCTGGCAGGCGCCCCCCGGTATCGCCGCCATTAACGACGGCATGTTCAACGAGGGTTGGTGGGGCCTGCTCTGGTTCATCCTCAAGGTGTGGGGCTTCATGTTCTTCTTCGTCTGGCTGCGTGGGTCGCTCCCGCGCACCCGCTACGACCAGTTCATGCACTTCGGCTGGAAGTTCCTCATCCCCGTGACCATCGGCTGGGTCGTCGCGGTTGCGTTCATCCGCGGCTCGGAGCTCGGCTACTTCGGCAACTCGACCGTCGCCGGGCGGCATACCTCGACGTACATCATCGTCGGCGTCCTCGCCCTGCTCGTGCTCGCCGCGACCTGGGTCTGGGAAGGCCGGGCCGCGGCCAAGGCGGCAGCACGGGTCCCGCAGGTGCCCGACGTGCTTGATCCGTATGCCGGCGGGTACCCCGTTCCGCCGCTGCCCGGGCAACGCCTCAGCGATCAACCCGAGGCCCCGACGAAGGAGATCGTCCATGGCTGAGCAGGACAAGGGCGGATTCTTCGCCGAGCTCTTCGCTCCAGTCGGGGGCTTCGGGGTGACCTTTGCGACGATGTTCCGCAAGGTTTACACCGAGGAGTACCCCGAGGTGAAGCGACCGACACAGCCGCGTTTCCACGGCCGCCACCAGCTCAACCGATACCCCGACGGCCTGGAGAAGTGCATCGGCTGCGAACTGTGCGCGTGGGCGTGTCCGGCGGACGCGATCCTCGTCGAGGGCGCAAGCAACGACGACACTCCCGGCGGCAACGGACGCTTCTCCCCGGGGGAGCGTTACGGCCGCGTGTACCAAATCAACTACCTGCGGTGCATTTTCTGCGGGCTGTGCATCGAGGCCTGCCCGACCCGGGCACTGACGATGACCAACTTCTATGAGTTGGCGGACGATAACCGGGCCGACCTCATCTTCACCAAGGAACAGTTGCTCGCTCCGCTGCGCACCGGGATGAAGGCACCCCCGCACGCGATGGCGCCAGGCATGGATGAGCGGGACTACTACCAGGGCCACGTCGAAGGGGCCACACGATGACCGGCACCGGCGAAGCCGTCGCCTTCTGGATTCTGGCCACGATCGCGGTGCTCGCCGCACTCGGGCTGCTCTTTGCCCGCAAGGCGGTGCATGCGGCGCTCTCGATGGCCACGACGATGGTGATCCTTGGCATCTTCTATATCGGTCAGGGGGCCCCGTTCCTGGGGATCGTCCAGATCTTCGTCTATGCGGGCGCCGTGATGATGCTCTTCCTCTTTGTGCTCATGCTCGTCGGGGTCGACTCCTCCGACTCGATGGTGGAGACACTCAAGGGGCAAAGGTGGATCGGGTTGCTCCTGTCCGCCGCGCTCGCCGGCCTGCTCCTGGGGACCATCGGCCGGATCACCATCGCCGGGGAACCCTCGGTGGCGGCGATCAACGCGGAGCAGGGCAACATCTCGGTGATGGCCGAGCTCATCTTCAGCAAGTACGTCTGGGTCTTTGAGATCACCAGCGCCCTGCTGATCACCGCCGCCTTGGGGGCCATGGTGTTGGCGCACCGCGAACGCCTGGGCGAGAAGGCCGACCAGCGTGAATGGGCTCGGCGTCGCTTCCAGCGCAACGAGCACGTCGCCGGCCTGCCCGCACCCGGGGTTTACGCGCGGCATAACGCCGTCGACACCCCCGCCCTGCTGCCCGATGGCAGCCCGAGCCTGCTGTCGGTCTCGCGAACGTTGGCGGCTCGCGACCAGGTCGCGCTGCCGGGCCGACTCACTGATGCCCACCAGGTCATTGAGGCCGAAGCACCGGAGGGAGAGTCGCGATGAGCCTGATGAACTACATCTACCTTGCCGTGATCCTGTTTGCGATCGGCGGAGCGACGGTGCTCTTGCGCCGCAACGCCATCGTTGTCTTCATGGGGGTCGAGTTGATGCTCAACGCAGCCAACCTGGCCTTCGTCACCTTCGCCCGGATCCACGAGAGTGTCGACGGGCAAGCGATCGCCCTGTTCGTCATGGTCGTGGCCGCCGCCGAAGTGGTCGTCGGTCTCGCCATCATCATGACGATCTTCCGTGCCCGCCGGTCGGCTTCGGTCGACGACGCCAACCTGCTGAAGCTGTAGAAGGAGATCGACGTCGTGTCCTCCCTCGTCCAACAGATTGCGCAGGCCAGTTCGGCTGACGCCGGGCCGGTGACCTTGGCGGCCTGGCTGCTCATTGCGTTGCCGCTTGCCGGAGCCGCCGTGCTGCTCCTTGGCGGCCGCCGCACCGACAGCTTCGGCCCGGGCCTCGCAACGGGCCTGTCCTGGGGCAGCTTCGGTCTCGGTGTCGTCGCGCTCGTCCAAACGATCGGCGCCGACCCGGAAGGCCGGGCGACCCATCAGACCTTGTTCACCTGGGTTCCAGCCGGGACGTTCAACCTCGACGCGGGGCTCCTCGTTGACCCGCTGTCGCTGAGTTTCGTCCTCCTCATCACCTTCGTCGGGTCCCTGATCCACGTCTATTCGCTCGGCTACATGAGCCATGACCCGGACAAGCGCCGATTCTTCGGCTACCTCAACCTGTTCGTCGCGGCGATGCTCCTGCTCGTGCTCGCCGATTCCTACCTGCTGATCTTCGTCGGGTGGGAAGGCGTCGGTCTGGCCTCCTACCTGCTGATCGGGTTCTGGAACCACAACCCGGCCTACGCCTCGGCCGCCAACAAGGCCTTCATCGTCAACCGGGTCGGCGACCTCGGCCTGTCCCTCGCCATCGCGATGATGTTCGTGACCTTCGGGCGCGTCGACTTTGCCGGTGTCAACGCCGGGGTCGAGCAGGCGAGCAGCGGAACGATGACCGCGATCGGACTGCTCCTCCTCCTCGCCGCCTGTGGCAAGTCGGCCCAGTTCCCGCTGCAAAGCTGGCTCGGTGACGCGATGGCGGGCCCGACGCCCGTGTCGGCGCTCATCCACGCCGCGACAATGGTCACCGCCGGTGTCTATCTCGTCGTGCGCAGCCACGCGATCTTCGAGGCTGCCCCCAACGCCCAACTCGCTGTCGCCATCGTCGGGGCCATCACGTTGACCTATGGGGCGATCGTCGGTTGCGTCAAGGACGACATGAAGAAGGCCTTGGCCGCCTCGACGATGTCCCAGATCGGCTACATGATGCTCGCGGCCGGGCTTGGACCGGTCGGCTACGCCTTCGCGATCTTCCACCTCATCACCCACGGCTTCTTCAAGGCCGGGATGTTCCTTGGCGCCGGATCGGTCATGCACGGGATGAGCGATCAGGTCGACATGCGCCGCTTCGGCAACCTCAGCAAGTACATGAAGGTCACCTGGATCACCTTTGGTTTGGGGTGGCTCGCCATCCTCGGCATCTTCCCGTTCTCGGGGTTCTGGTCCAAGGACCGGATCATCGAGGCCGCCTTCATTGGCGAAGGCTGGCGGCCCTGGGCCTTTGGGCTCACCGCGCTCATCGGGGCCGGGGTCACCGCGTTCTACATGTCGCGACTCTTCTTCATGACCTTCCACGGTAAGCAGCGCTGGACCGACGATCAGCACCCGCACGAGTCGCCACTGACGATGACGGTGCCGATGATGGTCCTCGCGGTCGGGTCCGCCTTTCTCGGTCTCGGCCTTGGCATGACCAACACCTTCGCTACCTGGCTTGAGCCGGTTGTCGGCGGGCATGAGGGTGCGGAGCACCCGGTCATCGCGCCGATCGTGCTCATCGTGCTCTCCCACGTCCTGGTCTTCGCTGGCGCCGGCCTCGCGTGGCTTCGGTACGGCCGCGGGGACGTGCCGCAGACCGCCCCGGCTGGCAACCTGTTGACGGAGGCCGCACGCAAGGACCTCTACCAGGACGACATCAACGAGGCCGTGCTCATGTGGCCGGGCATTAAACTTGTGCGCTCGGTGGTGTGGTCCGATAACTATGGAGTCGACGGCGCCTTCGCCGGCCTCGCCACCTTGACCCGGGCCTCCTCGGAGAGTTTGCGCCGGGTCCAGAACGGTTTCGCCCGTTCCTACGCCTTGACGATGCTCGCCGGTGTCGTCGCCGTTCTCGGAACCCTGTGGGTGATGAACTGATGGACAACTTCCCCTGGCTGACCGCCATGCTCCTCGTGCCGCTGGTCGGCGCGCTGGTGATCGCGGCCATGCCATCGGCCCTCGCCCACCGTGCCAAGCACCTCGCGCTCGGCTTCGCGCTCGTCACCTTGGGCCTCGGCGTCGGAGCCGCGCTTGCGTTCGACCGCAACTCCCTTGAGCAGTTCCAGCTCAAGGAGATCCACTCGTGGATTCCCTCGTTCGGGGTTTCCTACGGGTTGGGTGTTGACGGCATCGCGTTGTCGCTGATCCTCATGGCCGCAGTTCTTACCCCCATCTGCATCCTCGCGGCGTGGCATGACGTCCCCGAAGGCGGCTCCCGCGAAAAGAACTACTTCGCGTTGACGCTCGTCCTCTTGACCTTCATGGTCGGGGTGTTCGCCGCCATCGACGTGTTCCTCTTCTACGTGTTCTTCGAAGCGATGCTCATCCCGGTCTACTTCCTCATCGGGTCCTACGGCGGCCCGGCCCGCAAGTACGCGGCGATGAAGTTCTTGCTCTTCTCGCTCGCCGGCGGCCTCGTCATGCTCGTTTCGGTGATTGGGCTCTACTTCCAGGGCCCAGGCGGCGAACGCGGCTTCCTCGTCGACTCGCTCACCGGACTTGACCTCGACCCGACCACCGCGAAGTGGCTCTGGGTGGGATTCTTCCTCGCCTTCGCCGTCAAGGCCCCGATGTGGCCACTGCACACCTGGCTCCCCGATGCAGCCGCGGAAGCCAAGCCGGCCACGGCGACCCTCCTCGTCGGTGTCCTCGACAAGGTGGGCACCTACGGGATGATTCGGTTCTGTCTCCAGCTCTTCCCGGGCGCCAGCGAGTGGGCGACCCCGGTTGTCGTTGCGCTCGCTGTCATTTCGATCCTGTATGGCGCGCTGCTCGCGATCGCGCAAGACGACCTCATCCGGTTGATCGCCTACACCTCGATCAGCCACTTCGGGTTCATCGTGCTTGGCATCTTCGCGATGACGACGGTCGGTGGGGCCGGTTCGGCGCTGTACATGATCAACCACGGCTTCACGACCGCCGGGCTCTTCCTCGTCGCCGCCATGCTCATCGCCCGCCGCGGCAGCCGAAAGATCTCCGACTTCGGCGGTTGGCAGCGCGTCACCCCGGCGATCGCTGGTGTCTTCCTCATCTCCGGCCTTTCCGGGCTGGGGTTGCCCGGGATGGGTTCCTTCCTCTCCGAGTTTCTCGTCATCGCCGGCACCTTCCAGCGTTATCGCGGCCCGGCGGTGATCGCGGCCCTCGGGATCGTCCTCGCGGCGCTCTACATCCTCTGGCTCTACAAGCGGATGATGACCGGCCCGAAGCCGGAACTCGCCGACCCCGTGCCCGACCTGAATTGGCGAGAGAAGCTCGTCGTCGCCCCGTTGATCGCCAGCTTCCTGATCTTCGGGGTCTACCCCAAACCACTGCTCGACGTCGTCAACCCGGCGGTGACCCGAGTGCTGACCGAAGTCGGGGTCACCGATCCGGCGCCCGCCGTCCCCGCGGTGGCGTCCGTTGGGAGTGAGAAGTGATGAGTCAGCTCGCGGAGGCGATCACGCCCGCGTCGATCAACTATTGGGCGGTTCTGCCGATCCTCGTCGTCTTTGCGGGGGCCCTCGCAGGGGTGCTCGTGGAGGCGTTCGTGCCGCGCACCGTGCGGCATACCGTGCAGGTCGCGTTGGCGTTGGTGACGTTGGTCGCCGCCTTTGGTGTCCTGGTGACCAAGTCCGTCCATGCGCAGGGCGCGACCGTCTCTGGGGCGGTCGTTGTGGACGGGCCGAGCCTGTTCCTCAGCGGTTCCGTGCTCCTGCTCGCCATCCTCGCGGTCATGTTGATGGGGGAAAGGTTCGCCGGGGCCGGCACCGACGCGTTCACGCCGATGGGTGCTGCCGTCCCCGGCTCACCCCTGGAAGCGGCCGCAACCCGCGCCGGTTGGGCCACGAGTGAGGTCTTCCCGCTCGCGCTCTTCTCCATCGCTGGCATGATGATTTTCCCCGCGGCCGGGGATCTGCTGACGATGTTCGTCGCCCTCGAGGTGCTCTCGCTGCCGCTCTACGTCCTCACCGGGCTCTCGCGCCGCCGCCGCCTGCTCTCCCAGGAAGCGGCCCTGAAGTACTTCCTCCTCGGCGCGTTTTCGAGCGCCTTCTTCCTCTTTGGCTCCGCCCTGATCTTTGGGTATGCCGGATCGGTCGCCTTCGCTGACATCGCCACGGCGGTGAGCACCGCCTCGCCGACGATGGATGGTCTGCTGCTGCCGGGGGTTTTGTTCGTCCTCGTCGGGCTGCTCTTCAAGGTCGGTGCCGCGCCGTTCCACATGTGGACACCGGACGTTTATCAGGGTGCGCCGACACCGGTCACCGGGTTCATGGCGGCCTGCACAAAGCTGGCGGCCTTCGGTGCCATCCTGCGGCTGGTCTATGTCGGCATCGACGCCAACCGCTGGGATTG
The DNA here is from genome assembly GCA_964483685.1 of uncultured Intrasporangiaceae bacterium. Lineage (GTDB taxonomy): Bacteria > Actinomycetota > Actinomycetes > Actinomycetales > Dermatophilaceae > Nostocoides_A. The sequence continues at coordinate 85,829 of CAZACX010000001.1, forward strand.
GCGGATGGGCGTTGTGCTCATCGCTGGCCTGACCATGGTTGTTGGGTCGATCCTGGCGGTGACCCAAAGTGACATCAAGCGGTTGCTCGCCTACTCCTCGATCGCCCATGCGGGGTTCATCCTCGTCGGCGTCCTTGCCTTCGATAAGACCGGTGTCGCGGGCGTGATGTTCTACGTCCTCGCCTACGGTCTGGCGACGGTCGCGGCATTCGGCATTGTGACCCTGGTCCGCCAAGACGGCGCCGAAGCATCCCAGATCAGCCAGTGGGCCGGGCTCGGCAAGTCGCACCCCTTTGTCGCCGGCACCTTCGCCTTGCTGCTGCTCACCTTTGCCGGCATCCCGCTCACCTCGGGGTTCACGGCGAAGTTTGCGGCGTTTGCGCCGGCCATTGCTCATGGGGGCACCGCCGCGATCGTCCTTGTCGTCATCGGCGTGCTTTGCAGTGCGATCACCGCGTTCGTTTACGCGCGCCTGATCGTGCTGATGTACTTCACCGATGCCGAGGCGGACGCCGGGAAGGGGCCGGTTGTTGCGCTCACGCCGTCGCTCCTCGGCACGGTTGCCATCGCGGTTGCCGTCGTCGCCACCATCGGTTTGGGTGTCATGCCCGGCCCTGTGCTCGATCTCGCCAACCAGGCGAGTGAGTTCATTCGCTGACGTATGGTGACGCGACCTACTGCCCTGGTTCTGCCGGGAGTCTCGCCACGACTTCAAGGGCTTCTCGACGACGGCGTGGCCGCGGTTGAGGCGATGCTCCACGCCCGGGTCAACCATGACGACGAGTTCATTGCCGAGGCGAACGGGCACCTCCTTAACGCCGGTGGCAAACGGGTGCGTCCCTTGCTGACCCTGCTCGCTGCGGAGTTGGGGTCGGGGGTCAACGAGTCGGTGATCAAAGCGGCCGCTGGCGTCGAGTTGACCCATCTCGCCTCGCTGTACCACGACGACGTCATGGACGAGGCGGCGGTGCGCCGCGGGGCGCCGTCGGCGAACGCAAAGTACGACAACTCCACGGCGATCCTCGTCGGGGACCTGCTCTTTGGGACCGCGTCCGACCTCATCGCCGATTTGGGTCCCGAGGCGGTGAAGATCCAGTCGCAAACCTTCATGCGGCTGTGTTCAGGCCAGATTCGTGATGATCGCCCGTGCCCGCCGGCGCAGGAACCGCGTAGCTATTACCTCGGGGTGCTTGCCGACAAGACGGGCGTGCTCATCGCCACGGCGGCGCGCTACGGCGCGATGCTCTCCGGGTGCCCGCCCGAGACGGTCGCCGTCCTTGCGGAGTTCGGTGAGCGCGTCGGCGTGGCCTTCCAACTTGCCGACGACCTCATCGACGTCTCTTCGGAGGCCGAAGCGATGGGAAAGGTCCCGGGGACCGATATCCGTGAGGGCAAGCGCACCTTGCCGATGATTTACGCGTTGGCGAGCACGGACCCGCGCGACGCCCGGCTCCAGGCGCTCTTGCGTCATCGCGCGCACACCGACGAGGAACTCGCCGAGGCGTTGGCTCTGCTGCGCCCCCACGTGGCGATGGACCGGGCCCGCGCGGAGACCGAGGCGATGGCACGGTCCGCCGCGCAGGCCCTCGACCCGTTGCCCGACGGCGAGGTCAAGTCGGCGCTCCAGGCGTTGGCGATCCTGGTCGTTCGCCGCGAGACCTAATCTCAGCGGCGGGCGCTGCGCAGTGAGTCGACGTTGCGGAGTGAGTCGACGCTCAGCAGCACGAGCGCGACCCAGACAATGCCGAAGCCAACCCAGAGCCGACTCGAGACGTGCTCGCCGAGCAAGAGCACCCCGCACAGCAGTTGCAGCACCGGGGTGAGGAACTGGATCAGCCCAATCGTCACCAGCGGAATGCGGCGGGCAGCGGCCGCGAAGAGCAGCAACGGGATGGCGGTCACGACCCCCGCAATCACCAGCAAGCTCGTATGGGCCGTCCCGCCCGCCCCGAAGGTCGCCTCGCCACGGGCGCCCAACACCCCGAGGATCACCAACGCCACCGGGGTGAGAAACGCCGTCTCCGCGGCGAGTGAATGCATCGCCTTGAGGCTGACGCCGACCTTCTTCTTGACCAAGCCGTAGAGGCCAAACGTCACCGCGAGGCTCAGCGACACCCACGGGAAGCCACCCGAGGCGAGCGTCAGATAGATCGAGGCGAGGGCGCCGACAGCCACCGCCGCCCACTGCATCGGCCGGAGCCGCTCCTTCAACACGAACACCCCGAGTGCGACGGTGACGATCGGGTTGAGGAAATAGCCGAGGGCGGCCTCATACGTCCGTCCTTGGAGGACGGCGAACACATAGATCACCCAGTTCACCGCGATGAGGAGGGCGGCGAGCGCGATGCCGGCGGCGAGTTTGGGGCGTCGCAGCGTCGGGACGATCCAGCCCAAATCCCGGCGGATCACCAAGACGGCAGCACAAAAGGCGAGGGTCCAGGCGATCCGGTGGCCAAGGATTTCCCAGGCCCCGGCCGGTTTCAGCGCATGAAAGTAGAGCGGGAAGAGGCCCCAGATTGCGTAGGCGAGCACGGCCGCCGCGGTCCCGGAGCGCGCGCGTTCGTGGGCGTCGGGCGCGCTCGGACGGGTGGGACTCACGGGTGGAAACGCGACCGACAGAATCGCGAGCCGGAGGTCTCCGGTGCGCTCACTCGACGGTCCAGGTGTCCCTGCCCTGGAGCAGGGTGTCGAGGTCTTCGTCGTTGGCCGGTGCGCCCCCGCGCGCCACCGAAGTCTCTATTTGGCCGCGGACGAGGTCGTCATAAGTCGGCCGCTCGACGGACCGGAAGATCCCCACCGGCACGTGCGTCATCGCCTGATCATCCAACCGTGACAACGCGAACGCCTGGGACGGATCGGGCGCGGAGACATCGTGGATGACGACGTCCGGGGCGCCGGGTTTCCGATCGGCCTCCGGAACAAATGACAACGCCCCGTCGGCGCCGCGCACGAGCACCTGGCGATCATCCTCGGCGCCCACCCGGATGGGCTCACCGTGAACCAGCGGCACCAACCGGGCCTGCTGTGACGCGCGGTCCTTGATCATGTCGAAGGCGCCGTCGTTGAAGATCGGGCAGTTCTGGAAGATCTCGACGAGGGCGGTGCCTCGATGCGCGACGGCGGCCCGCAGGACCTCGGTGACGTGTTTGCGGTCGTTGTCGAGGCTGCGGGCGACGAAGGTGGCTTCGGCGCCGAGTGCGAGCGACACCGGATTGAAGGGGGTGTCAACGGACCCCATCGGCGTCGACTTCGTCACGGTGCCGACGTCCGAGGTGGGCGAGTACTGGCCCTTGGTCAACCCGTAGATCCGGTTGTTGAACAGGAGAATCGTCATGTTGACGTTGCGGCGCAACGCATGGATGAGGTGGTTGCCGCCGATCGAGAGGGCGTCGCCGTCACCGGTGACCACCCAGACCGACAGGTCCGGCCGGGAGGTGGCCAGCCCGGTGGCAATCGCCGGGGCTCGGCCGTGGATCGAGTGCATGCCGTAGGTGTCGAGGTAATAGGGGAACCGTGAGGAGCAGCCGATCCCGGAAACGAAGACGATGTTCTCCCGCTTGAGTCCGAGCTCCGGCAGGAACGACTGCACCGCGTTGAGGATGATGTAGTCGCCACACCCCGGGCACCAGCGCACCTCCTGGTCGGAGGTGTAGTCCTTCTTCGTCTCCGGCGCGTCACTCGGGTGCCGCCTCGGGATCGCGTTCAGGCCGTGCTCGCCAACGGTGGGCAACCCCAGGTCGGTCGTCGTCATTGGCTCGCCTTTGCGGTCTCGGCCTGCGCAGGGACAGGGAGGAGGGCGGTGATCGCCTCGGTCAGCTCGCTGGTCGTGAACGGCAACCCCCGCACCCGCGAATAGGACTGGGCGTCAACGAGGTAGCGGGCGCGGATGAGGAACGCCAGCTGGCCGCTGTTCATCTCGGGCACGAGCACCCGACGATAGCGACGCAGCACGTCGCCGGTGTTTTCGGGCATCGGGTTGAGGTGGCGCAGGTGGGCGACCGCGACGGCCCCACCGCCGGCCCGGACCCGGCGCGCGGCGGCGGCGATCGGCCCATACGTCGACCCCCAGCCGAGCACGAGCACGTCCGCCTGCCCGCTCGGGTCGTCAACCTCCAGCGGACCGATGGATGCGGCGATGCCGTCGACCTTGGCCTGACGCAACCGGGTCATCAGGTCGTGGTTGTCGGGGTCGTAGGAGATGTTGCCGGTGATGTCGGCCTTCTCGATGCCGCCGATGCGGTGCTCGAGGCCGGGTGTCCCGGGGATAGCCCAAGGGCGAGCGAGCGTCTCGGGGTCGCGGGCATACGGCTGGAAAACTGGCTCGCCGGTCGGGGAGGTGCCGTTGGGGCCGTCGGCAAAGGTGACGGTGAGGTCGGGCAACGTTGAGACCGCCGGGACCGCCCACGGCTCGGCGCCATTGGCGAGGTAACCGTCGCTGAGCAGGAAGACCGGGGTGCGGTAGGTCGTGGCGATCCGGACCGCCTCCATGGCGGCGTCGAAGCAGTCCGAGGGAGAGCGTGGCGCGACGATCGGGACCGGCGACTCGCCGTTGCGCCCATACATCGCCTGGAGCAGGTCGGCCTGCTCGGTCTTGGTGGGCAGGCCGGTCGAGGGCCCGCCGCGTTGCACGTCGACAATGATGAGCGGCAGTTCGAGGGAAACGGCGAGGCCGATGGTCTCCGACTTGAGGGCGACACCCGGGCCGCTCGTCGTTGTCACCCCGAGCTTGCCGCCAAAGGCTGCACCGAGCGCGATGCCAATGCCGGCGATCTCGTCCTCGGCCTGCAGCGTCATCACGTCGAAGCGTTTGAGGCCCGCGAGGGTGTGCAGGATGTCGCTGGCCGGGGTGATCGGGTACGACCCGAGGACGAGTTGCAGCCCGGCCCGGTGGGCCGCCGCGACGAGGCCGTATGCCGTCGCCGTGTTGCCGGTGATGTTGCGGTAGGTGCCGGCGGGCATGGGGGCCGGGGAGATGACATACGAGTTGGCGAAGTCCTCGGTCGTCTCGCCGTAGTTCCAGCCCGCATCCAACGCGGCGAGGTTGGCGGCGAGGATCTGCGGCTTCGTCACGAACTTCGCGGCGAGGAAAGCGCGGGTGCCGTCGGTTGGCCGGTGGTACATCCACGACAGCAGGCCGAGCGCGAACATGTTCTTCGCGCGTTCCTTCTCCTTGCGGGTCAGGCCGTCGTAGGCGGTGAGCGCCTTGACCGTCATCGACGTCAGGGCGACCGCATGCAGGTGCCACGAATCGAGGGAACCATCCTCGATCGGGTTCGTCGCATAGCCGACCTTGGCGAGGTTGCGCGCCGAGAACTCGTCCGTGTCGACGATGATCGTCGCGCCGCGGGGCACATCGCCGAGGTTGGCCTTGAGAGCGGCCGGGTTCATCGCGACGAGGACGTTCGGCGCATCCCCGGGGGTGAGCACGTCATGGTCGGCGAAGTGGACCTGGAAACTGCTCACGCCGGGGAGGGTGCCCTGGGGGGCCCGGATCTCGGCGGGGAAGTTGGGCAAGGTCGACAAGTCGTTGCCGAGCCGGGCGGTGTCGGCGGTGAACCGGTCGCCGGTCAGTTGCATACCGTCGCCCGAGTCACCGGCAAAGCGGATGACGACGCGGTCCAACTTGACCACTGACGCCGTAGTTTTGGGGTCTGCCACTGTCATTACATCTGCAATTCTGTCCGTGAGGTTGACCCCACGCGGGGCATCCGACCATGGTAAGGCGTCCCTCGGTAGGCTGCACCGGGTGACCGGATACCTTGTCATCGCCGCCGTGCTCGGCGCGGGCGTTGTCCTGTTCGTGGCCGCGATGACGGTCCGTTGGCTGTTCGCCCCGCGGGCGATGACGCCGATGAAGGGCGCCACCTACGAATCGGGCGTCGACCCGGTCGGACGGGACTGGGCGCAAACTCAGGTGCGCTACTTCGCCTACGCCTTCCTTTACGTGATCTTTGCCGTCGATGCGGTCTACCTCTTCCCGTGGGCGCTCGTCGCGCGAGGCTCGCTGGGACCCGTCTCCCTCGTCGAGATCGGGGTCTTCATCGGCGTCATCCTCATCGGCCTGGCCCATGCCGCGCGGCGCGGGCTGCTGCGCTGGTTGTGAACCCGATGGTCGCGCCGAGCGGCTGGCCGGGACAGGCTCGCCTAAGGTGGCAGGCGTGACCGAGTCCGTCGATCTGCCGATGCCGCGCCTCGGCCCGGTGATCGAGTCCGTCGATCTGCCGATGCCGCGCCTCGGCCCGGTGATCGAGTCCGTCGATCTGCCGATGCCGCGCCTCGGCCCGGTTTCCGAGCACGCCCCGGCCCCGATGCGGATCGTCCTCAACTGGGGGCGCCGCTACAGCCTGTGGGTGTTCAACTTCGGGTTGGCCTGTTGCGCAATCGAATTCATTGCCGCGTCGATGGCTCGACATGACTTCATGCGGCTCGGTGTCATCCCCTTTGCGCCCGGTCCGCGCCAGGCCGACCTCATGATCGTCAGTGGCACGGTGACCGACAAGATGGCCCCGGCGGTGCGCCGCCTCTACGACCAGATGCCGGAACCGAAATACGTCATCTCCTTCGGTGCGTGCGCCAATTCCGGTGGCCCGTACTGGGATTCCTACTGCGTCACCAAGGGCGTGGACACGATCATCCCGGTCGACGTCTATGTCCCCGGCTGCCCCCCGCGACCCGAGGCGCTACTCCAAGGAATCATCAAGCTCCAGGAAAAGATCGCCTCGGAACGCCTCTCCAGCAGCGGCCTGCGCCGGTATGCCGGCCATCGGCTTGCGACGCCGGCGGAACTCGCGCGCCCCTTGCTCCCACCTCCGGCGAGCGCCGAGCCGTGATCGACGAGCGACGCCGGGTGCCCGTCAGCGACTGGGTCGCGACGATCGTTGCCGCCCGCGGCGAGGGGTTTACCTACTTTGACTGGCTCACCGCGGTGGACCAGTGCGACGCGCGCGAGGACGCCGGGTTCGATGTGGTGGTCCACCTCCTTGATGTGCGCGCGGTCGGCGCGCTCCAGGGGCTACTCGTCAGCACCCGCGTGCTGCGTGGTGGGGCCATCCCGAGCCTGACGGGCGTCTTTGCGGGCGCGGCCTGGCACGAACGGGAAACCCACGAAATGTTCGGGCTCGCCGTCGACGGCTTCGACGACGGCACCGGCCTCGGCATCCGGCCGCTGTTGCTGCCCGACGGCTTTGACGGCTCCCCGCTGACGAAGGCGTTTGTGCTCGCCGCTCGGGTGAGCAAGGACTGGCCGGGGGCGAAGGAACCGGGCCAACCGCATACCGGTGGTCCCGGTCGCCGCAAGATGCAGCCGCCGGGGGCGGCCCCGGCCGATTGGGGGCCCCGGTGAGCGTCCTGGAGATCGTGCTGCGCGCGGCCCCGGCCGATTGGGGGCCCCGGTGAGCGTCCTGGAGATTGTGTTGCGCGCGGCAGCCGCCCTCGCGGCACTGCTCGTCCTGCCCCTGCTCGTCGGCCAGACCGAGCACAAGGTGATGGCGCACATGCAGGGGCGTCTGGGGCCGATGTATGCCGGTGGCTTCCACGGCTGGGCACAGTTGGTCGCCGATGGGGTCAAGTTCGTCCAAAAGGAAGACATCATCCCCACGGCCGCGGACAAGGGTGTCTTCCGGCTCGCCCCGGCGATCACTCTGGTGCCCTATCTGCTCGCCCTTGCCGTGATCCCCATCCACCCCGGTGCGGCGCTGGCGGACCTGCCTGGTAGCGCCGTCTTCGTCCTCGCCGCGACCGGTATCGGCATCCTCGGCACGCTCATGGCGGGCTGGGCGAGCGCCAACAAGTACGCCCTGCTCGGCGCCATGCGCGCCGGCGCCCAACTGCTTTCCTACGAGTTGCCCATGGTGCTCGCGCTCGCTTCGGTCACGCTTGCCGCAGGCACCCTCAGCCTCGGCGTCATCGTCGAGCAATGGAATCCGTGGTGGCTGATCTGGCAATTGCCGGGCGCCGTCGTCTTCCTCACCGCGGCCGTCGCCGAGTTGAAGCGGCCCCCGTTTGATATGCCGGTCGCCGACAGCGAGATCGTGTTTGGCCCCTACACCGAATACAGCGGGTTGCGGTTCGCGCTCTTCCTGCTCTCGGAGTATGCGGGCATCGTCGTCATGAGTCTGCTCTTTGCGGTCCTCTTTCTCGGCGGGTGGCGGGGACCGGCCGCCGACGAATTGGGGTGGCTGTGGACCCTGCTCAAGGGGTTCGCGGTCGCCGTCGTCATCATCTGGGTGCGGGTCTCGTGGCCCCGGTTGCGGGAGGACCAGTTGCAGCGCCTCGCCTGGCTCGGGTTGGTGCCGTTGGCGCTGCTGCAGTTGGCGATCACCGCCGTCTCGGTGGTGTACGGATGAGCGCGCCACATGGGGACGGCCATGGGCAGGGCCTGATCCCGGGCCTCGTCAAGGGGCTCGCGACGACCGCGCGCAACCTGCTCACACCGGCGCACACGGCGGAGTACCCCGACGTTCCGCCGATCCTCCCGCCGCGCAGTCGCGGCGTGATTGCGTTGCTCGCCGAGAACTGCACCTCGTGCATGCTCTGCGCCCGCGAGTGCCCCGACTGGTGCATCTACATCGATGCGCACAAGGAGACGGTTCCGGCGGCGACACCCGGCGGGCGCGACCGGCAACGCAACGTCCTCGATCGATTCGCCATCGACTTCTCGCTGTGCATGTACTGCGGGATCTGCATCGAGGTGTGCCCCTTCGACGCCCTGTTTTGGAGCCCACAGTTCGAGTACGCCGAGCTCGACCTCCACGATCTGCTCCACGAGAAGGAGCGGCTCGGCGGCTGGATGGAGACGGTCCCCCCGCCGGTCGCCCTGGATGAGCGTGCCGCTGAGGCCGCCGAAGTCGCCGCCCAACGCGCCCCGGCCCGCCCCACCCGGATCGTGCGCGCCGCCCCGGACCCGACGTCAGACCCGGCCCAGAACCCAGACTCGGCGCCACCTGCGAGCCCCGAGGCGGCCCCAACCTCGACCGCGATCCCGGGGGAAGCCCGATGACCGGGCTCGACATTGCGTTCGCCGCCACCGGGTCCGTCACCGTCGCCGCGGCGCTACTCGCCGTCACCACCCGTCACCTGGTGCACGCGGCGTTGTGGCTCGTCGTCAGCCTGCTCGGGCTGGCCGGGTGCTATCTCGTCCTCGGCGCCGAACTGGTCGCCCTCATCCAGGTTCTCGTCTATGTCGGCGCCGTCGTGGTCCTCGTCCTCTTTGCCCTCATGCTCACGAGGGCGCCGATCGGGCCGAGCTCTGCGCACACCACATCCCGCCTGCACCGCGTACTCGCCGCCGTTCTCGGGGCCGGCGTTGCCGGGTTGCTCCTCGCCGTGCTTGTCCCGCTCGCCGGTGAGCGCCCGGTCACCATCACCCCCACCGACTCCACGGATCTCGCCGGGGATCTGTTCCGCACCTGGGTGTGGCCCTTCGAGTTGCTCTCGTTGCTGCTCGTGGCCGCCCTCGTCGCCGCGCTCGCCGTGTCGCGGATGACGGCGCCGTCCACCGACCAGGAGGGCCGTCGTTGATCCACCTCCTCGGTCCGTATGTCGTTGCCAGCGTCCTCATCGGCGTGGGCAGCTACGGGATTCTCGCCCGCCGCAACGCCGTGCTCGTGCTCATCGGCCTCGAGTTGCTGCTCGCCGGAGGCGGGCTGCTCCTCGTTACCGCCGGCGCGGTCACCGGACCGACGCTCGGGAACCGCTGGCACGTCGGCAACGTGTTGACCCTCTTTGTCATCACCATTTCCGCCGCCGAGGTCGTCCTCGCGCTTGCCGTCATCGTCGCCGTCTACCGCCAACGCGGCACCATCGACCTCACCGAACCCTCCCGGGAGGTGCAGTCATGACCGGCATACGACTCCTTGTGCTCGCCCTCGCCACCCTGACCGTCAGCGCCCCCGTGGTGCTCCTCATGGGTGCCCGTCGCCGGGTGGCGAGCGTCCTCGCAATCGGGACCACCGCGCTCGCGACCCTCCTCGGGCTGGTCGGCGTCCTCGCGGGCGCAGGCGAGGCCCGGCTGCCGTTGCTCGCGGTCGACCCGGTGGGGATCACCGTGCCGTTGCGGGTCTCCGGGGACGGCGCCGCGGGCTTCCTCACCGTCGTCCTCCTCGCGATTCTCACCGCCATCCAGACGTATGCCGCGTGGTACCTCGCGCAGGACGATCGGTATGCCGTCTTCGCGGCGACCGTCGCACTGTTTGGGGCGGCGATGGTGCTCCTCGTCCTCTCGCGGGACCTCATCCTCATCCTCATCGGGTGGGAGGTCATGGGTTGGTGCTCGTACCTGCTGATCGGGCACTGGAGCCGCAAGGCGAGTGCGCGGCGCGCGGCATACAAGGCGTTCGTCGTCACGAGGCTCGCGGATGTGGGCTTCGTTCTCGGCGTGATCGGCCTGACCGCCCTCGCGCACACCAGCGACCTTGATCGGGTCAACGCCTGGCTGGGTGCGGGGGTGTGCGACGTCGGGTTCTGCGCGACGCCTGCGCATGCGGTTGACCTCGCGATGACGGCGCTCGTGATCGGGGTGCTCGGGAAGTCGGCGCAGGCGCCCTTCCAGGACTGGTTGGCCGACGCGATGGAGGGCCCGACCCCCGCGTCCGCGCTCATTCACGCGGCGACGATGGTCGCTGCGGGCTCATGGGTGCTCGCCCAGTTGGCGCCGACCCTGCTCGCGAGTGCGGTCGCCCAGTGGGCGCTGACGCTCAGTGTCAGCGCGACGATGGTTTTTGCCGCGTTCACCGCCTTCTTCCAGACCGACCTCAAACGGTTGCTCGCGTGGTCGACCATCAGCCAGATCGGGGTCATGCTCAGCCCGCTCGCGGCGGCCACCGACCCGGCGATGGCGAGCGACGCCTCGGTGGGGCACCTTTATGGGCACGCGCTCTTCAAGTCGCTGTTGTTTCTCAGCGTCGGCTGGCTCGGCGTTGTCGGCGGCGGCACCTCGGCCCGGCTCCTCGCCGGACGGGCCCAAGGGTTGCCGGTCGCCCGACTTGGGTGGGCGGTTGGGCTTGCCGGTCTCGCCGGAGTGCCCCTGACGGTCGGCGGGTTCTCCAAGGAAGCCGTCATCGACGTCGCCGTGCACGACCAGGCGGGTGGGCGGGCGCTCCTGGTCACGGTGGCGGTGCTGCTCACTGTGGCGATGACGGCCGCCTATGCCACCCGGGCGTATCTCGTCGTGGCCACGGCGCCGGGTCGGCATGCCGCCGTGGGCGGCCGCGTGCTCAGCCAGTCGGCCGCCGCCCACCCCCGCGACGCGACCCGCTCGGTGCGCGCGGTGATCCTCGCCTTGACGGGCGCCACCCTCTTGGGGGGTCTCGCCTTTGTTGCCGGCGCCCTGCCGTCGTCGCCCTTTTCGGTGCCGGTGCTCGGCGGGTCGATCGTCCTCATCCTGATCGGCACGTTCGTCGGCTGGCGGTGGCGTCCCCTGGAGGACCGCGAGCCGGTGGCGATGATGCGTCGCGCTGACCGGGGCTTCGGCGTCGACGCCGCCTACCTGCGCTTCGTCGCCGCACCCGTCCTCGCGCTCGCGCGTTTCGCCGCCTTTGTCGATCGAGAAATCATCGACTTCTATGTTCGGGCCACCGGGCTGGCCGCCGGTGCCGCCGCCGGCGCGGGGCAGCGCGTCCACCGCACCGAACGGGTCTCCACGAACCTCGTCTGGGTTGCCGCCGGGCTGCTGCTCGCCGCGGGGGTGGCCTTGTGGGCGTGATCCTCGCCGCGTTGCTCATCCCCGGGGTCGGCGGGATGTGGCTGGTGCTCGCCGGGCGCGATCTCGCCCCGGTGCGCGCCAACCTCCTCGCCCTCCTGGCGAGCGTGGCGAGTCTCCTCGCCGTCGTGGCTGCCCTCGTCACGGACGCGGCGATGGACCGGCCGTGGATCAAGGCGATCGGGGTCAACTGGTCGTTCGCGAGCGACCGGATCAGCGCCCCGCTGCTCGTCCTCACCGCGGGGATCGTCGTGCTCGTCGTTATCCATGCCCGTCGGCACCTGCCCACGGGCGGCTCCGCCGGGCTCTTCCTCGGCAGCGTTCTGCTCATCGAAGCCGGCGCCCTCGCGACCTTCATGGCGCGCGACGCCCTCGTCTTCTTCGTCGCCTTCGAGGTCGTCCTCGTGCCGATGTGGGTGCTGATCAGCCGCTTTGGCGACGCGCACGACCTCGCGGCGCGCCGGGATGCGGCCAGCCGATTCGTGCTCTACACCGCGCTGGGCTCGACGACGATGCTCGCCGGGATCCTCGCGCTCGTCCACTTCGCGGGCACCTCGGATCTGCGCCGCATCCCCGCCGCCGGACTCACCGACGCGCAGCAACTCCTCGTCGCGGGCCTGCTCATCGTCGGCCTCGGCGTCAAGGTTCCGCTGTTCCCGGTCCACACCTGGCTCCCGCCCGCCCACACGATCGCCCCCACCGGCGGGTCGGTGCTCCTCGCGGCGGTACTCCTCAAGATGGGCACGTACGGCCTGATCCGGCTCCCGATGGGGTTGGCGCCCACCGGGTTTGCCCGCCTCGCCCCGTTCCTTGCCGTCGCCGGCGTGATCGGCATCCTCTGGGGTGGCCTGATCTGCCTCGTCGAACGTGACCTCAAACGACTCATCGCCTACTCGTCGATCGCGCACATGGGTTTCGTCGCCCTCGCCCTCGCCACCGGCACCACGCTCGGCGTCCAGGCGGCCCTGCTGACCAGCGTCGCCCACGGGGTCGTCTCGGCCATGCTCTTCTTCCTCGTCGGCGGCCTGAAGGAACGTTGGGGTGACCTCGACTTGGCGACCGAGCGGCCCGCCCTGCGCGAGGTGTGGCCCGCGTTCGGGTTCTTTGTCGTGCTCGGGCTTGCGGCGAGTCTCGCCCTGCCCGGACTGGCTACCTTCTGGGGAGAGTTCTTCACCCTGTATGCCGCGTGGTCGACCCCCAGCGCCACCAAGTCGCTCGTGCTCGACGGGCCCGTTGGGGTGCTCGTCGCCACCGGGCATCCCGGATTGCTGAGGTGGTGCGCGGTGGCCGCCGCGCTGGGAGCTGCGCTCGCGGCGGCATACGCCTTGCGGGTGGCGAGGCTCGTTTGGGTGGGCGAACTCGCCGAGCGCGACCCGGCCGGGGACCTCACCGGCGCCGAGCGGTTCGTCGTTGGCGTCCTCGCCGCAGCGACCGTCATCCTCGGGTTCGTCCCCGCGTGGGTTGCGCCGCAACTGGTCTCCGTGTGGTGGGGGGCGTCATGAGCGCCAACGTGGTCTCCTTCGATTGGTTGGTTCTCGCGCCGGTGCTCGCTCCCGCGTTCGCGGCCCTCCTCGTGCTCGTGATCGACGCGATCGCCCCCACGGTCCGCGCGGTGCATCTGCCCGTGGCGCTGACCGCCCTGGGGCTCGGCATCGGCGCCCTTCCCTTTGGGGTTGCCAACGGGGCGACCCCCGTGCGGACGCTGTGCCTGGCGGGGCCGGAGGCGGCGTGTCTCTATGAGGGCGCCGCGTGGGGGGTGGCCCTTCAACTGACTGCCCTCGTCGCGAGCCTGCTCATCTTGCTCATGCTCGGGCCCGGCACCAGCCACCTCGACGCCTCGCAACATGGCGGTCCCGCCGTCACCGTGGCCCTCGTGCTGACCGCCACCGCGGGTGCCACCCTGGTTCCGGCGACCCGCGATCTGCCGACGTGGCTCATTGCCATTGAACTTGCGACGTTGCCCGCGGTCGCGCTCGTCGCGTTGTCGCGTTCCCGGGATTCCGCGCGCGGGGCGCTCGCCCTGTTGATGACGTCGTTGATGTCGTTTGGTCTCCTCGTCGTCGGTCTCGCGCTGTGGGTGCTCGCCACCGGCGACGCGACGTTTTCCAGCGACACTCTGCGGGTCGCGTTCGCGGACCCGCAACGCCACCGGGTGTTGCTCGCCGCGTTGCTTTTCCTCCTCGCCGGGCTCGGGTTCAAACTCTCCGCCGTCCCCTTCCACACCTGGACGCCACAGGCATTCACCGCCGCCGACGAACCCATTGGGGCGCTTCTCGCCACCGTCTCCAAAGTCGCCGCTCTTGGCGCCGCCATCGTGGTCCTGCGTCCACTCATTCACTTGGAGGTCACCGGCGAGCCCGGTCGTGGCGCGATCGGCGCCACCCTCGGGGTCCTCGCGGTGTTCTCGATGACCGTCGGCAACCTGCTCGCCTTGCGCGAGGACGACCCGGTGCGGCTGCTCGCCTGGTCGACGGTCGCACAAGGCGGCTGGGTGCTGCTGCCCCTGGCCGTGCTCACCTCCGGCGGGGCCAGCGCCGCCGTCGCCTACCTCGTGGCGTATGCCGCGGCGTCCCTCGCCGTGTTCGCTGTCGCCGCTGCGGTCCACCCGCGCAACGAGGCGGCCGGTGAACGCACCTTCGCGGCATACCGCGGTCTGGCGCGCAGTCAGCCGCTCCTCGCCGGGGGACTGGCGCTTGGCTTGCTGGCGTTGGCGGGGCTGCCGCCCGGGCTCGTCGGGGTCATCGCCAAGATCGTCGCGCTGCGTCCGGTGATCGGGTTCGGCGGGTTTGGGTGGGTGTTGGTGGCGGTGGCCATCGCCAACGTTGTGCTGGGCATCGCCGTCTATGTCCGGTGGTTGCGGGTGGTGGTTCGTGCGGACGACGTTTCGGCGTCCAGTGCGCCGACTCCGCGGCTGCGCCTGGATCCGGGGCTGCTCGTCGCCGTCGTCGTGTCAACGGGGTTGCTGCTCGTCCTCAGCGTGGTGCCCGGGTTGCTTCTCGGGCTGGTCGATGGCTGAGGGTCGGGAACGAACCCGCGACGCAAGGACGTTAGAGCGACCATGCACAACCATATGAACGGGCTCAAGACCGCTGGGCTTTTTGGGCTCATCTGGGTCGTCCTGCTCGGGCTCGGCTCCGTCGTCGGCGGTGGTCGGTTTCTTTACCTGTTTGCCCTGATCGGCGTGGCGACGACGTTCTACAGCTACTGGAATTCCGACAAACTCGCGGTTCGGGCGATGCAGGCCTACCCGGTGACCGAGGCGCAGGCACCGGCGATGTACCGGATCGTGCGGGAGCTGTCGACGGCGGCGAACAAGCCGATGCCGGCGCTCTACATTTCCCCGACCCAGGCGCCGAATGCCTTTGCCACCGGCCGCAACCCGTCCCATGCCGCGGTCTGTTGCACCGAGGGCATCCTTGGGCTACTCGACGAACGGGAGCTGCGGGGCGTCCTCGGGCACGAGCTCATGCACGTCTATAACCGCGACATCCTTACCGGTTCGGTCGCCGCGGCCCTCGCGGGCGTGATCACCTCGCTCGCCCAGATGATGCTGTTCTTTGGCGGCGGCTCCTCCGACGAGAATCGGCCTAACCCCCTGGCGATGCTCGGGATGGCCCTCCTTGCGCCCTTCGCCGCGATGGTCATCCAAATGGCGATCTCCCGGACCCGCGAGTACGACGCGGACGAGGACGGTTCCGCCCTGACGGGCGACCCGCTCGCGTTGGCCTCGGCGCTTCGGAAGCTGGAAGTCGGCACCCGCCGGGCCCCGTTGCCGCCGACACCCGCCCTGGTCAACAGCTCGCACATGATGATCGCCAATCCCTTCCGGGCCCAAGATGTGTCCCGCTTCTTTGCCACGCACCCGCCGATGAGCGAGCGCATCGCCCGCCTCGAGGCCATGGCGAAGTGAGAGCGTCACCGGGTTGGCGGGAGGGAACCTCCCCGGCGCCGCAGTTCGGTCTTGGCGAGTGAGTTGAGGTGGACCTCGTCCGGACCGTCGGCGTAGCGCAGGGTGCGGACCGCGGCATACATCTGGGCCAAGGGGACGTCCTGGCTGATGCCGGCGCCACCGTACGTTTGCATCGCCTTGTCGATGATCCCCGCGACCGTCGCCGGGGTGGCGATCTTGATGGCCTGGATCTCGGTGTGGGCGCCCTTGTTGCCGACCGTGTCCATCAGCCAGGCCGTCTTGAGTACGAGCAGGCGCAACTGCTCGATCTGTACCCGAGAGTGCGCGATCCACTCCCGCACGACGCCTTGATTGGCGAGGGGTCGGCCGAAGGCGACCCGGCTCGATGCACGCGCGCACATCATCTCGATGGCCACCTCCGCCAGCCCGATTGAGCGCATGCAGTGGTGGATCCGGCCCGGCCCAAGCCGGGCCTGGGCGATGGCGAAACCTTGCCCTTCTTCGCCGATGAGGTTGGTGACCGGCACGCGCACGTTGGTGAACGAGATCTCGGCGTGGCCGCCGTGGCTGCGGTCGTCATACCCAAAGACGTGCAGGGCCCGCTCGACGGTCACCCCGGGGGTCTCGCGCGGCACGAGGATCATGCTCTGCTGGTGGTGCCGGTGGGCGTTCGGGTTGGTCTTGCCCATGAGGATGAAGATCGCGCACTGCGGATTCATCGCGCCGGTGGTCCACCATTTGCGCCCGTTGATGACGTAATGGTCGCCGTCGCGGACGATCGACGTCTCGATATTCGTCGCGTCCGAGGAAGCGACATTCGGCTCCGTCATGGCGAAGGCGGATCGAATCGTCGCTTCCTGCAACGGTTTGAGCCATTTCTCCTGCTGCTCCGGTGTCCCGAACAGGCCTAGGACCTCCATGTTGCCGGTGTCGGGGGCGGCGCAGTTCATCGCTGGCGGGGCGAGCTCGATCGCTCGGCCGCTGAGTTCGGCCAGGGGTGCGTATTGGAGATTCGTCAATCCGCCGCCGTGGGAGCTCGGGTCGAACGCGTTCCACAGGCCGAGGTCGCGGGCGCGGGTGCGCAACTCGGCCAGAACGGGAGCGGTGCTCCAGGCCCAGGGGTCGTCGAGGGCATCGAGCTCGGCCTCAAACCGGGCCTTCGCGGGCTCGACGTCCTCGACGAGGAAGCCGCGCATCGTGGCGATCAGTTCGGTGGTGCGGGCATCAAATCCGAAGTCCATCGTTCACCTGTCGTTGAGTGCGGCGAGCCCGGCGGCAAAGAGGGCCGGGGTGTAGTTGCCCATGTCGGCGAAGCCGTCGCCGACGGTGTGACCTTGGTGGTAGCGGTAGTGGATCCCCTCGAGAATGACCCCGAGTTTGTACCAGGCCATGGCGGTGTACCACCCCATCTGGGAGAGGTCACGGCCGGAGGCAACGGCATACCGCTCCTGCAGTTGCCGCACCGAGAGGTAGCCCGGCGCCTTCGCTGCGTCGGTGACGATCGCGGGGGCGATATCGCCCACTTGCTGATAGACCGCCATGATCCCGACGTCGGTGAGCGGGTCGCCGAGGGTCGCCATTTCCCAGTCGAGGACCGCGGTGATGCGGTCGGTCGAGTCGACGAGCACGTTGTCGAGCCGGTAGTCCCCATGGACGATGGCGGGAGCCCCCTCCTGCGGGATCTGGGTCGCCAACGCGTCTCGGAGTCGATCGGCGTCCGGCAGATCGCGGGAGGTGGACGCGGCATACTGCTTGCCCCAGCGGCTGACCTGGCGGGCGAGGAACCCCTCGGGACGCCCGAAGTCGCTCAATCCCACCGACGCCGGGTCGATCGCGTGCAGCGCAACGAGGGTATCGAGGAGGCGCTCGGTGATGTCCCGCGTTCGGTCCTCGCCGAGGGCGCTCAGCTCGCTCTCAAGGCGATAGGGCGTGCCGATAGCGCGCTCCATCACAAAGAAGGGGGCGCCGAGGACGCTGTCGTCGGGGCAGATCGCATACGTCGTCGGCACCGGGACGGCGGTGGGCGCCAGGGCGGTGATGACCCGGTATTCGCGGCGCATGTCGTGCGCCGTTGCGAGCACGTGACCGAGCGGGGGGCGGCGGACGATGACGTCCCGGGTTCGGTCGCCGACGATGTAGGTCAAGTTGGATTTGCCCCCGGCGATGAGGGCGGCGTGCAGGGGTTCGGTGAGCAGACCGGGTGCCGCGTCCGTCAGGTATGCCGCGAGCGCCGCAAGGTCGAGACCGCGTGGGCTTTCGGTCATGGCCGCATCACGACTCGGCCCGTGGTGGTGCCTGCGGCGAGGTCGGTCAGCCCGCGGGGCACGTCGGCGAGGCCGATCTCGGCGCCGACGAGCGGACGGATCGACCCGGCTGCGGCGAGGGCGGTGAGTTCGGCGTGGCAGGCGGCGATGGCCGGCGGGTCAAAGGTGTTGTAGAGGCCCCAGTGGAGCCCGAGGATCGTGTAGTTCTTGATGAGGGCGTGGTTGAGACCAGGGGCGGGGATGGTTCCGCTGGCAAATCCGACGAGCACGATCCGTCCCTCGAACGCGATCACTTTGGCCGAGGCGGCGTATGCCGGGCCGCCGACCGGGTCATACGCGACGTCGACGCCGCGGCCGCTGGTGAATTCCTTGATCGCGGCGACGAGGTCGTCGCTCGTGCGGTCGAGGACGAGATCGCAGCCGAGTTCCCGAGCGAGCGCGGCCTTGTCGGCCCCACCGACGACCCCGATGACGCGGGCGCCGGCCGCCTTGCCCAACTGGACGGCGGCGCTGCCGACACCGCCGACGGCCGCATGAACGAGCAGGGTTTCGCCCTCGCGCAGCTGGGCGCGGCGGTGCAGCCCGAACCAGCCCGTTTGATAGGCGATGTGCAGCCCTGCGGCGTGGGCGTCGTCGAGATCAAGCGGCGCCAGTTGCGCCGTCTCGGCGCTCATCAGGGACTCCTCGGCGAAGCTGCCGGACGGCAACTGTGCGGTGCCGACAAGGCGATCCCCAACCCGGAAGCGGGTGACGTCGGGGCCGAGTTCGATGACCTCGCCGCACAGCTCGACACCTGGCGTGAACGGCAGCGGTGGCTGGAGCTGGTAGTGCCCGCGGGCCATCATCACGTCGGGGTAATTGAGGGCCGCCGCGAGGACTTTGACGCGCACCTGACCAGGCCTCGGCACAGGAGTGGCGACCTCCTCGAGTCGATAGACCGAGCCGGGCTCGCCGTTGTCGTGGATACGCCAAGCCTTCATGCGCCGACCTCCTGTTGGGCTGTTTTGGCCGCATCGACCTTGGCTTGGAGCCGCTGCATTCCGGCGAGCCAGCGGTCCGGGTCGCTCGCTCGGAACTTGGAAAAGTCGGCGACTTCGGGGTGGGGCAGGATGAGGAACCGGTTGTCCTCGAATGCGCCCCAGACGATGTCGGCGACATCGGTGGGTTCGAGGGCGCCGTGCGCGGAGAGGAGTTCGGCGAGGTGCGCCGAGGCGTCGAGCATCGGGGTTCGCACTCCTTGCGGGCACAACGCCTGGACGATGACCCCCGCGGAGCCGTAGGTGATGGCGAGCCACTCGGCCAGGGCCACTGCCGCATGTTTTGTCACCGAGTAGGACGCGGCGTCGACCATCGAGAGCAAGCCGGCCGCGGAAGCCGTGACGACGAAGCGGCCAGAACCCCGCTCCACCCATCTCGGCATGAGCAGGCGGGCCGCTCGGACGTGGGCGAGCACGTTGACGTCAAGGATCTGCGCCCAGGCGGCGTCGGAGTCGCCGAGCCCTGACTCGCCGATGATGCCGGCGTTCGCAAAGAAGATGTCGATGTCACCGAGGTGGGCCGTCGCCTCCTCGATGAGGGTCGCCACTCCGGCGGCGGTCCCGATGTCCGCGGGCACCGCATACGCACCGATTGTGTTGGCGACGGCCTGAACGTCGGACTCGTTGATGTCGCTGACGACGACGTGGGCGCCCATTGCTGCGGCCTTCGTGGCGAGAGCTGCGCCGATGCCGCGTCCGGCGCCCGTCACGACGACGCGGAGGGGAGTAGTGGTGGGGGTCACCCCGCGAATCTATTGTGCCGCCGGGCGGCGAACATCGTCAGGGTGAGGCAAACCACCGTCACGAGGGACAACTTTCCCCCCGTAGGCACGAGCTTCGCCCCCGTAGGCACGAGGACAACCTTTGCCACGTGGAGCGGGTGCTCTTCGAGGCGCGCCCTGGTCTGCCGCGTGAGCGTGACTCAGCGGTAGTTGGTGAACTGCAGCGCGACGTCGAGGTCCTTGTCCTTGAGCAGCCGTTGGAGCGCCTGCAGGTCGTCGCGGCTCTTGCTGGTCACCCGCAGCTCGTCACCCTGGATCTGGGACTTGACGCCCTTGGGCCCCTCGTCACGGATGATCTTGTTGATCTTCTTCGCCGTGTCCTGGGCGATGCCTTCCTTGAGCGGCACGTCCAGTTTGTACTCCTTGCCCGACAGCCGCGGCCCGGCCTCGGGGACGTCGAGGTGCTTGAGCGAGACGCCCCGCTTGATGAGCCACGTCTGGAGGACGTCGAGCACGGCCTTGCAGCGGTCCTCGGAGTTGGCCGTCATCTTGATGACCTCACCGGCGAGCTCGACGGACGCGCCGACGCCCTTGAAGTCATAGCGGGTGCCGATCTCCTTGGCCGCGGTGTTAACGGCGTTGGCGACCTCCTGCCTATCGATCTTGCTGACGATGTCGAAGGAGGCGTCGGCCATGGGAGATGAACCTCGTTTTCGTGGCGGTCGGAGTCCTTGCTATCCTTCCATGCGCACCCAGGCAGGTTGTCCGAGCGGCCAATGGAAGCGGACTGTAAATCCGTCGCGAAAGCTTCGAAGGTTCGAATCCTTCACCTGCCACCAGTGCGAAAGGCCCCTTGACCTGCGGAAACGCAGTGTCAAGGGGTCTTTCATTCACCTCGCGTGCCAGATACGTGCCAGATCGTGCGACCGCGCCGGAGGGCACGGAGTCGGTGAGCCGTCGCTGGATGGACCCGCGGGATCCGGCCGTGCGCCGAGACATGACTCCCGCACAGACCGAGAGGTTTGTCATCGCGCGCCGGGTCCACACCCATTGGCTGGGCTTCGCCATGCTGCGACCAGACGGACGTTGCCCCGTTGCCCGATGTCGACCAAAGAGCATGGCCCGGCGCCCAAAGTCACGGGAGTGACTCGATTGACGATCCCTTGGCCCCGGAGGATCGTGGACGCATCGACAGGGAGGTAGGGGTGGCTGTGCCCATTGACTCCGTACCACTGTCCGTCGCGTCCCTGCCGGGTATCGTCGCGGGACCCATCGTGCGACGGCTCACGAACACTGATGTGAGCGTGTGGGTGGCTGTCATCGACCCGCGCGCCATCACCTTGAAGGTTCGGGAGCGTGCCGGCGGCGGGGAAACCGTCGTGACGTCGTCGCCGACAAGGGTTGGCTCGAACCTGTGGATGTCGGTGTTGACCGCGCCGGCGCCGGGGGGCGCGTTCGTCCCGGGCGCCACGTATGAGTACGAGCTCGATGCACCGTGGACCACCGGCCGCCCGATCCCGTGGGGCGACCTCAGCCTTCCCGGGTCGGCGTTCCCGACATTCGTTGTCCCACCGAGCGATCCGGGTGACCTGGTGATCGCCCACGCCTCGTGCCGCAAGCCCCACGGCGGGGGCCGCGACGGGCTGGCGCTGCTCATGGATGAACTCGAGGTCCGGTTCACCGGCGCAGTTCCGCAGCCGCACTTGCTCGTGCTGTCTGGGGACCAGATCTATGCCGATGAGGTGGGGCACCCGCTGATGCCGAGGATCCTGCGGGTGGCCACCGACCTGGTCGGGATCGACGAGTCCGCCGTGTTCGGAGCGCCACCTCCAATCGGCGGCCGCGGCGTGGGAACTCGGGCCCTGGGATATACCGGCGCGACGGCAAACCATCTGTGGTCCTTCGGTGAGTACATCGCGATGTACCTGCTCACCTGGTCGCCCGTCCTGTGGGCGACACCCTTGCCGGAGTTTCCCCCGGCGACGCCGATCACGGTGCCTCCAGACGTGGCG
The DNA here is from genome assembly GCA_964483685.1 of uncultured Intrasporangiaceae bacterium. Taxonomy (GTDB): domain Bacteria; phylum Actinomycetota; class Actinomycetes; order Actinomycetales; family Dermatophilaceae; genus Nostocoides_A. The sequence goes on from CAZACX010000001.1 coordinate 107,472, forward strand.
CCGGAAGTCACCAAGGACGGGTGGGATGCCGATCGCGCCGCCATCCAGCTGCACAAGGACGCGTTGGGCCAGGTGCGCAAGGTGCTGGCGAACATCTCCACCGTGATGATCTTTGACGACCATGACGTCACCGACGACTGGAACATCGATCACCAGTGGGTGGCCGGTGTGTACGGCAAGGAGTCGGGTCGGCGAGCCGTCGCCAACGCCCTTCTCGCGTATGTCCTGTGCCAGCACTGGGGGAACAAGCCGCAGGATTTCGTCGCTGCGGGCTCGCCAGGGCGGGAGATCCTCACCCAGGTGGCCGCCGCCGCGACCTCGCGCACGAGTGCCCCCGTCACCGCCGTCGCGCCCCTCCTTGGCGTGCCATCGGGGCCGCTGCCGGGTGCACCACCCGCCCGAGCACTGCGCGACCTGACCGACCCGAGCGCCATCCGCTACGACGTGCGCCTCGGACCAGCCGAGGGCTGGCCGGTCCGGATCGTCCTGCTGGACGAGCGAACCGCGCGTGAGTACCCGGCATCCGAGGGTCGTGGTACACGGATCTCGATGGCGGCCCTCGAGGTACAGCTTCCTCTGCCCACGGACGTCGCTCCTGTCACCGTCATCGTGGCGGCAGCGCCGATCCTGGGCACCGAGCTCATCGAGCGCATCCTCCAGCCGCTCATCGACCTCGTGGTCCCCGACGGGGCCCGGTTCGCCGACTACGAGTCATGGTCGACGATCCCGGCCAATCACCAGGACCTGCTCGGCCGCTTGGCCGCCCACCACCCGGCCGTCGTGCTGTCGGGCGACGTCCACTACGGCTTTTCATCGCTGCTCACGCGGGTCGAGGCCGGTCAGACGACCAGGCTGGCCCAGTTCACCTCCTCCGCAGCCAAGAACCTCGAGGCCAAGAACTCGGCCATCGGGATGTTCAGCGAACTGATCATGCGACTCGGGATCGAGCGGACCCGACCGAAGTCGGGTTTCGCCAGTCTGTCTTCCGCTGACCGCGCACTGTTGCTGGCGCCACCTCCGCAGGGCACCAGCTTGGCCTGGGACGACGCCGTCGACGTGCTGAGCGGCCGGGTCGCACGGGAGAGTCGGAGCAGCCCCGTCACCGTCGCGACGCCGGTCGCCACGGCATACGGACTGGCCGCGCCCGACTGGTCCTACACCGTTGAGCCGGTTGACGACCCGATGCACGCCTACGACGCCGGCCTTCCGCTTGACGGGCCGTGGACCGGCTGGGACCCCACCAAGTCGTTGCGGATGGCGACCGCTCTGCAGCACGCCGATCTGGAGCGGATGTCACGGATGTTCGTCGGCCTTCCCATGGTGGGCCTGGTGCGGTTCGCGGTCAGCGGCCCATCGGTCGTGGTTACCCAGGAGCTCCGGTGCGCCGTCGGGCACGTCGAACCGGCACCTGCATCCGCGCGCCACGTCCTGCAGACGCGGGTGGTCCTGTCATGAGCCAGTCAGTACTCGGCTTCCTCACCGAAACGGGCACGCATGCCGTCGTCGAGGCAGGCACCCCGAACTTCGTCACGTCCTCACTCCTCGCCGAGGGCATGCCGGCGGCCGACGCCCTGCGCGTCGCCGGCGCGATAGCCCAACTGGTCAGCGACGTCGAAGCCCTTGCCCTGGTGCGTAGCCACGACGATTTCTGTCGCCTGCTACGCACCTGGGGCGATGACATCGTCGAACTCGCAGCCGCAGCCCTCGGTTCGGTCGCGCCGCCCGGGATGTCGGGCGAGGAACTCGCCGAGGTGCTCGTCATCGAGGTCATCAAGGCCAAGTTCGGGCGCCTGGCAACCATGCTCACCGTCGCGGGTGCGATCGTCGAGGAGCCCGGCCTCGGATCGAGGTTCGACCGCGAACGACTGCGTGACCTCCTCCTCGAGGGGCCGGGCGTCGTCAGCGAGGACTTCTGGGACGGCGTCGCCGATGCCGCCAACCCTGAACAGAGCGGAGGGGTGCCGGCCCTTCTCGCGGCACTGCTGATCCTGGTACCTCAGACCCTGGCCGTCGGGGACGGCAAGCTCGACATCGCCGGGCTCGTCCCCCCGCCGGTGGGCCCCGACGGCTCGGACTACTGGCGTCGCCTGCGCGACCAGAGCGCAGGCTGGCTCTCGGTCACCGTGCCGCTACAAACCCGAGACGACGTGCTGGTCCTGCCAGAATCGTCCGAGCTCGCAGGGGGATTCAGCCCAGAGGTCGCCATGAGTCTGCTGTTCCGCTCGCAGCGTCGAGCGGACGGGGCGGGCAACGTCACCGACTTCGAGATGTGGGTGTACCCGAGCGTCGACGCGCCATCCTTCGTCCGGCCCATCGGGGACGCATTCGTGCGGGTCGAACCCTGCGTCCCGCTCGGCTTGGGATACGACGGGAGCGCCGGAACTTGGAATGCCGCGATCGCGCCCCGTCCCGGATCACCGGTGAGCGCGGCCACCAATGACGCCGTCATCTCCTTCGGCAAGGACGTCGCGGGAGCGCCAGATCTCACGTTCGGCCCTCCGGACGAAACCCGCCTGACGGTGCGCGATCTCGGGCTCGACCTCCGGTTGCGCGAGGTGGGCGAGCCGAGCGTCGAGCTGGTCGGGCGTGCCCATGGATTCAGCGTCGTGCTCACCAACCGGTGGTTCCGATCGCTCGGTCTCGGGTCGCTCGTTCGAGATGGGCTCACGTGCGACGCTGACATCGACGCGCGCTTCGCCGAGGGCGCGGGCTTCAGCCTGGCCGCCGACGGGGCACTGGCGACACGTCTTTCGCTGGGCAAGTCGATCGGCGCCAAGGGCGTGACCCTCAAGATCCACACGCTCGTGCTCCGCATCCCGGTCCGCGCGGACCAGCAGCACTTCGACATCCGGTTAGAGGCGCTCCCGCACTGGTCGCTCACGATCGGACCGGCGACCCTCGTCATGGATGGGGCCGGTGCGTGGCTGGGCTGGTGGGCCGACCCACCAGGCGGGGACAAGAGGTGCGTGGGCCTCGTGCCCCCGACCGGCATCGGCTTCCAGCTCGACCTGACGGGCGTGGTTGCGGGTGGGTTCATCGACTACACGGGTGGCCCCAACGAGCGCTACGGCGGAGTGCTCACCGTCAAGATCGCGCCCCCCGGAGGCCTCGGGGGCGTGACGGTCACGGCATTCGGCGTGCACGAACTGTCCGGCAGGGAAGGCGATGTCGACCGTCAGCGCACGCTCATCCTGGTCCTGGGGACCAGGTTCACCCCCGGCGTGGCGTTCGGGCCCGGCATCATCTGGGTCGGGGTCGGTGGTCTGTACGGGCACCATCGGCGCGCCGACACAAATGCGCTGCGGGAGCGCCTGACATCCGGCGCAGTGGGCAACGTGCTGTTCGCCGACGACCCGGTGCGCAACGCCCCGGTCCTGCTCGGTGACCTCGCCACCCTCTTCCCGCCGGCCGCCGGCGTCTACGTCCTGGGCCTCACCGCACAGTTCGGTTGGACACCGATGTTCGGCGACTACCTGGTGCGGGCGGCCATCGGCGTGCTGGTGGAGTTCGAGGGCGACCGTCTCACCAAGGTGGTGGTCCTCGGCTCGCTGATCGTGCACCTCCCCGCCGGCCCGGGGATGAGCCAGGCGAAGCTCGACAAGCTGCTCAACATCCAGGTCGACGTGATCGGGGTCTTCGACCGGGATCGAAAGGCCGTCGACATCGACCTGACCATTCGTCAGGGCCGGTTTCTGGAGATCTTCACCCTGAGCGGCGATGGCGGGTTCCGGGCCAGCTGGGGCGACCAGCGCTACCTGATGGCGACCCTCGGCGGGTTCCACCCCGACTTCCACCCACAACCGGCCGTCTTTCCCAAGCTCAAGCGGATCCTGCTGGCGATCAAGGATGAGGACCTGCCGGGACCGATCGACAAGCTGAGCGTGTCGGCCTACCTGGCCGTCACGACGAACACCGTTCAGTTCGGGGCCGAGCTGACCGCCGAGATCAGCTCCGGGAAGTGGTCCATCGAGGGAAAGATCGGTGGCGACGCACTCATCGGGCTGCCGTTCTCGTTCAACATCTCGATCCACGGTGGCGTCCACGTGAAGTACCGCGGGCACAGCCTGATCGGGGTGGACTTCAAGGGCGGGATCAAGGGTCCCTCGCCCATCGTGCTCAGCGGTGAGGTGTGTGTCTCGCTCCTCTTCTTCGACGCATGCTGGAGCGACAGCATCCAGCTCGGCGGCGGCACAGTTGCCGGCGGACCGGTCATCGCCAGCCTTATCGCCGTGCTGGCCGACGAGCTGGACGCTCCCTCGAACCTCACCGCCGGGGAGGGCGACGATCGATGGGTGCTCAGCATCTCGCCCCAGAACGCCGCAAGGCCGGTGCTCAGCCCTCTGACCGCGCCCGTGTGGAGCCAGAACCGGGTCCCGCTCGAGGTGCCGATCGAGACGTTCGAGGCGGGACGTCTCGACACACCCCAGAGCCTCACCGTCACGGCCTCGCACGCCACCGCGCCGCATCTGGACTGGTTCACCCCGGGCGCGTTCGTCGATCTGTCCGACGCCGAGGAGATGGCGCTGCCGTCGTTCGAACAGTTCCAGGCGGGCGTCGTCGTCACGTCGGCGGAGACCCGCTCGACGTCGGTCACGGCACCCTTCGTCGTCTCGGAGATCCGCATCCCCGGCCCACCCAGCCCGAAGCCGGGCTTCACCGTCCCCGACCACGTCCTCGACCGGCTGCTCGCCATCGACGCCCCCGTGTCGCTCCGGCGGCAGCCTCGCCGGTTCGAACTCGCCGACCCGGCCTTCCTGGTCGGTGTGTCAGGCACGGTCGAGACCGTGCCCACGGCGGTCCAGGCGCGACTCGCGGCCCGACAGACCGGCGCGGTGGTCCAACACGCCGTCGACCGGCTGGTGAGCCTCTGATGGCCGACCCCTCGCTCATCTTCCTCGGCTGGGTGCGGCCGCCGGGACACGAGCTCGCCTCCGGTCCGGGCGTGACCCCTGGTCGGCTGTCCGCCTCGGTCAGCCTCACCCTCAGCGACGTCGACCACCCGGCGGACGCGCGCACCCGACACGTGGCCTACGACCTCATCGGTCCCGCCGACGTCACCGGCCTGCGCCCGGGGGCGGTCGTCCGCACCTACCCCTCATCCGGCGCCCTCGCGGTGGAGGCGGACAAGGCGGTCTACGCGGAGCTGGCGGCTGCCGACCTGCCGTGGCGCTACACCCTGGACCGACCGCGAGAGAAGGCGCTGAAACCGTGGGTCGTGGTCGTGGTGGGAACCACGACCGAGATCGAGGTCCGGGGTGACAAGGTCCGCATCCAGCCGAGTGCGCTCGACGCGCACCCACTGGCCGGTTCGGCCAGGCTGGCCCATGTCGAGGTCGACGCATCCGGACACTCCGTCGCCAGGCTGATCTCGCCGCGACCACTCCAGGTCGGCCGCGCTCACGTCGCCGTGATCGTGCCGACCTTCGACCCGGCCGGGCAGCCCGCTTGGCCGACCCCCGCAACCGGGCCGGTCGAGGTGCCCGCGTACTACTCGTGGACGTTCGAGACCAAGACGGGTGGCGACTTCGCCGTCCTCGCCCGGCGGTTGCACCTCGTCGAGCCAGAGGGTGAACTGGGCACCAGCAGCGTCCAGTACGGTCCCTTGCCCTCGAGTGCCCCGATGCCGGTCAGCGGGGCCTTGACCGCTGCGTTGCCGCCGCCCGGCAGCGTCCCTGGTCAGCTGGCCACGGACCTGAAGGAACTCACCGTGCCGACCGGGACGGCCAACCGTCCGGTTGTGGGCTTGCCTGTTCTGGCTGCCGCCTGGCCGCCGGACGAAACCGAGCCCGTCGCCGCCGGGTGGCGCGATGCGTCGAGCGAGGACTTCCGGGTGCGTGCCGTTGCCGGACTCGGAGAGCGGGCCGGCGTGGTGCACGCGGACCTGCTCGCCGAACAGGCGGCCCGGATCGCCGGTGCCCACGAGGAGGCGGCCGACCGGTTGCGGCGACTCGCCACCGGCCTGTTGGTGTCGCGCTCGCTGTGGAGGCGACGTGTACCGACCGGCCAGCTGGCACGGCTGGCCTTCGTCGGCCCTGCCCTGCGCAACCTGGCCACACCGACGAGCTCGGTCCCCCGTGCGCTCGAGCACCCCCAGCGCGCACTCGAGCAGTCCTTGTTCTCATCGGCTGCCGCCCGGACCCTGCGGCCCCGACCGTCCGACGTGTCGTCCAGCCCGATCAGCGCCACCGTCGGGGCGGCCCTGCCCGACGCCGCGGCGGCGCCCGATCCACCCAGCCGGAGTGCGCCGGGCGCTCTGCACACCGACGCCTTCGCGCGCTCCGTCGGTCGCCGCGCGCTCGATGACGTCGTGACCAGTGGGCTTCCCGACCTCACCCGGGTCCGCGCGGCCGCGTCCACGCTCGCCCGCCGACTCGACCGGAGGGGCCTGGACCGCGACACCGACACCTTCGTGAAGGCTCGTCTCGATCGGGCACTCCTCAACCGGGAGCCGCGCGCCGGCGTGCCGCTGCTCCCGCTGCTCGGACTCCTCGATGACAACCAGGCTCTCACGCGGAGCCGGGCCCGGTTCCTGGCAAACGCCATCGACGTCCCGCCCGACACCAATGATCTCGCGGCCGTGGCCGCCATGGTCAGCAAGCAGCCGGTGACCACCGTGGTTACCGCCTATGACCTCGCGGCCGCGAGCGACGCCATCACGGCCGAGTTCGATCCCACCGGCCCACGCTCCTCGCTGGTCGACCGGGGCCTGGCCGGCATCCGTGACGCGGGCAACGTCCTCGAGGAGCTGCCGACCGGTCCGGTCGAGATGGCGCCCGACCTGCAGCTGGCCGCGTGGCAGTTCCTGCGCGACGACGAACCCGAATGGCTGCTCCCCGGAGCCACAGGGTTGCCCGAGGACACCGTGGTCGGCCTGACCACCAACGCGTCATTCGTTGATGCGTTCCTGCTCGGACTGAACGCACAGGTCGTCGCGGAGCTGCGGTTCCGCAACCATCCGCTGATCCCGGGCTGGACGCCGGTCCGGACCTTCTGGGACCGGGTCAACCTCAGCACCGGCCAGACCGACGACGACATCGCGCCCATCGACCAATGGCCACGGGCGACGGCATTCGGCGACCGGCAGCACCAGACGCCGTCGGCCTCCAGCGCCGACCTCGTCGTGCTGTTCACCACCGTGCTGTTTCGGGAGTACCCCGGCACGATCGTGTCGTTGGTGCCCGCCGGGCGTACTGCGTCGGGAGGAATCGACTGGAGCGTTGACCCGGTGTTCACCAGCCGACTTCTGCCCACCTTCCAAGGTCGGGTCTCACCCGACCAGACGTTCTTCGGCTTCGACCTCGACCCCGTGCTCGGTAAGGAGTACTGGGTGATGCTGGAGGAGACGGTGAACGGGCGTCGCTTCGTCGCCAAGGCGTCGACAGCGACGAACGGCGCGAACCTCGCCAAGGACCTGCTGCAACCTCCGCGTCGGGTCCTCATCCGCGGGGACATCCTCCTCGCCGGGATGACGCCGTGAGTGCGCCCACGGTGGGAGTCCTGCTCCCGGTCCGACTCGAGACCCGGTTCGTGCCACCCAGCGCAGCGGCCGGCTGGCTGCTGCGCGTACGTGTCGTCCCGGACGCGGTGTCGATCACCACGCGCTCGCCCGAACCGTCGGCGCTCGAGCTGGATGCGGTGGAGGCGATGTGGCGAGAGGCGGGTTCCGCAGACCTCGAGACCGCCACGGGTCGCGCCGCCTGGCGGGCGCTCGCCGGGCTCGTGGGCAGCGAGACCGCCGCGTGGCTGGCCCGATCCTTCCCGCCCAGGACCGACGCCGGCGGCGTGATCACCATCACCCGGCCCACGAGCGTCCGGACGGGCATGCACGCCCCGAGGCTGAACGGACTGCCGCCGGCGATGGAGCTCTGGCTCGCGCGTGGTGGCGGGTCGCCGCTGCGCGTCTCCACCCTGGCGCCCCTTGTCGACGAGATCGACATCGACCTCGACGACCCGGACAGTACCGACCTGCCCTGGTGGACCTCGTTCGCCGAGGCGGTGCGCGTGGGGCTTGCCGCCGAGATCGACCTGGGCGCCCGGGGCGACGACATCGACGTCCTCTACGTGATCGGGATCGGCGGCGGCGACCCGGGAGCACTGCTGACCGACCAGGCAGACAGCGGGCGGCTCGGTCTGATCGGCCTTGGCACGGCCACGACGAGCGTCGATGGGGAGCCGACCGCAGCCTTCGGCGGCATCGACACCTGGCGCAGGCTGGTTCACACGCGGGCGGCCGAGCAGACCGGCGCGGATGCCGTGCGCTCGGCGGTCGGTGGTCCGGGCACCATGCCCGCGGTCGTCGGTGGCGAGAGCCACCACGACGAACTCGATCGTGCCCTCGTCGGAGCACTGTGGCCGGCGTTGTGGGGCCACGCGCTCGGCAACGTGTGGGGTGACGGGAGGCGGGCCGACGAACTCGGGGTGTGGGCTGCCCAGAACCTCGTACCCGAGGGTCCGTTGCCCTCGATCCGGGTCGACACCCAGCCATACGGGTTGCTGCCCGCGACCGCCTTGAGCACGTGGCGACCGGCCGCAGGGGACCCGGCGATCGAGGCCTCCTTGGTGCCCCTCGTCGCCCGCATGGTCGCGACGTGGGCCAGAACCGCCCAGCGCGCAGCCGCCGCCCCGACCCGCCCGCTGGACTCCCTCGTCCACAACCCCACCGCCACGGCCTACGCATGGCGTTGGATGCTCCCGACCGAGGTCACCTCGGCCGTTGCCTTCCGGTACGCAGATCCGATCACTCGGTCCGCGATCGAAAGATGGTGGGATGCCGAGGCGTCCCCGGGCCTGCGACTTTCCCCCGGCGCACCCGCAGCGCGCCGGATGGTTGCCACCGGGTGGGCCCAGCCGATGGGGGTGTCCGTGGCAGGGTCGCAGGCAGTGCCGGATGGTCCGGCTTCAGGCCTCGGCCTGCTCGCGAGAGCCACGGTTGCCGAGCTGCTGGATGCCGGCCCCTCCGTGGCCGGGACGGCGGGGACACCCGCCTGGGGACGCAGCCTGTTGACCGAACTGGCCCGCCACGCCCTCCTGACCAGCGCCGCAACAGTCGCCCGCAACGCCGCGGGGCAGCCACGGGCGCTCGTCGAGCCGGTGGCCGTCGACTCCCGAGTCGCCAGCCAGACCGAGGTGTGGGCGGCGCGCCTGCAGCCCGCCGACCTCCATCCACGCAGGGCCGATCCGGCGGCAACGGTGCACACGACGGTGCGCGACTCCCTGCAGCTGCTGGCAACCCACCCGTCGGGCGACATCGAGCGGGCGCTCCATGCAGTGCTCGACACCGCGACGGACCGTATCGACCCCTGGGCGACCGCGATCGCCTGGCGTCGTCTCCAGTCCCTTGCCGCAGCGCCGAGATCCCTCGGCGTGTATGCGTGGGTGGACGAGCCCCGCCCGCGTTCCACGGCATCCGATCACCGCTTCGTCCTCGCCCCGTCGCGCGACCAAGCGAGCGTGGCTGCCATGCTCCGCGACCGGGCGCTGCACGACCCCGATGCAGCGGCGTGGGACGTTGACCTCCGGTCCGACGCCGTACGGGGTGCGCTCCGCCTCGCGGGCGAGATCCGGCAGGGCAGCCATCCCGCGGAGTCGCTCGGCCGGATGGTCGAGCGCATCGTCGGTCGCGTCACCGTGATCGATCGGCTGCGTGACGCGTTCCCGCTGAGTATGGGCTTCGAGCGCCGAAAGCGAATCAGCCGGGTGTGCAACGGAGTTGCCGTCCTCGAGGCCGCCACCACCAACCCCGGCTCGCTGCAGTCGCTGGGCGCCACCCGAGTCGTCGTCACGGGGCTGACCGCGCTCGCCGAGGCCGTCGACGCCTTGGCCGACCTGCACGTGGCCGAGAGCGCCTACGGCGTGGTGAAGCACCGCACCTCCCTCGTCTCGTCGGCGAGCGCGGCGGCCGCAGGCGAGGCACCCCCACCGGAGAGGTTCGAGGTGGTCGAGACGCCGCGTACGGGAACCACGGTGGAGTCGACCGTTGTCGTCGTCCTGCCTGACGTGCCCCGGCCCACAGGGACCGCGGTCTCGCCGGCGGGGCTCGCTGATCCCGCCGTGGCCGCCTTCCTCGACGACCGTGGGGGTGACCCCGACGGGCCGCAATGGCGCTGGCAGGTCGTGGACGAGACCGGCGCGAACGCGGGCAGCCTCACGCTCGCCGGGATCGGGCTTCGTCCAAGCGACACCGTGGGGCTGGGTGTGACGAACCTGCGCGACACACTGCTCGCGGTCAGCGGCGTTGCCGGTCTCGCGGCAGGCGACCCGCCCGGACCGACGGTGGTGCGCCTGTGGGCGACCGCGCTCGATGGCGTGCCGGCCGTGGAACCCGACCTGGGATCTGGCCAGGAGTCCGGACGTACGGCCCTCGACCTGGCCGAGCGCATCGGTCTGCTGCGCGATCTGGCGATCGAGACGATTGCCGGTGTACGGGCGGCAGCGTCCAGCGGTCCCGACCAGACACGCCGCGACGCCCTGGCCGGCCTTGCCCGCTGGGGCATCACGCCGATGTCGGCGGCGTCGTCTGGCGACGTCGCTCTCGCCGACCGGCTCGACGGAGCCGCTGACGTGCTGGAGCGGCGAACGGCGGCGCTGCCGGCGGTGCTCACTGACGCGACCGTGGCGCAGCTGAATGAGGCCATCACGGCAATGGTCGGCGCAGAGGTCGGCTACCCGGTGCTCGGGCGGGTCAGGGCGAGGGCATTCGAGGACGTGCAGGCGGAGCCCCGGTCGGCCGGGCCCTCGCCGCGTCTCGACCCGGACTGGCTCGAGGCCGTCGCTGCCGTCCGGCCGGCAATTGCCCGCCTCGAGTCCGCGCAGCTCGGCGAGCGCCTGCGCGCAGGACGCACCTTGCGCGCCTGGACCAACCAGCCCGGCGACCCCTGGCAGGCGCAAGCCGCGGCACCAGGAGTGGGCGGCAGTCGACTGGTGGCTGCGTTCGGCCCGCAGGGCACGTTGCCGGCCTCCGTGACGCCGCAGTCGGACGCCCTCGTCGCCGTGGCGGTGATCGACCGTTTCGCCGAGAGCATCCCCGACACCGAGCAGGTGGCGTCGGTCGCATTCCCGCACGACCTGCCCACCTCGAGAGCACCACAGGCGGTCATCCTTGCGGTGCCACCCGATGTCGATGCCGAGCTGACCACCGACGTCCTCGTCGACATCGTGGCGGAGGTGCGGGAGCTGGCGCGGGCGCGGATGACCAGCGCTGCGGCCGTCGGGGCGGCGGCCAGCCACCTGCACCTCGCCGCGATCCCAGCGGCGGGGCGCACCGGCGTCCACTTCGGGAGCCGATGATGGCCTACCGATTCGACGTCCATCTCCGCCTGGAGTCCGTGCACTCGGTCAACAGCCCCTCGGCGGTGCGGGCGGCGATCCGAGCTGAGGTGTCCGACCCGGCCTGGTTCCTCGGCCGTCAGTGGCAGCTCGGCGAGCACCGCGGCAACGACGCGGCATTTCCTACCGTCGTCCACCTCGATGTCACCGAGACGCCGGTGACGGGTCGCTCGGGGCAGCCGGAGGACGACCCGCGGGTGACTCCGCCCGAGGTGATCATCGAGGCGGAGCCCGAGCAGTGGTGGACGACCGGTCGGCGAGTTCGGGTCGGCATGGCCTTGAGGGCGGGCCTCCCGGCCGAGCGGCGAGACGACCCGACGCTGCGCGTTCGTGGTGCGACCGCCCCGTACTCGCACCTGAACGGCGTCGCCGTCGACGGGCTGCTGCTGTATCGGGAGCGAACCTCGTTGGGGTTGGCGGACAATGCGTTCACCGACCTGGGGATGCCTGCGAGGGAGCCGCCGGACAACTGGGTACCGTCCGACCTGGCGTACACGGCGAGCTTCTCGGCCGGTCCGGTCATCCTCGACGTGCCGCGGCACGACGGCGGTGACGTCGACTGGTACTCCGTCACCGGGAGCGGGCCGAACCCGCCGGCGGCCAGTCCGCCGACCACGCTGACGAGCTACCCGACCCGGGTGCGGATCCCCGGAGGGCCGCACCCACGGTGGTGGCAGATCGAGGACGCCCGGCTCGACCCCGGCGGCGTTCCGCCCGCGCGATCGCACCTGGCGCCACTCTTCCTGATCCGGGCGACGTCCGGGAAGACCGACGGATGGTTCACCGCGCCGCTCGTGGTCCCCACGGGAACCTTGGTCGGGGTGTCGCAGATGACCGTGGTCGACTCGATGGACCTGACGTCCACCAGCGTGCCCGTGCAGGACTGGTCGATGTACCACGTGAGTGGTCGGCCAGCGCACGAGCTTCTGCTGTGGCCGACGGTGGAACACCCCCTCACCGCCTCGACGATGCTCGACCAGGTCGACATCGGAGTCGACGAGGACGCCAACCTGCTGTGGGCGGTAGAGCGGTGGATCGACGGATCGGAGGCCGTGGAGAGCGACCCGGCGTCGTTTGCTGCGGCGCCGATCGCGGGTGGCGAGGTGCCGGTCAACAGCAAACGTCAATTCCGCTACCAGCCCGCGAGCGACGTGCCCGACCACTGGCATCCCTATGTGGCGTCGACTGCGGGCATACGCCGCTACCTACAGGCGAGATTGGTCGACTTCGACGCTCGGCCAGCCGTGCCTCGTCCTGGCCCGACGAGCCGGCTCCTTCAGGATCCAGCAGCCGGCGCGACGGAGCCCTACCACGCGATCTTCCCCGATGTCGTGCCGCTGGCCGGCGTCCGGCTCGACCGCCGATTCGTCCTCGGCCGCAGCACCACTGGCTCCCCGCTCTTATGGGCGCAACGCCGCCGGTCGCCTCTGCCCGCGCCACCCACCTCACGCCTGCGCTTTGACCTCGTCGAAACGATCTAGTCGGATTCGTGACAGGCATTCCTGCCGGACCCGGGGTGTCGGGCTGGACAACGCGGGAGAGCCACCATGGCTAGATGACCGGTCGCGAGCATTGTCGAGGCTGATCGTCATCTGCATGGATTCGAACCTTGCGACATTTTCTTTAGGAGGTATCGTGCCGCAGTGCCTCTATCTGCTGCTTGAACTGCAAATATTCAAAACTATCGATACTCATATCAAGGGCAGCGTGCCACATACGTGCCACAAGGACCTGGCTGCATGCCCTTCATGGCTACCGATCGGGATCCGCCCGCAGGGAGTCTGCAGGGAACCCACGAGTACAAGCATCGCCGCTCGACACTGATTGACCGTGTGCCTATCGGCGCTGGCGGCGCGGGCGGCCGGCTTCGCCATCTGGCCGGATGGTGCGCAAGGCACCCGATGGCAAGGTGTCGACGATGCTCGAAAACGAGGCAATAGCGACGGCTTGGTTCGCAGCAGTCATCGCAACAGCGGGTGGTTCTCGGAGGCTAACAGCACTGCGAAGAGGTCAGGAGGGTAGCGTCGCTCAGCCGCCGAACAGGCCCCCGGCGATCTTGACCACCTGACTGATCAATGAGGTCTCCGAGGCACTCTTCTTCACTTCGAAGGACACCTCGGTCTGTCCGTCCTTGCGCTGGACCTTCAGGTGCACCTTCGTCTGGAGCAGCGTGACCAGCGCTCCGAGCACGATCGCGACCTCGAGGCCGCCGAGCACGATCATCTGCTCGTTCTGCGGCGGGTCCGCCGTTAGCCTTCGTGCCACCTCCGCCGCCTCGGGGTCCTCTAGAGCCGCGCCAAGCACCTGCCGCGCTGCGGTCATCGCCCACGCGCTCTCGGTTCCGGGGTCGCCGGGCTCAGGGGGTGAGTCCGTCCCAGTGCTCTCGATGAGCGAGGCGAGCACCTGTCGCGCAGCCGCCTCGGAGTCAACGCTGTCCCGCTCTTCGGACGGAAGGTCGTCCCGGATTTCGGCTGTCAATTCCTGGAGGACGGCCAGGACCTCCTCGTCGGACAGGTTCGCCACGTTCACGCTCATGCGCTTGTTCCCTTCGGTTGCGTCGTCATCGCCAATCCCCCAATGTAGACAAGTGGTGCCCAGTGATAGGGGTGCTGTAGTGCGTCCTCGCCTGCCTCGACGAGCCGCCGCTGAGCCTGCTGAAGAGCCAGCCACACCGGGTGGCCGGAGGCAAGGCCCTCGTACATCGCTTCGACCAGCTGCCGCGAGCTGCGTTGGTCGACGTTCCACAGCGGCGCCACGACACCAGCCGCTCCGGCGTATAGCAGGCTTCGGACTAAGCCGCCGAACTCGTCGCCACGGTTCAGCTCGCCACTCGCACCGGCTGAGCAGGCGCGCAGCGTCACGAGCTCGGCGTCGAGATCGCTGGCGGCCAGGTCCCGGGCTGACACCACCAGTTCGTGGCGCCGTGTTCGTGACAGCTGGTGAAGTTCGCGTGTCGGTCTCCCCGATCCGTTCCCCACGAGCAGCCCAGAACCCATCGGGTCGCGCGCGTCGAAGTACCCGTGACAGGTGAGGTGCACCACGTCGTATGACCCGATCGCGGAGAGTACCGAGGTACGCGACGCCTGTCCCTCGGGCAGCCGGTCGACGACCCAGCCGGCCGGTAGCAGCGTCTCGTCGCCTTCGAAGCGCTCGGGGTGCTGGTCCTCCGCCGCGGCCGCCCCAGCCACTAGTGTCGTGCGTCGTTAATTGATTTACAGTTGCTGGCACTCCAGAATGGGGCATGGGCAGTGCAGCGTTGGTGATTGGTGATGAGGATCGGGCGACGTTGGTGTCGTGGTCGCGCTCACGAGCGATCAGGGCCTCGCACGTGGAGCGGGCGCGGATCGTGTTGGCGGTCGCGGACGGGGCGGGCACCTCGGGTGCGGCGCGCCAGCTCGGGGTGTCGCGTCCGACGGTGATCAAGTGGCGGGACCGGTTCATCGAGCATGGGCTCGCGGGGTTGGAGGACGAGCCGCGCCCGGGCCGGCCGAAGACGGTGGATGACTCGGCGATCATCGCGGCCACCCTGGAGCCGCCGCCGGAACGGCTCGCGGTGACGCACTGGTCCTCGCGGTTGCTCGGGAAGCATCTGGGGATCGGGGACGCGACGGTGGCCCGGGCGTGGCGCAAGTACCGGGTCCAGCCGTGGCGCCGTGAGACGTTCAAGTTCTCCACCGACCCCGAGCTCGAGGCCAAGGTCCGTGACGTCGTCGGGCTGTACCTGAACCCGCCGACCAACGCGATCGTGCTGTGCGTGGACGAGAAGTCCCAGATCCAGGCGCTGAACCGGACCGCGCCGATCCTGCCGCTGCGCGAGGGGCTGCCGGAGAAGGCGACGCACGACTACCAGCGCAACGGCACGACCACGTTGTTCGCCGCGCTCGAGGTCGCCACCGGCAAGGTGACCGACCAGTGCTACGACCGGCACGGCAAGGCCGAGTTCTTGGACTTCCTCAAGAAGGTCGCCAAGGCCTACCCGCGCCGCAAGCTGCACATCGTGGTGGACAACTACCACACCCACAAGCACGCCGAGATCAACGCCTGGCTCGCGAAGAACCCGCGGATCACGCTCCACTTCACCCCCACGTCAGGGTCCTGGCTCAACCTCGTCGAGGTCTTCTTCGGGATCATCACCCGACAGGCCATCCGACGTGGATCCTTCGACAACGTCAAGGAACTCGTCGCCGCGATCACCCGATTCATCGACGGCTGGAACGACCGCTGCCACCCATTCACCTGGACCAAGACCGCCGACGAGATCCTGCCCCACGCCACCCGTAAACGAGATTCAGACGCGCGACACTAGCGCCCGCCGCGCCACGTCCGGGGCCGTTCCAAGCCGCGCGGCGAGGAATGCGAGCGTGCTCAGGCTCGGGACATGGATCAACGGATGCAGCTCGCCCAGGGCGGGTCCGGCCGCCGTGGGCAGCGCGTGGAGCGGCAGGGCGTGGAGCGGGCCATGGGGCGCGAGCACGATTAGAGCGTCCGCCGGCAGCTCGTCGGCAAAGGCGACCAGGAGCGGCGCCAGCTCGGTGAAGAACGTGATGCTGCGCCGGCCCGGTTCATCCCGGTTCACCGCGCGCACCGGTGGGAAACGCCCCGGCGCCCCGTTGAACGTCTCGCCCAGCTGTGTCGCCGCGTCGGCCAGTGCTTCCCGCCCTACCGGGCTTCGCGTCATTCGTAGCTCGCCGGAGGGATCGAGCAGGAACACCAAGGTGGCGTCGTCGGTGACGAAGAAGGAGGCGACGGCGACGGGGATGCCGGGGTCGTGCTCGGCGACGAAGAGGCGCAGCTCGTTGGCGCTGATCGGGTTGCCGGTGCGGAGGCGGACGTAGTCGGGCGCAGCATCACGCATGCGGGCCCACACGGCGTCGAGCGCGCTTCGGACGTCGCTGAGCTCCTCGAGCCGGGTCCGACGGTTCGGCTCCCAGTCGTTGCGGAGGTCCTCACGGTAGTTCGGGGGGGCTTGCTGGTGGTTCTGCAGCGCCCTCTCACGCGCGAGCAACGACCGCTCGTGGGCCACGAGCGTCGGGTCGAGCCCGGGCGGAGCCGGGATCTCGTTGTTCGCGAGAGCGGCGGCGAAGCTTCGCGACCGAGCCGACTCGTGCAGGTCGAAGGCCAGGGTGACCCGGTCGCGGGCGTCCGGGAGTCGGATGCCGGGCTCAGCGAGGAGCCCCATCAGCGCTCCGTAAACCAGCTGTGCCTCATCGACGATCTCGGAGCGCCGCTCGTCGAGCAGCGTGCGCGCCATCCGGGCCTCGACGGCCAGCGCGGCGCCCCACAACTCGTCGAAGGCATCCTGCCGTCGGCCCGGGAGGTCGGCGAGCACACTGGCGAGCCGCACTCGCGTCAGCGCCACGGCGTGCCCGTCGAAGTCGCGGCTGCGGGCGGCCGCGAGGACGCGACCCAGGACCGCCTCCGCCGTGACCGGGTCGTCGCGCGCGAGTGCCCGGTCGGCCTGGACGCGGGCGATCTGGAGCATGGCGCCCAGGTCACCCAGGCGCGACGCCAGGTCCATCCCCTCCTGGGCGACCGCGTTGACGTGGTCGTCGTCGGGCCGGTCCCATACTCGGCCGAGCCACGCTTGTATCGCCTTCAGCCGGGTCTCGTGCCCCGCCCCTGTCCCGGACAGCAGCGCGACGTCGTACATCTCGTCGACGTTGCCCTTACCTTGGCGCTCCAGCGCGTCCCCGAGGCCGAGCCAGGCGATTGTGCTGGACTGGCCGTTCTCGACCCCCAAGATGCCCACGGCCTCGCGGTACTCGACCTCGGCCTCCGTGGCGAGGCCTTGCTGCATGAGGGCGAGACCGAGGTTGTTGCGTGCGGCGGCCGCGAGCCCGGGATAGCCCCAGCGGTCGACCTCGGCCTTCAGGTCGCGGTAGGCGCGGATTCCCAGCCGGTGCCGACCACGCTTGAGCTCGCTGGCGGCGAGGTTCGTCCGCGCGGTGAAGTATCGCGGCCGGTCGCCGAACGCCGCGAAGAGGGCCGCGGCGCGCTCGTAGTCTGCGGCCCCCTCGTCGTAGTCGCCAGCGTCCTCCTTGACCAGACCACGCATGTTGAGGCACCGGCCGACGAGCTGGTCCCGATCCCCGCCGCGCTCGGCGACCTCCTCACACTCCTCGACCGCGAGATCGAGCTGTCGGACGGCTTCGGTAGTGGCGCCGAGCGCGCGCAGGGCACATCCCAAGACGTAGCGCGCCTGGGCGGTCGGGACAGTCTGATCCTGCTCGGCGGCCGCGAGAGACGCCTGGTACGCCTCCGCAGCGGCCTCTGTGTCCCCCTGGTCATCGAGCAAGGTGCCCTCGAGGAGGAACGCGATGGATCGTGCCGCCGGCGAGAGGCCTGCCGCCTGCGCAGCGCGCCGCGCGTGCCACGCCGCGTGCTTCAAGTCGCCGCGGTCGCGCAGGATCGAGGCCCAGACCTGCCGCGCCCGCGCCCGCTGATCGGCGTCTCCCCACAGCACTCCTCCGAGGGCGCCGAGGACACGCGCGCGCTCTCCCAGCAGCGGCATCTCCGCGAGCACGACGTGGAGCATCTTGACAGGGTCCTCACCGAAGAGCTCACGTTGGTCGCGCAGCACCACCATCGCTCCGAGCATGGTCTCCTCCCCAGCGGCCGCCGTGAGGACGCCCTCCCGGGTGGTGGGTGACGCGGCCGGACGTAATCGCCGGACCTCGGCTACGAGGAAATCAAGCAGGGCAGCCTCCGCGACGCGGTCG
The DNA here is from genome assembly GCA_964483685.1 of uncultured Intrasporangiaceae bacterium. GTDB lineage: Bacteria > Actinomycetota > Actinomycetes > Actinomycetales > Dermatophilaceae > Nostocoides_A. Next base: position 125,516 of record CAZACX010000001.1, read on the forward strand.
TCTGCCGTCGCGTCCTGCTGACGCTCGAGCAGCTTTCCTATCAGTTCCTCGGGGTGAGTCCCGTTCTCGGCGACCAGCAACCCGATCGTGCGCGTGCCGCCGGCCCGCAAGAGCTGTTCTACGAGCCTGTCCAGCGACTCATCCATGGTCGCCGGTGCCGCTGAGCTGCGCGACTCGTTCGACCACGTCCAGCCGCTCCTGGTCGTCACGGGCGAGGGTTGCTGCGAGGGTGAGGTGCTGACGGCCACGCTCCGGATCTCCTGCCATCCAGTAGACTTGGCCGAGGTTGAAGTGCAGTTCGTGGGTCGAGGGCCGGCGCCGGGCGAGGTCATCGGCGAGTTCGATCGCGACGGCGCACCGCCGCTGAGCTATCTCGGCAAACATAAGCGCCACTGCGTACTCCTCGTCGTCGGGTAGGCGCAGGTTCCGCTCCCGCAGCGAGGCGAGGGCCGCATCGGCCTCGGGGCCGGTCCCGCTGGCCAGCCGCAGGAGGTCGCTGACATGACGCGGCGCGCGCTCACCGCTGTCCTCGGCGCGGCGCATCCGCTCGTAGAGCTCGAGGATGTTTGAGTCGGGGGCGAGCCGCTCTAGGTCGATCAGCGCCTTGTCCAAGCCGGCCCCGTCCCCGGTGTAGATCAACGCGGCCACCTTAATCTCGAGGGCCTCGACGTATCGCGGGTTTTCGGCCAGGACGGGCTCTAGCACCATCAGGGCCTGCTCGTAGCCGTGCTCCTCGACTCCGGAGAGGCTCAGCCCGAACAGCAGCCGGGCGAGTTCGACGCGGTCCGCGAGCGTCGCGGTGCCACCGGAGATGCGTTCGCGGAGCATGGCGATCTGCAGTGAGGCGAAGGCCCTCTCCCGGTCGAGGTTGCGCTGGGCGGCTGAGATCTCGTCGTGGAGGCGGCGCGCCTGGTCTCTCACCTGGGCCGAGTCCACCAGGGGCGCGAGCCGCAGGAGGGCCAGGTTCATCTCGCCGAGTTCAACGAGCGCGATGGCGGCGTTAAGCCGGTCGATGTCACTGGACGGCCGGAGCTCGACGGCGCGGTCGAACGCCGCCACGGCCTGAGAGAGCCAGCGCGCCTCGGCGAGCGCGAGGCCTGCGAAGTGCGCGTCAGCGTGGCTGGTGGACTCGAGGGAGAGCTGGACGCAGCGTTGCAGCATGCCGTCCCGCTCCTCCTCGACGGCCTCGCGAACCGTCTGCAACAGGTCCGCACCCTGCTCGCCGAGAACGCTGGAATCAGCTTGATACACCACCTGGATCGGTTCCGGCACGGCTGCTCCTCCCCGGGTGAGTGTGTGGACCGCTTTCAGCGCGTCCATGCCTGGTTCCCAGTTTTGCCCCGACCGCAGCCCGTGGCAATAGCCCCTATGACCACGTCCTCCTCAGCCGCGGACCTTGTCCCCGCGGATCCCAAGCTGCGTGACCGCGTCGTCACGGTGACCCGACCCCAAACCGACCGCAACACGTGTCGACCTGCCGTGAGCAACCTCGGCGACTGTCGCGTAGCCGCCGTCCGGAGCGAGCCCGACGACGATCGGCTCCGGGCTCTCGCCGGTCGTGTGGCTCGTCTAGTCGGGGAGGTCTCCAAACGCGTGCGGGCCGGTCAAGTCTTCACCGCGGGCCCGAGCGGCCTTGACCAGTTGCCACACCGCAGCCCGCTCCACCTCTTCTGGGGCGCGGAGCCGCCCCCCTCCGGTTCGCCGTGTCTCGGACGTTGCTGGTCGCCGAGGGGGGCGACCGCGGAAGAGGGGCTTATGATGCCGTGCGCACACTCGAGCGTGAGTTGCGTGAGCTGATCCGTAGTTCGGGGCTGGACCCCTGCGCGTGACGACCTCGCGGTGCGGCGCCTCGTGGGCGAGGCGGCCTCGGACTACGACGAGCGCTCGCTGCTCGGTGGGATGCCGACGCCGCCCGACCTCGAGGCGGCGTCGAGGTCGGTGTGGGACAGCGTTGCCGGGTACGGGCCGCTGCAGCAGTACTTCGACGATCCCACGGTCGAGGAGATTTGGATCAGTCGACGGCGGACACTCGGGTTGCTCCCTGTAGGCGCCCGAGCGGCGGCTCCGTCGAGCAGTTCAGCCGGACTCGATGTGGTGAGTCACTCCGGCCCGAGTCTTTCCCTGAGGACGCGGAGTCACGCGGATGGACCCGGCCGTGCCCGGGCGAGGTCACCGAGCCGAGATCGGAGCAAGTTGTCGGGTTCCGAGTCGCGAAGTGAGCGGTTCGATGGGTCATTCGCGTGCACGCGGGCCGGGGGAGGAGGTTGCTCCTCGTTGCCCGCCTGCGCGATGTCGCTCGAGGGTGAGGTCGGTGAAGCCGCCAGCAGGAGGCGAGACCGCGCAGCACGAGAAGGTGGTTCTCGCCCTCGTCGAGCAGGGCGAACATGCCTGTGACCATGGCCACGCCGCGGGCGCCTCCGGGAGCATTGAAGAGGCTGGACAGCTGGGCCTCGGTCGAGCCGAGCAGCACAGTCGCACGACTTCCTCACCGACGGCGACCTCGGCCACGACGCGTGAGACGTGCGGTGAGACGTCCGGCAGGCCCAGAGCGGTCGTGCGCAGCTGGGAATCGGCATCGGCATCGGCGTTGGTGAGTTCGGCGCTCGGCGCGCGCTCCACAAGGGAGGTCTCGCCCGAACCGAGCACTTTCGGCTGAACCCCCCACCCCGCACCGTCACTCTGAGCACGCGCTGACCTTGTCAGAGCCGCGCCGAAGTCGCCGGGGGGCGCAAGGAGATCGCCATGCTGGTTCCGGTCGCGATGTACGCCACATTTAGGTCGCCTTCGACCAAACTCGCTGCACTCCTCCGGTGGCGTTTAGCCGTCAGCTCCCCGCGGCGACCGATAGCGTCAGGGGATGGGGAGAATCGGACCGACGGAGATCATCATTCTGTTCATGCTGTTGGCCTTCGTCGGTGTGATCGCCGCCGTGGTGGTGGTCGCTCGTCGCACCGGACCCGATCCACTTGCGGCGACCATGCCCAGTGGCCGATGGGCCGCTGACCCGACGAGGCGGCATGAGTTGCGGTGGTGGGATGGAGCGCAGTGGACGTCGTCGGTCTCGGACGCCGGAGTCTTGGGTCACGACCCCTTGTAGCGCGCGGCACCTAGGGCCTGTTACGAAAGTGACAGGTGGGGTTTGAGCGTGTCGCTGGCATGAGGTGAGGCCTCCTCGGTATCGCAGGTGGTGTCAAAGTCACCGCGCTCCCAGGGAGGCCTCGTGTCCACGATAGATGCCGCCGTCCGTCACGACCTCACCGACGCCCAGTGGGCGCTGCTGGAACCCCTGGTCCCGCCCGCCAGCGGGCTCGGCCGGCCCCGGCAGTGGCCGGTGCGAGGCCTGGTCGACGGGGTCCGTCACCGGGTACGAACCGGCTGTCCATGGCGAGATGTCCCCCAGCGGTACGGCCCGTGGTGGCGCGTGTACACCCTGTTCGCGTGCTGGCAGCTGCTCGGGGTATGGGGCCGCGTCGAAGCCGCACTGCGCGAAGCCGCCGACACCGCGGGAAAGCTGTCCTGGCAGGTGTCCGTGGACTCCACCACCGCCCGCGCCCACATCCACGCCGCCGGCGCACGCCGAGACAGCGTCGATCGGGTTGTGGGAGAACCCGACCACCACGCCCTGGGTCGCTCCCGCGGCGGGTGGGGCACCAAGACCCACGCCGCGGTCGACCAGCACCGTGGGGTGCTCTCGTTCCTGCTCACCCCGGGTCAGGACGGCGACAGCCCACAGTTCATCACCGTGCTCGAGCAGATCCGCATCGCCCGCCCCGGACCCGGACGCCCAACAGACCCAGACTGCGAGTTGTAGGCAGCCGACCCGATCGAGACAGTAAGGGTGAGAGCCGCGACGCCCAGAGCAGCACGAAAGCCGGGTGATCGGTCAACCCACCAGATGGATAGTCGCGACGGCGGCGTAGCCGCGAACCGCGGTTCAACGGGGTTCCCGCTTGGCCGGTCTTGACGTCGCTCTCTGCCCGGAGTCCACGGAGCGTGGTTCCTCCCCGCGTCATTGTGGCGGACAGCGCTTTCGACGGTGGGCAGTGTCGCCTTGCACGCCCCACATCTTTCGCGTTTCAGCCCGGCAGACTGAAGCCTGTTCATCCGATGGCAGCCTGGACAACGAACGAGATGAGCAGTTGCGTGCTCTGGTCCCCGGTGCTGGGTCACCGGGCCAGCCCCCGCAATCCTGGGAGCATGGCCCTCGGGCCACCCGACCCGCACACGAACGTGCTTGGCCCTCGTTTCCGGTTGCCGCTCAGCGCTGTGTGCGCCATGTCTCGACCCGTCATCGCCTGTTCTCTGTCGCTTGGGAACAGCCTAGCCGGGGGCCTCGTGCTCGTCTTCGGGGGAGGCGGCCAGGCTGCGAGGGAGCGTCATGACCAACCCGAGAAGCCCACGGGCGGTTAGATCTCCGTGAGATTGTCCCCAAATCCGCAGGTCAGCGGGGGGTCATCAGATACCGGATCCGATGCACAACGAAGCAGTCCTCGTCTCGGGAGAGCAGTCGCGGAGGTTCGGCGGGTCTCCGGCATTGTCAAGGGCCATTGGTTTCTGCCCAGGGGCGGTCGTGAAACCTGCCCGGTGACGGTGTTGAGGAGGTTGCGCTCATGTCGGCTCGCCCGAGGCTGACGGCGCAACGCGGGTAGCCCGGAAGGGACACTGGTCACAGCGTGGCCATAACGACTTGGGCGTCGGGACGGTGGTGTCGTTCTGATGAGATGGGGAGTACACCAAGGGTCATCGGAAGTCTTGCGCTCAGCGTCGGCGGTATGTCGTTGGCGATCTTGTCCGCCTGTAGTGCCCCTGCGAATCCTGGAGCCACCATCACCGTCACGGAAACGGTGACGTCGTCTCCCGGGGCTGAGGACCTGGGCATGTCTGGTGAAGCGCCAAAGGAACCGGCGAATCCTGTACCGCTACTCGAGCGCGTCCAAGGCTGCATTCCAGAGGGAGGGACCGAGGTCGGCGATCACGACATCAACGGGAACCGCTACGCCAGTTGCTCGTTCCTGGACAACGGTGGGACGCCTGGCACGGCCGTGACCGTTCGGACCTACCCGGGCGACCCGAGGACGTGGGATCCCATGCCCGAGCAGTTGACGTCGGATGACTCCAACAAGGTCATCGTTGGGGATGACTTCGTCGTAGTGATTACTGGTGACTGGGATGAATACTCGCAGAACGTCGATCCGGCGGACATCGCCGATCAGGTCGGTGGCACGCTGGTTCCGTCGAGCTGATGTAGACGGCAGCTCCCAGCACGACCGGGTATCAAGTTCGGGTGGAGTCCCGAGTGGCCTACGGCACGGGGCTCCGCTTAGGAAGCCCCAACGCCTCGCGGATGGCGGCGACCTCGGCGTATGCGGCCGACTGCTCGTCGCGGATCTCACTGAGGTAGATGTCGAATTCCTCGAGGGTTGAAGCCTTGGACATCAGGCTGTATCCGTCGGCTTCCACGACGGCGTGCTTCGCAAAAGACTCGACTGTTGCGGCGATCTCACGTGGCCAACCGGGGTAGGCGCGGAGCTCTTTGGCTGCCTTGCTGAGCGCCTCGGACTGTCTTCCGGCGGCGTTCTTCAGTGCCTTCAGGCTGGCGGCTGAACCGTCATAGGCATCCCCGGCTGCGTTCGTGGCAACAATGGTTTTGTTGACGGGAGCGATGAGCGCTAGGTACTTCTCGCCCGCCGCTTTGAAGTCCTCGACGACCACATTCACGGGCTTTGACGTGGCCGATGTGGCAACGGGAGTCTCCGCGGCCGCTGCACGGAACTGCCAAGACCCTGCTGGGACGTTTTTCAGGGTGAACTTGAACGCCCCGTCGTCGGCGACCACGGGGATTGCATTTTCTGGTGCCCAGCTGGCCCCGTCCGAGGACTTCTCCAACTTGAGCGTTCCACCCGCGGGTGTCAGGACGCCGGAAAGGGACATCGACTTGTCCGTTCGGGCGACGTCGGCGGACGAGGTAAGGGATAGCGCTGTGACGACCCGCACCATCAGCTTGACGGGCGTAGAAGTTGCTTCTTGGTCGCGGCCGAGCGGCACTGCTGTCGCCCGTAGCCAAACCTCCCCGGCCTCAGTGGGAACGTGCGACTGCGCAAATCGCCCCGCCGAGTCAGTGGCTGCCTCAGGTCCGGGCAGCCACGGGCCGTTCTCGCTCTGGCCGAAGGCCATTCTCACCACTCGATCAGATCGGGCAGGCGTCACGATGCCCGACAACGTCGCGGGTTCGCCGACGACCGCGCTCTGGGTGGCCTCAAGCATCACAGTGGAAGCCTTCGGACTGAACGCGGCAAACCAGATCCCGGCCACGAGGGCCACGACGGCCGTCGCTGCGATCGCGGCCACTACCCACCTTCGGCTTGTACGCGATGGCTCTGAAGTACTCATGGACCGGACCTCGGGTGTAGACGGAGATTATGCGGACGGCGAAGTCGAACGGTATGGAACATTGCCTCGTCGCACTGACAAGACACGGCAACTGGGCCGGGCCGTCGCCCTGCGGTCGCGAGCTCTCCTATGGCCGGAGCTCGGTGAAGCCCTGTGCGCAGGCCCGTGGCAGTCCATCCCGAAGCGAAGGTCAGAGACGGGCAACTATCTCGGCCTTCTTCGCCGCGAACTCGTCGTCGGTGAGTAACCCCGCGTCGCGCAACTGGCCCAGCTTTGTCAACTGCTCAAACGGGTCAGTGGGAGTCGGTGCCACCTGTGCGGGAACGGGGGAAACCGGAGTCTGAGCCTTGGCCATGCCCTGGCGAATAGCTGCTGCCAGGGCCTCGAGATCGTCCTTGATTACCTGGCGGATGGTCGACCTCATGCCTGAGACGGTGACGTTAAGCTCGCCCGAGTTCAGTACGGAACTGGTTTGGACCGAGGTGATCAGGTGAAGCGGGAAGTCCTCTTGCGCCTGGCCCATCAGCCCGTGGAAGACGAACAGGAGCCGTTGATCCGTCAACGCCACGAGCCCCTGCTTCTCGTCGTACGTGCCTTGTGCGAGCAAGCGAACCGTCTCGCCCTCGTTGAGGTGCTCATGCAGGCGTCGGATCTCCCGCTTGCCCCCGAAGGTCCAAGCCATGCGGGCTGCCGCAGCGGCGATGTCACGTCTGCCGCCGACCTGCTCTGCCCAGGCCTGCTCCTTGGCGGCCATGGCATCGGCTTGAGCTGCCGCCATCAGGTCAGCGTTCCCAAGCGCCGCAGCGCCTGCCTTGGCGGCTTCCGCCGATGCAGCTGAGCCCGCTTGGTCCTGGGCCGCCTGGTAGACCGTGGGGTCGAACGCTGCCTGGGCTTGGGAGACCACTGCTGTGAGGAGCTCGTGGTCTTCCTTTTGCACCATTTTGAAGAGCATGTCGGGCCGTCGAGTCTTGGAACCTTGGGGGACCTTCGCCGGATCGGTGACGGTGACGAGCACGGTCTCCCTTCTTGCGTCGGAGTTCATGGTGAATCCGTCGATGAAAGGGAACTCCACGCTCCAGCCGTCAGTCCCGTTCACCCCGCCGACCCGGAAGCTGGTGACCGCGATGGCTTCGGTCATGGGGCGCATGTTGTTGCACTTCAGGAGGGCAAGTAGTTCCTCGTCTGGGAGCAACGAGGGGGTCAGGAGCCGGACCCACTTCTCGGACTTCTTCTCGTTCACCTTATGACCCAGCTGCGTGCCCATGCGCCTTCCCTTCGGACGAGGAGTCCTTTAACCCAAGGTAGCCGGGGCCAGTCGCGCCGGGAACGCTGGTTGGTGTGATCTCCGAGACGCAGACGAGAGAGGTGACGACGAGCCAGGCCTCAGCGGACCATTGAAGAAGTCCACCGCATAGAAAAGTCGTCGCCCGTGTCCTCGAGAGGTCAACGGCGCGTGGTGCTGCGGTCAGAGGCGAGGGCGGTGGTGCAGACGTCTCGGCTCGAGTTGGAAGGCTGGACCTTCCGCGCCTTCGTGTCATCACGTGGGTGTGAGCAGTCTCATGACTCGTGAGGCACGGAGACGCTAGTGAGGCACCCGCCCAAGGAGCAGGCTCATGGCGAGGGCGACTCCTATCGGGACTGTCCTCGGGGACCGATGAGAAGGGAACGGCATGATGAGCGCACCCGCTGGGTGGCACCCTCAGCCCGATGGCCGTGACAGGTACTGGGACGGGGCAGCATGGACGGACAACTTCCGGGTCGGACCCACGCCGCTCCCGGCTGTAGGTCCTCAACAGGCTGGCAAGGGCTTCTACCGCCACTGGATGGGTTACGTCGGCGCAGGGTTGCTCGGCCTGTTCTTGGGCGTTGGGATTGGGGCGGCGGGCGGAAGCCCGGAAGAAGCCGTACCCGCAGCAGCGCCCACGGTGACGCAGACCCAGCAGTCCACGGTCACAGCGACGGCCACCGCGACCGTGACACCAACGCCCACGGAGGAACCGGCTTCAGCAGAGCAGCCATCCGCGTCGGCAACGCCTGAGGTGTTCAAGATGCCCAACGTGGTTGGCGAGAACCTGCAGCTGGCCCAGGACAAGCTTCAGAAGCTGGGGTCGTACGTGCTGGACCAGCAGGACGCCGCCGGACTCGACCGGATCCAAGTCGTTGACGCGAACTGGCAGGTGTGTAGCCAGAAGCCCGAACCGGGAAAGACGGTCAGTGCCGACACCGTGGTCGTGCTGGCATCCGTGAAGCTGACTGAGGACTGCCCGTAGCCACGAGGTGACCGCACGGTCGTCGGGTGAGGCGGTCGGGGTTCCCGCCGAGCCGCGGTCAGGTGTCGGGATGGTGACAGGGAGCCCGATCGTGATGCTTGGCCTGGTCCTGCTTGGGACCCCGGGCACAAAATTGCCACGGCGCTACCGGAGGAAGGAGCTAGATGCCGACTCAATCGAGACAGGGCCAGAGGACCGATGGGCGTTTCCTGTTTGCTTGTGCCTCTTGCGGGAACGTCGCCGCGACATTGGAGGTCATCCACGAAGATCGGGAAGTCGACGGTGGACCGCTGCCCGGTGGGGCGCGATTGAGAGTCAGGCCCGGCGCACCGTCGTGTCGGCTCGAGTTCGTGAACGTCAGCGTCGGGGTCGCGCCAAATGGTCTGGTCGAGCTTGTCTCCGGGGTCGATGCCATCGACCCACTGGTTCTGCGTCGCATCGACTGGGAGCTGGCAGCGTTCTGCTGTGTCTCATGCGAACGCAACTACTGCCCGCAGTGTTGGACCACCTGGGCAGTGTTCGACGAGGGGTTCTTCGACTGCATGCAGGGTCGCTGCCCCCGCGGGCATGAGCAGATGCTCGCCGACTGATCAGTAGACCATCGCGAGGTTTCGCATCGGATCCTTGATAGATCGCGGGCACGGGCGCAGGTCGACTCCTCCATCGGATTGCTGATCCGATGCGAACGCCGTCGCCAGACAATGAGCGGATACCGGATCCGATGAACGGGCCCGCCCAGCGAGCCGGTCGCCTCCTCATGGGCTGAAGCCCCGCCGAGCGGGGCGGACTTGACGCGACCGTCCTTCCTGTTGGAGTGCTAGCGCGGCCGTCGGGACCGACCGAGTTGGCGGTCGCGCCGGTGCAGGAGCTTCTGCTCGTCTTCGTTGGGGCGCGTCGGCTGTTCGCTGCGCAGCTGGCCAGTCGAACTAGCCTCCAGCAGCGCACGATTGGCAGGAAGGCCAGGCATCTCCATTGGTGGCTGAGGCCTGCGCGGCTTGCCGACGGCCGAGCGCACTGTCGACTCCTCCTTGTTCGGCGGGTGCTTCGGACGCGCGCCCGAATGGACCGCGTGTACCAGTTCGTGGCTCGCAGTGCCGGCGGGATCTTGGTTCCAGCGCGCAGCAGCGACCGCAAGGCCAGCCCACAACGCCCCCAGGGTTGGGCCGCTGTGTTCCACCAGGCTCTCTACGCGCGTGTGCCACAGGTGTGGGTTGTCTGCGGCAATCACGGTGGCTAGTGATTGCATCCGCTCGAACTCAGGTAGGTGAGCCCGCTGCTCTGCAATGAGGTCTTCAGCGAGGTAGCGAGAAGCGGCGATGGTCGCGGTCAGCGCAGTAGGTCCGTTGTCGCGCAGGTGGCTGGCTGGGTCCGAGCCTTCTGGTAGCTGCGCCGAACGGGGCGAGACGGCGTGTTGGGTGAGGAGCCAGTAGGCACGTTCGGCCGCGGCGCGACCGGCGGTGTCGGCGTCGGTGGCGACGATTGGCGAGGGGTGGAGGGTGGCGAGGAGCCGCGCCTGGGTCTGGGTGAGGGAGGTGCCCAGGGGGGCTACGCCGAGGTATCGGCCACCCGTGGCGGTGGTGACAGCAAGCGCGTCGAGAGGGCCTTCGACGAGGACGGGAACAGCGCCACCCCCGAGCAGCTGGTGGTCGACCCCGTAGAGCACCTCAGCCTTGTGAAAGAGGGGTGTGGTGGGGGTGTTGAGGTACTTGGGTCCGTGCTCGTCGCCGGCGTCGGGGTGCCGGCGGGCGACGAACCCGAGGACGGTGTCGTCGACGGTGATGGGCAGGATGAGGCGGTCGCGGAACCGGTCGATGAGCCGTCCGGTGCGGGCGCGGGTGACCAGTCCGACGGCGAGCATCTCCTCGTCGCTAACACCCCGGGTTCGCAGGTGGGCGGTGAGGTGGGTCCACCCGGCCGGGGCGTACCCGGCGCCGGGCGGGGTCTGGTCGGTGCGGAGCCGGTCGCGCAGGTACTTCCCGGCCCACCCGGCGTCGAGACGCTTGCCGTAGAAGTCCCGAGCCATGTCGTTGATGTGCGCGGCACGCTGCGGGGTGAAAGGTGCGTCGTCCCATTCGGCGGCATGGGCGACCATCGCCTCGACCTCGGCCGGACTGGCCTCCAGAACGCCCATGCCGGCTCGGCCCAGGGCCGCGGCGTTCAGGGCGGTGTACACGTCGTCGAGCGACTTGGTCGCGTGGTCGGCGTCGGCCGGGCTGAGGTTCGCGGCCGAGGTGCCTTCGATGCTGCGGGTGGTGGACGGGAGCCACTCGAGGTCGTCGTCGTGCTCCTCCGGTGGGGGAGGGACTGTGTCGTCGGCGGGGGTGGGGTCGGTGAGCAGGCTGACCCGCCAGACGAGGGCTTGGGCGTCGTCGAGGTCGACCTCGGGGTCGCGGGTGCCGGCGATGGACAGCAGGGTGTCGAGGGTCTGGCCGCGCGCGAGGGCGTGGTCGACGACGGTGACCAGGGCAGGCCACCAAGGGCTGTTTCGCATCGCCGCGGCGCGGTCCTCGCCGACGGCGTCGGTGAGGTGGTCGACCCACACGGGTGAGAGCCGGTGCGGAGTGCCGTTGGCGGCTTGGGCGGCGACGGCGGGCGCGAGGTGGCGGCTGATCCGCCACCACAGCGCGGACGCGGCGTGGTCGTCCGGCAGCGGCGCCGCCAGGGTGGTGCGGAGCAGGGTGTGGGCGTCGATCCCGGCGCGGGAGATCGCCGCGAGTCGTGCGGCCAGCTGGGGGGTGAAGTCGTCGCGGAGGGTGTCCGGGGCGAGGGTGTGAAGCAGGAGCGTCCATGTGGCCTGGGCGGGGGTGTGGGCGGCGCCGAGGCGGTGCTCGAGGCTGCGCTGCCACAGGGTGTGGGCCTTGGCGAGCTGCTTGGGTCCGGTGGGACGAAGGTCGCTGTCGGGAACGGTGTTCGCGGCCCGCCACACGCTCAGGTCGCCGAGCAAGTCGGGGGAGGGCCGGGCCTGCCCGGACGGGCACCAGGGTGGGGTGGACTCGTCGGCTGAGACGGTGTCGCGGACCTGGTCGGTGAGCGTGGTGACAAGGTCGGCCCGGGCTGCCAGGTACGGCCCCCAGTGCGTGTTGTCGCGCAGGGTGTGGGGGATGCCGGGCAGCCACGGCAGGGGTCCGGCGCCGGCGTTGCGCAGACCGGTGTCGTCCAGGCGCCAGTCCAGGACCGCGGCGCGGTCGCCGGCGGTGTCGAGTTCCCTTGAGGTCGCCGCGGATTGCAGCGCGGACAGGGGGTTGGTGCCGGTGGCGGCGAGCAGGATCAGGTGGGTGCGCAGGGCCGGCCAGGCGGGATACTCGCTGATGCCGGGCACAACCCGCTCGGCACCGGTGTCGAGTGCGGCGGTCGCGGCGGGGCCCAGGTGGTGTTCGGCGGCGACGTGCAGGGCGTCGAGGTAGCGGGCGGCGGCGTCGCCGAGCCGGACCGGGGAGGCGTGTTCACGCTGCGTGGTGGTCGCGGAGACGGGGGCGTCGTCCCGGGCGAGAACGTCTTCAAGGAGGTCGGTCGCGGTCGGGGGGTGAACGTTGTCGGGTCGGATGATTCCGTGCGGGTCGCCGTCGCCGACGACCTGCAGGTAGAGGTGGTTGGCTTCGGCGCCGCGGGTGAGCATCGTGTACAGCTGCTGTCGGGTCTCATCCCCGGTGGCCAGGCCGTGCATGGTGTCCACGGAGATGCCTTGGGCGCCGTGGACGGTGGTGGCGTACCCGAGCTCGACGGAGGCGGTGACGTACTCCGCGGGCAGGGTCAGGTGGTGCCCGGTGCGGACGTGTTCGACCGCCAGCGAGCCGTCGCGGGAGGTCACCTGGACGGTCCAGCGGTCGCCGTTCTTGACCCAGTCGTGCAGGGTCAGGCGCAGCCGCCGGTCGTTGGCCCGGGTGATGACCGTGTCGCCGACGTACGCGGTGTTCCCGTCGGCCAGCCGCACCCCAATGTCCTTGAGGGCGGCGCCAGGGAGTTCGTCGTGCTGGGCGATTCTGTGGGTTTGGGCGCGCTGGTTGAGCTCGGAGACGAGGTCGCGAGTGGGGGCGAGCATGATCGCGTCCAGACCTTGGTTGCGGTCGTGGGCCCAGGCGGTGAACACGTCCTGGGTCAGCGTGCTCAGGTCGCCGACGTGGACCCGGTCGTGGTCGAGGTAGAACCCGAGCGACTCCGTTCGGCCGTCCCGCAGGGCCAGGGATGCGGCGCCTTCGGCGGGGTCGGTGAACCGCATCAGCTCGGAAAGGTGCAGCGCGCCGTGATTGGCGGCGATGTCGCGCAGGACGCCGCCGGCGCCGATCGCGGCGAGCTGCTGGGTGTCCCCGATGAGGCGGACCTGACCGCCGCGGGCGGTGACGAAGTGGACGGCGGTGTCCAGGGTGAGGGTGTCGGCCATCCCCGCCTCATCGATCACAACCAGCGTGCCCGGGCCGATGTCGGTTGCCCAGCCCGGCAGGTCGTCGTGCTCCAGGGACCAGGTGAGCTTGGCCAGGGTGTCGGTGGTCGCGCCGATCTGCTCGCGCAGCACGGTTGCGGCGGCGGCGGACGGGGCGAGCCCGAGCACGGTGCCGCCGTCCTCGACCCACGCTCTGGCGAGGGCTCGCATGGCGGTGGTCTTCCCGGCGCCGGCGGGCGCGATGGCGAGCTGGAGCCGAGCATCGGAGGTGGCCATGCCACGCACCAGGGCGGCTTGTCCGGCGTTGAGGGTGACGCCGTTGGCGGCCTGCTCGAGCAGGGTCAGCGCCACCGCTTCGTGGCTGGCTGGGCGCCGGTCGGTGATCCCGGCGGTGGTCAGGAGGCGGGATTCGGCGGTCAGGATCTGCGTGCTGGTGAACAGGGCGGACCCGGCGACCTCGTACACGCTGGACCCGTCGGTGCGGCGCAGCTCCGCTGGTTCGTCGATGCCGTCGTCGGTGCGGGTCAGGCGCACCGAGGCCACGGTTGCGGCCTCGTGGGTGACCAGGTCGACGACGGTCTCGACGCTCTCTGCTGGGAGGTTCGCGGCCCGCACCTGGCGGTGGGCTTCGGCGCGCAGGTGCCAGACCTGCCAGGTGGCGCGGCGGGCCTGGACCTCGTCGCGGACCCGCACCGCGGTGGTGCGAACCCACGCCGCGTCAACAGTCACCGAGTCACTGGTCACCAAGCTCGCGGTGCGGGCCGCTGACAGTGCCGCGGTGACCATGTTGGTTACCCCGTGGGCGCCGCCGAGAACCTCCTGCGCCTGTTGAGCCCACGCCTGCCGCTGCTCGGCCAGGGTGCGAGGTTCGTGCTTGGCCTCACGCGTTTCCAGCGTGGCCTGCTGAGCGAGCTGGATGGACTCCACCACCGTCGGTGGCCGGCCGTGGTCGGCCTGGAACGCCGCCGCGAGCACGCCGCGGCGGGCCTCGATCGCGACCCGCCGGGTGGACCACCGCGCGTTCAACCTCGGGTCGACCCCGACGACCTCCCGCACCGGGCGCTTCCCCCGGTCAGTTCCGGGACGCTCCGCGAACACCAGGCCGAGGCGGGTCCGCAGGTGCTGCTCAAGGGACGTGTTGTACGTCTCGGACGCGACCACGTTGGCCTTGAACAGGATCCGCCCATCGACCGACAGCCACTTCCCAGCCAACGTCTGCACCTTGTTCGCAACTGCCACGTGGGTGTGCAGGTCGGGGTCCCCGGCCCGAGAGTCGCGATGCGTGAACGCGGTCGCGACCAGCCCTGTGACATCGACCTGACGGACCCCGTTGGCGCCCTCCCTCGTGTACAGGGCGTGCGCCTCGATGAACCCCAACGCGTCAGCGACAGCGTCATGGTGGGCCAGCTCAACCTGTGCCGCGATGTCCGGGGGTGCGACCGCCCACAGAGCGCTCACGGACTTCACCGGGGAGAAGGTCAGGTCGTACCCACCGACCGCGGTCGTGCGCGGCCGGGAGTGTTTGGCGATGATCCCGGCCAGCTCCCGGGCATCGACCGGGTCACGGTGGTGCTCGGTCCGGAAGAACTCCAGCGCGACCTGGGTGCGGATCCGCGCCCGGTCCTGCGCCGAAACCGGGTAGTCGCGGGGGTGCCCCAGAGCGGCGACGTGGTCCTCGATCCGCTGGGCGACCTGCACCTGGAACGCGGTGACGTCCGCGTCGTACACCTTGAACGGCAACCCGAGACGGGTCACCGCGCGAAAGTCCGCGCCGGTCAGGTCCGGGCCTTCGAGCCGCTCCCGCCTCTGCAGCGCCAACGGGTGCAAACCGCTACCGAGCAGGGCCTGCATCTGCGACGCGGTGACCTCGTCCCCGACCGCCAGGCCATCGATCCCGGCCACCCCGGACCCCACCCACTGGCCCGGGGTTTCACCCCTTTCGGTGTAGTACGTCGCCAGCGGGGTGCGGGCCCCGCCGGTGCGGTCCGCCGCCGCCACCTGCCGGGTCAGGTACGTGTACCCGGTCCCGGCAGTGAGCTTGTGCAGACTCATCGTCATATACCCCTACGCATCCGCGGAGGCCCTTGGGGGCCAACTAGTTGAGGCTTGCAACTACCTGGATGCATGAGGTGTGCAGTTGACGAGCATTTTCGTTTCGGGGGTCGTCGGCGGGGTCGCGGCGTCGGGGAGGAACTTTCGCGGCGCGCGATAGGGGTGCGCTCGACGGCGAGCCGGTCGTGGGTGGGGTGTCTTCAGGTGGCCAGATGAGTCGTCGCGGTGGGGTCGCGCGCGCGTGGCTCTGAGAAAGTTCGGCGAATGTGGCCCCCAAGCGACGTCTCAGGTGCGTAGGGAGATGACGGCACTTTCCACAGTGGAGCCGGGGAAGAGGGTGGTTCGGGTGAGCCGACGACAGGACTGGAACCGGGCGCGCCGCACAGCGCTGGATGGGCAGAGCACCTGGCGGGCCGAGCGCAAGGCCAAGGACGACCGGTGCAGCGCGCTAGGGGTGCAGGTCGCACTCGCGCTACAGGAACGCGACGCGTGGGTCGCGCAGTGTGAGCAGCGCGCCGGGCAGGCGCTGACGGAGCTGGTCGAGACCGAGGGGCTCAGCGCGGGGGAGGCCGTGAGGTGGTGCGCCGGGATGGTCACCGTCGCCGATGCTGCTCGGCTGCGGCGACTGGCCAAGAACACCGACAGCGGCGGGCCTGAGCCCTCAGCGGGCCGTGTCGACGGCAGTGACGCGGGGTGAGACGGCACCGCCGGGCGCCATTGTTTCGGGGTGCGGCCCGGCCGGCTATGGCGGGACCGGCGGCGCGGTGCGTGACAGGACCCGGCACGGAGTCGGGGCTCTCGAGCCGGGTCCTGTCATGCGTATGGGTTACGGCTTGGGCCCGGGAGGCGGCGCGTGACAGCCATGTTCAGGTGGAGGTCGGCGGGAGCCCGGCGCCGTGCGGCTCGCGGTGCGGGGCTGCTTGCGGTTGTCCACGTCGTGCCTCCGTGCTGGAGTGTGCGGTGTGGGTGACCCGGTAGGAGCGCTGGAGTGGTTAGCGCGTCGACGCGACGGTGAGTCGGTCCCGCTCATCGCCGCCCGTGCCGGGGTGAGCGCCCGAACCGTGCGGGCCGCGACGGACCCGTACGGGCCGTTCCCGGCGGCCTCGAAGCAGCGCGGTTGAAGCGTGGCTGATGCCGCGACCGTTCGCCAGCGCACCGACCGGTGGGTGGAGGCCCGCCAACGTGGACAGCGGGTGACTGACATCGCCGCCCGCGAGGGCGTGGCCCATCAGCTGGTCTCCCGGTGCACCAGGGGTGCTGGACCGTACCCGTCGCCGACGGTGGTGCAGCAGTGGGTCGCGGCTCGCCGGGCGGGACGCACCCTGGAGGCGATCGCGCAGGAGTTCGGCACTGTGAGCGTGGTGGTCTCTCGCGAGACCCGCGCTTTCGGCCCGTTCCGCCCGCCAGGGCCGCGGCTGCCCGACGGGGTGGTGGGGTCCCGGGGCATCGCCGCACTGGCTGGGGTCAGCGACACTGCAGCGCTGCGGTGGGTGCGCACCGGACGCGTCCCCGCCTCGGACTTCGTGGTCGGCGACGGCCGCGACCTGTGGCTGGAAGGCACGATCACCAGGTGGCTGGCGACGGCCGACCTGGCCACGTGCCCGGACTGTGGGGCCCGGTGCGTTCAGCTTGCCTCGCACCGGGCCGCTGCGCACCGCTGACGACAGCGGGTCCCTCCGCACAACCAGTCCGAGGCGCGCAACCGCAAGACGCGGTGCCGTGTCACTCAGGTCAGGGAGAGAACGACACCGCCCGTGCGGCCGGTGTCTCGCGGCTGGGTGAGGCGGGCGTGGCGTTCCAGATCGAGGCGGTGGCCGGAGACGGTGAGCAGCTCCGCGTAGTGCCCACCCAGGCCGTGCTCGGCCAAGGTGTCGTCGCCGACCTGGGCCAGTCGCCGGTGCCATTGCCGGTTCAGCGCAGGCTGCGCGTAGGTCGCGCCGATGAGGGCGGCCACGACGGCGGCCATCCACGGGTGGCCGTCGGCGGCGTTCTGGGCGGCCGCGATCGCGGCGACGACGACCCGGGCACGCCACGCCAACCGCAGCAAAGCGACGCCACGCAACATTCGTCCCGCGGCCGCCACGACGCCCTCCAGCGCGACCCAGGGCAGGCACCACACGGCCAGGGCGACCTGGCGTCGGGTCAGTCCGGCTGAACAGATCGCGGCGGCATGGGCGATGCTCGCCGTGGCCTGCTCGTGGCTGACGCGGCCGTGGTGGACCGCCAGGACCAGGGCGCGGGGCACCACGACAGTGGAGCCGCCGCACGCAAACGCGACCAAGCCCTGTCCGTGCGGCTGGACTGCGACCCGCACCACAGGCGGGCCCAGCCCTGCGGCGCACGCCCGGATCGTCGCTGGTGCCATGAGCGCGGCCTCCGCAGCGGTGGGGGAGCGGGCGCCGTGCAGGGCGCGGCACGCCAGCTGCTCACCCACCCCAAACAGCAGCAGGAGAGTGGCCGCGCCCACCCCGCAGACCAGCGCCAGGGCCGGTCCGGCAGGCATGGCGCCGGCGGCTACCAGCAGCACCACGGTGCTGACCGTGGCCGGCAGGGCGGCGCGGCAGCACGCCATCAACGATGCCGACGCGTTCATGACTATCGCCTCCTTCGTCCCCCGGCGGGGAGGGGCTCCCTTTGCCCGGGCTTGTGGGTCCTCAAGGCCACTGTCGCGCACACCCCTGACACCCCGGCACGGGTTATCCACAGGCCGCCAGGAGGCCCCTCCGCAGGTGCCGGGCCGGGGGACAGTGGGGCGGCCAGAGGCGGGTCAGGAAAGTCGGCTGCCCGGAAGTGGCCCCCAAGGACGCCCCGGAATGCGTAGGGATATATGAGCACTTCACACGATTCGGGCCTCGTGCCCGGCCTGTACGTCCCGCCCAGCGCGGAGCGAGCGGCCGCACTGAACCACCTCGCCGCCGCGTTGGCGGTCCTCGGAGATGAAGCCTCCCGAGCCACCGAACACTCACGTGACGTCCGGTTGCACGTCGTGGCCTGCCAGGCACAGCACCTGGCAGGAGAGGTTCTCGACCTCCTACCCGCGGACGACACGGCCGGGTTCGTCGTGCCCGACCCTGCCGGGCTTCCCGCAGCGGCGACCGCAGTGCGGGCCGCGCTGGATGCTCAGCACGTCCACCCCCTTCCCGGGGAGCTCGGCATATCGCTGGGCTTCCTGCTCGAGCTCGCGCAGGCGGTCACGCCATGAAGGCGTCGAACCGGCTCAGTGTCGGCGAGCTCCTCCTCGAGGGCGACCTCACCGCCCGCCGTCTGCTGCTCGACCCGGACGCCCTCGACGCGGCCGCGATGGTGCGCACCTGGCCAGAAGTCGTCCAGGCCGGACACGAGTTCCTGGCAATCCTGCCCCGGCGCGGCGGCGGGCCGGGGGTCCACGCGCTGGCCGCGGCGCGCAGCCAGGATCAGCCTGGGGAACGGCTGCAGCTCATGGCCACCTCCATGCACCAGCACTTCAGCAACCGGTCCTGGCCAGGCGACGGCCCCCCCGACGACCAGCTCCTGGCCATCGCCGGGAACCTCATCCGCGCGCACGACATGGTCGCCAGCCACCGCCGCCCCGCACCACTGCTCACCCCCGCCGTGCTGGCCGACGCCGCCGTCGCCCGCGAACGCGTCCTGCACACCCTGTACGTGGCCTCCCATGCCATCAACGTGGCCGTCCAGGCCCAGCTGCGCACCCACCCCCGGGCTGGCACGTCCACCCCCCGGATCGGCTCGGCCCTGCGCAGCGCCCAACAGCGACTAGCAACGTTCGAGGCCGTCGCCGGCAGGGAGGTCTACCGGACCTTCCCCAGCGACCCTGCACTGGAGCACCGTGAGCCCCCCTCACAGGACCGGCTGTCCGCGGCGCTGACGGGGTGGGACATCGCCACCCATCGGGCATTGGCCCGCGAACCGTCCATGGCCAACCTGGCCGAGCTCACCCGCGTCCAAACCCACACCCTGGCCATGACCCGCAGCGTCCTGGACGTCGCCGCGTCCCTGGGTGTCCTGGACGCTCCGGCCTACCACGCGCGACTGCAACCGCGTCTTACCGCAGCCGAGTCCGCCTGGGGAACCCTGCACGCCACCGTCCGGGACCTGACCAGCCACACCCACCGAAGCGTCACTCCAGACCTGCGAGCCGCCGGATCGGAGATCGCACACGCGTTCTCCGAAATCATCATGACCGGCACCACCCTGGCCGACCCCGCCATCATCGCCACCCGTGTCCACCTGCCAGCCACCACCGCCACCCTGCTCAGCGCCCTCGACGCACCCCACCAGACCTCGCTTCTCCTGCAGGACGCCGCCCTCCACCCCGCCACGACAGTCAGCGCCCGCGCGGCGCAACAGCTTCTGACCCCACTCGAAGCCGGCCGCAAGCCACCAGGTATTGAGCGCCCGGACGCGGCCTGGGTCGACCCTCGGGCCCTCGCCGCCGACCGCGCAGTGCCACCCCCATCACCAGTACGCGAGCTCATTACCGCGCAGCTTCGAGGCGTCAGCACTACCTCGCACGCGGTGTCCTGCGCAGCGACCCCGCTGACGGCGCCGGCCCAAGCCCGACCCTCGCGAGAGCGAAAGGCCCGGCTCCCTGGCGCCAGCCTGACCCGACCACGCGGCCCGAGCGCGGCCGCCACTTCGCGCGCCGGCGCCCGGCGATGACGCCGACCGGCCCCTGCCAAACCGGGCGACGGCGACCCACTATGACCCCGGACATCGACCGAAGGGGCCAGCTGGCGACCCGACGCCAGCAGTGCGTCGACCGCGATCGTCCCCAGGGCCACTACCCGACCCCGGCATCAGACACAGCTCCGCACCACCTGACCAGCAGGGCATCCTGCACCCACAGCCATCGTTGGCCCTGCCACCCATGGAGGACAGCAATGGCCATGACGACCGAACCCGACCGTGATGCCGGAATGCGGCGATCGGCGCGTTCAGCGATCCCGGCCAGGCCGCCGTCGAGCGCCTCATCCTCACCGGTTGCGCGATCAACAGGACTTGACAATTCCTCGAACTGCCTGCGGCACCCTCCCAGTCAGATAGCGTTGGAGCATCGCGACCTCGCTAGTTCAGTTCGTCCCCGGGAGACACCATGGCGTGTGGGAACAACCACGTGAGTCGTGAACACTTGTCATCGCAGCCTGTCTCGATCGGCAAGGCCATTGCCACGCCAGACCGGTTCAAGGCACTGAAGTCCATGCCCGGCACTCGAGTCAACGTCTACGTGGACGAACACGGCCGCAGTGGTGGAAGCAAGTCAGCGCAGGCTGAAGGCCCTCGCCACGTCCATATCGTCTACAACGCAGAAATGAGCAACAAGAAGGGCAGTGCTCCTACCGGACTGGTCATGGTTCAAGTCACCGACCGGACCCAGGCAACGGCGATGGACCACCTTCAGTCGACCCCCTTGGATCCCAAGAAGGGCGGACATCACGAGATGACCCTCTTCCTGCGCCCGCAATCCCCGGAACGCATCGAGGCGGAGGTGACGAGGGCCGTTTCAATCCTCCAGTCTCGAGCGCGTGGGGATCGATGACTTTGGCGGTGAGTCCGACCGACAGCTTGGCCCAGAGTCTGGGATTGGTTTACGGCTGCACGTGGGCGAGGGTGACAACAGACCTCCTGTTCTTGCCGGAGAGGGACGGAAACAGTGAGACGGTTGAAGCAGGCATCGCCCTAATCGAGGACGTGCTCGCTTCAAAACTCCCTGACTGGCTACTACCCCTAGCTTGGGTCGATGGCGAGTCTGTCGCTTGTGTCGTGATTGCGGACCAGCCTGGATGCTCAATCGGCGAAGTGCGGCGCTTGCACTTGCGCCCGGTGCCGCCCAAGAGTCAACTCGCGCTGCTCGACGTTGACCCACTCCTCTACGTGGCATCCCTCGACGAGGAGTTGCGCACACGGACAGTCGGACTCAAGCGACTTCTGGACCAAGTGGGACCGGCCTACGAAGCCAGCCACCTGGACACCACAAAGCGGCCTCGGGACTACGTCCTGCGGCCGGTCCGCATCGCTTGTCAGAATGTCATTGTCGGCCTCGCTGCCATCGCCCAGGACGCGAGCTTCGATGGTCTCGCGGTTCCGGCCTGGCAGACGTGCGAGGTGCCACATGTCGCCACCCATGAGGGGAACCGGGCACTCGCTGCGCTAACTCTTTGCGACGCCTTCCAGAACGGCGGCACAATGGAGATTCGCTTCGACCGCGCCGCGCGGGTTATGGTCGACGGCAAACCGATTACCTTCGAAGGACACCCCGAGAAGGCGGTGCCTGCGAGCCTCCGACGATTTGGGAGAACGGTCGGCGTCACTCTCGGAGCTGAGGATCCCGCCGCCATCACCCCTGCAGAGGCGCGGGCGCTCTTTCAGGCGATCACGCCGATGCCGCCTGATCTTCGTCGGCGAGTTCTGGAAGCGGCCGAGCGATTCGGGCTCACCCCGGAGCGTGTCTGCTTCTCGTTGCTCTCGGGAGTTTGGACGGGAATCGAGCTGGACTTTCTGTTGGCCTGTTCTGCCCGAGTAAACTCGATTCTGACTGGCGGTGCAGAATGGACAGATCGCGTCGCACGCCAAGCAGAGTCTGATGTCTGCCGGGCAGCCGTGATGACCGGAATGTTCTTGAAGCGTGTTGACGCCCTGGATTCGGCACGTCCCGGTGACGCCGGCGTCGCCCGTGTCGTCGAGGACCGCAAGCGAGGAGTTTCGTGGTCGATCGATGCCGAGGCAGGTGCAGTGAGCATGCATGGGCTCGATGACACTAGCCCGATTCCGTGGAGCAGGACTCATCCGGGCGTGTCGAGCCTCCGCCTGATTCCCAGGTCGGGGGTCACCCCTACGACGAGCCCACTCTTGCTGAGGATGATGGGCCAAACGGACACCCCCTGTGCCCTACTAATCCCGCGCGATGCACCCGAACCTGAGTGCTCGCCAGAGGTGGTCGTGTTGCGCTGCCCGGAACGCCTCGCGGACATCGACAAGGTCATCGAGGGCCGTCTCTTGACGATGAGGATTTCGCGCGCATGAGCACCGAGGTTTTCGCGGTCCTTGCCGTTGAGCCGTCTCCTGAGGTCATTCAACTCGTGGCTGACGTTGCTGGCGCGCGCCACCGTGCAACGAAGGCCGGGCCCGGTGATCGTGCGGACATCGAACGCTTCGAGATGCTGGCGACTAGGCTTGAGTTGCTCGCCGACGAGCGGCACGTCATGCGAGTAGAGGTGGCGCACAGTCCTTGCGGCGAGAATCGCTACTTGCTGGGCGGGACTGAGGAAGACTGGGGAATCGAGCTCGCCGCCGATGTGCTGGATGTGGCGCGATCAGCGAAGGGGCAGGGGCTCGTTCCGGTTCTGCGCGTCTATGGTCTGGAGCCCGGGGCTACGGCGATGGCGTCCGAGGAGGCCGGGATCCCTGGGGTCGTGGAGCGGTTTGAGTCGGGTGGCAAGAAGGGCCGCGCAGCGGTAGAGGCTCGATTCCGGGACCAGATCGCCAAGGCGCTGGATTCATCAACCGCCGGAACGGACATCCGGCCGATTTCCCCGAGCGGTATCCAGAACGCGGTGGTAACGGAAATTCTCAGGGACAGCGTCTTGGGGTATGGGGGACAACGGGTGGATGTTCCGGTTGAGTATCGCGATGGGTCGCGTTCAGCGCACCCATTCCCACTACGTTGCCTCGCGTTGGGAACTGAGGTCCGTGGTGAATTTGACCTTAAGTTGAAGTTCGCTCTGTTGTCGATTCGTCACTCGGAGATGGATGCGGCAGTGGACGGGGCATGGCTGCGGAACGCTGAGATCTCGCGCCCGCGGCCCGCTGCACTGACAGACGATCTGGTCTTTGCCACCAGTTGTGCTCAGTTGGACGAACTGACGGACCGTGGACAGCGAAAGGTACGCATTGAGATGTACCAGACGGGGCTCGAGACGGCGGTTGTCGGCTTCTACAGAGCGGTCACTTACCACTTGCTCAGGCACCCAAGCACACTCGCAGTCGAGCCCATGTACTTCTCGTCGGGCGGGGAGGGCCGACTGAACGCCGCGCCGTTCAAGAGGGGAACTCCGTGGACGATGTAGCCGGCGCTCCGCGGGGGCTCTCGTCGTCCTCGATTATGGAGTTCACCTGCAAGGACTGCCAGCGTGAACTCGACGAATATCGTAGGGACCTCTTCCGGGCGAAGAAGCGCAACGACAGGCGTGAAACAGACCGCTTGGCCAAGCTTGTGGCCTCCCGCGAAGGCGTGGCATCCCGCTACAACGAGCATTGGGCGAAAAGCGTCATCGAACGCGGAGGATCGCGGTCGGATCGGTGCAAGGACCATCGGGCCCAACATAAGTTCAACATCCAGGGTATGGCCGTCGCGTACATCGACCTTGAGACGGTAGGTGAGGTTATCGATCGATCGAATCCGACAGGCCCGCTGGGCGGCTTGGGTCCCCTTCCGGACAAGCACACCGAGGTCGAGGGCACTTCCTACGACTTAATGGACGCCAACGTCGGAATGACGGACGACCACGCGTTGCAGATGATCGAGCTGCTGCGCGACAAACGGGTACTCGTCCTCAAAGCCGGCACCGGTACGGGCAAGTCGACTTTTGCTCCGTATCGCCTCATGGACCCGCCGCCGGAGTCTTATAAGGACGTGCCGGCCGGAACGCCATTCGCCAAACTTACGGATCTTGGCCAGATCGTGGTAACAGAGCCCCGGGTCCAAGCTGCTCGGGGCGTCGCGGGATATGTAGGCGGCGTGCTTTCTGGTGCCGGCGGCGTCGGGCCCGGCTATCCGGTCGGTTACCAGGTTTCGGGCGACCGCAACCACGACGAGGCGTGCCAGCTGGTCTACGTCACCGATGGGACGATGATCAACTGGCTCCGGGAGGGTCGGCTGAGCAGGATCGGCACAGTGATCGTCGACGAGGCCCACGAGCGCAGCGTCAACATCGACTTCATCATGGGGTACCTTCGCCGCGAGCTCGATAGATTCCCCCATCTTCGCGTCATCATCACGTCTGCAACATTCGATGCACTCTTTTATCAGGAGTACTTCGGTGGCCCTGAGGTTGCGCACATCATGGAGGTGCCGGCGGTCAAGTCCTTCGGCTACGGGATGCCACTTTTCCCCGAACTGGACGGGATCGCTGAGGGCGAGTCAAACGTTGCTGCTGGTTGGGTGGACGCCGACTTGCCACTGAGTGGCGGCGAGCATGCTCGTCCGGTTGATGCATTTCTCCGGCAGCACTGGAGGGAGCAATTCGCGCCTTCACTGCCTCCGGACGACGTCCTCAAAGGGCATGAGGAAGACCCAGAGGACGTCTGGGACACCACCCGCAGGCTCCTCGATCTGAGGTACACCGGAAAAATCGACATCGAGTCTTGGCCAGACGAGATGCCTGACGTTATGGCCAAGTTTGTGATCTCGTTGGCGCAAGGCCTCGACGAGGCAGGCATCTTCGGCGACATCCTCGGGTTCTTGCCGACCACCAAGCAGATCGAGCAGGTGGTTGAACGAGTTGAGAGCGCGTTAGGTCAGCAGTATCGCGGCCACGTGTTCCCGCTCATCTCGACACTCAAGCCCGCAGTGCAACAGGCCGCATTGGCCAAACGGCGGAAGGGCGACCCTCGCAAGATCGTCATCTCGACCAACCTCGCTGAGACCTCCCTAACCGTCGAGGGGGTGCGATTCGTCGTCGACAGCGGCGTCATCGCGCAGTCAGAGTGGGATCCCAACCTCGCCCAAGGATACGTGCGCAAGAAGCTCCACAGCCAGGCCGGCATCCGGCAGCGCTGGGGCCGCGTCGGACGCAAGGCGCCTGGCTGGGTCTTCCCGCTCTACACCAAGGGTCAGTTCTTGAGCCTGGAACAGGACACTCCTCCCGGCTCAACTAGGGAGAACCTGGAGGCGTTGGTGATGACGGCGCGCATGGGCGGCGTCGACGACATCCCCAGCTTTCCATGGCCGGCGGCGTTCGAGCCGAAGGTCTCGGTCTTGGAACAACGGGCGCTCGACGCCCAGGCGATCTTCAAGACCGAGTTGAAGCGTGCCGACGCGGCGCTGCGCGCAGGAGGTGCCGTCGATGCCGATGGGCACCCGACGGCCTTCGGCAAAGAAGTCGCCCGCTTCTCGCAACTCGGGACGTCCAACGCTATGGCGCTCCTGTACGCGGACCGCCTCGCCTGCGTTCCCGAGGTCGCCACTGTCATCACGCTGCTGGGGGACAACAGACTCGTGGGTCCGGATTCGCTCCTTCAGGACACCTTTGAGTGGCCGGATGAGTGGCGCCTAGAGGCGGCGGGCAGTCACCGGGCGCTTGCAGGGCTGGCGGAGGACGAGGCGCATCTTGCGCTTCTCATTATGGCAGCCTGGGAAAGGGCGGACCCCGGAGTGCCGCCGTGGGAGCCATCGCGGCCGCGCGCTCGTTGGGCTGCCAAATGGTGGGTCAACGACGATGTGCTGATGGCAGCGGCCATCCAGCGCCAGGAGATTCTCGCCGTCCTCTCCCCGGCGATGAAGGAACAGGTCAAGCGCTTCGTCGAGCCGGCGCTCTTGGACCGGACGCGTGGGGTTCTCACTAGGGCGTTGCAATCGAATACCTATGACCGCGACGGCGAGGTGTACGCGCCAAGGATGCCGACCGAGGGCGGCGTAGCGGGTCAGCCTGGCGCTGAGGGCGCCTCACCGCTGGCCCGGCTCGAGGATCGCGCGATGATTCGACCGTCCGGATCTGTAATCGCGCTTCGCAGGCGTACCGATCGCCTGACTCAGGAGACTCGGCTGTCGGGCATCATCCGGGCAGCCGAGTGGGCACTCGGTGACGGTGAGGAGTCCGCCGGTGTCGCCGATGCGATGCGCCTGCTGGTGCGCGCCGCCATGCACGCCCCTCCGGATCCAAGCCGCAACGCCGCTCTGGGCCTGATACAGACGTGGCCAGCAGGCATGCGGGCTGAGGTACGCGTCGAGAACAGCCGACTTGTGTCTTGCAGTTCAATTGTCGAGCCCTTCGCGCGGCCGGAGAGTACCTCGGGCGTCACTAGGAGGAGGGCGAGGCAATGGAACAACGCCGATGAAGACGGCAGCGCTCGTCGCAGTGACGCGACTGGAGATCTGAAGGGGGGCCGACTGGGCGAACCGGATGAAGAACAGGCCGCGCAGGCGGCCTTCCAAGCGGCCGACCGGCAAGCGCAAGCGTCAGGAGCATGCCAGCAGTGCTTCTCATGTCGCGACGGACGGCCAGAAGACTGCGATGACCCGCGTGATCCGACCGATACTGGCCTTGGCGGTCGCAACCCGCTGCACGGCTGGGTCGCACGGACGAGCAAGCACGAGGCGGCGGTTGGACAGCCAGTTGTGATGGGCATCGAGGACACTACCGCGCCGCAGTGGGTCGAAGTTGTCGGCCTGTCCATTCTCGACGGCAAACCAACGGTCACGCTAAGCCCGGACTGGCGACCCGTCGGGTTCCGGGGAAACCCCGCGCAGCACGCCGACCTTCAGCCAGGGAACCCGGTAGAAGTGATCGTCGGCCCACTGCTCGAGGATCACAGTGGGCCGGTGCGATCCTTCCTGCGTTCTGACGAGCGGGGACGCTTCGTCCTGCGCGAGGCCACGAACGGCAAGAAGGAGGTACAGGAGAGCCGACGAGAGATCGCCGCTTCCCTTGACCGTGGGGTCCCAGGATTACTGGACCGGCTCGTTGAGGGCCGCACAATCACTGCAACGGTCGTCCCGGCGAGATTCCAGGGTTGCCTGACGGTGACCCTGCTTGAACTCCTGCACCAGCACCTGGCCAAGACCGTGCCCGGGGTATCGACGGTCGTCCATAAGATGGATCGCCGAACAAGCACCACCCTCCACGTTGCTCGTGTCGCCGAGACGGCGGACACATGGGGATGGGTCCAGTTCGCGCTAATGCACCACGACTCCGTCCACGGCATCGAGCACCGCTTCCGCCACCGGGCAGGGAGGGCGGATGATTCGGAGGCACCCAAGACCCACAGCGCGGCCGCCACGGAATCGGTGTCGGGCCCGGCGGTCTTGGGCTTGGCGGACAACGGCCTTCAGATCGGACAGGTCGTGCTTCTCAACCTCGTCCGCGACTCCGCAACTCTCAATTGCTCCGAACTCGATCTCGATGCACTGACGCGCATCGAGCACAAATCGGCAGGCACCCTAAGACTGGTAATCCCGCAGCGGCGAAGTCGAAGCTCGGAGCGACCGAAGGTAGTTGGAGAGCCCCCCTACGGTGGCGATGCTGGCAACGATGGTTTCCTACACCAGCCCGACCCCGATGAAGTCGAAGAGCCGAGGATCGCGCCCGTGGGTACAGAGATGCGGACGATCCAGGACAAGCCGCTCTCGCGAGCGGCTGCCGCGGAACTGGTAGGGCTGAGTGTCGAGGACGACTGGGCAAATGATGTCTGGTCCTTCTGGGCGCGCAGCCACCACCGTCGTCTGGACAACAGGACGCCTTTCGTGATTCCGGCAGCCCTGCCTGCTCTCGATGAGCGCACTGCACGAATGCTCGACGTCCCGGCCGCCGTCACGATCGACGAGGAAGACCCGAGCGAGGTCATTCGCCGCCGGCTTGCCGATTTCACCGGTAGGACGCCGGTTGGTACCTCAATCGAAGTGACCATCGATCGCATCGTGGGGAGTGGTGCTTTCGTCACGACAGCAGAAGGACTAGATGGCTTTATTCGGTGCGACGAGCTCTCGTGGAAGGAAGTGAAAGACCCCGCGAGGTTCGTCAATGCTGGCGAGCGGATCAAAGCTCACTACACGGGCGTTGATGAGGGTCGAGACCAGCTGGCCTTCTCGTACCGGGCCGCTCAGGATGCCGTTTTTCAGTCAATGAAGGACAAGCTCCCCGTCGGTTCAGTCATCGAGGGCAAGGTTCGGGCCACTTCGGTCAACGTTGTCTACATCGACCTGAACGGAGGGGTAACGGGTGAACTGAAACTGGGCGATCTGGCGTACGAACCGCCCAGTTCTGCAAAGGAAGCGGTCGAAGTCGGGACGCTGATGGAGGTCTCTATCAAGCGATACGACGACCACCAGCGTGTTGTGGAACTCTCCCTAAAGGCGCTGCTTCCGGATCCCTACCCAGCGTTCGCTGCCGCCCACCCAGAGGGCACCGTGATGGAGGTGCCCGTTAAGAGAGTTGGAAAGGGCGTCGTCGATCTGCGACTGGCGGAGGGGGTTCGAGGGTTCGTCATGGCGCGGGACTTCGCCGCGACCAGAGCGGAAGACCTGAACTCGCTGGTGTCAGTCGGGGACTTCCTACGAGTGCGGCTCACGAAGCACCACCCCGAGAAGGCCGAGACTCAGGCTTCGAGTCATCCGTTCGATCTTGCCGAGGCGACGCTTCAGGTCGGCCAACAAGTGGAGGTTCGCGTTCAGCGGGCGACCAGCGGTGCAGCAATGGTCGTACTTGATGGCGAAGTGCCCGGGGTTGTTCGGCGCTCCGACTTCGCACATGAGGCGCCGTCCGACATGACCAAAGAAGTCGAGATCGGCCAGACGCTCCGCGCCGAGATCCTTGAGGTCGATCGTGGACGGCGCGAAGTGAGGCTTTCCGTGAAGAAGCTACTACCGCCTCCGTACTTCGCCTTTAGGGGCACTCATGCCGTAGGGCACAGGGTGATCGGGAAGGTCACGAACACGATTCAATCGTTCGCGTTCGTCCGTCTCCCTGGTGGCGTGGACGGCAGCATCCACGTGCGCGACCTAGCGGCCCATTATGTGGCTCATCCCGATGAGATCGTGACGCAGGGTCAGACAGTGCAGTTGGTGATTATCGGCTTCGATGACGAACATAGGCGAGTCAGGTTGTCGCTGAGAGCAGCGGCGACCACAGCCGCGCCGGCGCCCGCAGGGCTAGCGACACAGCCCCTAAGGCCTGGGGTCGCGCCAATCGCCCCCTCCCGATCTGCGGCAGCCAATTCGACGCGCTCACCGCAGCCACCAGCGCACGGACCTGAACGACGTAGCGCCTCGGCCGAGGGCAAGACGGTAGAAGGGGCAGTGATAGCGGCTTGCAGCAAGCTCTCATTGGCACCACATCAGGTGCGCGTCGAAGTGTTGGACGATGGAGAGCGCGGGATATTCGGACGAGTTAAGCGATTCGCTAAGGTCCGAGTCGTCGAGTTGTAGTCGCGCGTTCTCGGCTCGGGATCCGCCCCGGCGTGCGCAACTAACCGTCAGGACGCCGCGCCGAGTCGCAACCTTGCGGCACAGGCCGGGTGACGCTCGATCTGGCAGCCGACTGGTGCAAAGCACGTTTGCCTCAACGGCCTCACTCTCCGACCGAGGCCGAGGACCCCTACGCCGCAAGGAGGAGTGCATCCACCAGTTGAACTCCGACGAAACTGCGTCTCCAGACTGTCCCGGGCGGTTCAGGTGGGGGCGCTGGCAGCTGGCGTCGAGTCGGTTGCGGCCGAGTGCTCAGGTCGCGGGGCATCCACGCGGTGGCGGATAACGAGTGCGTAGTAGGGCAGACCAACCAAGAGGACCAACGCCGTGACAGTGACCGAGCCCCATTGGAGGTACCAGTGGTCTGAGCCATAAACGAACGATCGCGGCCACGCAATATTGATGATGAGCGCTAGCGTTCCGACGACCGCCCCCACATTCACCGCCAAACCCCAACGCCCAAGTGAAAAGTACCGGTCTTGACGAGCGGGCGGCCACTGGCCACGGGAGCGGGCGAGGAGCATCGGCGTGACGACGAGCAGGTAAGTGATGTAGTAGAGAACGATTCCGACCGCGGCGATGGTGGAGAAGATCCGAGTATTGCTGTAGTTCAGGAGCAGGAGAACACACCCGCCGCCGCCCAGCATCAGCAGGGGCACGACTGGTGTCTTCCACCTCGGCGAGATTCGCGAAAGGTGCGAACTGAACGGGAGGCGGTCGTTGCGTGCCATGGCGAAGATAACGCGTGCAGCGGTTGCCTGAAGGGCAGTAATTGCTCCCAGCACGGCAATCCCGATACAAATGAGGACTACGTTGCTGAAGGTTTTTCCGAGCACGGCCTGATAGATGAACGGCATCCCCACGGTGCCGAGCTCGGGGGCGTCCAAATCGGGGACGGCCATGAGGGCAAGAGTGACGAACAAAATCGCCACAATCACCACCAAACCGAGTGCTCGGATCACAGCCTTGGGCGCGACTGCGCGAGGGTTGCGCACCTCCTCTGCCATGGTCGCTGCGCTCTCGAAGCCAAAGTAGCAGTAGCCACCGGCGACGATCGCAATGAGTAGCGCCCCAAGGTAGCCAGTCGAATGCGCGACTCCGGTCCCGTGCGACTCGAAAATGACTCCAGGTCCACGCTTGATGTTCGCTGCGAAGCCAACGACGATGATGAAGGAAACGATCAACTCGACGATCACGACCACTGTGGTGACGCGCGCTGCCCAGCGGACACCGAATATGTTCACAATCGTCGTGAACATGAGGCCGACGACTCCCAAGATTACGGCGTTTAGGGCACCACCTTTGGTGGTCGACGTCCCGATGTCCGCGCTTCCTCCCACGAACTGGAGGTCTTGGAAGACCGGCGTTAGCACCCCCTGCAGCGTTGGGCCGATGACTGGCATGACGGTCACCAGGGTGGCGATGAAGAACCAGCCCGTAAGCCAAGGCAGGAGGCGGGACTTCGTGAGGGATCGCGTCCATTGGTACAGCGATCCCGTTAAGGGGATCTGGCCTGCAAGCTCCGCGAAGCACAGGCAGAGCAAGACGGTAGGAATCGCTGCGAGCAGGTATCCCCAGACGAAGCCAGGTCCGGCGGCCGCAAACCCGAGGAAGAAGACCGCTGTCACGGCTGTGAAGACCGCAACGAATCCATACGACATCGCGAACGCCGCGAACGAGCCCAGACTCCGGTCCAGGCGCTGGACGTAGCCGAACCCAGCGAGCTCTCGCGAGTCTACGTCCCTAGTTTCCATCGAGGGTCCTCACTCTGTCGTCTGGTGGGCAGGCGACAGAGTACTTGCCGTCGCCCTCCGCAGTTGGCCCGACGCGCTCAAGCCGATGAACGCAACTGAGCGTGATTCTGCGAGGACGCGCTGAACTACCCGCTAGCCTTCCGAGACGGCATCAGCAGCGTCCTTGGCGGGCGTCGAGCGCGTCGAACTCTCAGCACGGAGGGATCCAGCATGTCCGCAGTTTCGATCATTTGCCTGGGACCCACAGGCGTTGGATACTTCTGCGACGTAGCGGATCTGCCGACCCAAGATCGCGGTGTGGTAGCGAGCCGCCACGGCGCCCTCCTGGTTTGCGATGCCGCTATCGTTTCCAGCATCTGCGCACCGCGATTTCCTGGCCGTGTTCACTTAGTGACGAACAATCTCGGATCCGTGGCCGCTGAATCTCAGCTATTGCGCGAGAAGTTGGAAAGCGGGGTGACGATCTACCCAGATCCCCTAATGTTTATGGGCGCACCGATCGACATGGTTATGGTCGATCGCGGACGGGGGACGCGCAGTTTTGTGACGACGAACTATTACCCATCCAATTCCCACATTCTGACGACTACGCGCGCCATCCTAGCGTCTCTGCCTCAGAATAGCCGCGTTGTATCCTACGTCGATGTTGAGGTCTCCTCCGATAGCGGCAGGGCGGCACTGGACGCCTCTCCCATCCTTGCGCCGAGCGATGGGTCTGTTTGGAACGTTGGTCAAGTAGCTCAACTGTCCGACGCTCAAGAATGGCTCACTGGAGCCGCGCTCCCCGAGAACGCAATCATCCAGGTCTCGCTAGGAAATTCGAACATGACGCACTCGGAAATCAGGTCCGCGTGGCGGCTTATGACGTCTGCTCCGAGTCAGAAGCTCGTTGTTTCGCTCGGAAGCGCTGGAGCAGCTTGGGCTGACGGTCGCAACACCGAGGTAATTGGAGTCGTCCCAGTCACCGACGCGTTCACCCTAGGTGCAGGCGCGGTCTTAGCCGGCTGTCTTGTGATGGGACTAGCACGTTCGGAGTCGCCGCACATCGGCGGCCTTGTCGCGGACGCCGTCGAG
>CAZACX010000002.1:0-93529 GCA_964483685.1 uncultured Intrasporangiaceae bacterium
GGACGGTGTCCCAGATCCTGCGCCGCCACGGCGTGGCACGAACTCATCGGTGGATCGAGGCTTAGGGGAAGAACGGGCTGGGGGAAGGCATCGGGAATGTGGGGATGGGGCAGCCCGGGGCGTACGGATTGATCTGGCACACAGGCCGGTCAGGGGCCATCAACTCTCCCGTGGCATTGGACGCACCAGCGATGAAGAACGCCCCCGTCGCGAAAAGGAATCCGTAGGTGAACCAAACCAACGTTTGGGCTAAGCCGCGGACTTTTTTCGCAGCGGTGATCCCAGTAGAAGGCGGCGCCCCATAGACCTGGGCCAACGGCTGGGTCAGCCGATCAGCGAATACTCGCTCGGCCTGTTTGCCGACGGAGCCTGCGGCGCTTACAAGCGAACCTGCTGCTGCACCCATCGCCTCCAGTGCAGGCCCGGACATGGAGAGCGTGCGCACAAGCCCGTAGAGGGCGGTGCCGCCACCGGCCAAGAAGAGTGGAACTAGCAACTTCGCCGTCGCCGACCCCGCCTCATGGGCGAATCCTAAGAGCCCGCCGAAGAACCCCAGCACCGAAACGAACCACAAAGGCCACGCCGCAACACCGACGGCCGCGAAGAGCAGCCCCTTGGCTTCCTTCAACAACTTACCCTGGGCGTACTCCAGACCCTGCCCAACCACGTTGCCCTGATTGAGCAACGGGACCAAGTTGAGCAAGGGGCGGGCGACATCATCGCCTGCCGGAACACGCGTCCGTACCCACCGGGCCGTGTCGGCAACCGAGGCGGCCACCAAAGCGTGAAGGATCTTGCGCTCCAACGCGTTGTCGACAAATTCCCGGTCACCCTCGTGCATTGCACGCCGGTACGCGTCAGCGAGCTCACGTACTTGGGCTGATGAGGCCATGGCTTCAGGTTAGGGCACTATTTCGCAGCTAGCCAGAGGCCGACTTGACTCACGAGAACTACCCGGGAAACGTTCTTCGTGCCTCACGTAGGAATGCCCGCGAAACGGTGACGCTCGGGTGGTGTGCGGAGCGAACTGTCGATGCGATCCAAGGCCGAGGTCACGACGAGGTACGCGAAGGCATACGTGAACGCGAGGAAGAAGGACAAGGGCAAGGTGTTGGACGAGGTTGTCTCGGTGACGGGTTGGTCGCGGGACAACGCTCGGCGCCGCAGCCCGCCTCGGCGGCGCAGCAGGAAGTACTCGATGGCCACGAAGGCCAGCAGGAACGCGAGGAATGCGCCTAAGCTGGTGGGGAGGTCCTGGCCGATGATCGCGCCCCGGATCAGGGCCGGGATGACGATCGGGACGATGGCAACAAACGTCAGCGCCCTGCAGGCGAACAGGTCTATTGTGCGGGCCACGAGCCGGCGCCAGAACGGGGCCGGCACAAACTGGGCGTCAAGCCGCGCCCCCACCCTCGCAGCAAGCGAAGTGCTAACCACCTGCGGTGACTCCGGTGACGTTATCGGGTGAGGATCGGGTCCCGGTTGGGTCGGCGGCTGAAGCGGCGGCCAGTGCCGGCTTCAGCAGCCGCCCAGTCCAGTGACGGTGGTGTGGAAGGACCGCGTTCCGGCCCCGGAGTGCAGGTCTCTCTGCCAGCGAGGACGGGCGCCCTGGTCGACCGGTGCTGCGGTCAGCATGACGGCACCGGGGTCGACGTCATGGGTGCGCGCGAACGACTCGTCGAGGGAGTTCCCAGCCGTCCTTAATCGCCAAGGCGCCGGGGCCGGGCCCAAGCGTGCTGCTCCAGGCCTGCCCTGCACCCAGTCGCTGGTGGGTCGGGACGTGGTGCATCGCGGCCAGGACGGCGGAGGCATCGTTGTCATCGCTTGCGTACGCGGCGGCGACTTCAACCGCGGTGACCTAGACCCTGGTCCCACGTCTGGACGCGGGCCCAAGCCACCCCGGTGCGCGCGGCGGATCGTCGGGGTGCGGCAACTGCGCGCGCTGCACGGCCGGGCCGCTGGTGGGCAGCGGGGCGCGCCGCGGGAGCTCTCTGTGGCCCGGAGGTGCCAGCGAGCACGGCGTAGAACGCGGTGAGGGCGCCGGGCTCGCCGCCGGCTACGCGCTCAACAGCCGCGATCTGGACCGCGCCACCAGGGGCCACGGAGATGCCACCCGAGGTCGCGTAGTTGGGGTCTTGGGCGGGGCAGGAGTCGGAGTGGGACGAGAAGGCCCGGGGGCGCCCCCCTCCTGCGTTCAAGTCCCCACGCCCGTAAGACAGAACGACGGCCTGCTCTCAATGATGCAGTCGTTCCCACGACGACGGCCAGTGTTGCGTCCTCTGGAGTAGTCTCACCTGAGAGACGTCCGACCTCCACTGGTGCCGCCGGTCGCCGATGCTGACGCACCGTCACTGGGGATCTTCGATCTGCAGTGACAAATGCGCCACGAGACGACCCGGATAGCGCAGGCTCCCACCGGCGTAGAGGACCACGGGCACACCGCACGCACTGTCAAGAACTGCCCTTGGCTTGAGGGCTTGACCGTGGACCCGCCAACTAGTCATCCGGGCCGGACCGGCCCGAGAGGAGTCCCCTTACGCCTCGCCGTCGGAGCGGTGACGGCGGACCGTATGACGGTTCACATGATGCGGGGTCGGGTCGGGGCTGAACGCCCGCAATGAGAGCACCGCGCACGACACGAGCAGCAGCATCGACAGCGCCACGAACGCCTCACGCTCGGCGCTGATCGCCCAAGCGAACGCCAGCACGGTGAACGGTAGGGCCGCAAGGACGACCTTGTCTGTCGTCGACAACGGGGGACGGCTGACCCGGGCCATGTGTGAAACCTCCTCCTGAGCGCATCGTCGCGCCGAGACCACCGTACCGGTCCTGCCGGCGCAGCTACCACAGCCTGACGGGACTGGTTGCGCCCGGCAGCCCCCGCCGCAACGGTCAGCGCGCAGAACGCGGCCACCCTGTGCGCCCACTACACAACTCATCCACAGAGGGCACTTATGTTCGACCCGAACGACACATGAGCGCCCGCTGGCCAACTGCACCATGCTCAGCCTCAGGTGAAGCGCTCGGAGACGACCCGGACGCATGTCGACGTCGTTCGAATATGAGGCCGGCGCATTCGGCTGACCGTCGCAACACGTGTTGATCATCATGGCAGTTCGGCGGCGAAGACGGCTGCGGGTGTCTTCCACCCGAGCTTCTTGCGGGTCATGTGTTCAGCAGGGTCTCGATGCGTCGCAGGTCTTGGTCGGTGTACAGGCTCAGGTCGGCGTTGCGGGGCAGGTACTGGCGTAGCAACCCATTGCTGTTCTCGCTGGTGCCGCGCTGCCACGGGCAGCCGGGGTAGGCGAAGAAGACGCCTTCGGGGAAGAGGTGCGCCACCAGGTCGTGTCGGGCCATCTCGGTGCCCTGGTCCCAGGTTAAGGTCAGCAGCCGTTCGGTAGGGATGCCAGCGAGCCCGGCGAGCAGCGCCGCAGCGAAGTCCTCCCGGAGCGGGTGGCGGGCAGTCGGACGAGGCGGATGAATCGGCTGGCCCGGTCGACCAGGGTGCCGACGCTGGAGGCTCCGCCGCGACCGATGATGAGGTCGCCTTCGGAGTCCCGATCCTAGTGCGCTGCTCAACGGCGGCAGGTCGCTGGTCGATGGCCTTGGACGGGGTCTTGAACCGTGGTCCGCGTTGACGGGCTCGTCGCCGCCGCCGTAGGGACCGACCGGTGCCCAGGTTCTTGGTGAGTTCACGCGAAAGGCCGTCGCGCCCACCGAAGAACAGCCCCTGATAGATCGTCTCGTGACAGATGTGCCATTCCGCACGATCAGGGTGCGCCTGCTTGAGCCAAGCGCTGATCTGCTCCGGGCTCCACTGCTCCAGCAGCCGTTCTTGCACCACCGCCCGCAGTTGCTGGTCGCGAGCCAGGATCGGGCGGCGGTGGCGGCGGGCCTGCTCACGGGCGCGGGCCTGCTCCCGGGGCGCGGGCGTGCGCAAGACCCGGGTCGTAGCGGCCTCGGTCGGCATCGCGCATGTTCCGAGCCAGCTCCCTAGAGATGGTCGAGGGGGCCTGGTTCAACCGCGCAGCGATCGCGCGGACACCCAGACCCTCAGGTGGCAGCACGCCGATCCGCTCCCGCTCCAACAGAGATAGGTACCGCCCCGACCGGGTGTCCTGGGCAGAGTCGAGCCCGCCAGCCCGCCCCGGTGCGCCCGCCAGTAGTAGCCCGTCGTCCGGTCGATCCCCAGCCGGCGGCAGGCCTCCACGGTGCCGACCCCGTCACCGATCAGCTTCCACGACTCATCCTCGAGGGCAAGGCGTCGCTTGCGTCCTGGTCGTCCCATGTCCACCCCTTCATCCAAGCGGGGTGTTGCGTCGAGTCGTAGAACCCAAGGGCGAAACCTGATCAGTTTCAGCCAGCGTTGCGACCCAAAAGGGATGACCAGATGTCGGCGATTGCACTAGGGGATAGGTTTCGTCTCCGAGGCTTGGCTCAGGGCAACGCCCAGGTCAACCCCGGGTGTGGCGATCACGGCGCGCGATCGGAGAAGTGATGAGTAGGGACAGTGAGCCCAGGCCCGGTCGGGGGGAGCGGCGCTGGCCGATGGTCAGCGCAGCCCTCGCGGCGGGGGTGCTGCACCAGCTGCTGCCCGAGAGCTTCCGCGTTGAACCACACTGGATCTACCCGGTCTTCCTGGTGGTGTTCCTCGTGGTGCTCATCGTGGGGGACCCGGGAGTCATCGACCGCGACTACCGATGGCTGCGAGTGACCACCGGCCTGATGATCGGGCTCATCACCGCGGTCAACGGGGTGGCTGCACTGCGCTTGGTGGTCAAGATCCTCACCGGCGCAGAGTTCGGGTCCGCCAGGGAGCTGTTCGCCACCGGAGCCATCGTGTGGCTCATCAACGTGATCACGTTCGCCTTGTGGTTCTGGGATCTCGACGGGGGCGGCGCCGCCGCGAGGGCGGCGACACACGACGTGTCCTCTCGGACCTTCGTCTTCCCCGAGATGACCCTGACCGGCTTCGTGTCCGACGATTGGTTCCCGCAGTTTGGCGACTACCTGGCGCTGTCCTTCAACACGGCGACAGCTTTCGGTCCCACCGATGTGTCGGCCATCCGAAGGTGGGCCAAGATGATGATCTTGGAGTCACTGATCTCATTGATCCTCGCCACCCTGGTTATCGCTCGAGCAGTCAACATTCTCTGAGTGCTTGCTGCAGGCATCGATGCAATCCCTCAGCTGCGGCACGCGCGCTACCCGGCGGGGGCATCGCGTGCCCCGAGCACTCGGCTACGACTTCCGGACAGGCGTCTCCTCGGCGACCCACTCGGTTCAACGCGGATCCTTGGACCCGCGATTGCCCGGAGGAGTGCTGCGAGGGCACCAGGCCGACGACGAGCCGATGGTGCTGCCCGTGAAGCGATGCCAGTCACCGATCTGCACGGCCAGCGCCAACCCGGTCAGGTTGCTGACCCCACTCAGGCATCCCAGGCGCCGCACTCCTAGGGTGAACTCACTGTTGGCGGCCATCGTCGAGATCGCGTCGTCGAGCCGATCACGCCTGGCCTTCATGGTCAGGACCGCGTCGTAGTCGCACTCGTAGGTCATCTGCAGAGCCGGTGTGTCGAATCGGTCGCAGCCAGGTGACGTGCGCGCTCGTCCACGCCGCTCCCCTGGACTAGACGATGCCTTGGCGTAGCAGGAGTTTGAACAACCGATGCCGGGCGCGCATCAGATCACCGCGGGCATCCTCACGGGCGCGCACCAAGTCGCGGGCGGCTTCTTGGTCCGAGGTTGGCACCGACACCGCGGTGAACTCGTCCAGGCGCGACAGCCTCGCCAGGTGGACTGCGTCGCGGGCATCGGTCTGGACCCGGTCCCCGCTGGGACGCTGCAGTTTCGAGGGTGCGAGGACCTCGCACCGAACGCGGCAGCGGTCAGCGACCGCGCCAGCCCAAACCCGGTTGGGCCCGCCTCATACGCAACCGCGACAGGCCCGGGCAAATCACCAAGCCAGGACCGTATGTCCTCGTGTGACGGGGTCAGTCGGGACTGGATGAGCTCGCCCGCGACGCCGTCGATCGCTGCAGCAACGACCGATCGCGCGTGCACGTCGAGCCCACGCTCGTACGCTCAGTGAACACTAGGGCCCCCACGAATGTCGGATAGGCCGAGCAGGCGGCCCCTGCTCGGTAACCCAAGAATCTCGTGAATGGAGGCCCCGGCCCACAACCCCGTCACGACGACGAAGTCAGTACATAGCGTCTAGGAGACTGCTGAACAATCCGCGTGGCGCGGGGCGTTGCTGGTTCTGCTGCTGGGATTGTTGGGGTCATGCAGGGTGAGGCTGACCGGCAGCGTGATCTGCTGGATGTGGAGTCATTAGCGGGGCACCTGTTGCCGGCGGGGAGCGTGTTCGCGTTCTTGGCTGAGCACCGGGACGTGTTGTTCCCGCCGGAGCTGTTCACGGACTTGTTCCCGTCGGGGCGGGGCCGCCCCTCGGTCCCGCCCGAGGTCATCGCGTCGGTGTTGGTGCTGCAGTCGCTGCACGGATATTCCGACCG
This sequence comes from uncultured Intrasporangiaceae bacterium, assembly GCA_964483685.1. Classification (GTDB taxonomy): domain Bacteria; phylum Actinomycetota; class Actinomycetes; order Actinomycetales; family Dermatophilaceae; genus Nostocoides_A. The sequence continues at coordinate 6,516 of CAZACX010000002.1, forward strand.
GGAGGCGGTCGATGCGCTCACGTTCGACCTGCGCTGGAAAGCGGCGTGCGGGTACGCGGTCGACGCGAGCGGGTTCCACCCCTCGACGTTGACGTACTGGCGCAAGCGGCTCGCGGCCAGTGAGCGTCCGCAGCGGATCTTCGAGGTGGTGCGTGAGGTCATCACCTCCACCGGGGTCCTAGCCGGCAAGACGCGACGCGCGTTGGACTCCACCGTGCTGGACGACGCGGTCGCCCGGCAGGACACGGTCACCCAGTTGATCGCGTCGATCCGCCGGGTCACCCGCGAGGTCGACGGCGCCCCCGTCTTGGTCGCGGCGCACTGCACCCGGTTGGCCATGGTCACGGGCCAGGACTACACCGCCACGGGCAAGCCGCGGATCGCGTGGGATGACCACGGCGCCCGGGAGGAGCTGGTCACCGCGCTGGTGGGCGACGCCGTGGCGTTGCTGGGTGCGCTGGACACCGACGCCATCGAGGCGGCTGGCGGGAAGCCAGCCGAGGCCGTCGCGCTGTTGGCGCTGGTCGCGGGGCAGGACGTTGAACCAGCCGAGGGCTCGGACGGCACCGACGGGCGGTGGCGGATCGCCCGCAAGACCGCCCCGGACCGGGTGATCTCCACGGTGGACCCCGACGCCCGGCACGCGCACAAGACCCGTGAGCGCCGCCAGGACGGGTTCAAGGCCCACGTCACCGTCGAGCCGGATACGGGGTTGATGACCAAGGTCGCACTGACCAAGACCAACGGGAGCAGCAACTCCGACGCCACGGTCGGCGCGGACCTGGTCACCACCGACCCCACCCTGGCCGACAGTGTGGACGTGCAGGTCCTGGGCGACTCCGCCTACGCCACCGGCGACATGCTCGCCAAGCTCGCTGAGAAGAAGTGGACACCGCTGCTCAAGCCGTGGCCGCTGCGGCCCACGGTCGAAGGCGGGTTCACCCTGGATGACTTCACCCACGACCCCCACGAACAGACGATGACCTGCCCCGCCGGGACCACCCGCGCAGTCACCTCCAAGGGAACCGTCACCTTCGGCGTCGCGTGCAGAGGCTGCCCACTGCGGGCGCGGTGCACCACCTCAGCCCAGGGCCGAACGATCAAGATTGGCGAGCACCACCAGCTGCAACGCGAGCACCGCGCCCGCGCCGAGCACCCCGACTTCCAAGGCGTGTACCGCCAGCACCGGCCGATGGTCGAACGCTCCATCGCGTGGCTGACCCGCGGCAACCGGCGCGTGCCCTACCGGGGCGTGGAGAAGAACAACGCCTGGCTGCACCACCGCGCCGCCGCGCTCAACCTGCGCCGCCTCCTCGTACTCGGACTGACCCACCAAGACGGGGTCTGGGCACTGACCTGACGAAGGGGCTCACGGCCCGTGACAGGCCCCACGCACCGGGCGCACGGTCGACACGACGGGCAGGACAAACTCGTTGTCGCGCCTTGAGCGCTGACCAAACCATTGCGGCACAGACCGCCTGGAGGTGTCCTGCCCGCCCTCACGAGCGAAACGTCACCTCGAGCACCGCCTTGTTCAGCAGTCTCCTAGGGCGTGTCTGCTAATGGTTGGCTCGGTGGGTCAGGATCACCATCGCGAGCAGGACTCCGCCGAGGTAGGTCACAGCGTACTTGTCGTAGCGGGTGGCCAGTCCGCGCCACTGCTTGACCCGGCTGAATGAGCGTTCGATGGTGTTGCGCTGCTTGTAAGTGTCGCTGTCGAACACGGGCGGTCTGCCGCCTTTGGAGCCTTGGCTTTGCGGTGGGCGATCTGGTCGCGGCGCTCGGGGATGGTGTGCTGGATCTTCCTGCCCCGCAGGAACCTTCGGGTGCTGGGGTGCGAGTACGCCTTGTCAGCCAGGAGCCGGAGTTGTGGTCGTTCCCGCCCTCAGCAAGGAACTGCACGAGGGTGGCGAGCATCGGGTTGTCCCCGGACTGGCCCGCGGTCAGCAACGCGAGCACCGGGGTGCAGGTCAGGTCCGACAGGGCGTGGACCTTGGTACTCAACCCGCCGCGGTAACGACCCAGCGCGTGGTCAGGCGGCTCCCCGGGCACGACCCGAGAATTCGTGTAGTTCGATCCTGTCCCCTGTGTCGTCCGCAGGGTCGGCGACAACGGAGTCTCGACGGGCGCCGGCCGCGGGCTGATGGGTCCGCACGACCGTGGAGTCGATCGACAGGATCGCCTCCACCTCGTCGCAGTCCAGCGTCGCCTGCTGGCGCACCGCTGCGACCATCCGCTCGTAGGTGCCGTCGGTCGACCGATGCCGCTGCCACACAGACTGATACGGCCCGAACGACTCCGGAAGGTCACGCCACGGGGCCCCGGTGCGGAACCGCCAGATGATTCCCTCCAACGTCGTCCGGTGGTCGTTCCACGGGCGACCGCGGCGACCCGCGTCCTGCGGCATCACCGAGCCCAGGACATCCCACAACTCGTCACTGATGGCGTCATCACGAAGCATGACGGACACGATGACGGACACGATGCCGGGCCCGGCCCGCGATCTTTAGCAGACACGCCCTAGGTCCGGGAGGTGGCGCTTGGTGAGTCTGCGACCGGTTCTCGCGGCGCTGAGCGCCGCGCCGTCGACACGCCGTGCAGCCGTGGTGCGACCGGTCAGGCCGCAGGAACCTCGGTCCGTTCCGCTGGCGCCGTGCGCCGTCGACCGCGCAGCCAGCCCAAGGTGAACGCCAGCAGCAGCGCCAGCAACGAGGCGCTGGCGACCAGGGCAGCGTCGCGCACCCAGGGGGTGTCCGCCTGGGTGGCCTGGATGGCCACGGTGTGCACCGCGGTGGTGGGCAGCACGTTGTAGGCCACGGTGGCCTCCCCGGTGCGCCCGAACCGGTCGGTGACCACCACCTTGGCGGTGTGCGGCCCCGCAGCCCCGGCCAGCACCATCTGGGCCGAGCCGACCCCGTCCGCGTCGGGGGTGCCGTCGGAGTTCGCGTCGAAGGTGAACGTGCCGGCCGCGGCCGAGGTCGCCCCGGCGTCCAGGACGAACGGGCGGCCCGCGACGACCACGCCCGGGCTGGCCAGCGCCGGCACCAGCGGGGTGGCCACCATGTCCATCGTGTCGACCAGGGTCTGGGACAGGTCGCCGTCCTTGGTGATGTCGGTGACGGTGCCACCGGTCGCGTCCGCCAGCGGGGTCAGCGAGTCGCTGAGCCGGTCGTCGGCGGCCAGGGCGAACACGGCCACGTCTGCCGCCACCGGTGGGTCGTCGGCGCCCGCCACTGCCGGTACGGCCATGGCGGCGGGCACCACCCGGGGGCCGTCGTCGCCCGGGTGGTCCTGCCAGGTGCTGCTGTCGACGTCTGCCTCGCCGCTCAGGGTCGGTGGCAGCTCGGGGACGCGCACCAGGTCCTTGGCGGCCTGGGTGATCGTGTCCACCGTGTACCCGGTGACCGGCTCAGGGTCCTTGGCCGGTGCGTCGCCCAGGACGATGACGGCGTGCAGCGCGGTCGGGTCCCAGTTCGCGCGCAGCGCCATCATGATGCCGCTGTACACCGACTCGGGGGTGTCCCCTCCCGCGGTCGGGTTCAGCTCGTCCAGTGCGCCCTTGAACGCGTCCAGGTCCTCGGTCAGGTCCAGCGGCAGCCGCGCCTGGAAGTCCTCCCCCTCGTCGCGGTACTCGGCCACCCCGAGTCGGACCTGCTGGGACCGGGCCAGCAGCGTCGCCGAGATGCTCGAGGCGGTGGCCCGGGCCTGGTCGATGTACGGGTCCATCGAGTTGGTGGTGTCGATGGCGAACACGACGTCGATGGCCCGACCCGACCCGGCACCGGGCACACCGGCCGGGTCGTCCTCGGATGCCGCCGGCGGTTCCTCGGTGGTGCCGGCGCCCGGCCGGGCCGCGACCGCCTTGGCTGCGTCGCGCGCCATCACCGCCATGACCGCGGCGATCGCGATCGACTCGGCCGGGTCGGCCGGGTAGGAGTGGTCGAAGGTGGCGAACAGCGGGTTGTTCGCGTCCTCCGGCCGGTCCTTCTCGTCGACGAAGTTGCAGATCCAGTCCTGCGGGTGGCACCACATCGCGTACTTCAGACCGGCGTCGTAGAACGAGTCGCTGGCCGCCTTGCCGTCCTCGTCGCGGATCATGTACCGGTAGATGCCGTCGCCGCCCTTGCCGCCGCCGCCGATGTGGGGCATGTTGCCGCGCTGAGCCGGGTCCCCCACCCCGATGACCCCGGCGATCCGGTCCGGGCCGCGGGCCTCGGCGAGCTTGCGGGCGACGATGACACCTTGGGAGTACCCGGCCAGCAGGAACCTGGTGTCTTTGCAGTCCTCCAGGATGGAGTCGATCATCGACGCCCCGAAGATGACCCCGTAGTCGACCGAGTCGAACAGGTCCGTGTCCAGGTGGTCCTTGCCGCCGGTGTACTGCTCCATCGGCACAGCCGGGTACGGGATCGCCTTGGCCGGCACCGACACCCCGTCGAACCCGTCCTTGAGGGTGGTGCCGTGCAGCTCGTCGACGAGCTTGGTCAGGGTCGGGCCGTGCCCGTTCTCCAGGCTCTCGCCGCTGCCGCGCGCGGTCAGCAGCACCACCGGCGCGCACGTGGCCGCAGTCTCCGCCGCAGGTGCCGCGGTGGCCGCGGGCACAACGGCGGCCGGCACGAACGCCACGACCGCAACGGCCGCTGCCGCCCACCATCGACGGGCCCGGCCCGTGCCGCCCGCACTCCCCCACCGGGTCACCCTGCCGTTAGTGATGACCGGCCACTGCCCTCTGCTCACCCCTGCAGCGTAGGTGCGGGGGGTGCGCGGGCACCGGCGATCGTCGGAACTGCCCCTCAGCCGGCTCGCCGGTGGCTCAGGGTGATCTGAGGCTCAGGGCGGGCCCTGCCGGTCCCCTGCTGCTTTCATCCGAGCCGTGGCCAGCGGCTCGGTGACGATGCCCTTGTCGACGAGGTGGCCGCTGAAGTACCCCACGAAGTTGTCAGGCACCTTGCCGGTGCGGATCTTGTCCGGTTCGCGCTAGGTGGCGTCGTCGATGGTGATCATGCCTGCCCCTGAACGGGGTTCGAGGGCCGCTGCCAGCCTTCTCCGACCAGCCACGCGGCCAGCCACCACAGGTGCGCGTCGTCCGGGCGCTGGTGTGGGAAGGTCGGGTCCTCCCCCTCCGCTTGATAGCCCAGTCGGATCGAGGCCTCAGCTGCGCGGCCTGCTCCTCGAAGGCCCCGCCTGCCCGCGCCCACGATGCCCTCGGCGTGACGCCCCCGTTCACGGCGGTACTGCGACGCGGTGGGTGGGAGGCCGTGGGGTCGGCCATGCGCGGCTGGTCGCCGCCGCCGCGGGTTGGGACGCGCGCGGACGAACGGGACTGGAGGACTGGCAGCTTCAGGCCGTCACAGCCCTGGTCGGGGCGACCCGGAGGGCCATCGCCGAGGCCGGTGAGCCGGACATCAGCAGCACCGCGTACCTGGTCACCCAGCTCAGTGCCCGCCCGCCGGCCCTCAACGAGCAGGACGGCGCCGCCTGCTTCGCAGCGCAGGCCCGGCCCGGCACCGCCCCGCTGCGCTCGGCTGCCGACCGGCGGCGCCTGGTCTGGCCGCTGATCCCGCCCGCGCTGCGAACCGGCGCTGCCCCTCCGTCGCCCCAGCACCTGGCGGCGGATCCGGTTCCGGCGGACGTCGTGGCCGCGGTGCACGCCAGCCATCGGGTGATGCTCACGGTGCTTGACCAGCCTGGTGACGGCGCGGACCGGCTCCTCTTCCTCGAGGACAGAGTGAACCGCCCCGGGTTTGTCAGACAGTCAGTTCTGCCGGGAGCGGTTGCTCGACGGCGTTGGTGTGACGGTAGTACTCCGCCTCAATCTCTGCTGGCGTCTGGTAGCCGAGCGAGGAGTGGAGGCGGGTGTGGTTGAACCAGTCGACCCAGCCGAGGGTGGCGAGCTCGAGGTCGTCGGCGCCTCGCCAGGCCCTTCCCAGTAGACGAGTTCGGCCTTGTAGAGCCCGTTCACGCTCTCGGCGAGGGCGTTGTCGTACGAGTCGCCCATCCCAGGATCTTGCGGGGGCGGTCGTTCAAGGCGGCGGCGACAGCCTCGAGGTCGTCAATGGGGTGCCGGCACAGGTCGGTGCCTTTGGGGAAGTACTGACGCAGCACCCCGTTGGTGTTCTCGTCGGTTCCGCGTTGCCACGGGGAGCGCGGGTCACAGAAGAAGACCTTCATGCCGGACTCCAGGGTGAGCTCGGCGTGCTGGGCCATCTCCGCACCCTGATCCCAGGTCAGCGTGCGCCGCAGGTGCACGGGCCAGCGCTGCATCGCGGCGGTGATGGCCTGACGGACCGCCTGGGCGCCGTGCCCGGCCACGGGAGGGCCGTTCTTGAAGCGCTGCGCGGTGGCGAACTCCTCCATCCGGGGCAGGTGCAGCAGCATTGTGTACCGGGTGGTCCGCTCCACCAGCGTCCCGATCGCCGACTTGTCCAACCCGATGATCAGATCCCCTTCCCAGTGCCCGGCCTGTTCACGGTCATCGACCTCCACGGGCCGGTTCCCGATCTTCACCTCCTCGGTGATGAAGTGCCTCCCTGCACGGCGGCGACGTGCCCGGGGCACGCGCAGTGCCCTCCCGGTTCGTAGGCACGCGGTCAGTTCCCGCGACAGGCCACCTCGGCCGTGGATGAACAGCGCCTGATAGATGGCCTCGTGGCTAATCCGCATGGTCGGGTCGTCGGGGAAGTCGATCTTGCACCGGTTCGCGATCTGCTCTGGGCTCCACGCCCTGGCCCACCGGCGATCCGCTCGACGTCCGTGGCGGCGTCCCTTCCACCGGACCGTCGGACCAGCAGCGAGGCTCCCGTCGGGGCGGGCGATGGCCCCGCTCAACCGATCCTGGACGTACTGCCGCAGCCGCTCGTTGCACGCCAGCTTGGACTCCTTGGGACGGGCCGAGGACCGTTGCGCGTACCACTGGGCGGTGGACGCCTTGTACGCCACCGTGCCCCACCGAGTCCCGGCGTTACGGCGCAGCTCACGCGAGATCGTCGACGGATCCCGACCGATCGCCCGAGCGATCGCGCGCACCCCCTCACCGGCGGCCCGTCACCGCGCACGGTGAAGCGGCTATTGGAGTCGGTGGCTACGACCGCGAGCAGGGTGTCCCGGCCCAGGCCGGGCAGGCCGTTCAGGAGGTCCTCAATGAGGACCCAGCCGGCGTGGTCGAGGGTGACCCCGGCGGATGCCGGGTCGTGGCGCAGGACGTAGGCGAGCCGGCGGGACCAGTCGGTCGCGGGTGAGGTCGTCATGGGGGTGCTCCTTCTTTGCTGGTTTGGGGACGCGGCGGGTGCCGCATGCACCCGCCACCGTGAGGGCGCCCGCCACCAGGCCCAGAGCTCTCAGCCGACAAGAACGCCACCCCTGCCTTGGGTGCAGGGGTGGCGCTGGTGGTGGTGAGTGGTGGCGTTCAGGCCGGTGGCCGGAACGCTCGCGCACTCGGGCAGCACGCTGTCCACAGCGGACCGCGGCGACTCTCCCGGCGGGAGTGCCCCGGCTGGAGCCGACGCCGGGCATCAGGTGAGGTGCCCGGGATTGGCGAAGCGTGCCCCGGCGCGGGTGCGCGCGCCCAGCCTCAGGCCATGAGGCTGATGCTGGCGGACGAGCGCCGAGCCAGGCTGGATCAGGCGATGGGGGTCTACGGGGTTTGCGGCCACATCACGCCGGCCGGGCCCTACCAGTTCCAGGTGAGCGTCGAGGGCAGCACGGTGCCGCACGTGCTGTACCTGCTGCTGTCGATCCTGACCTGCGGGCTGTGGCTGGTCGTCTGGCTGATCCACGTCTCGATGCAGAAGGCACCCTCCCTGCACGTCGTGCGGGTCGACGAGTACGGCGCCGTGTGGTTCGACGGCACGGTGTGGTGGCCGCCGCCGGCTGGGGATGGGCCGCAGCAGGTGCCGCCGGCCCACACCTGATCAGCCCGGGGCAGCCCTCTGCGAGCCCCGCCCCGGGCTCAACCCATCGAGCTTGGCGAGGCGAACAGCCGCCGGCCAGCAGTCCCCGAGACGCCCCCAACCCGCTACGAGCCAGTCGCGTCAGGGCACGTCATGCCCGCAGTAGGGGCACTTGTACGTGTTGCTGTCGCCACGCTTCTTGAAGGACGTGTGCCCCTTGGAACAGGTCCCCTGGACGTCGTAGTTGCCCGATGAAACCTTCTTCGCCTCGGTCTTGAACACCGAATCTCCTTTCTCGTCGCGGCGTCACGCCGCACGGACGCCGGGATGGTGGGACAGGCCCAACTAGACCACAGCCCGCCGACCGAACGCACAGTCCGCGCAGGATTCGCGGGCGTGATCCTCGCGACACCGTCGACCAGATCGCGAGAACACGACAATGCCCGCCCCGATCGTCGCTAGCCTCCGTGCGTGACCTCGTTGACCCCGGGCGCCAACGCCCCCCTGAGCGAGCAGGACGTGACGGTGACCCTGCGGCTGGGTCCGCACGCCGAACCCGCCGCCCTCCTTGCCGCAGAGGACGACACGGCGCGCACGCCCGCCGACTTCGTCCCAGCAGGCGGCGCGCACGCGCCCGCCGGGATCGCCTGGAACCCGGTGGCCGCGCAGGAGGGTACGTGGCAGCTGCGGGTGGACCTCGCCACCCTGCCGCCGGCCGTTGCGAAGGTCCGCGTCGTCGCGTCCCTGCCAGAGCACGCAGGCACCTTCGGGCAACGCCCCGCCGTCGCGGTCAGCGTCGACACCGTCTCCGGTGCACCTCAGGCGACCTTCGAGGCGGCGGATCCGGGTGGGGTGAGAAGCCTGGTCCTGATCGAGCTCTACCGTCGCCAGGACGCGTGGAAGGTCCGCGCCGTAGGGCAGGGGTACGCCCAAGGCCGCACGTCGATGCTTGCCGACCACGGTCTCGACCCCGCCGCCGTACCCGCACTCGCGATGCCAGCAGCGCTGGCACCCGCCACGCCAGCAGCGCCGGCACCCGCCAGCGCAGCACCGTGGCCGGCACCGGCGATCCGCTACGAACGACCCGACCGCTCACCCTCCCCCGCGGCACCTGCGCCGCAGGCCCCGTCTACGCCCCCGCCCCCCGCCTCCGGGACACCGATCCGCTACGAGCGCCCTGACCGCACCACCACCGCGCGGCCAGCGGCCGCCGTTGCGTCGGCCATCCAAGCGCAGCCGCAACGGCCGGCACCGACAGTGACCGGCCCGCAGCCGCTGTGGGACCTGGTCGAGAAGCCGTCAGCGGGCATGCAGCTCGCCCGCCCGGTTGCGTGGCGGGTGGACGGGGCCGAGTTCAGCTGGACCGAACGCGTGCGCGACCTGCTGCCCGACAGCGAAAGTCTCCCGCCCGGCCAAGACAGGTTCGCCCTGGCCGAGCAGTGCTCGCGCACGCTGGTGTCGACGCACGGCTCGGGCTTCGAGTACGTCTGGCGCGGCCCGACGCTGCAGCTGCTCAGCCCGCCCTGGGTAACCCTGCGGTCGGCGTTGCACGAGCCGACCAGTGGCCGAGTCGTGGCCGCGGGCCACCTCACCCACCCCGAGCTCGGGCTCTCGCACGCCTACGACCTCGGCGCCCTCAACGGCGCCAACGGCCTGTCGTGGCCGGAGCAGGGGTACACCGACGGCCTGTTCTACCCGACCGGGTGCCTGTACATCGGCAGCACTCGCACCGGCGCGCTGGCCCCGGTCGACTCCAGCACCAGCCACGGGTCGGTGGACCTGGATCCGATCACCGGCACCATCGCAGTGCTGGAACAGCTCGGTTCCACTGCCTGCATCAGCGTCTACGATGGCGCGACCGGGGCACGGAGACGCCTGGCCGTGATCGCGCAGATCTCCGGCAACGAGACGCTGCGGTTCAGCTACGACGGCAAGTGGCTGCTGCTGCCACGCTACGACGGCGCGCACCTGTGCGAGGTCGCCACCGGGCGGATCACCCGGCTGCCGCTGACGCAGTGCTGCTGGTGGCCACTGGCCGACTCGACCCTGCTCGACATCGCCGAGGTCGACGGCCAACGGGTCCCGCGCCTGTTCTCCTTGGAGACCAACACCTACATCCACGACTTCCCGGCTGTCTCCTTCGACGGCGAGGACGACCCCGGCATCGACTACCTCGTCCACCCGTCGGTCTCCCCCGACGGCACCGAGCTGCTCGTGGCAACCCCCGCCGGCGTGCCGGCCGCGCAGCGCAGCGAGCACGGGGTCGGCGGCCACCTCGGGCGGGTCTCGCTCGCTGACGGCCGAGGGCACCTGGTGGTCCGGCCCATGCTGGACACCGCGTTCCTGGCGGAGCGGGATGTCTCCGAGGCCCGCTGGTCGGGGCCCTACCCGTACCGTGAGGTGGTTCTGGCGCCGGCCTTGCAGGCCCAGCTTCAGGAGCCGCTGCGCCAGCACGAGTGCCTCGCGCCCGACCGGTACGCGCCCGAGGCTGCCGCGTTTCTGGTCGCTGCGCTGAACCGGTGCATCGCCTTGTTCAAGCAGGACAAGGACGTGTCGCACCTGATGCCCGAGGTCGTCATGTCGATGAACACCGCCCACGCGGACCCGGCCCGGTGGGCCCAGCTGGGCGAGTGGCTCGACGGTCTGGCGGGGGCCGTGGCGAACATGGTCGGTGAGGGGACCCTGTCGGGCCCGGTCGGCTCGGGGTGGTTCAGCTTCCTGCTCGCTTACAGCGACCTGAACGACCCCGAACGGGCACCGGTCAACCCCGTCGAGGTGGCCTGGGTCGCCCGGTAGTCCTGCTGGGCGGCTCGTCGCCGGGTGACCTCAGGGGTGGCACGCCACCGCATTCACGTGTGACCTCCAGCGGGAAGGGGCCTGGGCGTCCCCCGAGAGGCTGCCGGTCTCGCGGCTGGCAGCCCAGCCCCCGGCTCGGATGTCGCCGACCTGCTCGGCCAGCGCCCTGGTGCTGCCGTGGAACACGTGCCGGCGCTCGGACTGCGTGCCGCGGACATCCCACTCGTGCCAGGTCATGACGACGGTGTCACCGTCTACGGTCAGGTCCACCTCGGAGCGGTCCGACCAGTCGGTTCTCGGCATTGCGTGCCGGTCCAGCCAGATCGAGACCGTCTCGTCCTCTGTCGTGCTCATGGTCCGCTCCGCCCTGTTGCTTTGATGTGCTCCGGTGCGGGGCGACTGGTGGCATTGGTGCCACCTGCGCCGCCAAGCGCACTGACAGTGGCTCCCAACCGGAACGGGTGTACGGAGCCCGAGCGCTTGCGGGCCACCAGCGCTGGCGAGCCGCCTGCCAGCCCCACGTTGAGTGCCAGGCGTGGGTGCCGGCGGGTGACACCCGTTCGGTGACCTCGCGAGCTGACCATCGCGGGTGGGTGCAGCTCACATGGTGGCGTGGTTCTGCACCGCCCGTTCGAACGCGTTGTTGTCCTTGACCACCTGGGCGACGCCGGCGATGACCCGCAGGTCCTCGTACTGCCCCTCGCCGGTCAGCCCCACGTCGCCGTAGGTCGAGATGACCCAGCCGTTGCCGTACTCCAGGCGGCACGCGTAGTGCGCGGCAAGGTCCGTGTCCCCGGGCAGCTTCCGGCAGGTCATCTCGCTGCCGAACGGTGAGTCCACCTTCTCCCCCTGCTCGAGCGCCTCGGCGTAGCGTCGGGCGGAGCCGATCGCCACACCGATCTCAGCCCCGGGGATGCGCTCGTCCTCCCCGGTGACCCGCTGCATCATCGCCTCGGCCTCATCGGTGAGCTGAGCGAAGCGGTAGACGGCCACGTGGCCGGGCCCCGTGTCCGCGTCCGGGTTGGACACCTCGACCGGCTCGCCTTGCACGGTCAGGCGCGCGTTCAGTCCGTCGACGACGTCGGGGAAGGTGGTGGGGATCGGGGCCAGGCCCTGCGGTTCCGGCGGCAGCGCGAAGAACAGCTGCCACACTACTGCACCTGCCACGACCACGCCCAGCACCACAGCCACGACCATCAGCACCCTGCCCCGCGAACGCGGCGGCACGGCGTCGGCGGCGCCGTCGGCAGGCGTCGGGGTGGGGACGTCCTGGGCTGGGGAGGTGCCGCCCTTGGTCAGTTGCACGGTTGCCGGCTGCGAGGCCGGACCGGACATCGCCTGCCCGCACTGCCCGCAGAAGCGCTGAGCGGCGTTGTCCCGCTGAGCCCCACAGTTCTGGCAAGACTCCACGCTGCACACCCCGTTCGCTACCCGCGCACCCGGTGTGCGCCTTGCACCGCTGATGCTTGCGCACGGCAGGGACGCCGGTGTGCTGCTTGGGCCGGACGCGTTCGGCCGCACCGGACTTTCCACGTGTGTCGACTCCGGCGGGCTCACATGCTGGCGTGGGTCGCGACCGCCTGCTCGAACGGGTTGTTGGCCTTGACCGAGTTCGCAACCGCGGCCAGCACGTCCACGTCCTGCGCCGTCCCGTTGCCGGTCAGTCCCGCGTCAGCGCCGGTCAGGATCACCCAGCCGTTGCCGTAGTCCAGGCCGCACTCGTTGGCCTGGCCTTCGCTGGTGTACTGCCAGCACTGCATGCCGTCCGTCGGGGCGTCCAGCTGCTCCCCGGCGTCCTGGTGGATCTTCGCCCACTGGCGGGCGGAGAACACGTGCACGCTGACCACGCCGGGCGGGGTGGGCGCATCGAACGCGCCCCTGTACCGGTAGGTCGCCAGCCGGCCGGGACCGTCCTCATAGTCGGGGTTGGAGATAGGGTCATCCGCGGTGCCGGCCAGGACCAGCACCTCGGGGTTGCCGGGGTCGTTGACGTCGGCGAACGTGGTCGGGATGGGGGCCAGGCCCTGCGGGGCGTCCGGCAGGGAGCCCGCGGTGAACTTCCACACCAGCCCACCCAGGACCAGCACGGCCAGCACGCCGCCAACGACCATGAGGACCAGACGGCCCGGGCCGGACGAAGGACCGGGGCCACCGGCCGGCGCCGCAGGTGCGCCACTCCCTGCCGGGGATGAGGTCGCGGGTTTGGCCAGGTTCACGCTGCGCTCGGCGCCGGGCGTGGGTGCCGCAGGGGTTGGGGAGGCCCCGGGCAGCGGCTTGCCGCACCGGCCGCAGAACCGCTGGTGCGAGCTTTCCACCTTGGTGCCGCAGCTGTCGCAGAACTCCATGCCGAACCCCCAAGCCCTTGGCGTGCACCGGTTGTGCGCCGCTGACAAGCCGATGCTCGCCCACGCCTTTGACGCGCACCCCCCGTTTCGGCCAGATCCGGCGCGGGGCACCGGACAATCCACGTGCCGGCCAGCCGCGAAGTGCGGTCTGGGCGATCAGTCGGCGACGTCGCCGAGAGGTCGCGCCCGCAGCCCCTCGTTGAGCTGCTGCTGGTCCTCGATGTCGGCGACTGCGAACTCCCCAGCGACCGCGCGCACGCCCGCCGCCGTGACGGATGCCAGCCCCTCCAGCGCGCCACCGAGCAGCCGCGAGCGGGCACCAGCAGCAGGGCGGCCATCCCGACCGTGCCGAACCACTCGATCGAGCGCGGCAACTGGGACGAAGACGCCGAAGCCCTGTCCGCCAGCGCGGCCGGCAAGCTCGGCGAGGCCGTCAACCAAGCCAAGGCGTCCGGCTCGGCCACCGCCAGCGCCACCATGGGCAACGAGCTCGCCGAGGAGTTCGCAGCCATCCTGGAGTGCGACATCGCCGCCGAGGCCACCCTGTCCGGGGCGCTGACCGCGCTCTACGCCGCCCAGTCCGAGGCGGACGGGTTCGAATGAGCACCCGGGGCACTGACGCCACGCCACAGGTGCACGCGACCCACATCCCGGCAAGCCCCGAGCCTGGAGACCGGACCGTTGCGGTGCGCGGTCCTGCTCAAACCGCTTTACGCCTGTACCGGCGCCCCCACCGACCTCAACGCGGGGCCGTGGCTGAACCTGATGCGCGCCTCTATGTCGACCTCGGACAACGCCGCCACCACACCATCGTCCACCATGCGGGTGGCCTGCCGGCGGCCCTAGCAGAGTTGGCCGTGCGCACCCGGGTCACCTGTGAGCCGGCCGCCATCTGGGGCCAGGTGCTGGTGACCGCGAACGAGTACCAGGCACTGTGGCAGGACACCGGCCAAGAGGCCCACGCGCTGCGCGCCGCGAGGCGCCGGGTTCCGCAACACCAGCAGGTCGGTGCCTTGACACACTGGGCCAATCTGAGCGGAGTTGAGCCGGAAGGCCTTGAAGTGAAGGCTGGCTGGGACCTGTTCGAAGACGAGCCGTACGCGCGCACCCACGTCGCGGTCATGGACCGCGACGGTCACGGCGTCGTCGTCGTCCTGACTGCAGTCCCGGTCAATAAAACCACCGCCAGGCACGGCGACGGGCGCTTGCGGCCGGCGGCCCCGAGGCGGTCCTGCCGCTGCACCAGCGGTGGGCGGCACCGTCACCGCGATGCGCTCAGCAGCGCTCTGGTCGCCTCGAGGGAGACCCGCTAACACCTCCCCCGAACGACGATCGGGAGCGCGCGGGTGGGGCTAGGCTGCGCTCATCGCGCGGGTGGAGCGCGGCCCTCGCACCCAGCTCTGGAAGGCCCCATGTCTGACGCCCCCCTGTTCGTACCCGCCTCGTTCTGGCGCCGGTTTGCCGCGCGCACCATCGACTTCTTCGTGTGCATGGCCCTGACGTTCGTGGCCGTCATCCCGCTGGTGATCCCGGCGCTGATCCTGTACCCGATCATCGGGGAGGACAAGGCCACCAGCCTGATGGCATTCCTGGCTTTCGTCATCGCCTACGTGGCCATCGAGTACTTCCTGCTGCGTCGCCGCGGCGGGCAGACCCTGGGCAAGGGCCTGCTCGGGCTGCGGGTCCTCGACGCCAACGACCCCGACGGGTCCAAGCCGATCACCAACCGGGCGGCGCTGCTGCGGATGGCCGTGTTCATCGGCCCGATGATCCTGAGCATTGCCGCCTACTACATCGCCTACGACGTGGTCAGCGGCACGTCGACCGGCGGGCTGGACGGGCCCCTGCTCAACCTGTGGATGCTGATGCTCGCAGCCAGCGCGGTCACCGCAGTCGCCGACCGCGCCAAGCGGCGCGCCCTCCACGACTTCGCCGCCGGCACTCGTGTGGTGCGCGCCCAGGCCCGCCCGGTCAACCTGAGTCAGGACATCCGCATGCTGGTGCCCGGTCGGGTGGACATGACCAAGTACCCGACCCCGGCCCCGCCGGTCACCATGACCAAGCTCCCGCCCACCCCGCAGGACTACCCGCCGCCGCCGGTCGACTTCAACAAGCGCGGTTGACCGCACCCCACCATGCTGGCACTCCCGGCGGGCCACGGCGGGCGCCCCGGGTGAGCGACCCCAAGCGTCTCCGGGTCGTGCCCGGGTGGAACCAGCTACGTCACCAGGCAGTCGCGCAGCGCGGTCGAAGGCAGCCTGCGCACCCCCTACCTGCCACTGGCCGCGGTGCGGCTACCAGCACCCCGGCCCGGCAGCCACATTCGAGGAGGTGCTGGTGCGAGTGGGCTAACCCACCTGCATCGGCAACAACGCCCTGAACGTCCCGGCGAACATCCCGGCCGCCGATGCCCTGACCGCCGCCACGCCGGAGACGACCGTGGCCGACATCGTCACCAACCCCGCCCGTTCCTGGCCTACGGCACTCGCCGGCTCGGCAACGCGGTCCCCTTCGCCGCCGCTCAGGCGCGCAACCACCTGCTCGCCACCGCCCCGCTGGTCGTGAGCATCCGCACCCTGCGGCTGGCGGCCCAGCCACCGACCGCGGGTGCAGATCCCTGCCAGGGGCGCTGGCAAGCGGGAGTCCCCGCCCGGTCGGCTGTCTCGTGCCATACCCCCCAATGGTGCGTGGGCAGCCAGACCGGCAGCGGACCTGGTCACGGGCGGTGCTGCACGCTCGGTCTCGGTGGCGCAGGACGCACCCAGCGCGGGAGTGCCTGATGTCCGTGTCCATGGCAGCGGGGACCTTTGTCGCCCCACCCAGGGATGTCACCGTGGAAACCATCGGTCGCGATGCGCGACTACTGGCGCGGGCTGCAGGTGACCTTCCGACCTCGTCCCCGTGCTGAAGGCGGGGGCGACGCAGGAAGGCTTCACCCCAGCGACCTGCTCACTGTCGTCACCGGCAAGACCACCGTGGTTCCGGGCTGCTGCGCGCTCGGGCCAACTGGTATCTGCTCGACTCTGGCCTCCACGGTCGCGAACGACGCCCTGACCGACGCCGACGCCGACGAGCCCAACCAAAGGCGCTCGCGACCGCCCTGGTCCCCGGTTACGGGAATGCTGTCAGCACGAGCGTCGTCGCATCGCTCGGTTGTGTGCTGGTGGTCCTGCGCACCGATATGGCTCCGGACTCCGAGGGGGTCTCCGGCTCCGAGGTGACGCTACCGCTGTACTCGTTGCGAGCCCGACACCGTCCCGATGACAAGCTGGCCGGGCCCCTTGAATCGGCCGACACGGTCGTCATGCCCGCAACCGCGCTGACGCCACCTACTCGTGGGCCCCCGCTGCGCTGGAGATGTTGATCTTCTGCACTAGCGGCTGACACCGGCTCGTGTGGTGCACAACCAGGGCTGATCACGACGCCCCCGCCCATCCGAAAGATGAGCGGCTGGGGGTCTCGCTGCGTTCCCGGGGCGGCTACTTGCAGGCGATTCCATCACCGTCGCGGTCGAACTTGTTCTGCCAGCCCGGCTCACCGCGCCGGATCGGGTCGGCGCCCGCGGCCCGGACCTCGGTGCAGTTCGCGTAGAACACGTCACCACCAGCCGGGGTGGTCGCCTTGGTCGTGGGGGCCGGGGCGCTCTGCGTCGCGGACGGGGCGGAAGTGTCGCGCTTCGGGGTGGCGACCTGGGCGGGCGTGGGCAGCTCCTGGTCTGGGCAAGACTTGAGCACCCGCGCGATGGCGTCGCGCTCGGGCCGGGTGACCCACAGGCCGTACGCCTTCTTGATCGCGACCTGCCGTGCCACGTACTCGCAGCGGAACGCCTTGTTCGGCGGCAGCCAGGATGCGGCATTGGAGGCGCCCTTCTGCGCGTTGAGCGGGCCATCTGCGGCCATCAGGACCAGCGGGTCGTTCGCGTACGTGGTGCGCTGGTCCAGGGTCCACTGCTGAGCGCCGGACTGCCACGCGTCCATCAGGGCGACCACGTGGTCGATCTGCACGTCGGCGGAGTCCGAGCCGCGCTCGAAGGCGATGTCCCTGCCGCTGTACGGGTCGGCGAACATGCCGGTCAGGACCACGCAGCCGCCGGTATCGGACTTGAGCACCTTGTCGGTCAGGTCGCGGCGCAGGACGTCGTTGCGCTGGTCGCACCCGTTGCGGTCGGTGTCGGCCCACGCCTGCCCGAACTGGTCGCGGGAGTAGCCGCCCTTGGAGGCGCGACCCTTCACCGGCAGCTCGGCCAGCGCGGTCACCGCCTGACCGGTATCGACAGTCTCGGCCGCGGTGGCAGGGGTCGGACTGCTCGCGCTCGACGTGGGCGTCGGGGTCACCCACTGGCTCTGCGTCGTGTTCGACGACACCACCGGGCTGGGGTCGCCGGCCAGGGCGGCCGGGTCGGCCGTTACGAGCCCGCACCCGGCCAGGGCGGCGGTCAGAAGCAGCGGGGCCAGGACGCGCACGGCGCGTGAGGTTCTCGTCATGGTCGGCACCGGTGCCGGCCCCCTTCTATTGAGCACTCGTTCGGCGGAGCGTCCCGCCAAGTGCCGAGGTGGCCCGTTCATCATATGAGGGCGATCTGATGGCTGGAGGTGTTCTGCCACGATGCCGATGGTTCACCCACACACCTTGCCTATGAAGCTGGAGCAGGGGGACCGCTCACTGCGGTCACCGACCCGACCAAACGGCGCCCTGCACGACTCCGCCACCGGCATCCGCGTGATGCGCGCACTGGCCCGGCCGGTCAGCGGGCGTGGCGACTTCCGGGTCTTCGTTCCCGGCCGGGTCGACATGACCAAGTTCCCGCCGACGCCACCTCCGCCGGACGACGTCAGCAAGCGCTACTGACCCACACCACGCCACTGGCGTGGGAGTCCACATTCCTGATAGGTCGCCGGTTCGTCTTCAGTTCTCGTGGGTTCTGACCGGGTCCGCCGCGTGTTCAGTCCTTTTGAACACAACCGAAACTGAACAGGGTCGCTCTCACCGGCGCGCCGCGGCGATGGGCGCAGAGACCGATCACCAGCCACGTCCGGCACCTCTGGCTAGGCTGGGCAGCACTGGCACCGCCGGCGACACACTGCTCACTGCTTGGCACTCACTGGCGGCGACGAGGGGGTGCGCAGCGGGCTCCGCCCAACACCAGACGAAAGAGGTTGCACGCGAATGGGATTCTTTGACCAGCTCAAGCAGAAGACGCAGGAGATGAGCTCCCAGCTCCAGCACGAGACGGCCAAGTTCAAGTCCAAGGAGTTCGCGAAGGCCTCCATGGCCATCTGCGCCATGATCTCAGCCGCGGACGGCACCATCGACGCCTCCGAACGGCAGAAGACGGCCGCCCTGATCATGGCCAACCCGACCCTGCAGATGTTCGACGCCACCGCACTGCGCGCCGACTTCGACCACTACTGCAACGCGCTGACCGCCGACTTCGACTTCGGCAAGATCGAGGCCGTGCAGGCCCTGAGCAAGCTGAAGTCCAAGCCCGACCAGGCCCGCGCCGTCATCCAGATCGGCATCATCATCGGGGGCGCCGACGGCAACTTCGACAGCGACGAGAAGCAGGTCGTGCGCGAGGCGTGCTTCGCCGTCGGGATCAACCCGGCCGAGTTCGACTTGGGCTGACCCCGACGCTGCGAACGCCCCCGCCCGGACCGGTGCCGCGGGGGCGTTCGCGCGCCGGCGCACTGCCTGCGACGCAGGCCCCGGCACGGTGGCCGGCATGCCCGTCACCGCCGCACAACTGCGCCACACCCTGCTGTCCGGCCTCCCCACGTCAGCGGTCTCGGCATCACGCCGGCGACGACGGCGATGATCGCCACGACGAGGACGACGGTGGCGATGACGATCTTGTTGGCGCTGCCGCCCCGGGTCTTGAATGTGGCGGCGATCTTGGCGGCGCGCTCGGTGGCGTGGATGGTGGGCTTCTTGGCCATGGTGGCGGGGTCTCCTTGTGCGGCGGCATCGGTGGCTGTGGTGCTGGCGACTTCTCGCGGGTGGGCCGCAGGTGTCGCCCGGGCTACCGTCCGGGGAAGTGGTCCCGCAAGCACTGACGCATGCCACTGCCCGGCTCGCGGGGCGCGCGCCGGGCAGTGAAGGGGGACTTGGTGGGGTGCTACAGCCGGGGTAGGACCTGGGACCCGATCGTGAGCATGTCGCGCACGGTGCGGCCCTTGGCGAAGCGGCCGATCGCGGTCATCACCCAGGAGCCCGCCCGGTCGCGGGAGATGGTGGCCATGACAACCCCGGTCTCCCGCTCGGAGTCGGTCAGGTTGAACCGGACCAGCTCGGCGCCGGTGCGCCCGTCAACCAGACGGCAGAAGGCGTTCTTGACCTCGGTGAACTTGTGCCCCTTGTACGAGTTGATCGTGAAGACCAAGTGGGCGACCTCGGAGGGGATGGCGGACAGGTCGATCTGGATCTGCTCGTCGTCGCCGTCGCCGGCGCCGGTCAGGTTGTCACCGCAGTGGTGGATGGCCCGGTTGTACGCGTTGAGGTGGTTGAAATAGACGGCCTCGAGCGCGCGGGCGTTGGCGTCGTAGGTGATGACCGAGGCGTCCAGGTCGATGTCCTTGCCCCAGCGGGCCGGGTCCCAGCCCAGCCCCATGGTGACCAGTGTCAGCGACGGGGCGCCGGTCTTGGTCAGGGAGACCTTCTCGCCCTTGCGCAGCGAGACCCTGCCCTTGTCCAGGTTGACCATCGCGGGTGCTGCCGCCGGGGCCGGCGGGGGTGCGTACGCCGGGGCCGGCGGCGGTGGCGGTGCGTAGCTCGAGGTCGGGGCCGGCGGCGTGGGCGCGTAGGTCTGGGCGGGCCGGGGAGGTGGGGAGTACGCGGGCGGCGGGGGTGTGGGCGGTGCGGCCGGGGCGTCGTCGACTGTGATGCCGTAGTCGGTGGCCAGCCCGGACAGCCCGGACGCCCAGCCCTGCCCGACGGCTCGGAACTTCCACGCACCGGCCCGGCGGTACAGCTCGCCCGCCACCAGCGCAGTCTCGGTGGTGGCGCCCATGTCCGTGAACGAGGCGAGCACCGCCCCGTTGGACCCGGTCACGCTCAACGTCAGGCCAGGCACCGACCCGAAGGCGCCACCGTCGGAGCTGCCGGCGATGACGACCTTGTCCACGTGCGGGGGAAGCGCGGCCACGTTGACTCGCACACCGGAACCCGAGCCGTCGAGCTCCACTGCACCAGAACCGTGGCGGGGCGCGTTGAAGAACACCATGTCGGCGTCCGAGCCGACCTTGCCGTTCTCTCCCAGGACCAGGGCGGAGATGTCAACGCCCGGCGCTCCCGGCACCCGCTGCCAGGACAGGGTGAGGGTCAACATTTCGGCAGGCACGGGGACGTTGCCCCCCTTGGTCAGAATCGTCATGCCCGCGATCCTGCCAGAGGTCACGGTGACCGCTCGCGAGATCGGGGCAAGTGTGCGTCAAGTCGCCACAGGCGAGTGTCGTGGAGTTGACGACGCCGTAGGCGCACACCGGGTGGGAACCGTGCCGGAGTCGGTACGGTTCCCACACCAGCCCTAGGGTGCACACACCGGATCCGGATCCAGGCCCGCACCGAGTCAGAGAATCGAAGCCTGACAGCGGCGCGGATCCGGAAGCCTTCACGCGCCACTCAAAAGGTCAGTGCGCGGCGTCGTACGCCTCACGCACCGACTTGCAGATCCGTCCGCGCTCGCTGACCCGGTGACCGTTGTCGCGAGCCCAGGCGCGGATCACGTCCAGCTGCTCCTTGTCGGTGCGGGCCGGGCCGCTGTTCGGGGCGGCCCCGTTGCGGACCTTGCGGCGCCCACCGGTGCTGCGACCCGCCTTGATGTACGGGGCCAGGGCGGCGGCCATCTTCTCCCTATTGCCCTCGCTGAGGTCATTGCCCTCGCTGAGGTCGATCTCTTAGCTGGTCCCGTCGAAACCGAACTTCACCGTGTCAACGGTGCCGCTCTCGTCCCCCTCGAGGTCGTCAACGAGAACTGTCGTAACCACACGCGCCACGGTGTGTGTCCTTTTCTGCACCGGGAATGCGTGAGACGGCCCGCAATGGCATTCATGGGGCCGTGGGACAAACACCGGACCGGGCGTGTTCGGCAACGCCCAGGCTGGCGGCACCAACAATGCGGCGCCCGGGCTGCGATAGCCCGCAGATCGGGTGCGACGCGCAAACACCGCAGGTGTTGGTAGCGTGCGCGAAGTGGCCAGCGCATGAGGGTGCGCGCGCCACGGCCCGGCCCCCGCCCCAGGTGAGGAAAAGCGCAACGGGGCGCAGCCGGAACCAGGCCTGAAACACAGGGGGCACGAGCATGCTTACGCACTTCACCCAGCTGGGCGCCACCGCACGGTGTCGACTGTTCAACCACCTGCCCGGCGTGATCGACCCGCGCGGCCCTGCCGAGATGGTCGGTGCCGCCCTGGGAGCCACGCTGTACATGCCGGCCACCCGTGCGCAGCTGGCGCGCGACCTGGGCAAGGCGGCCGAGCGCGGAGTGGTGTGCACGGTGGTGTGCCTGGAGGACGCGATCAGCGACCACGAGGTGCCGGCCGCGCAGGCTCACGCGGTGCACGAGCTCACCCAGCTCGACCAGGACGGTGGGGTGCGTCCGCTGGTTTTCGTGCGGGTCCGTCACCCCGACCAGGTCGGCGAGCTCACTGCCGCCTTGGGCGTGCACGCCGGCGTGGTCGCCGGGTTCGTCCTGCCCAAGTTCACCGACACCCGCGGTGGCGCGTTCCTGGACGCGGTCGCGGTCGCCTCGGAACGCACCGGGAACCGTTACCTGGCCATGCCGGTGCTGGAGTCGCCGGTGCTGATGCACCGTGAGTCCCGGGTGGATGCCCTGCTGGGGATCGCCAGGCTGCTGGACAAGCACCGTGAGCGGGTCGCGTGCGTGCGCATCGGCGCCACCGACCTGTCCGCAGCCTTGGGCATCCGCCGCCCTCGCGAGCTGACCGTGTACGACATCGGCCCGGTCGCCCACGTCATCGACGACATCGTCAACGTGCTCGGGCGCGCTGACGGGTCCGGGTATGTGATCTCCGGGCCGGTGTGGGAGTACTTCGCCGAGCGTCCGCGCCTGTTCAAGCCGCAGCTTCGACAGACCCCGTTCGACCGGCACAAGGCGACCGCGCTGCGCCGGGACCTGATCACCGAGGACCTGGACGGGCTCATCCGCGAGGTGGTCATGGACCGGGCCCGTGGCATCATGGGAAAGACGGTCATCCACCCCAGCCACATCGGGGTGGTGCACGCCCTGTCGGTGGTCTCCGCGGAGGAGTTCGCCGACGCCTGCGACATCACCGGGCTCTCGGCGAACGGCGGCGGGGTGCTGGCCAGCGGGTACCGGAACAAGATGAACGAGGCGGGCCCGCACCAGGGGTGGGCGCGCGCGACGCTTCGCCGGGCGGGCGTGTTCGGCGTCGCTGCCGAGAACGTGGGGCTGGTCGACTTCCTCGAGGAGCTCGAGCTCGCCGCGACTTGAGCTGCCCACACCCCGGAATCCTCCGGGGGAAGCGGCCAAACGCTCACCGGGCGTCCGTGCCGCGGCCTATCGTGGCCGGCAGGGGTGTGCACGGGCACGGCCCGTGAAGTGGAGGGTGCCAGCATGAGCGTGACGAGGTGGGCCGCCGCGGCCGGGTGCGCCACCCTGGTGCTGTCGCTGGCCGCGTGCTCGAGCCGGTCACCGGAGGCGTTGTGTGAGGAAATGGACGCCGGCTACGCGAAGATCCAGGCCAACATGGACGCGGCCGGAGACGACGCGATGGCCGGGCTGGGGTCCATCTTCGTCAACTTCGGCGAGTACACCACGATGCTGCACAAGATGCAGGAGAAGGCCCCCGAGGAGATCTCCGGCGACCTCGACGACGCCGTGAAGGTGTGGGACGCCCAAGCCGACCGGGCCGGTGACGCTGCGGCCAACCCGTTGGGGGCGCTGGCGTCGACGTTCATGGCGTCGATGATGGCCTCGGCCTCGATGAATAACGTCGACGCGTACACCCAACAGCATTGCGGCCGGACGGTCTTCGCGATGGCCGCCCCGGCGGCGGCCGGCACCGGCAGCGACACCACGCCGGCCCCGGCCGCCGAGGACAGCCCCACTGCCGAACCCACCCCGGTCATCCCCGACGGGGCTTTGGCCGCACCGGGGATGGGCGAGGGCACCACCCTAAGCGCGCGCGAGGCGCAGGGGTCGGTGGCCATCGCCGGCAGCTACGAGATCGCCCCCACCTCCACCGCTGGCGCACCGGAGGCTGCCGACGTCGTCGTCTCGGTGTTCTCGACAGCGACGATGACCAAGACGATGGCCTACCGCCCGAGCGAGAGCGGATGCTCCTGGGGGTTCGGCCCGGGCCCGGACGGCCGTGCGCTCATGCTGGCCCAGGAGTTCGAGGAGCACCCCGCGGCCGGCTTGGAGGAGGCCAGCTGGACCCAGTTCCTGGTCGCCTTCGATGCCACCACAGGCGAGCAGGTGTGGCGTTCGCAGTGGGAGCAGCCGAAGGACTACGACCGGGACGAGGCCGGCTGCCAGTCCCCGGGCAACGGTGAGGACGCGGTGACGTTCACCAGCGACGGGAAGGTGGCCGCGTTCGGCAACGCCGTGTTCGACCTGAGCGACGGCAGCTACCGGTACCTGCCTGACCTGATCGGGGCGGTGGGGGCGTGGGTGCTGTCGGTCGCCGCCGACACCGGCGACTACAACGTGCTCGACCCGGCCAGCGGCAAGCGGCTGGGCTCGGTGCCCGGCCGGGGCATCCTGTTCTGGTCGCAGGTGCCCGCCGACGCGACCGGGGTGACACCCACATGGCAGGACGGTTCGCTGCCCCTGATGGCCGCCTCCGCTGAGGACGGGGTAGCCGCCTACCAGCTGCCCACCGGCAAGCTGGCCTGGGACGTGGAGGCCGGCGGGGTGACCGGCTACTCCCCGCAGGCTCGCGCCGTGGTCGTTGAGGACGGGGCGGTCAGCGCCGGCGGAAGGGAGCTGTGGCGTGAGGACTCCTTCCGTGCGTGCGCGGTGGACGGGGCGAGCGTGATCGGTGACGCGGCCACCATGGTGCAGCTGGACGCGGCCACCGGTGAGCAGGCGGCGTTCGACGAGGACTCCTCCTGCGGGAACCTTCCCGCGGTGTTCTCCGGGGGCGTGCTCGTGCCCGGTGACGGGTACGTCACCGTCGACGACAGCGGGCTGTGGTCGGTGCTGACCCGGTAGCGGTTCGCGGCGTCGTCAGGTTTGTCCAGATCGCGCGGATCGCCCACGCGAGAACGGGATCGGTGCAAGAGTTCCCCGGTGGGGCGGGCCGTCCCAGCAGCTAAGGGGCTGCGCGGTTGACTGTCCGCCCTGCGTCGCCCGCCCGGCTGGGTGGTCGCACCGCTCAGGAAGGCAGCCGGTCCAAGGCCTCACGCAGCCCGGGCACGCTGGAGTCCTCAGCCAGGATCCGCTCCAGGTCCTTGCGGGCCATCGCGAACCGGTTCTGCGCCATGTAGGACTGGGCCCGTTCCAGCAGCGCCCGGTGCCGGATTTCTGCGGGCCGGGAGCGGACCCGAAGCGCCTCCTTGAACGACTCCCTGGCGGCGTCGTTGTACCCCTGTTCGCGCAGTGCGGAGCCGCGGAACACGCACAGCAGCGCGCCCACGTCGTCGGTGTTGGTGATGCCCTGGGTGAGCTCGACGACCTCCTGATGACGGCCGGCCTCGAGGTACAGCTCGGTGAGTGAGAGCGCGGCCACCGTGGTGGGCGGGTCGATGTGCTCCACGGTGGCGATGGCGGCGTCCAGGTCCCCGGCGGACTGGTGCAGCTCGGCCACGGCGAGCGCGACGGTGGAGGTGTCCAGTGGCAGCGTGGCCGAGACCCCGTTGGCGATCTCGATGGTGGAGCTGGACGCGCCCAGGTAGGTGCGCACGAACGGGTGGTCGGCGATCTCGACACGCTGCGCGAACACCCACGCGAACAGGGCGCGGGTGCGCTCGTTGTCCCCGGTGGCCATCCGCATGAACCCTTCGAGGGCGGCGATGACGACCCGGTGCTCGGGGTTGGCCCGGGCGATGGCCGGCAGTGCGGTCGGGTCCGCGTGGGCGCCCAGCATGGCCTTGTGCAGGGCCTTCTCCCAGGCAGGGGCGAACATGCCCGGCTTGGGCGGGGCTGCCGGCGCCACCTGGGTCAGCGCGGCCGCGCTGCGTGCCCGCGCGCTGGAGGAACCCGAGCCGATGGTCTGGGTGTGGCCGATGCCGGTGCCCGGCAGGGACAGGGTGCGGGTCACCCGCCCGGTGGGGGAGCGCGAGACGCGTGCGCCGCGCACGCCGGCGGAGTAGCCGATGCCGGACCTGGACACGTTCATCCGCACCCCGGGCATGATCTTGATGCTCTTGCGGTAGCGGAAACCCATGTGTGGCAGCCCCTCTCAGAGCTCGTAGCCGGACGGGACGGGCGGGTTCATCCAGTCGATGCCACCGGCCGCGGCCGGCCGCGGGGCCGGGGTGGGTGCCGGGGCGGGTGCACCTGGCGCCGGGCGGGGCGTGGCTGGGGTGGTGGCGGGGCGGGGCGAGGTGGCGGCCGCGGCCGGGGTGGGGGTGTCGATGTGGATGCCGAAGTCGCGGGCCAGCCCGGCCAGCCCGTCGGCGTAGCCGGCTCCGAGGGCGCGCACCTTCCAGGCCCCGGCGCGCCGGTACAACTCGACGGTGACCAGTGCGGTCTCCGGGCCGCCGCTAATGATGGTGGTGACCAGCGGCACACCGGCGCGTTCGCTGACGGTGACCCGCATGGCTCCCACCCGGCCGAAGGGTGCCCCGTCGGCGGAGGCGGACAGGACAACCCGGTCGATGTGCTGGGGCAGGGCGGCCAGGTCGACCTCGACGGTGTCGGTGCCGGGCCCGCGCACAGGCCCGCGGTGGGTGATCGCACCGGTGGGGTGTGAGGCGGCGTTGTAGAAGACGAAGTCGGCGTCGGTGCCGACCTTGCCGTTCTCGCCCACGGCCAGGGCGGACAGGTCGCACTCGGGTGCACCGGGCTTGACGGTCCAGGACAAGGTGACATGCACCGCGCTGGTGGGCAGCGGCGCGTTGCCCCCCTTGGGCAGTTCGAGCATGTTCGCCATCTTGCCGCACGGGACGGACACGGTGGGAGAGAACGGGTGCGGGGGTGGTGTGGTCCCAAAATGCCCAGACGACGGGACTTCGAATGCTTGTTCGCAGACCCGCAGGACGATGCGGACGCCTGGCCCGGCGGCCAACTCCAAGCTCCCAGATCCGCACCGAGCTCCTGGAAGTCCGGTCTCGGAGGACCCGGCCGACCCGAACGCCTGCTGCCGCGACCTCATGAACCGCTCAGGGGCCACGACATCTGGCCTGACATGCCGGCCCTGCGCCACGCCTCGATGCACAGTCAGGTCGCCGCCCAGTCACCGCAACTCGGGGGGTCCCACGCACCTGCTCGTCGTGCAGTCATGGCGCCGGGCCTTCACAGGAAGGGCCGGGCTGGTTGGCTGTCGAGGACGGCCATCACGGACGGGGGTTGCCAGGCGGGCGGCCCACAGGTCGTTCGCTCGTTGCTCCGCGGAAGTGGCGTCGGAGTGGACGCACACAGGGTTGCGGCGCTCGTCCCAGAGGAACCGCACCGTCTCCACCAGCGGCACTGTTCACAGGTGCGGTACGGGCGCTCCCGGAGGGCCGGTCCCCGGGAGCGACCGGGCTATCAGGATCGCGTCACGGCCACCGGCGTTTCGAGACGCCGAACCGGCACCGAAACCGGCAGCGGGTGACGGCAACCATGGAGACTCGACTAGCTCGGCTGGCTGGTCCCGTGGGCGGTCAGCGAGCACGACCTGGTCATCTACCGCCTGCCCACTGCGCAGGCGACCCGCCTGGCCAAGGTCAGCAACGGCCACGTGTTCCCGGTCGGCGTCTTCGACGCGTCCGCCTGGCAGGTCCTGAACGCTGTGGTCACCGCCCGCGCTGAGGCGCTGTCGCAGCGGGTGTTCATCCGCCACCTCGAGGCGATGCTGGCCGACCTGCCAGACCTGCTCGAGGTCGCGACCACCGCCACGCACTGACCCGGAACCGGCCCGGCCGCCTGTCGGGCCGGTGCGGGTCACCTGATCGGCAGCAGCGCCTCAAAAGCGGCGGCGAGCACGGGCGCGGCACGTTCGGCGCCGTGCCCGACCACCGCCTGCACCGCCGAGGCGCTGCGGGTGTTCCCCGGGCCCGCAGCAGCCCAGCCAGTTGCGCAGTCTCCACCCTGGCCGCACTGAGCGTGCCCGCGTCAACGTCGACCAGCACATCCACGCATTCCCCGTGCGGGGCCCGGCCTGGCACCCCGGGCGACCGGGAAAGAAGGTCCGCAGTCGGTGCGCAGAACAACAGCTGCCCGGACCCGGCCACGCCCGCGGCGAACCCGCGCAGGCTCAGCACCGGCGACAGCGCGGCGTCGAGCACGCTCAAGGCCCGGCGGGTGGCGACCTCGGCCGGGTCCGCGGGCCGGGTCACGGGCTGATCCGGCGCTGGTCCTCGCTCGGGTGCTGCACGGTGACCGCGGAGCCCTTCGGGGCCACCGAGACGAGCTCGACCGTCCAGGGTGCGCTGTTGCCGAACGGGTCGGTGACCAGGACCCGCTCCGTGCTGGCGGCCACCCCCGGCACGATGTTGTCCAGGGTGCGGCGCGACCCGGACGTGGACACCCCGTGAACCTCCAGGGCCGGCAGCGGCGACCCGTCACGGGTGTGCACCTGGACGTGCACCTTGCGACGCAGCATCCCGGCCCGTTCCACCGCGTACCCGACGGTCACCGGCCGCGGTTCGCGAGCGACCAGGGACGGGCCGGACTGGGCTGCGACGAGCTCGCCCCCCACCCGCACCGCCGGGAACACCACCACGAACAGGCCGCGCCCGTCCAACGGGGCCGGGATCGCCACCCCGCCGTCGATGTCGAGCTTGGTGTTCGTCACCCGGATCGACCCGGCCCCGTCGCGGGCCTCCTCGGCCGCCTTGTGTGGGTACTCCCCGTCGCGCCGCCACGCCACGAACGCCTCGGTGACGCCCTCGGGCAGCTCGAACCCGACCACGACCTCGTTGCCCCGGTCGGCCACCACGCGCACCTCGCGCGCCTTGGGCACGGCCACGTAGGTCAGCTCCGGGCCCACCACGGCCTGGTCGCCGTTGACCGTCACGGCACGGTACGTGGTGCGCCCGCGGGCGAGGCTGTCGGTGACCCTGCGCCGCCCGGTGCCCACGGTGCGGGCGTGGTTCAGGTGCACCACCGAGTCCAACTCGCTCACACTCATCCGGGTCCCTGCCGCGGGCCACCCGGTGCCGCCGGCGTACAGGGTCACCTCACCGATGGGCACCGTCTGGAAGGACACCGTGGTGGCCCCGGCCTCGTCGGTTCCCGACGCCCACAGCTCCTTGACCGGCACCGGCGGCGCGACGACCATCGCCTCCACGCTCTTGCCGGGGGTGGTGGTCACCGACCCGTCCGGGGTCGGGTACCGCAGGCTGACCCGGTACCGGTACAGCACACCGGTGTCCGCCTTGTCGTCGACCAGGCGTCCGCTCTCGTGCGGGATCAGGCGCCGCACCGGGGCCTTGATGCCCGAGGACGGGTCGACCGCACGCTCCACCTCGACCTTGACCGCACCCAGCTGCGCGGCCGGCCAGGTCAGGATCACGTTGCCGTTGAGAACTTCCACCGCGACCGCCTCGATGTCGCCGCGGATGAACACGGCCGCCCCCGGGGAGGTGGCCGGTGGTGAGGTGCGGGGCCCGGCCACCGCGGTGACCGTGTACCGCACCGATACCCCGACCGGGACGCCGGCGTCCTCCAGGGAGGTGGCGCTGGTGGTGCCGACCACATGACTGGTGCGCTTGTCCTCGGGGAACAGGATCTGACGCTCGACCCGGTAGGACACCCCACGGGTGGGTGCGGCCAGCCACGACACGTCCACGCTGTACCCGTCCAACCGGGCCTGGACGTCGCGGGGCGGGTCCAGCGGCAGCTTCGCCAGGGCGCCGGTGACCGGTGGCGCGTCCGGGTAGCGGGCATCCATGGCGAGCAGGGCCGCCTCCACCGTCCCGGCCGGCCGCGCCGTGGCCTGCCTGACCGCGTCCTCGATCTGCGCCTTGAGCTCGTTCACCTCCGCCAGGGCTGCCGCCACAGTCTTGCCGGTCAGCGGCTGCACCACGTCGGCCGCGTTGCGTTCCAGCCACGCCAGAGACGCCCCGGACAGCCACGGCCTGGTACCGGCCCCGCCGGTGCCGACCTCACGCCACCGGGTGCCGGCCTGCTCGATCGCCTTGCCGGCCTCGGTGAGCACGGCCCGCATCGCCGGCGGTGCGTCGGCCGGGTCGGCCCCGCCGATCGCGTTCAGGCACAGCGTGCGCGCGGCCACCGGGTGCCCGGCGGCCAGCTCCTCCTGGGCGGCGTTGACCGCGGCGACGGAGGCGACGTGCAGGGCGATGTTGCAGTTGCACTGCGGGCAGATCTGGGTGGCCGCCTCCACCTTGGCGTTGCACTGCGGGCATTCGCGGAACAGGGCCGTGTTGCAGTACTGGCAGTTGCGTTTACGCCCCGGGGACTGCGGGCGCCCACAGGTGCCGCAGACGACCACGGTGGTGTCCCCGGACACCTCCACGGGCACGCTGAGCGAGCTGGCGGCCTCGGCCACGATGTCCTTGGCCACGTGCTGGCTGATCCCCCACTGCAACCCGACCACGGTCATCACCAACGCCTGGAACTGGGAGGCGTTGACCGAGCCGTTGACCAGGGCGGCCCGGCGCAGCGGCCCGCGGATCTCCTCGCGGGCGTCGGCGTGCAGGGACGCCGTGTACGACTCCAGACCGTCGTCGCTGAACATCCGCTTCGACACGTGCGCGAGCAGCTCGGAGGTCACCGTCATCACGGTGTCGCGCTGCCGGCGCAGGTTGGCCTCGGCCAGGCGGGCGTGCGCGGCCCGCACCTGGGTGACGTTCGCGTTAGGTGCCACCCCCAGGAAGGTCAGCAGGGTCGCGGTGCGCGGTGCGGCGGCGGGGTCGGCGTTGGCCAGCGCGGTCAGCTTCTCACGCACCTGCCGGCGCACCATCGGCTCCCACGGCACCGCGCCGACACCGCGCTCCTCGGCGAGCACGTTCTGCCCGGCCAGCCAGTTCGCGAACGCCTCCGGGCCCAGCCCGTCCTGTTCGGCGATGGCGCGCAGCGTCGGGACCCGGTCGGCGGGGATGCCGCCGCGAGCCTTGAGCAGGTCCCGGGCCACACTGTTCAGCTCCTCGATGGCCTTGGCCGTCTTGGCTGCGTTCTCCTCCTCGTGCCGGGCGCTGGCCTGGGCGCGCGCCTCAGGGTTCTTCAGCACCTGCGCGTACGCCTCACGGTGCCCGACCAGCACCGCGCAGATGCCCTTGTACTTGGGCGAGTTGCGGTCCTTCTGCCAGGCGGCGTGCACGTCGTCGAGCCGTTTGAGCGCCTCGGTCGCGCTGGCCCCGGACTCGACCGCGCACACCCACATGACGTCCCCGGTGGCCGGGTCGGCCAGCGAGTGGTCGTCCTTGATCTTGGCCAGCACGGTGCGCCGGTACTCGTTGACGTCGAACGCCTTCACTGCTGACCTCCTTGGCGGTCTAGGGCTGAGGGCGGCCCCGCGGCAGCCGAGCAGCCGGCAGTCGCGGGGCCCTTACCGAGCTGGGAAGGCTCAGCCTCCTGCCCGTGGCGGCTTTGCTGCTCAGACCTTCTGCTTGAGCAGGTCGACCTTGGACTGCTCCTCGTCACGCATCGCCGCCGAGCCAGCCCCGACCTCCTTGGTCAGCACCAGGTTGGTGGCAACTCCCGGGTGCCGCGCGGTGACGGTGACGACCTGGTCGGTGCCCATCTCGAAGGTGACCCGCACCTCGGTGCCGCGCGGGAACCCCGGCGGGATCGGGCCCAGCTGCCCCTCGACGATGACCGTGTTGTCGCCGACGTTCTCGGACTCCGCGGGCGTGTTCTGCTCGTACACCGAGATGTTGACCCCGCCCTGGTTGTCGGTGACGGTCCCGAACGACTGCTCCACGCTGATCGGCAGCGGGTCCTGCGCGTGGGCGAGGAACTCGATGTACAGCTCCTCACTGTCCTCACGCTGCACGCGCACCCCGAACCCGCGCGAGGTGACGTTGGTGACCTCGGTGTTCACGATGTCGCCGACGGCGGCGGTGGTCAGCCCATACTCGGCGGCGGCACCGGCCACGGCCGCGTTGACGTCCTCGGCGGAGGCGTCGGCCAGGGTCTGCCCCTCGGCCAGCTTGCCCGAGTCGCGCAGGGAGTCGGTAACGACCGCCTCGAGCTCCTTCTTTTGCCCGTAGATGGCCGCGCCCTTCGCCACGGCCATGTCCGGGTCGGACAGCTGCCCCTCGAAGCCGAACCGCTCCTGCAGGGCGCGAGCCACCGCGGGCGACTTGGCCATCCCACCGACCAGCAGCACCGTGTCCACGGTGTCCACACCGGCCGTCTTCGCGCTCTCCAGGACCCGCGCGGTCAGCTCCATGGTCCGCTCCAGCAGCGAGGAGGTCAGCTCCTCGTACTCGGCGCGGGTCACGGTAACCACGGAGCGGCCACCACCGAAGGTGATCATCGCGTCGTAGGACTCACGGGTGGACAGCGACTGCTTGGCGTCCTCGGCCATCGTGATCAGGTCCTGCGCACCGTAGGAGTCGTCCAGCGGGTCCCCGGCGTCCGGGTTGGCCTCGACGAACTTCTCCGACAGGTGGGTGGCCAGACGCTCGTCCCAGTCGGCGCCGCCGAGCTCGTGGTCGCCGTCGGTGGCAACCACCTGGATCTTGCGCTCGGCGAGCTTGATGACGGTGACGTCGAACGTGCCACCCCCCAGGTCGTACACCATCACGGTCTGCGCGCCGGAACCCTCCTGGGCGAACCCGTACGCGAAAGCGGCAGCGGTGGGCTCGTTGATGATGTCGACCACGGTCAGCCCGGCCAGCTCCCCGGCCAGGCGGGTGGCCTCACGGAACTCGTTGCCGGTGTACGCGGGTACGGTGATGACCACGTCGGTGACCTTCTCCCCGGTGGCCCGCTCCGCGTCCAGCGCCAGCGACTTCAGGATCTGCGAGGAGATGGCCGCCGCCGAGTAGTCCTGCTCGTTGGCCCGGAACCGCCACTCGGCGTCGTCCATGTGTCGCTTGACCAGGGAGACCACGTCGTCGGGGCGGACCCGCGCATTGCGCTTGGCCTGCACCCCGACAACGACGTCGGTGGCGGAGTCGAACAGGACCACCGAGGGGGTGGTCGGCTGGCTGTCGGCGTTGACGTGCACGGCGGGGCGCCCGAACTGGTCGACCGAGGCGATGCACGAGTACGTGGTGCCCAGGTCGATCCCGAAGACCTTGTTGCTCATTGGGTGTGGTTCCTCACTGCTCGGACCCGGCACCGGCCGGGCGTGGGGTGGGTGCCAGTCGGCGCACGACTACTTCAGCGACACGGACGATGGAGCCGTCGCCTCGGGCGAACCCGCTGCGAACCGTACGGCAGACGGTGCCGTCCTGATCAGGGTCGGTGGTGTCCTCGCGGCCGGCCCCAGTCATCCGCTTGGTGTCGAAGGCCTCCCCGTCCGCGGGGGCGAACTCGGTGACGCCGGCGGCGACGTCCATGGTCTGCAGCAGCTGCACGCGAAGCATCCCGGCGATGGAGTGCTTGTCCCCGGCGGCCATCGACGCCATCTGGTCCGAGAGCCGAACCAGGCCGCTGAGCAGTGGTGCCATGGCGGAGGTGAGCTCGCCGCGGCGCAACGAGGTGTTGTCGGTGTGCAGCTGTTCCACGTGGGCCTGGTCGCGTGAGCGCAGCCGGTTGCCTTCGGCGATGCCGGTGGCCAGTGTGGCCAGCTGGTCCTGGGTGGCCTTGGCCTGGGCGACCAGCTGCTCCTGGGCCGCGGCCAGTGCGGCCAGCTGCTCGTGGTCGCGCTCTGCCTGCGCCTTGACCATGTCGGCGAGCCCGGTGACGACCTCGAGCGCCGCCTTGGCGTCCGCGGACAGCTCGCCCTGGGGCGCGTCGGCGTGCGGGCCCTCCGGGTCCGCGTCCGGGTCCGGGTCGTCGAGGGTGGCCACCGGTCCGTCCAGTGCGGGAAGGGCCCGGCCCGGTGCGGGGGCGGCCTCGGTCTCCGCGGCGGCAGGCGAGGGGTCGGGGCCCGCCTGCTCAGAAACCCTCGGCTGGGGCCCCGTACTCGTGCCGTCGCCGGCGCCGCCCGGGGTGGTGCCACCCTCATCCTGGGTGATGCCATCCTCCTGGACCGGCTGGGGGCCGAGGCCGGCAGCGGGCACCGGATCGGCGACCGTGGGCACCGGGTCCGCGGTCGCCTCGCCGACCTCCTCCACGGGCGGCCCGGCGGGGTGCGACGGGTCGGCGCTGGCCGGCGGCGGCCACGAGCCGGTACGCGGCTGAGGTGGGGCGTCGTTGGCCGCGCCCTGCTCCTGCTCACTCACGAGATGTTCCCTCCCACACAGTTGTCCACCCTTGCCTACCACAGCGGGCGCAGGCGAGGTCACCGTTCGCCATGCAACCACGCCCCCGTCTTGGCCGATCAGGGCCACCCCCACATGCGCATTGTTCGCCCACCGCGTGAGCCTCGCCCGCCAGTGCCGCACCCTCACACCATGCCGAGGTGAGCGGCACCCCGACCACGCAAGGAGGATACCGATGGGCCTGTCACCGAGTTCGAGGCGGCCACGCTGGCACGGGACCTGCCCGGCTCGGCCGTTGTCGAGCTGGGGAAGGTCGACGAGGTGTCCTGCCAGGTGCTGGTCTCCCTGACCGACCCGGCCGGCCACGGCCTCGGCGCCACCGGCGACGTGGCCGCGGTCGCGTTCGCGTTCGAATCCACCTACTGACGCCACCCCCGGCCGGTCCTGGCCCGGCAGAGCACTCGAGCCCCGGCCCCCGTTCAGGGGGCTACTTGCGGCCCGCCTGCCACTGCATGCCCCACCCGTAGTGCTCGTCCATCGGCTTGTGCCCGGCGAAGTGGTGCACCATCCGGTGGATGACCAGCTGCCCACCGTGGTTCTCCAGCATCGCGATGGCGCACATTCGGGTCGAGCCGGGCTCGTCCAGACGCACCGTGATCGTCGGCGCCCCCACCGGGAACAGCGTGACCACCCCGTTTGCCGCGGCCCAGTTCGGCACCCCCTCGTAGATGAGGGCGAACACGGCTACCCGCTTGATCTCAGCCAGCCGGTTCAGGTCGATGAACAGGTTCTCACCGGCGGTGTTCGTGCCGGAGCGGTCATCACCGTCCAGGCGGATGATCGGGTTGCCGGGCGCCTTGTCACGGAAGCTGTTGCCCAGCGCCTGCACGCACCCCTTGGTGCCATCGGTCAGCTCGTACAGACAGCCCAGGTCCAAGTCGATGGCCGGCTGCACCCCGCGGAAGAACCCGCCGGATGACTGCCCGGGCGGGCGGGCGTCCCAGTTCAGGTTCACCCGCATCATCCCGGACGCGCCGGTGGACTTGCTCAGCGACACCGTCGGCGAACCCTTGGTCAGGCTGACCGGGCCCGCAGCGGGCGCTGTCGTGGCCGGGGGTGGGGTGGCGGCCGGTTGGCCCTGGCCAGGACGTTTTGTGTAGTCGATGCCCATTGCGGTGACTCCTTCGTCTCCTACCCGCGCCCTCGGACCGCTCCCGCCGACGGCGGAAAGCCACACGACCCGTTCGCGGGACCTGCTGGTGCCTGCTGCCCTACTGAAAGCCCTGCTGCCGCCGCGCCCGATAGGTCCCGTCGGACCGCGAGCGGCGCGGGGCCGGCGTCGCCACCTGGTGTGCCGGCCCCGCCCCTACTTCCTGGGCCCGCGCGCTCAGGTGGCCGCGCCGACCGTGTCCGGCTCCTCCACCTCGTCGTCGTCCTTGTGCGCGGCGAGCACCTTGCGCAGCCGGATGGAGGAGGCGAACGCGGCCCCGATGAACGCCACCCCGATCAGGCCGGTGACCAGCTCGGGCACGTGGTACTGGATGGTGACCAGCAAGATGACGGCCAGGGCACCGATGGCCCAGTGCGCCCCATGCTCGAGGTAGACGAACTCCTGCAGGGTGCCCTTGCGCACCAGGTACACGGTCGTGGACCGGATGTACATGGCGCCCACGCCCAGACCGGTGGCGATGATGAAGATGTCCTGGGTGATCGCGAACGCGCCGATGACCCCGTCGAAGCTGAACGATGCGTCGAGCACCTCCAGGTACAGGAACAGGAAGAACGCCGCCTTGCCCGAGGCCTTGACCAGGGCGCTGGCGCCACCCTGCCCGGGCACCACACCAACCTGGGTGGCGTCCGCCTCGGCCTCCTCCAGCCCCTGCGACTCGAACAGCTGCCCCAACCCGTTGACGACCAAGTAGGTGATGATGCCCAGCACCCCGGAGACCATCACGTCGGCCGGGTCCTCGGCCAGCAGCTCCGCCGTGAGCACCAGCGCGATCAGCGCCATCACGACGGCGAGGACGTCGAGCTTGCCCAGCTTGGCCAGCGGGCGCTCCAGCCAGGACAGCCAGGCGTGCTCCTTGTCCTCGAAGATCCAGTCCAGGAACAGCATCAGCAGGAACATGCCACCGAACGCGGCGATGGTCGGGTGCGCCTCGTTGAGCAGGTAGGCGTACGTCCCGGGGGTGTCGACGTCACCGCCCTCGGCGGCCAGCTGCACCGCCTCCACCGGGCCCAGACCGGCGGTGACGCTCACGATGACCAGCGGGAACAGCAGCCGCATGCCGAACACGGCGATGAGGATGCCGATGGTCAGGAACATCTTCTGCCAGAACTCGTTCATCCGCACGAGGATCTTGGCGTTGACGACCGCGTTGTCGAACGACAGCGAGATCTCCAGCACGCACAAGATGGCCACGAGCAGGAACGCCTGCGGGCCGCCGAGGATGAATGCCCCGATGAGGGCGATCGCGGTTATCGCGAAGGACCAGCCGAAGGTACGAAGAACCACGAGTGCCTACTTGTCATTGAAGGGGGGTTGGTGAGCGGGGCCGCTCAGACGTTGACGCCGTAGTCGCGGGCGATGCCGCCCAGGCCGTCCGCGTAGCCTTGGCCGATGGCCCGGAACTTCCACTCGCCGGCGTTGCGGTACAGCTCACCGAAGATCATGGCCGTCTCGGTGGAGGCGTCCTCGGTCAGGTCGTAGCGGGCGAGCTCGATGTTGGTGGCCCGGTCCACGACGCGGATGAACGCGTTGGTGACCTGGCCGAAGGACTGGCCGCGGTTGGGGCCGTCGTAGATGGAGACCGGGAAGACGATCTTCTCGATGTCGGCGGGCACCGTGGACAGGTTGACGTTGATCGACTCGTCGTCGCCCTCGCCCTCACCGGTGATGTTGTCACCGGTGTGCTCAACCGAACCGTCGGGGGACTTCATCTGGTTGAAGAAGACGAAGTGCCCGTCGGAGGGGACCTTGCCGTTGGCGCCGCACATCAGCGCGGATGCGTCCAGGTCGAAGTCCGCGCCGGTGGTGGTGCGCACATCCCAGCCCAACCCGACGGACACCGCGGTCAGCGCCGGCGCGAGCTTGGTCAGGGAGACGTTGCCACCCTTGGTGAGCGACAGAGCCATGTACTTCCTCCTACGTCATTGGGAAGCGACAGCCCCCCGAGATCCGATCCGCAAACCGCGGGCACCTCATCGTGCCCACCGGCAGCCCGCTGGAAGGATAACCCGTGTGGGAAGTCACCCGCTGCGCGCTGCGGGATTCAGGATGGCACCAGGCGGGGCGGGCGATCACCGGGGGCGTGGGAACCCCGGGGTCAGAGGCCGCCACGGCCGCGTGGCGGCCTCACTGCCGCACTCTGCAGGGACGGCGACCGGCCAATCCTCGGGGTCGCGGTGCCAGTCCGTGCCGGGATCGAAACCTGTGTGATGAGGGTCAGGCCCGCCCCCTACGCGATCGCGGTGTGATAGATCGCATGGTGAGGAGTCGGACTGCCGTCCCCGGAGTGGGCGCGCCATGCGCCACCCGGGTGCCGTCCACCAGCAGCCGGCCAACGACTGCCGTGACTGGACTCTCCGGAGCGGACTAGGCGAAAGCGCAGATCAGGTCCGGCGCTTGCCCTAGTCTCGCCGCCATGGGGTCACTGGCTGATGTGCGGATGACGGTTTCGTTCTTGGGTCGACGCGATGCGATGAAGTTCGGCCTCATCGGTGCCACGGCCGCCCTGGCAGCCGCATGCTCCGGCGGCTCGGATGAATCGGGTGGTTCCGGCGAGCAGGCGGTGGCCGCCAAGTCGGTGCTCGGGCAGGCGATCTCGGCCTTCCTGGTCGGCAAGTGGACGATGGACGCCCCCGTGGTCACGGATGAGAACACGACCTACGCGCCGATGACGATCACCGTCACCAAGGACGGCACCTGGGCGATCGAGTACCGGGGCAAGACGTCCGGGCGGGCCAACACCGCCGGTAAGTGGTCGTTTAGGGACGGCACGCTGAAGGTGCACGGCTTCGACAACGCGCTCGACGACAACTACTTCACTGAGTTGGCGGACATCCCCAAGGCGCTGGCAGCCACCGCCCTGGTCAGTTACCGCGAGCGCAACCTGGTTGACGAGAAGGAACCAGCGGTGGGCGTGGCGGAGTTCGCTTCGGCGCTCGCGACGTGGAACGGTGACACGCAGGAGCTGTCCTTTCCGGTCGCTGACGGCTCTGGTGCGCCCGTCGCTCAGGCTGTGCTGAAGAAGCTGAGCGATTAGCTCGCTGGGGTGGCCGCTCGGACGCGCGAGGCCAGCAGCGCCGCCCCGCCAGCGCGAGCGCGCCGGCGAAGCATCGCAACGTCTGCCTCGTCCGGTCGTCCACACACAGGGCAACCACCCCCCTATGCGACCGTTCGGACGCGGCGCTCGCTCCAAGGCCGGCAGTCCGACTCCTTCACCTTGCGATCTTTCACACGGCAATCGCATAGGGGGCCCGCCTGCACGGTTAAACAACGCGCCCCCCGCAAACTCTCCACCGCTTCCTATTCGCAGGACCGCCGGCGTCGCGCCGCCGGTTCAACGCGTGGACCCCGTCCGCGCCGGCGCGAACACCAAGCAGACGCCGCCGCGCTGAGCCGCCCGGCCGGCCGGGCCAGGCCAGAGCGCCCCGTGGGTCAGTACGGGGAGACGACCGCCGCCACGCTGACCAAAGAGCGAGAAGGGTCGTCCTGGCAGACGCTGACCCCGTTCAGCCGACCAGTCCAGGCCGCGACCTGCGGGCGCCCGGCAGCGTCCGCTGCCGCCGCCCACATCGCCTGCCCGTCCGCGTCGGAGGCGAGCAGGAACTGCCGGCAGGTCACGCCGTCACCACCCGGTGGTGCAGC
The DNA here is from genome assembly GCA_964483685.1 of uncultured Intrasporangiaceae bacterium. GTDB lineage: Bacteria > Actinomycetota > Actinomycetes > Actinomycetales > Dermatophilaceae > Nostocoides_A. The sequence goes on from CAZACX010000002.1 coordinate 44,822, forward strand.
GGTCTGGGCCGGCGCAGATGTCGCCGCCGGTGGTGCGGTCGTGCGCGGCGGTGGGGGCGGGGCGCTCGAACCCTCCAGCGTCACGGTGACCGTGTCACTGCTGCCCTTGGTCATCAGGTTCTGCACCCCGTCCAGGCCGTTGCCCCACGACGCCTGCAGCGCCGGTGCGATGACCAGCACGATCTTGAACGCCCTGGCCGCCTTGCCGATCGAGCTCTGCAGCGAGCTCGCCTGCTGCGCGCTCATCCCGTGCTTCTGGGCGAACTTCAGCACGGCCTGCGGGTGCTCGAGCGCGTACTGGGCACGTTTGCCCACGCAGACCACCAGGTCGGTCAGGTTGCCCGCGTCCACGTGGAACTGGCTGCTGGAGATCCCCGCCCCGCACTCGGCGAACATGTAGGCGGCGAACACGCGTGCGTCCAGGTCGGTGGCCCACCCGGTCACGTAGTCGACCACCCCCTGCACGAGCGTGTGCACCGCCGCCCTCCCGGTCCGGCCGGAGACGGCGAAGCCCAGCTCGGTGTCCTTGCCCGGTTGCGCCCACCCGGCGCTCATCGTGTCCCCGGCCGGCAGCAGCACCACGTTCTTGCCCGAGTACCCGTACGTGGCTGCCATCAGCTTGCGCAGCCAGGTCGGCTGGTCCTGAACCCACACGTACTGGGCCCCCTTGGGGTAGCGCACCTCCAGGGTCACCCCACGGTTGGACTTCAGCTGCAGCTCGGCGCGCTCGGTCGCGTCCGAGGGGGAGTAGTTCGTGGTGGCGCAGGCGTGGACCTGGTCGGAGGGGTTCACCCAGCCCATCCAGGGCGGTTCCCCGGAGCAGTCCAGCAGGGCGGTGCGCCCGGCCGCCCCCGACTTCACCTTCTGCCACAGCCCGTCCACCCACGCCGGCGGGTCGACCGAGGCGGGCAGGTTCACCGAGAAGTCCGCGGTGCTCACCTGCACCCGCCCGTCGACAGCGGCCGCATTGCGCACCTCCCACTGCCCGTCGCTGCCCTGGTGCAGCACGACCGGGACCTCCCCCTTGCCTTCGCTGGTTCCGAACGTCAGCGTGAGCGGCTTGGCCAGCGTGGTGCCATCGAACGAGACGTCCACCCCGGGCCCGGTGACCCGAACCCCCGCGGGCAGTGCCGGCTGGCCGCGCATCGGCTGCACCACCAGCTTGCCGGGCCCCGACACCGAACCGGGTTCCCCGGACAGGGTTCCCACGCCGGGCACGTCCACCCTGATCGGGGTGTCCGCTCGCACCGGCACAGTGATCGGTTCCCCGGCCGGGCTCGGCGCCGGCGTCGCGGGTGCCTGCTCCTGGCTGCCCGAGCACGACCCGACCAGCAGCACGCTCAGCGCAGCCACCGCACCCACCACGCGACGCATCAACGCTCCCACCTCCAGGCTGCCCTTGCGCCTGCGACGCTAGGGCAGTGCTGGGCGCCAGCGCGGGCGTTCGGCAGCATCAGCCCCGGGCCGGCCGCCGCGAGGCTCGCGCGGTCACCCGGCGCGACGTCACCAGCACGGCTGTCAGCGCCACCATCTCAGCGGCCACGCAGCTCCTGCGCCTTGGCCTCGCTCTCCCGCTTGTCGGCGTACTTCCACGCACCCACCCCGGCCAGCATGACCAGCGCGAGCACGATGAACGTGCCCATCGTCGCCCCGACCACGCCCAGGTAGAACATCAGTGCGACGACCACCGCGAGCGCACCCCACTTCCCCATGGCCCACTGCTGACTGGTCATGCCGTCACCTTGCCCTCGAGCTCGGACTTCACGTACTTGGAGAACCGCTCCAGCGAGGCCAGCCCCGGAACCATCTTCGGGCTCAGCGGGATGAACATGAACGTCTGTCGGCTGGTCATGAACGACCCCGTCACCAGTTTCACCCTGGTCGTGCCGTCACCCACCTGCTCCCACTTCAGCGCCACCTGCGCCTGCTCGACGAACCCGCCAGGCCCCACGATCGAGTAGATGACCGTCCCCGGGCCGGACCCCTTCTCCTTCATCGAGGACTGCATCGAGCGCTTGGCGACCTGGGTGCCCGCCAGCGCGACGTCGCGGATCCGCTCCTCGTTGGCGTGCGTAGTCACCGTGAACTCGGCCAGCTTGACCCGTTCGACCTGACTAGTCATGAACCCTCCTGCTTCCCACCGGTGCGCCCCGTTGGCGCCCCACGGCCCGCACACCGTCCCACGGGGCCGTGACCTGCCAACACCCGTGGGTTCCCCGGGTGCCCGATGTCGGCCACGTCACTGCACGATCACCGCGAACAGGGCCAGACTGCCAAGTGCGCCGCCCTGCCGGCGCAGAGCAGGGGGTGTGCGGTGCCAGCGGCACGAGAGCGCCTCACCACGCTGCTCTCCGGGCGCCTGGACACCACCAGCGCCGGCGTCGAGCTCGCCCTGGTACGCGCCTTCACCGGGCTGCGCGCGATCAACCTCACCCAGCTGTGGCTGGCCCAGTCCGCGCTGCTGCTGGTCGGTCCCCGCCCCGCCCTGAACGCCACCCTGGTGCTGCTGTTCACCATCTGGTCTCTCGCCCTGGTCACCATCGCGCTGCGGATGCGCCGGATCACCGACCCGCGACTGGTCGCCGCGGACATCGTCGTGGCCATGATCTGCCTGCTCGCCGCGCCGCTGATCACCACCGCGAGCACCCACATCAACACCTGGCACGCGTGGCCGCATCCGGTGACCCTGTCCACCGCGCTCCTGCTCGGCGCCGCGCTGCGCCCCCGCCTGGCCGCCGCCGGCACCGCCCTGCTGGCCGTCACCTACCTGGCCACGACCCTGCCCCAGGTCGACGGCCCCGGCCAGAAGTGGACCGTGCTCACCAACGCGGTCGCCTACATCGCGTTCACCCTCATCGGCGGCGCCCTGGCCGGTTACCTGCGCCGCCTGGGCCACGACGCCGACACCGAGCGGGAGCGGGCCGCCCACCTGGGCGCCCGGGTCGGGGCCGAGGCCGAGATGGAACGCCACCGCCGCCTGCTGCACGACCACGCCGCCCTGCTGTACTTCATCGGCAACGGCAACACCGCCGACGACCCCACCCTCGAGGCGTCGCTGCGTCGCCAGGCCATCGACGGCGCCAACCGGGTCAACGCGTTCCTGTCCTCGACCGCCGCCACCACCCGCCCCTCGCGGACCACCCTGGCTGAGGTCGCCCAGCACGCCGCAGGCCTGTTCCCGGACCTGCCGCTGACCGTCAACGCCGACCTGGCCACCACCTACCAGCTGCCGCCCGCCCTGGTCGACGTCGTCGACGGCGCCGTCACCACCCTGCTGCACAACGTGCGCACCCACGCCGCCGCGACCAGCTGCACCGTGCACGCCGTCGGCGCCGGCACCTGGTTCGAGGTCACCGTGCGCGACGACGGGATCGGCTACGAACCCGCCACCACCGCAACCGGGTTCGGCCTGTCCCGCCAAGTGCGCGGCGCCTGCGCCGCGCACGGCATCGACGTCGCCGTGCACAGCGCCCCCGGTGAGGGCACCACGGTCACCCTCTCCCACGGCCTGCCATCCCCGGGCCAGCCAGCGCAAACCGAGCCAGCACAAACCGAGCACGCCCGCGACCGGTTCGACCCCGGACTTTCCCGGTCTGGTGAGGACCGGTGAGCACCCCGACGATGGCCACCATGCAGCGCACCAGAGTCGTGTGTGTCGACGACGACACCCCGATCCGTGAAGGGCTGCCGCACCTGCTCCCAGACGTCGACATGGTCGCCACCTTCGCCCGCGTCGAGCACCTGCTGCAGCGCCGCCCGGCGGCCGACCTGATCCTGCTCGACCTGCACCTGCTCGCCCCCGACGAGGAGGCCAACGCCACCCGGCACGGGCTGCGCGGGGTGCAGGCCGTCACCAACGCCGGCTACCGCACCCTGATCTATACCAACGAGCAACGCCGCGGTGTGCTCGCCGTGTGCCTGGCCGCCGGCGCCAACGGCGTGGTCTTCAAGACGTCCTCGATGCCCGCGCTGCGTGAAGCGGTCACCGTCGTCGCCGGCGGCGGCACCGTCATCCCCACCTCCCTGGCCGGCCTGGTCGAGAAGTACTCCTCACTGGGGCACCTGGGCCAGCTCTCCCCCCGCCAGCTCGAGGTGCTGCGCGCCCGGGCCCGCGGCGAACCGTTCAAGTCGATCGCACGCCGCCTGGGCATCGACCAGCGCACCGTGGAGGACCACATGTACGCCGTCACCCGACGCTTCGCGGACTACCTGCGCACCCACTCCCTGGCCGACCTGGAGCACGAGCTTGGGATCGCCCCACGAGACCTGCTCGACCCCGACGGCTGACCCTCACCACAAAACCTCCCACCAGCCTGCGCCAAGCCCACATCCCAGCCACCGCACCACCCCACACCAGGAGGAACCACCCGCATGAACAGCCGAGCCCGCCTCGCCACCGCCGCCGCCGCCGCCGCCGCCCTGAGCGTCACCGCCCTGACCGGCTGCTCGAACGGCCCCCTGGACACCAAGTGCGAGGAGTTCCTCACCCTGTCCGCGTCTGCGCAGCGTGACATCGTCCTCGCCTGGGAGAAGGACAACAACTTCGGGGACGGCGAGATGGGCGAGCTGCGCGCCGACCAAGACCTACCGGCCATGGTGGAGTACTGCCAGGGCGACCCCGACGCCAAGATCAGCGAGCTCGAGTACAGCTTCGGCTGACCGACACCCCGCACCGGGCTGAGCCGCCCCACCCGCAGGCCGTCCTCGACCACACCACCGCGACCACACCACCGCGACGCCGCCGCCGTGACGCTGTGACCGCGTCACCCGGTCACGCCCAGCACAACGCGTGGCCGGGCCTCCGGTGGAGCACTAGGGTCAGAGCATGGCCAACACCCAGGCTTCCCGCGATGACACCGTCGACCGTGGCGGACGAGTGAACGGGTGGTCGCGGGCGTCCGCGGACGAGATCGCCGAGCGCGACGCCCTGGCCGCGGGCGCGCTGCAAGTGCTCCAGGCCGCCGGGTGCCCGGTCCAGCTCTCCCCGGACGACTGCGACCGCGAACGCGGCTACGTCATCGAGGTCGACCTCGGCGGTGACGCCGGCGGCGGGGTGTTCCTGATGTGGAACCCGGGCGGGACGATCACCGCCCAGGCGCGCGACGCCGTCCTGGCCCGCGACTTCACCCACCCCGCCATCCGCTTTCACGGCGAGGCCGCGCACGCGATGACCACCGCCGCCCTGAAGATCCTGCACGCGGCCGGCTTCACCGCCGTCCTGGCCGACGACGACGCCCGCCCCTACGAGCTCGAGATCCGCGCCGGCAGCCTGGACTCCCTCAGCTGGCGCCTGTAGGTGCGATCCGCCCCCGGCTGTCCCCGTCCCACCCAGCTCACCGCGCCGGGTTGTCCGCACGTCCAAACAGGACCCAGTCCGACGACGCCAGCGAAGCCGGCCGCCACACCAGCCACCTTCCCGCGCACGCGAACCCTGGCCCAGACCACCGAGACCGACCCCGCCAACGTGAGTGAGCGGGACTGCTGAAGGTCTGGTTGTCACTTCCGGTGTGGTGTTTCAGGCCGCGTGAGCGGCTTGGTTGATGGTCTCAAACTCGATCGGGGTGAGCTTGCCCAGGGCCCGTTGCCGGCGGCGGCGGTGGTAGGTGCGTTCGGTCCAGGTGACGATCGCGAGGCGGAGCTGGTCGCGGGTGTCCCAGCGGCGGGCGTTGAGGACGTTCTTCTGGAGCAGGGCGAAGAAGGTTTCCATGGCGGCGTTGTCCGCGGAGGAGGCGACCCGGCCCATCGACCCGCGCAGCCCGTGCCGGTGGAGGGCGGCGACGTAGGGTCGGGGGCGGAACTGGGAGCCCCTGTCTGCGTGGACCACGCACCCGGGCACCTGGTCGCGGCCGCGGCGGGCGATGGCCATCTCGAGGGCGTCGACCGCGAGGTGGCTGGTCATCCGTGAGTCGATCGAGTAGCCCACGATCCGGCGGGACCAGACGTCCTTGACCGCGCACAGGTACAGCTTCCCCTGCGCGGTGGGGTGTTCGGTGATGTCGGTCAGCCACAGCTGGTTCGGGCCGGTCGCGGTGAAGTCCCGTTCGACGAGGTCGTCGTGCACCGGCGGCCCGGGCTTCCTGGCCCGGCCCCGTTTGCGGGAGTGCACCGAGACGATCCGGGCCTGGGAGCACAGCCGCCATACCCGCCGCTCGGAGACGTCGTGGCCGGCGTCGGCGAGCTCGTCGGCGATGAACCGGTACCCGAATCCGGGGTCGTCGCGGTGAACTTCGAGCGCGGCGTTGGTCGCGTAGGCGTCGACCAGGTCCCGCTCACAGATTGGGTCGGCCTTCCACGCGTAGTACGCCTGCCGGGAGAACCCCAGCAGCCCGCAGGTCACCGCGACGGGGACCCCGTCGACGGCAAGGTCCAGGACCAGCGGGTACGTCATTTTGGGGACTGACCCAGCTTCAGGTTCGCCTGGGACAGGTAGGCCGCCGCGCGGCGCAGCACCTCGTTCTCCTGCTCCAGCGCCCGGTTGCGGCGCTTGAGCTCCTTCAGCTCCTCGAAGTCGGCCTTGCTCACGCCGGGACGGATCCCGTCCTCGACGTCCGCGGCCTTGAGCCAGTTCCTCAAACACGACTCCGAGATCCCGAAGTCCTTGGCCAGTTGCGCGAGCGGAGTCTCGCCCTTGCGGGCGACCGCGACCACGTCGTCACGGAACTCCTTGGGGTGGGGTGCAGGCATGTCGACATCCTTCCAGCGGGGCCTCCCGGCCCCACAGAACTGGTGTCAACCGAACCTTCAGCAGTCCCAGCCGCTTTCACGAACGCCTCCCGGCTCGTCCCACTCACTCGAATCTGGCGGTCGCCGACCGCATCGGACCTACCTGGAAATGAGGGCCAGGTGGGCCCGATCGCGGCAGCTTCAGTACGGGGAGACCACCTCGGCCACACTGACGAGTGACCGGTCTGGGTCGTCTTGGCACACGCTGATTCCGTTCACCCGGCCACCCCACGCCGCGACCTGTGGACGGTTGACCGCATCCGCCGCCTGAGACCACATCGCCTGTGCGTCCTCGTCGGACGCCAAAAGGAACTCTCGACATGACACGCCGTTGCCTACCGGCGCCGGTGCGGGCTGTTCCTGTGGGGTGTGGCTCGGCGTTGGAGTTGCCGGAGCGACCGGGGCGGCAGGCAACGCCTCTAGCGATACCGAGAACGTATCGCTGCTGCCCTTGGTCAGTACCTTTGCCGTCTGGTCCAGCACGTTGCCCCACCCCGCCTGCATCGTTGGCGCGATCAGCGTGAACAGCGTCCACTGACCCTTCGCCTTCTTCATGGCTGCAACCAGCGAGTCCACATCGGTCGGGCTGGCGCCGTATCGCTGCGCAAACTTCATCACCGTTGCCGGGGCTGCGACCGCATCCGCGGCACGCTGCCCGGTGCACGACAGGAAGTCCAACAAGTCTCCGGGTCCAAAGTGGTAACTGCTTGAGCTGATCCCCAGTGAGCATTCGGCGAACATGTACATGAAGAACGCGTATGCGTTCTTGTCCGCGCCCCAGTCCACGATGAAGTTGGTCGGGACCGTGCTCGTAGATCCGCTTCACGACCTCACCATGGCCAGCTGAATCCCGGCCAGTCCCCCCTCCTCGACGGACGGCACCACACCGATCCCGCTCACCCGCTGCCGCTCCGAGGTCGGCCCGTACTGGCGCGAGGACGACCATGACTGCGCAGGGGTCCTCACCGGACTGGCCGGGGCCGCGGCGGGGCGCGGCGCGTGCGGTGCAACCGGGGCGGGTTCGGCCACCGGTGGGCGGAACGCGGTCGGCGTGCCGCACTCGGTACGGAACTTGTTCTCGTCCGGCACGGGGGCACCACAACTGCGGCACGGGCGCGTGGTCATTCAAAGAGCCCTTCGTCGAAGCGGAGTCTGGGCGGGCGGGGTCACTTGAGCTTCATCTGTCGGGGGTAGCACACGTTGAGGAGGGCCTTCCCTCGCTGGCTGAAGTGGTCCTCGCACCACGACACCACTTCCTCCTGAGACGACATGTTGATGTCCGCGAAGGTCACCCACATGGGGTCCGGCCCGGCTTCGGTCTGGCCCCAGTCCCCTTGGTGGACGACCAGGACCCTAGACCCGTACTCCGAGTTAGCCTGGTGTGACCGGACCTCCGCCAGGATGTCGGGCAGCGTGAACGGGTCGGGCTGTTGGGTCGTGTCGATGATGCCCTCGGACTTACTGGCCAGCTGCGCCACCCACTGTCCCCGCACCGGTGACATGCCGCGGTCATCCTCCACGATCTGCTCGAGCGTCGACAGCGCCTCGGCCCGAAGTTCCTCGGGCGTCTGCTCCGTCGGGGTCGGCTCGGCGCTCGGCAACTCCTCGGTTGGCTGCTGCGTCAACACCGTCGCGCTGGCGGTCACCGTTGCCGTGGCAACGGCGGTTGGGTCCGCCATTCCCGGCAACCAGCCTTGCTGCCATCCGACGGCCCCCGCGCCGAGGCCAACCACCAGGAGCGCCCCCACGAGCGCGGCAGTCGGCGCGGCGGACCCCCGTCGAGGCGGCCGAGTCGCCACCGCGGGAGGACCAGGCGGAGACGGCGCCCCCGGGAGCGGCCACGCCGCCTGCGCGGGCGACAATGCCGGGGTCCGGGGCGGGGCTGTCGGTGTCGGGGCGGGCTGGGGAACCGGGAGTGCGACGGTGGGCTGCTCGCGCACTACCACCGTCTCCAACGCTGGCTGCTCGACTTCCGGGGCCGGCTGGTCATGCCTCGCCGTGTCGGGGTCCGCGGGACGACCACACGCCCCACAGAAGCTCCCGCTCAGCGGCTCTCCGCAGCCACCACAGAAACCCACCGTCGAGCAGTACCGCAGATGCAAGGCTCTGTTTCCGGCCGGTACGGCCTTTCCGCAGGTGCGGCAGATGCCATCGCTGTTGTACGCGGTGTCGGTTGCGGCTTCTGGCTCAGCGGGCACAGTGGCTGAGCGTTGTGGGCTGGATGTGGGGGCCTGAGTGCCCGGGTGGTCGGTGTCGAGCTTGAACCCGCCAAGGATGCAGTCATGCACAAAGTTCCCGACGTAGCCGGCCTTGGTGTCTCGCACGGCGAACGACAGTGCCGGGTCGCCCGAAACTGTGATGCGGGTTCCCCAACCCAGGAGCGTGCCGAACTTCTCCAGGTGCTTCGTGACCTCCGCCTCGCCCCCGGCAGCGGCCGACCGCAGGTGCACTTGCTGACTCCGCATTCCACTGGTCCACGCCAGGAGGACCCGGCGGGCGGTGACGATCACCAGGCCGGGGTCGGACTTCCCGGCCCACGCGACCAGGGCGGGCGCGGTGGCAAGGACTCCTTCGCCGACGTCCAGTTGGCCGGCAAGGTCCAGTCCAACGGAGTTAAGGTTCGCCTGCAAGATCGTGTCAAGTCGCTCGTCGCCCGCGAACATGCTGGAGGTGCGGTTCGCGCCGGCCAGGATCTCCTCAACTCGAGCCTGCAACTCGGCGTCCATCGCCGACACCGTCCTTCGTCAAGAGCCCCTCTGGACGGAGCGCGTGAGGTTCACGCTAGGGGAGTTCCAGCGGTGCGCACCGGCGTTTGTGACAAAGGCCGAGCCCCAATGGGTGGGCTCACAACATTCTGGGCCCGGGCCATTGTCGCAGCGCGCTGGGAGCATCTTCGAGATGGGGCTGAACCAGCGCCTCACACCAAGCCCCGCGTGGCGCAGATGCCGCGCGATCGCCGGGGTTCCCGTGCTTCTGGCGGACTCCAGCCGCATCCTTGTGTTCGAGGCCCACATAGCCGCCCCGGTGGCACTCTAAAGCACTCCCCGTTGACCCCGGCCGATCTGGCGCACGTCAGGCGACACGTTCGCCACGGTCGAGCGACACCACAGGCGTCTCGCTCGCCAGCCACTGCCGATCATGGGCCCGTCCACCGAGGTGTGTTGGTGGATCGCGCGCATCTTGTACTTCTCGCGGACGGCACCGGCCTCTCCTTCTTCGGGCGGTGCTCCCATACGCAAGGCACCCATCCTCGCGTACCGCACGGCTCGCGAAACGCGCGCCCGCGGGGTCCGCCACTCGGGCGCAAGGGGGGACCACTCGGGTGACTCAGCCGCGGGTTGCGATGCCGCTGCGGCCGATGCGCACGGTGATGCTGGTCGGTTGGTGGCTAACGATGGAGACAGTGTTTCCGCCTTGGTCGACGAAGACCGGACCGATGTACCCGGGCGGGGCACCGATGTCCCTGGGTGCGTTGAAGTTCTCGTCGATCGTGGACAGGGGAACGGCTCGGCTGCCGACCGTGGTGTTCTCCAGTGGCTGCGTCGTGGTCAACGCGTAGATGACCTTCAGCGAGTTGTTGGTGACGCGGCGGGGCACGTTGGGATCGGTGGGCGCGTCGTGCTCCGGGCTGACCACGAGGTAGGCCCGGGAGCCGGTCTCATCCCATTCCTGGTCCGAGACCGGGGTCTTCGCGCCGGGGATCACCGGCAGGGCAATCAGCCTCACCCCGTCCTCGGCGCTGGACAGGGTGTGCAGGGTGTACTCGACGGTGTCGCCTGAGATGGCCATGTCCGGGGAGATGTCGACGACCTCCGCATCGGGAAGCGCCCCGACCTGACGCATCTGCAGCGCGTTCAGCAGCTCCGGCTCCTCGCCCGGTCCGGGCACCGCCGCTCGACCCATGACGTTGGTGTGGTCGCCGTACTCCTCGAAGCTGCAGTCACGGCCGGTCATCCGTACGGGCAGGGGACCGTCCCAGGGTGCGGTCGACTCATCGTGGCACTGGGCGATGCCAGCGTGACCCAGGCCGAGGCTGTGACCGATCTCGTGGGCCAGGACCCGGGTGGACTCCTGCCTGGTCGCGACCTCCACGTTGGTGATGTTCTCGGTCATCACACCGGCCCCGGTGGCGGCGTCCGGCTCGAACAGGATGGGCACCAGGAAGATCCCTCCGGTCGCACTGTCACCCTCCAGCCATAGTTCCGCCTCGGGCATGTCGAGGACGACAGTGGCCACGACCCCGTCGTACCGGGCGACTTTCTCCGGACCGATCTTCCGCAGCGCCGCGCGGAGCTTCTTGATGTACAGCTCCCGCGCCGCGGACTCCGACTCCCCGCCTTGCGCCTCGACGGAGTGACGGAACGTACGAGCCTCCCTGCGGGTCAGGGGCAGGGTCACCACGCCACCGTCACGAACGCTCAGCTCATAGTTGCCACGCAACGACTCCCCCAACGCGGCCACCGCGTCCTGCGCCGCCTTGAAGCTTCGGTCGCTGATGGTCTTCACCCCGTGCGTGGTCCCGAGCGCCACCACCGTGTACAGGTACTCAAAGCGCTGCACCTCGGCAGAAGGCGTCTCGCTCGGCGTTGGCGCCGAGGACAACACCGTCACCGGTGAGGCTGATCGCGGGACCGAATCCACCGCGTCCCCCGAGCACCCAGCCGCAAGGAAGCCGGCCACCCAGACAAGGAAGGCGGCACCGCCACGACGCACCCCGCGGCTGTTTCGTTGCCCGAACGGCATCATTGCCCCACTTCAGATGAAGAGGTCGTGTAGGCCACTACCCGGCGGGATGAACGTACCGCTACACACCCTTCTGTGGGTCGGAATCGAAGACGTCCCGTCAGCATGACCGCGATCGGGAAGGACTGGAGCTGGGTCGAGGTCACCATGGAACTCACACCGCAGAATGCGGACTTCTTCTCTCGATCTCTGGAACAACTCCGCAGGTCAACGACCTGCGCGTTGCTGGCACCCTCGATGTTGAGCCAAGTCGGGGCGTCGCATCACCACCAAGAACGTCAGCTTCATAGCCCACCGCCAGGCGGCGCCTGCCACCCCGATTAGAGTTCGCCCCGGTCTCGGTTCCCGCCCCGGACCCGCTGGCGCGCGCCCTGGCCGCGTGCGCCCAGCAGGCCCTCAAACGCAACACCGGGCTCCTGATCACCATCGACGAGCTGCAGACTGCCAGCCGGGCCGACCTGGCCGCGCTCACCTCCGCCCTGCAGGCGGGCACACCCCTGGAGTGGCCCATCCTGCTCATCGCCGCCGGCCTGCCCACAGTGCGCCAGCCTGCGCGCAGCGTCACCTACCTCGAGCGGGCGCAGTGGTTCGACCTCGGCCTGCTCTCCCCCGCCGACACCCGTCTCGCCCTGGCCGGCACCACCGCGGCAGCCGGCCGACCCATGAGCAGGACCGCCGCCGAGCTGCTGGCCCAGGCCAGCGGCGGCTACCCGTACGCCATCCAGGTGTTCGGCCGGCACGCGTGGCGCGCCAGCGAACGACGCGGCGCCACCCAGGTCACCCTCGCGCACGCTCGCGCCGCACTGGCCCCCGCCGAAGCCGAGCTCACCTCCGGCCTGTACGCCGCCCGGTGGGACGACGCATCCCCCAAGGAACGCGACTACCTGCGCTCCGTGGCCACCACCGCGGACGACAGCGGGACCGCCCGGGGCGGAGATGTCGCACGCCTGCTCGGGCAGACACCACGCAGCGTCAGCTACCTGCGTGAGCGCCTGGTACGCAAGGGCACCCTGTTCGGGCAGGGCGAACAGCTGCGCCTGGTCGTGCCCGGCATGGCCGAGTTCATCCGGGGCCGTTTCGACGCGTTACAAAGGTGACACTGCGGGATGTCGCAACGGGGCGCTCCTGGGCAGCACCGACCTGGGGGTTCACGCAGCGCTGCGTGAGATGCTGGTGCGCAACGGTTCCCTGCAGCGCCAGGAGCACCTCAGCTACTCGATCGTCAGCGGCCCCGCGTCACCGACCTGGTATTCCACCACTCAGCCCGCGACGCCCGCTTCCTGCAGGACTCGCTGGCCATGCACCCAGACTGGTACCCCGAGGACGCCTACGTCGCCAGCTCGAAGAGTGACGTCGTCTCGCACACAGCGCCTGAGCCCTGGGAGCCGGTGCAGTAGCCAACCGCCCGAGCAGGACCGCTCACAGGCCCGGAGCGCACCTTCCCTGGCCGAGCGCGGCGAAGGCGTACCGGTCACCCACCGCAAGAGCGGTGCCGCCAGTGCTGTTCCTCGCCATTAGCTGGCTGTCCCGCGACCGCAGCGCCACGCACCGTGCCGCGTCCTCGGGCGGCAGGGCCGGTCGAGGGCCAGGCGTGGCTTCCCACGCGTTGCACCGGAACCCTGATCGACTGCCGTTGCGCTCCTGCCAGACTGCGCACATGAGCCGAGTACGCCCAGTCCTCACCGTCGCCTTGGCTGGCGTCCGGCTATCGGTGTCCAGCGCCGGTTCGAGCGGAGTGGGCGAGGCCTCCACCGGCTCGAGGCCGGCAGCCACCACGGCATCCAGCAGCCAGCCCAGCCCTGGAGCACCTCGCGCGACGCCCACGGCCGCCGGCCTGGACCGCTACATCGGGCAGCAATGGCGGTTCGCCTCATCCAGCGAAGAGGACGCCGCCTTCTTCGTCATGCAGCCCGGAGGCGCCCTGACATGGTTCGTCTACCTGCCCGGGGCGCTCGACTGGGACCACTACGACGACTTCACCTGGGCCACCGACGGGTCGGAGGTGACGTTGGTCGTCAAGGATGTCAGCACCCTGACCGGCACCCTGGCGGACGGCAACCTCACCGGAACATTCGTCGGCACAGAAGGCGAGAAGTACACGTGGGCGGCGGAGCCGGCGAGTGGGAAAATGTGCCCTAGATGAGACCCGTGAAAGCCACCCGCCAGTCCTTTGTCATCCTGACCGCATGAGCCGCACCTGCCAGGGGGTCGCCGCCGCGCTGGCCGCCGCCGCGCTCTGCGGGGTCGCCGGATGCGCCGGGACCGCCGCCCCCGCCTCGAGCCCAGACCGGGCCGCCAGCAGCACGCAGACCTCCACCGCACCCGAGCCGGTCCCCTCACCACCCGTGGCCGGCAGCGACATGGAAAGCCTCATCGGCAAGGAGTGGCGGTTCAGCGACCCAACCGAGGACGACGCCTCCTACTTCGTCATGCAGCCCGACGGCACGCTGACCTGGTTCACCTGGCTCATCGGCGGCCAGGACTGGGCCCAGCACGACAACAGCACCTGGACCGCGGACGGGCCCAACGTCACCTTCAGGGTCAACGACGACTTCGCCACCATGACCGGCACCCTGGCCGACGGGAAGCTCACCGGCACCGGGACCAACCTGGACGGCCTCAACTTCACATGGACGGCTGAACCGGGCGGCGGCACCCGAGTGCCGTGACCGGGCCGGGGCGCACCCGTCCCGGCACATGCTGGACTACCCCACCGCCCTGCACGACCTGCGCACGTTCTTCCGCGCCATCGGCAACCCCCGCCTGGGCCAAGGCCTGCAGGGCGAACCGGCCGAGCGCACCGAGTCCGCCGTCGACGTCGAGCTCGTCGAGACCGAACGCGCCCAGGTCAGCGGCGACCCGCTCAACGTCGTCGCCTTCGTCGACGGCGTCCAGTCCTCCGTCGTGGTCACCCACCGCGAACCGCCCCGTGTACCTCACCTATCAGGCCGCCGGGGCGCTCGTCGCCGGCGGGCGCCTCATGGGCGTCAAGGAGCGCCTGACCATCGTCTGCTCCCCCATGGACCGCGAATGGGTTGACACGGTCAACCCGCCGGACAGCCCCCTGCCGGTCACCGAGCTCCTCCAACTCGCCCCACCCGACGTCGAGCGCGCCGCCTGGGTCCAGCTCGGCGAACGCCGCGAACGCCTCGAGCGCGCCCTCATCGAAGAGCTCGTCGACAACGGCGTCGGCCCCCTGGCCTGCGACGGGTCCCTCATCGGCCGCCCCCAGTCCCTGCTCCTGCACGGCGTGGTCAAGTCCACCCGCACCAAGTACTACAAGGACGAGACCGTCCTGTACGGCATGCCCCAGGGGTGGCGCTCCCCGATGTTCCGGATCCCGTCCGGGTCCGACGGCTGCCCCGTCGACCGCTACTCGTGCTACGTGCGCCTGCACGACGCCCGCTTCCACGCCTGGACGCACGGCCTGATCCGCCTGAAGACCTTCGACCCCGCCCAGCTCGACGCCCTGGCCGCCCGCGCCCTCGTCGAACGCCAGTCCGCGCAGTCCGGGGACTGCCGCTGGGACCGGCACCGGCTCTCGGTGGCCACCACCGAGAAGGTCCTGCGCTCCCGCCGCCCCGACGTGTTCGACCTGTGAGCGGAACGGACCGCCAGCCAGTGCCCACCATCCCCGCCCCCGCACCGTCCACACCAATGACGACGGACACCGCCACCACCGCGCTCGGCCTCACGCCCCCGCTGGGCACCATCTACCTGCCGGCCAACCCCGGAACCCCGGTGGGCGAGTTCCGCTTCATCGTCGACCATGACGCCGCGCTGACGCCGCCATCGGCACCCCTGTCGCCGCAGACACCGACGAGTGCACCTTCATCGACACCGTCACCGACCTGCTCACCATCGGCTCCGAGCGGGACCCGATCAACGCGGACTACGCCGCCACCAACAGCGACCACAGACCCTTGGCCGGGCGCACCGACGTCACCGCCTCAGTGCAGGCGACCATCTCGATGCCCGGCGGTGCGACGAGCCCCGCAGCCGGCCGCGCACGCCGGCTGCAATGGACCGCTACGCGACCGTCAATGGCCGAGGGAGTGTCCCTGGGCCGCCGAACTTGGAGGCGGCTCTCGAGTGCGGTAAGCAGCGCGGGGCGCACCGACTCAGCGCATGCTGATCCTCCTCGCACCCTTTACGACCTTGGCTGACCGGCCGCGGGCTCAACCAACGCCAGACTCGTTGTGCGCATCTGCACTCCACCGCGGACGGACGATGGCCCTCGCCTGGCCTGGTCGAGGGCCATCGTCGAGCGCGCTGTCAGCCGATGTTAACGCCATAGTCGCGGGCGATCCCCGCGAGGCCAGTTGCGTAGCCCTGACCGACCGCCCGGAACTTCCACTCGGCGCCGTTGCGGTACAACTCGCCGAAGACCATGGCGGTCTCGGTCGAGGCGTCCTCGGTGAGGTCGTAGCGCGCAAGCTCCGTGCCGTTGGCGTCGTTGACCACGCGGATGAACGCGTTCCGGACCTGCCCGAAGCTCTGAGAGCGGGCCTCGGCGTCGTAGATCGAGACCGGGAAGGCGACCTTGTCCACGTCAGCCGGGAGCCCGGCGAGGTTCACCTTGATGGACTCGTCGTCGCCCTCGCCCTCGCCGGTGAGGTTGTCACCGGTGTGCTGGATTGTCGAGTCCGGCGTGGCGAGGTTGCCGTAGAAGACGAAGTGCTGGTCGGACACGACCTTGCCGTCGGCCTTGGCGGCGATGGCCGAGGCGTCCAGGTCGAAGTCGGTGCCGGTGGTGGTGCGCACGTCCCAGCCGAGACCGACGGTGACCGCGGACAGACCCGCAGCGCCGGCCTCCTTGGTCAGCGATACGTTGCCACCCTTGCTCAGGCTCACACCCACGTTGTTGCACCCCTTCGTTGTTGTGGGCTCGCCCTGAAAGGCTCCCCCGCACTGTCGGCCGGCGAACACCCGCCGTCGCGACCCTAGCAGCGGTCGCGCGGGTGCTTCCGGTTATCAGGGCGTCACACGACACCCTTCTTGCGCCGTCTCGCCCAGACTGGCAGGTCACGCGTGAACTGGACACCCGCTCGGGAGTGACCGTGGTCACGGAGGACCGCCGTGTGCTTGCCGTGGTTCTGGACGTGGAGGCAGCTCGGGCGCGCCAACGTCGCCTGGTGGACGAGATTTGGCGCACTGCCCAGACGGACTGGGCCGCAGTGGGCAAGCTCATGGCCGAGATGGGCTGCCGTCGCGGCTGCCGCGGAACCTGCGCCGCGAGATCCTGCTGCAGGACCTGCCCACCGCCACACGTGCGCGAGCAGCGCAATCGCTGTTCTCCGAGCGATGGGTTGAAGGGTGGCGGCACGGGACATTCGGCAAGTTCGTGCCGCACCAACCCGTGCTCAAGCAGCTCAGCGATCCACTGCGAGTCCCGCACGTCGGTCTTGCGGCCCGGGACGGCCTTCATGTGCGCGGCGTTGAGCAGCCACACCTGCATCGACTCCTCGAGCGCATAGAACACCGGCTTCCAGTACGTCGAGGTCGACTCCATCGCCGCGATCTGGACACCTTGCTCGACCAGCCACTGCCGCAGCAGCCGCAGCGACCCGGTCGTGGTCTTGAACGTGCGCACCTCGGTGTGCCGGGTGCCCCGACGCGCGCCCGGGGTGCGCACGCACACCGCGACCGAGGCCTTGGCCACATCCAGCCCGGCGACCCGCTCGAACATCACTTCCATGACAGCCACGCCCCTTTCCGCCGAAGCGCCAGCCGCGAGAGGTTCGCGGCCGCGCCGCCCGGAGGGCCCTCTGCCAGGAAACAGACCCACGTGCTCGCAGCAACAATCCGCCATCCCGAGAACCCCGCGCCATACACCCGAACGGGCTTCACCCGCACCACTGTGCAACGACGTCGCCGAGCGACGCCCCCATTCTCATCCCCCGCCACGACGGCCGAGGCCGTCAACGTCACACCCGGTGCATTGTCGGTAACGATTCGGTAACTAATGGCCCCAACGACCCCTCCCGATGGCGTTGGGAAGTATGACCCTTTCTTTGCACAAGCTCACCGCCGGGACCGGCTACACGTACCTGACGCGACAGGTGGCTGCTCACGACCGGGCCGGCGGGCCACGCACCACGCTGGCGACGTACTACTCCGAGCGGGGAGAGACCCCGGGGCGGTGGGTGGGGTCCGGCATGGGCGGGATCGACGGCCTGGCGGTCGGGGACGAGGTCACCGCGCCGCAGATGCGGCTGCTGTTCGGGTTCGGGCTGCACCCCCTCGCCGAGCTGCGCGAGGAGTCCCTGCAAGGGCCCGGCCTGAGCGAGCGGGACTACCGTGCCGCGCGCCGGCTGGGGGTGCCGTACAAGGTCTACACGTCCGGCGCGACGGCGTTCCAGGTGCAGGTGGCCCAGCGCATCGAGGACCACGCGGCCTCCCTGGGGCACCCTCGCGACTACCCCGTCGCGACGAAGGATCGGGCCCGGATCCGATCGGAGGTCGCCGCCGAGTTCTTCCGCGCCGAGCACGGTCGCGACCCGAGTGGCGCCCGCGAGCTGTCCGGTGCGGTTGCGAAACTGTCCCGCCCGCGCACGAGCGCGGTGGGCGGGTTCGACCTGACGTTCTCCCCCGTGAAGTCGGTCAGCACCCTGTGGGCGATCGCCCCACCGCAGGTCGCGGCGCAGATCGAGCTGGCCCACCACGACGCCGTCACCGACGCGCTGGCCTTCATCGAGGCGCACGCCCTGTACTCGCGCGAGGGCACTAACGGGGTGCGTCAGGTTGATGTGACCGGGCTGGTCGCGACCGCGTTCACCCACCGCGACTCCCGCGCCGGGGACCCCGACCTGCACACCCACATCGCCGTCGCGAACAAGGTGCAGACCCTGTCCGGGAAGTGGCTGGCCATCGACGGGCGGATCCTGTTCAAGGCCAAGGTCACCGCCTCCGAGACCTACAACACCGCCCTGGAGAAGCACCTACGCACCCGCCTCGGACTGACCTTCGCCGAGCGGCCAGGCACCGAACCCGGGAAGCGCCCGATCCGGGAGGTGGTCGGGGTCGACCCGGCCCTGAACCAGCGCTGGTCCACCCGCCGCGCCGCCATCCAGGCCCGCCGCGGCGAGCTGGCCACCACCTTCCAGGGCGACCACGGCCGCCCGCCCAGCGTGGTCGAGGCGATCCAGCTCGCCCAGCAGGCCACCCTGGAAACCCGCGACGCCAAACACGAACCCCGAACCCTGGACGAGCAACGCGCCGCATGGTGCGAGCAGGCAGAACAGGTCCTCGGCGGGTCAGCGGGTGTGGCGGCCATGGTCACCACCGCCCTGTCCGCGAGTCGCGGCGCACCGCTGGCTACGGTTGATGCGGCGTGGGTGCGGGACACCGCCATGCGGGTCCGCGACGAGATCGCAGCCCGCCGCTCCACCTGGCAGGTCTGGCACGTCCGCGGCGAAGCACACCGTCAGGTCCGCGCTGCGAACCTGCCTGCCGACCAGGTCGACGCGGTTGTGGACCTGGTCACCGACCACACCCTCACCCTCGCCTCGGTGCGCCTGACGCCCATCGGGGACGGCATCGAGGAACCACCGGAACTGCGTCGCCGGGACGGGTCCAGCGTGTACGAGATCGCTGGCTCCGCGGTCTACACCAGCCAGGGCATCCTCGCCGCGGAGCAGCGCCTCGTGCACACCGCCGGCCTCGCCGACGGGCACCGCGCCAGCCCGGACACGGTCGACCTGGCCATGCTCGAGCAGGCCGCCAACGGGAGCACCCTCAACCCCGGACAGACTGCTCTCGTCACGCAGATGGCCACCTCCGGTCACCGGCTCCAGCTGGCCATCGCCCCCGCCGGGACCGGGAAGACCACCGCCATGCGCGCCCTGGCCGCGGCGTGGGTCGAGGACGGCGGCACCATCCTCGGCCTCGCACCCTCCGCCGCCGCCGCAGCCGTCCTCCGGGAGCAGACCGGCGCCACCACCGACACCCTCGCCAAGCTCACCTGGTCCCTGAAACACCACGACCTGCCCCACTGGGCTCAAGCCATAGGCCCACGCACGCTGGTGGTCATCGACGAGGCCGGCATGGTCGACACCCTCTCCCTGGACACTGTCGTCCAGTTCGTCACCGCCCGCGGCGGGCAGGTCCGCCTCATCGGCGACACCCAACAGCTCGCCGCGATCGGCGCCGGCGGCGTTCTGCGCGACATCGCCGCCACCCACGGCGCGCTGCACCTGGACGAGCTGATGCGGTTCACCGACCCCGTCGAAGGCGCCGCATCCCTCGCCCTGCGCGACGGCCGACCCGAGGCCCTGGGGTTCTACCTCGACCACGACCGGGTCCACGTCGGCGACCTCGCCACCATCACCACGCACGTGTTCACCGCCTGGGCTCAAGACCGAGCCGACGGCCTCGACGCGATGATGCTCGCGCCCACCCGCGACCTGGTCTCCCAGCTGAACCTGCAAGCGCAAAGCCACCGCCTGGCCGGGAGGAGTCCCGGGCCAGGGGCGCGGCTGGCCGACGGCAACACCGCCTTCGTCGGCGACACCCTCGTCACCCGATCAAACGACCGCCGACTGCGACTGGGGAGCAACGACTGGGTCAAGAACGGCGACCGGTGGACCGTCCACAACGTCCACCACGACGGGTCACTCACCGTGCACCACCAACGCGCTGGCAAGGCGGTGACCCTCCCCGGCGACTACGTGCGCGGATCAACCGAACTCGGGTACGCGACCACCATCCACGGCGCCCAGGGCATCTCCGTCGACACCGTCCACGGCCTGGCCACCGGCGAGGAGAGCCGCCAGCAGCTCTACACGATGCTCACCCGCGGCTCCGCCGCCAACCACCTCTACGTCCAGGTCATCGGCGACGGCGACCCCCACGCGATCCTGCACCCGGACAACGTCCACCCGCGAACCGCCACCGACATCCTCGAAGCCATCTTGGCCCGCGACGACGCTCCCGTCTCGGCCACCACCACCGCCCGCCAGCACGCCTCCCCCGCCCCGCGGCTCGGCACCGCCACCGCCCGCTACCTCGACGCCCTCCACTTCGCCGCCGAATACCACCTCGGCACCACCGCCCTCGCGGCCCTTGAAACGGGTGCCGACCGGATCGTGCCGGGCATCGCCGACGACCCGGCGTGGGCGACCCTGCGCGCCCACCTGGTCCTGTTCGCCGCCGGCGGCGCCGACCCGCTGGCGGCCCTGCACGCTGCGGCCAGTGCCCGCGAGCTGGACACCGCCGACGACCGCTCCGCCGTGCTCGACTGGCGCCTGCCCGACCCTGGCAGTACCGGCACCGGACCTCTCCCCTGGGTGCCCGGCATCCCCCATGCCCTCCAGAGCGACCCGCGCTGGGGCACGTACCTGACCGCCCGGTCCGACCTGGTCACCACCCTCGCCGGCCAGGTACGCCAGCAAGCCACCAGCACGCCGAACACTCCGACCTGGTGGGCTCCGGGTCGATCACTGCCCGACCCCAACCTGCTCGGAGATCTCGCTGTCTGGCGGGCCGCGAACACCGTCCCCGACAGCGACCACCGGCCCACCGGGCCCACCCAACCCGCCAAAGCCCAAAACCGGTGGCAGCACGAGCTCGACACCCGCCTCCGCAGTAGCAACACCACGACGATCGCCGACTGGACCCGGCTCATCCACACCCTGGTCCCCGCCACCCGCCGCGACGACTACACCCCGCACCTCGCCGAATACCTCGCAGGGCTCTCAGCCGCCGGCGTCGACGCCCAGGCACTGCTGCACACCGCGACCGGGCCCGGGGTGCCCCTTCCCGACGACCACGCCGCCTCAGCACTCTGGTGGCGCATCCAACGCCACCTGCCCGACCCCAACGACCCCGACACGCCCGAGCCAGCCCGATGGTCCACACCGCAGGAGCCCCCGACCGTCCCGGAGGCGCACGCCCGACTCGAGGACATCCACGACCCACACCACCGCACCATCCACGACCGCCGAAACAGCCCGGTCCGCCGTCCCCAACCTCGAGGGCCGGGCATGTCGCGATGACCTACCCCCCACGCGGCTCGCCTGGTGACGCCAAGCCTTGGCCGAAACAGATCTCCCGTCAGGTGTCCACACACGGCTGTTAGCGGGCTTTAGGACAGCAGGAGGTAGTAATGACCACGAAAGTCCACCGACAGTTTGAGTCCCTGTCCTCAGCCGCGGAGCGCACCGGGCTGAGCATCCGCACCCTACGCAGAAGAATCGCCAGCGGCCAGCTGGCGGCCTACCGCAACGGGGCACGAGTCATCCGCGTCGATCCGGACGACGTCGACCGAATGATGGTGCGCATGCCCACTGCCTGGAGCTGAGGCCGTCCCGAGCCGGATGAGCCGAACCCCGCGACTGGCGCCAGGCAATGCCGCCCGCGTCCAACGCGGCGATGTGACGCTTGCTGAGGCGCGCAGCCTGGACGCCTCCTTCGTTCCTAGACTCGGGCTATGGGCGACTCCTGTGTTTCGCGTGTTCCAGTGTTCGCTGGGCTGTCGGCGCAGGACCAGCGACGGGTCGCGGGGTTGGCGCGTCCGGTCCACCTGGCGCTTGGCGAGGTCGCCTACTCGGCCGGCGACTCCCCGTCGCGACTCATCGTGGTGCACACGGGACACCTGAAGATCTCGCGCATCTCAGCAGACGGGTCCGAGCAGCTCATCCGCGTGCTGGGGCCGGGCGAGTTCGTCGGTGAGGAGTCGGTGTTCACCGACCGGGCCCCCGAGGACTACGCCACCGCGCTGGACGAGTGCGGGCTGTGCGTGTTCCACCACGACGACCTCAGGGCACTGATCAGCACGCACCCCGAGATCGCCCTGCGGATGCTGGCCACGGTCAGCGCGCGCCTGTCCGACACCGAGCGCCGGCTCAGTTCCCTGACCTCCCATGGCGTCGAGAGCCGCATGGCCGCCTACCTGCTCGACCTGCCGGGGTCATGGCGAGACGGCGTCGCCACGGTGGCCTTGCCGTTTGCCAAGAAGGACGTGGCCGCCCTGCTCGACACGACCCCGGAGAGTCTCAGCCGGTCCCTGCGCAGCCTTTCCGACAAGGGGCTCATCACGATCGGCCCGGGGCGGTCTGTCTCGATCATCCGACCGGATCGGCTGGAGCAGGCAGCACAGCGGGTCTGAGGCCCATGCGGCGGCGTGCGCCGGCCAACCGTCCGACGACCACCGCCTCGACGTGATCCACCGGGACGAACGGCTCGTCCCACACGCGGGAGTCATCCGAGAGGCCCGGGTTGTCACCAACCACGAAGTAGCTGTGCAGCGGCACCCGCCACGCCTGGATGTGGGCGCCCGGCACCCGAGCCCGCCCATCGACTGACTCGCCGTTGACGAACGACCGTCCGGCCTCGAGCTCCACCCGGTCACCCGGAAGGCCCACCACACGCTTGAGCATTCGGGTCCCCGCGTGCCGTAGGACCACGACCTCCCCGCACCTCGCCAGTCCGGCCCTGCCAGCGCCTCGGGTGAGCAGTAGGTCGCCGGTGCGGTAGGTGGGGGCCATGGACTCACCGGCCACCTTGACAACGCGTTTCACACCGGGGTCCTAGTGCGCGTGGCTGTGCCCGGTCGAGCCGTGTCCGGCAGGTTCTTGGTGGTCGTGCTCCTCGCCCTCGGCGTACTTGAAGAAGCTGACGTATGCGGCGATGTAGCGCCGGGCAGCGTCGAGGTCGTCGACGTCGAAGTCATTGAGGGTCAGCGCCGCCTGGAACCGATGGTGGAGCTCGGTGCGGCGCTCTGGCGCGACCATGGCCAACAGGTCCGCGTCGGACCGCTGCGCGATGGCCTCGTCCGCGGCCTCGACCACCGGGTCGACCTGGGTGCCGGCCGGCTGGATGCCGGTGAAGCCGACACCCTCTGCCATCCGGTGGACGCGGACCAACGTCTCGAGGAAGAGCCGATCCGCCACCTCTGCGGCGTCCGGCCCCAGGCCGCGGATCCTCAGCGCCTTGTTGAAGACCTCTCGCACGTCGGCTTCGCCGTCTGCGGGCACCCACTTCAGGGCGTAGTTGACATTGGCCGTCTCCAACGCCTTGCGGCCGTCGGTGACCGCAGGGCCCTCGGCGGTGTCACAGTGCGCTTGCACGACTGCGGGCCTCATTGCGGCCAGCCAGGTGATGATGCGGTTGACGAACATCTGGGGTTCCTCCATTCGCGGTGTGGTTTCAAGCTAGGCCGAACGTGGCGGCCCCTCCTTGACGAGGATCAATTCCCGGCCGGCCGCACCTGGCCCGCCCCGCTCCGCCGCGGTCGCGGAATCCGGGAAGTCGAGATAGTGGAAACGCGGCGCATAGACGCAACCTGTGGACTTCGCTACCGAGGGGATCCCAACCAATCGGACGCTGCCATTGGTTGTCCTTCCGGGCGTGGACGATGCTGCGATCACTGCGCTATTGGCAAGGCGGCTGGCGCTGCGTTGTCGTCCAGCCATGTGGGCACAGGCGACCAGAGGTCGTCTGAAGCCACACTTCAGTATCGCCGATGACCAGCAAGATTGGTCGCATAGATCGCCGTGACGATGATTGCGATTGATAATGGGAGAAGACCCCGTGAGTCGGGCAGCACGGCCCCAAATAGTGGCCAAGCCGTGGGTGCCCCGTTGGTTGGTGAGACGACTACCGCTACAAACAGCACAAATACTGCTGCAAGCCCGAGCCAGACACGAAATAGGGCGAGACCTACGGGAAAGAAGAAGGTGATAGCCACAATGTGCAGGACCCCGAAGGGTGGCCGTCCATCGACAGCAATTTGCCACGTTGAAACGCCGTGAAGCCCGCAGAGGACTAACAACCAACTCGCCCGCCAGCGGCACGGCCCTGAGAGCGCCAGTTGTTCAGCGACACGCGACTGAAGGCCCAAGACGGCAGCGGTCGAGGAGATCAGGAGTAGCATCAAACCAAGTCTCGGATCCATAAACTGATCCCCGAGGGGGTTAGCAATCGACACATGTCCGAAGAGGGCGACTGTCCCCGCGGCTAGCAACATTATCGGAAGGACAAGCCTTCCATGGTCGCGACACCAGAAACGGCTCGCCTTCACAACGTGGGAAGTTGCTGCTCGTCAGGCAGAAGGCCCACATCGCAGCGCATTAGAGCGGTCGCGGCCTGCCGCAAAACCGTGTTCTGTTGGTCCACTGGCGTACTGTTAACAAACTCTGCATAGAGGGGTGATGGCGTGATGTCCAACTGAAATCGCACCCAGTCCGCAACCAACGTTTGAGCCGTAAACCAAGCGCTCGGCGGGGGCTCTGAGCCCCACCAAACCTTGCAGGATTGGGGCGCTACTACCTGGGCGAGGACAGCGGCGAAGGGCACCGACTCTCGCGGTTTGCCTGGGTTGACTAGCAACAGCCATGGTTCGTGAGAGGAGTCGGTCGCAGCGGTCCAAGCAACGTATGACGAAGGGGGCGTGACACCCAAGCGTCGCAACGCGCGACTCGCCTCTTCCACTCCAGAGTGAACCTTGTCGATTCTCGGAGCCAATTCTTTCGGACCGCATACCTTCGCAACTTCGCCAGCACAATGCGCAGTTTCGGCCGATGCGAAATTGTATCCGTCTGAATCTCCGTTCAGCAGGACGCCGCTCAGAAACACCAAGACCAGGGTTGTCCACAATGCACCTTGAAATCTACTGGTGAAGCTCGTTACGGAGGCGACGAGCAATAAGGCGATCGCCACCATCCAGATCGCCCTGGTAAGGAACTCGGAGGTATCAGGAACATATCCAAGGAGAGAGCCAGATGGCGAGAACTCGACTATTCCTGTCGGGAGTAGGCTTGTGCGATCGGCAAAAATGGCGATGATCCAGAGGCCGGGAGCGACTGCCGCCGCGGCCCATGACGGGATTTGAAGCCCTACCAGATATGCGAATAGGATTGCCAACAGCAACCCCAAGGTCTGGGTCACGACGGGCCATGGTGAGCCATTAGCGAAGTTCAGTTCTTGTTGGCTACTTGACAACAACACGGCAACATGTGCAAAGAGAAGCAGGGCAGCCGCTGGCAGGAAGCGCGACGATACTATCATCAGAGTGTGGTGAGCACGTTGCCGTGGTGATAGGAGGGGAAGCAACTGACGACGGTCTTGGGCCCCATCATGCGCGACGACAGCAAGAAGTATCGGCAACGCCACAATACTGGCGAGTGCCAGAGACTCCTGACCCCATAGCGAATCTCCAAGCCAAGCAAAAGACTGTAGGGATGCAACCCAAACCAAACCTACTGCATAACAAGCCAACCCAAGCAGAGCAGCCGGCGAACGAAGGTGGACAGTCATGCAGTCAGCAACTCCAGCAAGAATGCCTCTGGTGACATTCGGGATTCTGCAAAACTCGCGCGCAACTCATTTCCATCTCGGGGTGGGAGAACTATTCCGTTGTCTATCGCCACGATTCGATCGCCGAATTCCAAAGCGGCACTCGCATCATGGGTTGTCGCTACGCAAGGTGATGAAGAACTCAGGCTCTTCACCAGCTGCCACACGTCGCGGGCGGCTCCCACATCGAGTGAGGAAGTTGGCTCGTCGAGAAGTAGTCCGGAATCATCACCCAGCAGGCATTGAGCGATTAGTACTCGCTGCGCCCAGCCCCCCGATAGTTTTCCAAGCTGTGTCTCAAAATAGTTTTCGAGCCCCACCAGGACGACGACGGAGGCAACGCGTCCCTTGCGTTGCTGGCGCGGAACGCCTCGCAAGAGCGCGATGTACCATAGAAAGTCGCGCACGGTCCATTGCCCCTCAAGCACCGCAGATTGGGGCAGCAACACGCATCTCGCCAAGTCCACCTGCCCACTATCGGGGCGCAAGGAACCATTCATGAGATTCAGCAGGGTGGATTTCCCCGCTCCGTTCAGGCCTACAACGACCGTCAGGCCCGGTGAGCTCTCCCATGTTTCGCACTGAAACTCGAAAGTGCCCCGCCTTAAAGTGACGTCAACGAGACGGGGGCCATGGCCCCCGTCTCGTTCGAGCGCTCCTACCACGAGTGGTTTCTGTTGTCTGACTTCTTGCAGTCGTCAGGAGTCAGATTATCAACCTGACAAATCTGACCATAGGTTGTGGCGGTGTCGAAGGACGTGTTGAGATCTCCATAAGACGCCTTGTCTACCCAAGACGAGGTGTAGTTGTTACCCCCGTCTCGGTTGTACCACGGGGAAAGGCCGCCACCAGTGTACTGATACCAAATTCGCCCACGGGCCGGACTGCCTCCAGGGCGCGGATCGCGGGACCCGATGTGCCCACCAATAGCGTCCTTACCGAAGTCCACGCCATGAGAGCCTTTGCCTTCTGCAACAAGCCTCGTCCCTTCGTACGCTTGAAGCGTCCCGTAAGCATAATATCGGGCTGAAGCGCTTGGCGTCATCGCCACCGCTAATGCGGCCGCCACTCCCACGACCTTGAGCGTGTTTCCCATTTCAGTCTTCCCACTAAGGTGCACCGTTGCACCGCCGTCGCGAAGGTATCAGATCTCCCGGTTGTTGACAGTGCAACCGCGTTCGGTCCACTGCCGCGTCACTGAGCGTCCGCTGGGACATGAGCGTCGACCTTTGGCGCCGCGAAACCCCTTGCCCAGGTGGCTCACGACGCTGTCCCACAGTGGGCGCAGAGACTCATGGCAACTGGCAGCTCTGGGTTGGGAAGATGGATCGCCAGCGACGCTGTGGCACTGACGAATCCGACGCTTAGCATGGCGTCGACGGCCGCGTCCTTGCTGACCCAGGTGTTCGTGCTAAGGGAGTTCTAGGTCGATGATGACTGGGGTGTTCGCCCTTCTTCCTTATCCCCTTGCGGACGGGCCTGTGGGCTGGACCGTCGCCGCCGGTGAGGACGCCCAGGTCGCCAAGGAGCTGCTCGAGCAGGCGATGGGCGTGCACGGCGTGCCCGAGGTGGTGCACGCCGACCTCGACACCTCGATGACCCCCAAACCCGTCGCGCAGCTGCTGGTCGACCTGGCCGTCACCCGGTCCCACAAGGCCGCGAGTGTCCAACGACGACCCGTACAGCGAGTCGCAATTCAAGACGATGAAGTACGCCCCGGCCTTCCCCAACCGGTTCGGCTCCCTCGCCGACGCTCGCGCCTTCGGCGAGGCGTTCTTCGGCTGCTACAACCACGAGCACCGCCACACCGGGATCGGGTTATGCACCCCGGCCTAGGTCCACCACGGCACCCACCACCACGTGCGCGCTGGGCCAGAAGATCCGGCGACACCGCCTCCGCGGCCCACCCGGAACGGTTCGGGAACCGCCGACCCGAACCACCGAAGATCCCCACCGAGGCCTGGATCAACTAGCCCTCACGCGAGGCACTCATACAAAGCGCGTAACCCCCGCCTGTCTCATTCGACTTGACACGTTCCGCCAGCCTGACTGCAAATGTTGGGTCAAAGGTTGAGGAGGTTCGCCACAGCCCTCTCGGAGGAGTTGTCCCACTAAGTCATGAGGCCGGGCGAACCGGCGGTGCGTAACTGAGTCGAGCGGACACTGAGCCGCCGGCCGCCAGACTGCCTGTGAATCCGCCACCTAGCGCGGAGATGCTCACATCGAACGTGGCCACCAAGTCGCGGCGCACGGTCACGGACTCGACAACACCTCTACCGCCACTGGTCGTGGCCAGGCGCACCTCGTGGGTGCCCGGGGAGACTTCGGCTCCGATCCACGCCCCGGGCCCGACCTCGCCTCGGAAATTGCCATCCACGTAAACATGAACCTTTGACGTCATGCCGACGATGCCGGTTGCGCGACGCACGTAGATGTACGTCATGCCGGCCGGCCCGGACACCCCGCACCGCGGGCACGTCTGCGCCGAGTCTGAGATCTCCGACGCGCATTCACGGCAGGCGATCAGTGCCATGACCCCTCCTTCAAGTTCAACCGCTGGTCGGACACTAGCGAAGCGCGGGCCATCAGTGCGTCGATTCCCTTCCTATTGGTCGACCCGTCTCACGACTAGCCTCGATGTTTCGTCTGGCTTCGTGAATGGCGGTGAGAGCCCCGTGGGGTTGCGGGTGTTGGCAGGGTGAGCCCCGGCGCTGGCTTCGGCGGTTCCGAGCCGGCCGAAGCGACGCGGATGCGGTCGGCATGATGAGCACACTCGTCGTGATAGACCGTGCACGTGACCACCAGCGACCGCACGACGGGCTTGGACTTCCTGCGGCGCAAGACCCCCTTCGAGATCATCGTCGCGCTCATCAAGGACCTGGGCGACGACACCGCGTCAAGAGACCGCATCGCCCTCGCATCGACCTTCTCCCATGGAGAGGGCGCGTGGGTAGCCGAGACCGCCTGGCACGCAGCCCAACGTGGCCTTCACGTCAAGCGGGAGGCCGCCGTCGGTGGGGCGGCCCGGGTCGACTGCGAGGTCGCTGGGACCGCGGTGGAGTTCAAGTCCACCTTCGGGGCGTGGGCGCTCAAACCCGGCCTCGCAGGCGAGCGCGACCGGTGGCTGGGCAAGGATGTCGACAAGCTGATGGCCGGTCGCAGCGCGGGCGTCGTGGTCGTCACCGTCGCGGCGCTCACCATGGGTGTTTCGCATCAGCGGCAGGGCTTCAAAGTGATGTACGGCGACCCGACCCACGCCGGCCTGTCCCCCGTCGAGATCCTCGAACAAGGCGTCGCCGTCATCGATGAGGTCCTCAGCCCCCGCTGCGCTCACATCGAACGGGTTGAACTCCCCCCAGGGGTCGTCCCGCCAAACAGCGGCGCCGTACTCCTGACAGCGCTCGTAGGCGCCGTGAACCCACAAGCCGTGCGAATCTGAACGCACATCGGCGGCACTCCCACCTGTGGTTGTCACCAGTCGGTGCAGCAGTCCCCGAGCCGGGCCTTGGCCGTGCTCGAACGCGACCCCAGCGGAGCGCGCACCGCAGCGATCTCCTCGTGCGTGCCCAGCTGATGGCCTTCTGGCGACCATGGGCGGTGCGAAGGCGAAGGTGGACCCGGTACTGCTGCAATCAAAGCTTGGGGACGTTCGGCGGGTCAAGCCTCTGTGGTGCGCCACTGTGCGATTCTTCCGATCATGTCTTCATGGTTTGGGGTGCGCCGCCTTGCTGGCGTGGCCGGTCTTGCGGTGGTCACCCTGCTTGCTTCCTGCACCGGGGACGCAGAGACATCGTTGCCGCAACGCGACACCGTCGTAAGCGCTGGTCTGGATCGCTCCGCGCAGGTCAGCGCCGACGGCTTTACGGTGAGCGACGGGACGAGTGTGGCCAGCGCTGCCGCGGGTGTGGCGCCTGCCGGGACCACCGTCGCGATGGGTGCAGCCGAGCCGCCGCCGGTGGCGACGGCACTGAACTGGTCCTTGGCGGCGCCGGGCTTCGACCTCAGCCTGGGCGGGGGCCTGCAGCCGAAGACACCGGTCACGGTAACCACTGAGTTTGACGCCGCCGAAGGCAGGGGGCGGTCACTGACCTTCATCACGCAACGCTCTGGCACCGGTGAGTGGGACGGGCTCCCTGTCACCGTCACGGGCGACTCGGCGTCGGTGACGATGACGCACTTCTCCGGTGGATGGTTCGGCTGGGTCAACGACGCTGGCGAAGCCTTCGACAAGGCGATCAATGACTACCTGAAGCTGCGCTTTGACCCGCCCGCATGCGAAGGGAAGGACCTGGCGCTTGAGGGGGTGACATACGCGGCAGAGGTCAACGGGAACGGCATCTACGTGTGTGTCGAGGAAAAGGAGGGGTCGCCGGCCGTTTCGGTGCACAGTAACTCGCCCTTTGTCTGGCGTGTCGCGGGACGAAAGGGCTCGGTGAAGCCCGGAGCCGAGGTTCCGCCGGTAGATGCCAGCGGCATCGTCACGCTCGCTGCCTACCACCAGCTCTTCGGCTACATGCGCGACCGGGAAGTCGCCCTCGTGCCAGGAGGCAGCTCGTGGCTCGGGCTCACCGGCGACGGAGCGTGGAAACTGACGGCCGATGTCGACGCCGGCCTCGGCCTCATCGCTGTGGTTGTCGCAGGAGTCGACCTGTATCTGGCCGTCTCTGGTGTCTCGTGGGCGGGTCGGGAGAAGGCGGCCGTCGGCGAGTGCGCGGCAGGCGTACTGGAGGCCGGGGTTGAGCCCGACCCGGGCAAGGTGACTCGAGCGGTGCTCGACTGCCTCGGCACCGTCGTGAAGGGACCCGCTGCCGTAGTTGCCGCCGTTTTGTCTTCGTTGTCGTCCCTTCTGGTCACCCAAATCATCGGGTTCGCCGGCGAGATCACCCAGACGAACCACCTCCGCATCGACGTGAACGCGGTGGCGGTCCCGCAAGAGCCGGACGGGGTCGACTTGGTCTCCCTCTTTGTCGGCGACTGGGTTGGGCATACCCGGACGTTGACGATCAGCAAGGACGGCACTGCTGTCGAGTCGATCTCCAGTGGCTGCTGCTCCAAGACCATCGACATCACCTACAAGCTTAAGACCCGCGAGATCCCGGCGGATCATCCCATGCTTCGAATCGAAGGAGGCGGCGTGGCCTCCATCGACGCGGTGGTGACATCGGTTCGGGTAGGTCCCGCCTGGGATGCAGGTCAGCCTGTGCCAAAGGTTGGGCAGCGCACCACACTGAGCATGCTCGGCGGCGAAATCACCGATCAACTCACCGGAACGAACTTCTGCGATGAATCCCGAGGCGTCGCCCCCGGGACCTGTGGAGCCTGAACACCGGCCAATCAGCACCGAATCGTGCCGAGCAGCCGGCTCGCAGCACGCGCGCCTGCTATAAACCATGGGCCGATATCCGCGAGAGCTAAGGAACCGCGATGATCAGATCCAAGCGAATCTCGGCAGTCATGAGCGGGCTTGTCGCGTGCGCTCTGGGCGTGTCCGCCTGCGGGGCAGGAGAGTCGGCGGGCCCGGCCTCGGCGTCGCCCAGCTCACCCCCCTCGCAAGCTGCCACATCGGTCGGTGCCCCGCCCAAGACCTTCGACGACGTGTACGACATGCGCTCGGCGCTTGAGGTTGCATCGGGAGATGGCACGGAACTCGACTGCGAGGACTCCTTCGGATACCGCGTCAACGGCGAAGGGGGCACGAGCGTCGTGTGCTCCCTTCCCGACCGCCCTGATGGCACCCACGAGGTGATCCGCCTCGTCACGTGCCCGACGGGGGTGGAGTGCGTTCCGGAAATGTTCCTCGGCATCGACTCGGACATGCGCGACCCGGGGATGGAGAAGGAGATGGTGCCGGCCTACTGCTACCTGCCCGGCGACGGCAACTGGGCCGTCGGCGCACTACTGGACTCCATGGACCGGCGAGTACCGGACTGCGACGTGGCGACGCGGTTCGTGACGCAGATCCGGGACGGCAAGACGGTCAAGGCCGCGATGACTGTGCAGCCCGTGGACACCACCGGCCCGGTGACCCGGCCCTACGGTGAGGGCACCCCGCAAGTGGTCATCACCCCTGGGCACCGGTACTCGCCCGACTACGACGGTGCGGTCCCTGTCGACGCCACCGGGACCGGCACAACGATCTGGAAGTCTGACCAGAACACCGTCAAGGTGTGCGAGGTCGATGCCCCCTCGTCCGCGACCGAAGGTCGGTCATATCTGGAGACGTGCTTGGCCTCCAACCCGTTCACCGTGGACGCTCAGCGGCTGGATGACGGCGGCTGACGGCGCTGACTTCGCGGTCCACAGCCCCTGGCGGTGTGAACCACGAATGTCAGGAAGGTCCGCCTCAAACACGGTCATTGCTCAGATGCCGTAGGCCCGGCGCCTGCACTGGCAAGTCGTGCCCTGCTGCGCGCGGCGTGTCGGGCAGTGGGAACCGGCTCAGGCTCCCGCAGGGCTTCTTGATGCGCGGACGTGCGGGTCCGAGTCACGGTCGGAGCCTGACCCGAGTCTTGCCAATTCAGTGTGTCGCGCTGTCGTGGCCGGTGGCGGTGAGGATGTCTCGGGCGGCGTCGGTGAGTGAGTCGGCCGCGGTGTGGGGGTGCCCACCGATGGTGAGGGTGATCTGCTGGATCGGGCGGAATGCGCGCACGACCTTCATGATGCTCATGCCGGTCTGGTCTTGAAGGCGCCGGGAGATGGCCAGCGCCGCGAACACGATGGTCAGGTGGGCCTCGATCGCGTCTTTGGTGTGGTGGAAGATCGGTTATGCCGACCTCCCGGTTATGCCGACCTCTGGGGTGAACGTGCTGGTCAGGGCGCTGGCGAGGCCGGGAAGGTCGGCATAGTCACAGGCTGCTGAGGAAGGCGAGGACATCGGCTGGTGGGGTGTACGTGCCGGGTGTGACGTGTGGTCCTCGGGTGCGGTCGATCGCTCTCTGCTTGATCGTCATGTCGGCGTGGAGGTAGACGTCTGTGCTGGAGGTGTTCTGGTGGCCGAGCCAGAGCGCGATGACGGCGACGTCGACGCCGGCTTGGAGCAGCCTCATTGCCGCGGTGTGCCGCAGGGTGTGCGTGGTGACGTGCTTGGCGGCCAGGGAGGGGCACTGCTTCGTGGCGGTGCTCAGGTGCTTGGCCAGTCGCCGTTCGAGCGCGTCACGGGAGAGGTGCTGCCCGCGTGGCCCGGGAAAGGCCGCGACGCCGGGGCGGGTGGCGCGCTCGTGCAGGTAGGGGAGCAGGACGGCCAGGGTCGCGGCGGTCAGCGGGGTCGCTCGGTACCGGCGTCCTTTGCCGGTGCAGGTCACATGTGGGCCGGTGCCGGTGTGGAGGTCGCTGGTGGTCAGCGCGGTGAGCTCGCTGATCCGCAGCCCGGTCTGTGCGGCCAGGGTCAGCAGCGCCTGGTCGCGGCGCCCGGTGAAGGTCTTGGTGTCCGGGGCGGCCAGCAGCGCCTCGGTCTCTTCGAGGGTGAGGAAGTGCACGGTGCGTGGGGTGCGGCGCCGGGCGGGTAGGGCCAGGACCCGGCCGATGGTGTCGGCGTGCTCGGGGTGGTCGGGCAGGGCCACGGCCAGGAGCGCGCGGATCGCGGTGAGCCTGGCGTTGCGGGTGACCGCGCTGTTACCGCGTACGTCCTGGAGGTGGTCCAGGAACGCGGTGATCGCCGCGGCGTCGAGCATGCCGAGGTCGATCTTGTCCGCCGGGACACCGGTGGTGGCCGTGAGGTGCTTGATGAGCAGCCGCCAGGTGTCGCGGTAGGCCGCGATCGTGTTCGGGGACAGGCCCTTGCGGGCGTGGGCGTGGTCGGTGAAGTAGGACTGCAGGGATGGCGCGAGGAGTGTCATGACCGGTCCTGCGGCTGGTCGAGCCTGGCCGCGGCCAGAGCCATCAGCTCCGGGGTCGCTGACAGGTACCAGTAGGTGTGAGCGGTGCTGGTGTGCCCGAGCCAGGTCGACAGCAGCGTCAGGGTGCGTTGGGGGTCGCCGCCGCCTCGGTACGCGGCGGCCATGTGGGCGGTGGCGAAGGTGTGTCGCAGGTCGTGCAGCCGGGGATGGGCGGCTCCGCGCGGTTGCAGGCCGGCGGCGGTGACGATTCGGGCGAAGTAGGACTCGACGGTGCTGCGGTGGTATCCGGTGCCGCGGGAGCTGACCAGCAGCGGCCCGGTCGTGGCGGGGTGGGTCGCGGTGCGGGCGGGCAGGTCGCGGTAGGCCATCAGCGCCTCAATGGTGCTGCGGTGCACCGGGACCAGCCGGTCCTTGCGTTTGCTCGCCCGGATCGCCAGGACCTCGGCGGCGGTGTTGATGTCGCCGCTGGTCAGCCGCAGCGCCTCACCGATCCGCATCCCGGTCGCGGCCAGCAAGGCGATCACGGTGCGCATCGTCGCGGCCTGCAGGGGCCGGGTGAACACCT
The DNA here is from genome assembly GCA_964483685.1 of uncultured Intrasporangiaceae bacterium. Lineage (GTDB taxonomy): Bacteria > Actinomycetota > Actinomycetes > Actinomycetales > Dermatophilaceae > Nostocoides_A. The sequence goes on from CAZACX010000002.1 coordinate 78,983, forward strand.
GCGGGCAGGCGTGAAGGAGGGCCTGCAGGTCGGCTTGGGAGTAGATGAACGGCGCCGCGCGTCGTGGCCCGGCGGGCAGGATCCCTGCGGGTGGGACCTGCACGTCCACCCCGATCGCGTCCAGGTATTTGGCGAAGGTGCGCACCGCGCCCAGGCGCATGCCCCACCAGCGCGGGTCCGCGTCGGCGGGAAGGCGTGCCCAGGTGAGGGCGTCGGCGGTGGTGAACGTCGTCTCCTTGCCCTGGGCGGTCAGCCAGGTGCAGAACTGCCCGGCGAGGTGCTCGAGCTTGTCCAGGTCGTACCCCAGGGCGCGGCGCATGGTCAGGTACTCGGTCAGGTGTTGCTCCAGGGTGCTCATGGGCCGGGCACCTTCCCCCATGTCGGGGCCAGCACGCGCAGCGCGACCAGGTCGGTGCGGGCGTAGACCATCGTGGTGTCGGTGCGTGCGTGCCCGAGCAGCTCGCGGGCCTCGACGAGCGAGCCGCCAGCGGCCAGCACCGCGGTCGCGGCGGTGTGCCGCAGGGCGTGGGCGTGCACCGTGCCCATCCCGGCCACCGCTGCCAGGTGCGCGATGACGTTGGAGATGCCCTGCCTGCTCAGAGCGACCAGCGGTGGGCGGAGCCGGGTGAAGACGGCCCGGTCCGCGGCCGTGGCAGCACGCCCGCCGCGTAGGTAGTCCACCAGCGCCTGCCCGACGTCGGTCGGGATCGGCAGGGTCAGGATCCGCCCGCCCTTGCCGTGAACCATCAGCGTGCCGGCGTGCCAGTTCAGATCATCCAGCCCCAGGGTGGCGACCTCCCCGGCGCGTAGCCCAAGCCGACTGATCAAGACCACGATCGCGCGGTCCCGCAGACCCGCGGGCGTGCCCGCGTCGGCGGCGGTGATCAGCGCCTGCACCTGCACCGAGCTCAGGGCCCGGGGCAGGGCGGGTGCCGCGGGTGTCGCCGGGGCCAGGATCCCGGCGGACACCGACCGGTTCACCCGGCCGGTCAGGAAGGCCCAGTCCAGCAGGCCCCGCATCGACGAGACCAGGTGACGGCGCGAGGACAGCGAATACCCCTGTCCCCGTCGGCTCACGTACCGGTTCACCGCGGCCGCGTCGACGCCGTCCCAGACCACCTGCCCGTCGGCGTGCACAGCCAGTTCGGCCACGAAGCCTTCGACCCACCCAACGACCTCGCGCGCCCACCCCGGGCTGACCCCCTGCTCGGTGCGCAGGTACCCGGTGAAGTCGTCGAGGAGCTGTTCCACCGTCGTGGGCGCCGCCGGCGGTGGAGGTGATGGTGGTGGGGCCAACAGGGCGGTGGCCACGAAGAACTTGCGTACCGTGACGATCCGTCGCGCCGAGGAGGGGCGCCGGCGCGGTCCCCGCGACTGCGACGCGGCGAACCGGGCCAGGACTGCATCGTCGAGGTCCTGCACGCTCAGGCGCTGCCGAGCCATCCAACAGCTCAGCCGTGCCGCCGTGCACGCGACAGGCGCCACGGTGCCGGCCGCGTACCCCTGCTCCTTCATCCACGCCATCAGATCCAGCACGACCTGGTCCAGCGGGCCACCCTGCAGGCGTGGTCGACCGTCACGACGACGACTCACCGGCGGACGCTCCACCAGCACGCCCTGCGCTGCGAGGAACCGCTTGACCAGCGGCAGATACTGGGCAGCGGCCGGGACCTTGCTGCCCGACCTCAGCTGCTCGGCACGCACGTACTCATCGATGAGGTCCTCGTCCAGGTCCCCGGCGCCGAGCCCGCGGCCGGTCGCCCAGACCGAGAACCGGCCGAATGCCAGCACCGCACGCCGGGACCGTTCCAGTGAAATATCCGAGGCCCTCAGCCAAGCCTCCAACGGCTCAGCCCAAGCCTGCATCAGGTCCGCACGATTGACATCCACATCGGCCATGGCCGCCTCCTCGGGTAGGGAACCCCGAGCATCGCGCCGCCGACGTTATGCCGACCTTCCCGCCACTGCCAGCGCCCTGACCAGCACGTTCACCCCAGAGGTCGGCATAACCGGGAGATCGGCCGGGCTCGCAGGTCGCTCTTGGACATCCGGAACGACGCCTCGACCTGCCAGAGGTCGTGGTAGCTCCCGATGACCTCACCGGCGGGCATCAGCTCGGCGGGGATGTTGGTGACGTACCCCTTCAGACCCTCGAGCCGGCGGCCCTGGCCAGAGATGCCTCGTCCAGGGTGCGTGCCCCGTTGCTGGTCTTTACGAACCGCGGGGTGCGCGCGGCCTTGTAAAGGTCCCGCGGAGGCGCGGGGCCTAGGATCGCGCGCATGCGCCTGATGTCGTCTGTTCTCGGCTTCGTGCTGAGGAAGCTGGGTCTGCTTTTGGCGCTGGTGTTGTCCCTATTTCTCGGCTATCTGCTCACTCAAGCCTTCATCCCAACTCTTCGGGAAGCCGTAGCAGACCGGGATCGACTGCAACAGGTGGCTGAGGAACGAGCAGCTCTTGAGTCGGAGCTGGAGCAACTGAGGAGCACAGCAGCGGAAGGCCAAAGCGAAGCAATCGCGTCGCTGGATGGCAAGATCCAGTCCGAGATCGAGGAGGGGCACCGCAACGTCACCGAGAAGAAGGCGGAGATCGAGCGTCTCCGTAACGACCAGCAAGAAATGTGCGGCTTCATGCGCGATCTCATCGATTTGGTGACACCCGGCAGCGCGTGCGAAACCGCTCAGGTAGCGGTCAAGAAGGCGGACGAAGCGATGAACACCCTCGAAGACAGCTTGACCCAGGCTGAGGAGGACGCCGCTGTGCTTGGCAACCCCGACCTGACCAACCAGGAGAAGCTCGATCAACTCGGTGAAGGCGGCGACCAGGCCCTCGTCCAGAGAAAGATCGACAACAAGGAATCAGAACTGGGCCAGCGGAAGGCCGAAGAGGAGAGTTTGGAGGAAGCACAGGCATCCGGGGTGGGGTGGGTGGTCAACCAGTGGGCCCGGTCGTGGAAGGGGTTGGTTGCCATCGCGGTGCTCGTACTCGTCCTGCCCGTAGCCATGCGCACCGTCAGCTATTTCCTGTTGATGCCAATGGTGAGTCGGGCGCACAAGCCGATCCACCTGGCAGCCGGGTCTGAGAACGCGGCTGCCGACCTTCACACCACGGATCCCCAGCGAACCCTGGCCATCGAACTCGGGGCCGGTGAGGTGTTGTCCGCCCGCTCGGAGCACGTACGTCCGGTACAAGGGAAAGTCCGCAGCCGCCTCCTCTACGACTGGACCTCCCCGTTCATCAGCTTCGCGGCCGGCCTCTACGGACTGAGTCGGATCACCGGAGACGCGGGCGGTAGCTCGGCGACGCTAGCAACGCCCGATGACCCCAACTCGTACCTGATGCGTATCGACTTTAAGGACCACCCGGGTTTGGTGATGCATCCGAAGCACGTTGTGGGTGTCATGGGCACGCCGGAGCTGCAGACGCGCTGGCGGTGGGGCATCCAATCCTTTGCGACGTGGCAGGTGCGCTACATCATGTTTGCCGGCACCGGCAGCCTCATCGTTCAGGGCAACGGCGATGTCGTGGCGACAAACCCCCAGGGCTCGTCCACCAGGATGGAGCAGAACTTGGTGATGGGTTTCGACTCGCGCTTGGCCAAGGGTGTCCATCGGACCGAAGTGTTCGTGCCGTATCTGTGGCGCAAGACCCCACTGGTCGACGACGAGTTCACCGGCGTGCATCCGTTCTTCTGGGAGAAGTCCAGTGCTGGCGGACCCAGCAACCCGATCGCAAGAACGTTCGACGCCTTCTTTTCAGCGCTCGGCAAGCTGTTTGGCTTCTGAGTTCTCCCATGTCTGGGCGGTGAACGTTGCTGCACTGTGGGCCGTAGTGACGCGGCCCCACAGCCGCCCAATAGTCCCGCAGTTGCCGGGGTGCGCCGGACGCTGGCCGCGCGGAGTCCCGGGACCTGACGCTCGGCCGATGACGACAGATCCGCGGGGCACCTACGGACACTCTCACAAGGCCTGACCTGCGACGTTGGCCGCCTTGGCTGTCGTTCAGTGGGCCGTCCAGGTATCCGACGCAAAGCCGGTCCCAAACGGTTCTTGGTCGATGTTGACTGGGCACCCTCCCCCGGTCCCATGCGCAGACCGGCGCAACCGTCCTGGACGCCAATTCCGCTGCCCCACAATTGAGTCCATGGCGTTGCGGGACCCGGCAACCGCCCACAGCTCATGTGACAACCGGATCGTCAGAGTCTCAACCAGATGCGCGCCTGTGTGGTGGGTTGAGTCGGTTTGTTCTCGTGTGCGCGTCAGTTCGCGTATCGCCTGCTAGGGAAGCCCTTGACCTCCACGCGAACTTTTCGCTGCGCATGGTCGCCAAGATGTCGGTGCCGGACGCCGTCGACGACGACGCCCTCTTCTTCGCTTCCTTGGGCGCCGCGCGCACGCCCCTGACTGTCCTTGTCATCGGAATCCATCCTTCCCGCCGACACCCGCCGGCGTGCTGGGCCAGAAACGCCGTTTGGCGGACGAGCTTTCACCGGCTTGACGAACCAAGGGAGCGTCTTCGTCAGTCAGCGGTCAGGCGGTTGTCGCAGACGACGCGAGGATGGCGAGGGCGGAAGCTGCCCGGTCTTGGATCGACGTTAAGCGATCGCGAACTTCGGAGCGCGTCGACCGTGCTCCATGGATCTCGCTTGCCATCGCGTCGATGCGGTGGAACTCCGGCTTGAAGATGTCGTCCAAGTCGTCGCCGACCTTCTGGAGAGCATCTGCGACGATTGAGTCAGCCTGGGCGAGGATCTCTTGGGTAATGCTGCGACGACGCTCTGCGCGAGCCCGCTCGGCCTTCACTGCGGCTCGCTCATCAGCAAGGACGCTGTACGCCTCCAGCCCAACAGCGATGGCGACTCCGCCAACCTTCGCGACCTTGCCGATTGTGTTGGCAGTCTTGACGGCCTCCCACGGCTTGAACTTCTTGCCGAAGGCGTGGCCGACCTTCAGCACGACCTGGTGACCGTTGCTGCCTGCGGCGGCTTTCACCCCATCTCCAGCACCCCAGAACTTGTTGAACTGCTTGAGGTACTTGGACAGATCGCCGGTCCAGCCCGGGGCCGCGGGCACGGGAGCGCTGCCTGGCCGGACCGCAACGTCGCGTCCGTCGAAACTGGCGGTCTCGAGCTCGCCGAGTTGGACTGCTAGGCGACCGAAGGGTGTTGCTTCGATCGCCAGAACCTCGGAAGCTAGGTCATCGAACTGGACTTCCAGCACCTGTTTGACCGCTCCCTCAAACCTTTCGAGCGCCGTGCCCAGGTTGTCGTTGAGGGTCGCCATGTGACCCTCCAGCATCACTTCCGAAAGCTCGCCGCCCTGCTCGTCGCGCTCGATGCCATCGGCGAACTGTGTGGCGGCTCGAACGGCGTCCGATCGGAACTGGGCAGACCGGGACTCCAGGAGGTGGGCGAGATGAATGCGCCTCTTGGAGAGCGCAGAACGCTGTCGTGCGAGCACCGTGAGCGCGGCCTGCTCGTTCGGGTCTTCCGTGAGCGACGCGGATGCTTCGAGCGAGATCGCGACGACAAGCTGCAGGGGCTGACTCAGCCTGCCCAACTCGCCTTGCTGGCCGGCGAACGTGTTGATGAGGTCGGCCACCTTTGCCAATCCGGACGCCTCCATGAAGATAGCCGAGTCGTTAGGAGCGACCTCTGCCAGGTCAAGGCCGTCAAGGTAGTACTGAGCGTCACACTCAACCCACGGGACCTGTTCGAACGAGCCGAGCGCCTCCTTGATTGCGGCCTCTCGATGACCAGGGGCAGCCTCCATCGTCCCTGCCTTGGTGACCACGATGAGCGTCTGACGTGACTTCGCCAGTCGTCCGAGGATGTCTCGAAGGTGGGCCACGAGTGTGTCATCGAAGAGTTCGACGGGGACCGCGAAGAGGACCAGGTCGGCCGCTTGTAGAGCCCGTTCAGCCAGTTCGTCATGGTCCGGACGATCAGCACGGACACCAGGAGTGTCAACGAGTCGGACGTCGCCGTCCCAGTCGTACTCCGTGACGGCGTCGGTCGTAACGCCAGAGCCGATAGGGATGTTGAAAGCGCGATCGGTAAGCGCTTCGATCAGCGTCGACTTTCCTGCGCTGTGATACCCGGTGAACACCAACAGCGGTATGGGGTGCGCGTCCACCGCGAGCCGGTCCAGCAGCGGTTCACCCACGGCAGGGTCGAGGTCGCCGATGAGCCTGCGGAGTTCCTCGCCCAAGCCGCGAGCGGTCGCCGAAGACTCTTTGAACAGGTTTTGGCTCATTGGCTCTTGGTCCTTCGCGTTGTTTCGATCTGAACGTGCTTGTTGATGTGCGCTTCAAGGGCGCCCGACCAGGTCTGAGCGATTGAGGAGGGGATGTTGGCGTCGATGCTCAAGAAGGCAGATTCAGCATCGGCCCTAATGAGGCGCATGGGAGCATCGGCCAAGCTGAGGGCGTAAGAGAGGGCGTTGGCGGCCTCAGCGCCCGGGGCTGGGGTCTTCCCTCCAGCGAGCGGTTCGCCGAGATCGGGCGGGAAGAGCCACGATTCCCAGAACCCCGACTCGTCGAATTCGGCGAAGATGCAGACGCCCGGCACACGCGTCGCCCGTTTCACCGATGCCGCAAGGCGCTCCCGCCGGTTGATGCGAAGCAGAGCAGAGGTCGTCTCTCTGTCAATCTCGCGCAGCAGCGAGCGTAGGTTCTGGCAAGCCGTCGTCCAGGCCAACGCCACGCGGTCAAGGGCAGCGGCCTGCTCTTCAGCAAGCGCACGTTCGCGCGCCAGAGCGTCACGAAGGTCATTCAGCTGAGTGTTGATCGCCGTTCGGTACTCCTTCGTCAGATCGTCGAGAATCGGCCCGACCTGTTGTGCCACCTCGTTCCGCCGCTTGTGCAGGACGCCGTCCTTCCCCAGGAAGATGTGGTCGACGAGACCCTTGATTCGCCCCGCGGCCAATCCGGCGACGCCACCTACGAGTAGGCCAACACTGGCAGTCACGAGTGCCGCGGGACCACCAACCAATCCGATGGCTCCGCCGATCTGGGCGCCGAGCCACGCACCGCCTCCGAAGCCCAGCAGCGAGCCACCTACCCCGACTCCTGCACGAACGAGTCGGTTGCCCCAGACGGCATCGAAGCCGGAGAGGTCTCGCAGCCTGAACTGGTCGAGCGACACAGTCGACCACTCCGCGTCGGTCTCCTCGATCGTGGACTTGATCTCCTCAGCGAGACCTGTGAGCCGGAACTCTAGTGTCTTTCGCAGTTCGTCCTGAAGAGCAGCTACCGCTTCGTCCCAATCCGACTGGAGAGTCTTCCCGAAGTCAGTCACGGTGAGGTGCCAGTCGCGGCGTCTGCCTACTGCGGCCTCCACGTCCGACACCATTGCTTCGCCCGTTGTGCGAACCAGGCGCTGGAGGCGCTGGTGCATGTCGGTCGTCATGCCGCGATCGCGCTCTGCCTGGGCGCGAAGGGCCATCGATCCAGACTGAAGTGCCCGCGCGAGTTCTTCGGCTTCCTGACGGTTCTGGTCGACGAGGCGAAGAGCTCGCCGACTCTCGCGATGCGCATCATGCTCGCGCAGCAGAGCTGCCGTTAGGTCGTCGATGCGGCTGGCGTCATGAAGTTGGGTGTCGACATCGTGGGCGGCCCCGGCTTCAGCGGCGGCAAGCGCGTGCACGTAGACGACGTCGAGGGGCTTGACCCCGGCGTCGGCCATGTGTCGCCGAATCTCGTCGAGGAGGCCGTCCTTGTTTCCGAAGACTCGATGTGGGAAGTGCAGGAGGTTGAGTCTGCCCACGCCTTCGAGGGACTGACGGCAGTTGAGTACAACCATGATCGGCTTGCCGATCACCCCGAGGAGCCTCAACGCTGCCGCAGACTCTTGCTGGATCGAGTCGCTGCTGTTGACCCACAGAATGACATCGGCATCGAGTGCAGCTGTCAGGGCCATCTCCGTGTCGTCTGCGCCGCCGTGGGCTCCGACGCCCGGAGTGTCGACTACCTGGATGTGCTCAGACACGGAGGCAGTGGCTCCGAAGATGTCTCGCGAGAAGCGCTGCCGACCGTCACCGATTCGGTCGTGGTGCGAGCCGGACAGTGCGGTGAGCAGGGAAGACTTTCCGGCCATCGTGCGACCCATCAGCACAACCCGCATGGGCGACTGATGATCATCTACCAGTTCTGCAGGAGCAGTATTGGAATCGGGCTGGGCAGGGAGTAGTCCGGCGCCAGTTCTGCCGAGTTCCTCCGCACCGCGAACTGCTTCCAGGCCAACCTCGCTGACAAGTGCCCGGAACTTCGCCAAGGCGTCCAACAAGCCGGGCCACGGGTCGGACGACTCAGGTTCAAATCCTGTCACCCCGACAGTGTGATTAGGCGCCTGACCTGCAGAGATGCAGGCCACGGGCCTTCTTCATGCTCGCTTCGCGCAACATACGTGCAACCCTCCGGCAGACGCCTCGGGTCGAATCCCAACTATAGTTGACTCATACCAACAATAGTTGGACAATGTGTCGGTGGACCTCTCATTTCCGCTCGCGACCATCGCGCCCACCCTCGACGCTGGGGTATTGCAGGTGCTGGCGGCTACGACTGCCGGATGCAGCGCGGCCGAGGTGCACCGTCGTCTCGGGCGAGGAAGCGATGAAGGTGTCCGTAAGGTCCTGGCGCGCTTGGTCGAGCAGGGAGTGGTGCTCGCCCAGACCCCGGCTCGATACCCGGTCTATCACCTCAACCGTGACCACCTGGCTGCCCCTCACATCGAAGGGCTTTGCAGGTTGCGAGCGGAGCTGTTCGACCGCCTTCGCAGCGAAGTGTCCAGCTGGGCAGTCGAGCCGACCCATGCTGGTCTATTCGGTTCCTTGGCCAGAGGCACCGCCAACTCCACTAGCGACATAGACGTGCTCCTCGTACGCCCGAAGAAGCTGACTGCGGCGCAAGAGGGCGTCTGGTTAGAGCAGATTGACCGCCTCGACCGCCACATTCAGGCGTGGACCGGCAACGCCGCACAGATCATCGACCTCACGCCCGCCACCTTGGACAGCATGGTCGGGAAGGCCGACCCCCTGGTCGACTCATGGAGAACCGACGAGATCCCCCTGTTCGGCGAGCGGATCCTGGACCTGCTTCGAAGGACACTATGACTCCACGCCACTCCGGCCGCATCATCACCTGTTCACCGGCCGAAAGCCGCGCGCGCCGCGACCAGGCGCGAACATTCCTCGACGTCGCCGGGCTCGTCCTGACTGAGGACCGGCGAGAGGCGCACGTTGCGGCCGCACTCGCCGTCCTCGCTGGCGTCGCCGCCGCTGACGCCATCTGTGGGCTCAGCCTCGGCAAATGGAGCCGCGGGCAGGACCACGCCCAATCGGCAAGCCTCCTTGGCGAGGTCGCCCTCCAGGACCCGACCCTTCCCACCAAGCTCAGGCGCCTGCTCGCGGACAAGGACGCGGCGCACTACTCTTCGAGCCTCCTCACTGTGGACAAGGCCAACGCCATGGTGCGCCAGGCGACCGCGCTACTCGCCGAGGCCGACAGGCTCTAGACGCCAGACGGGCCCACCCCACCAGTCAAGTGACACAAGACCCACCGCAGGCGTCGACATCGGCGGGAGGTTGGCTAGCGGTGGTAATACGCGGTGCAGGCGCTCCGATCGCGGATAGAGCGAACGCAGTCGGTGAGGCGATACGAGCTGACGCGGCATCGGCACTTCCCTTGAAAGGGTCCCGAACCCGCGGGGTCAGCACATCGAAAAGGCCAAGGCGGCCAGCGGCTTGGCGCGCCTGGCGTGTGAGTCACCGAAATACGCTCAAACAAGGTCTAAACTAACTAAGTCACCGCTGGATTATGTAGTTTAGACCCTCCCCTCCTCGTGGGTGCCTTCGGCTTACTGACACCTGGTCTAATTCCGCTCAGGTATAACCCTCTCCTGAGCCTAGATGCCGCGTCACCGTCCATATTTCTTGCAGTTGGCGCGGTGATTGCGTTCGCTTGTTTGCTGATGTTGCCGCGATTGCGCGGGTCCGACGTCTGACCTTCGCACTGCTCCTGCGCCAGACCCGCGGGCGGTCTAGGACTCAGCGGCCACCTCGCGAGCGTTTGCGCGGTATGCGATCTGCGGCCCGCGAAATCGTGAGGTTGCCCGAAACGGCGATGGGGCTCAGCTAGTCTCCTGGACGTGACGGACCAGGGACGGCAATCGGGCCGATTCAACGCGTGGCTCTTGCAGGCCGACCAGCACCCTGACCCCGCAGCGTTCTACGAGGACGAGCGAGAGGCAACCGCCCACCACCACGTGAAGCCGTGGTGGAAGGTCATGTGCCTGACCGGCGTGGACTACTTCTCCACCCTGGGCTACCAGCCCGGAATCGCCGCGCTCGCCGCCGGAGCGCTCGCCCCCATCGCCACCCTTGTCCTGGTCCTGGTGACGCTCTTCGGTGCGCTGCCCATGTACAGGCGGGTCGCCCGGGAAAGCCCCCACGGTGACGGCAGCCTGTCGATGCTGGAGCGCCTGCTGACGTACTGGCCGAGCAAGGTCCTGGTGCTGGCCCTGATCGGGTTCGTCGCCACCGGCTTCGTCATCACCATCACCCTCTCGGCCGCCGACGCATCAGCCCACCTCGTGGAGAACCCGTTCCTCGCCGAGGCGCTCCACGGGCAGGAGGTCTGGCTCACTCTCGTCCTTCTCGTGCTGCTGGCAGCGGTCTTCCTCAAAGGGTTTGGCGAGGCCATCGGGATCGCCGTCGCCCTCGTCGTTGCCTACATCGGCCTCAGCGCCGTGGTCGTGGCGAACGGTTTCTGGCATGTCGCCCAAGCCCCCGGCACGTTCAGTGACTGGACCCGAGCCGTCACCGACGCCCATGCCTCGCCGCTTGGCGTGCTTGGTGCGTCCCTGCTGGTCTTCCCGGCCCTGGCCCTCGGCCTGTCCGGTTTCGAAACCGGTGTGGTGGTCATGCCCCTGGTCCAGGGTGACGCCACCGACACCGCCGCTGAGCCGGCGGGTCGGATCCGCAACGCCAAGAAGCTGCTGACCACTGCCGCCCTCATCATGTCGGTCATGCTGATGGGGTCGGCGATCGTCACGACGTTCCTCATCCCGGCCGCGGCATTCGAACCGGGCGGTGAAGCGAACGGCCGCGCACTGGCCTACCTCGCCCACGAGAACCTGGGGGAAGGGTTCGGCACCGTCTATGACATCGCCACCATCGGCATCCTGTGGTTCGCCGGCGCCTCGGCCATGGCCGGCCTGCTCAACATCGTGCCCCGCTACCTGCCCCGCTACGGGATGGCGCCGGACTGGGCTCGGGCCACCCGACCGCTCGTGCTGGTGTTCACCCTCATCTCCGCGATCGTCACCATCGGCTTCAAGGCGGAGGTGGATGCCCAGGCCGGTGCCTACGCCACCGGGGTTCTGGCGCTGATGACCTCAGCGGCGGTCGCAGTGACGCTGACCGAGTGGCGCCGCGGCCACCGCGGCACGGCAGCGTTCTTCGGCGTCGTCACCCTGGTGTTCGGCTACACGATCACCGTGACGATCGTGGACCGCCCCGAAGGCCTGCTCATCGCCTTGATCTTCATCCTGATGATCGTTGTCATCTCCCTCGTCTCCCGGATACGGCGCTCCACCGAGCTGCGCGTTCCGAAGGTCACGTTCGACGACTCCGCACGAGAACTGATCGACGAGGCGCTCACCGTGAAGTCACCCGTGCGGTTCATCGCCAACAAGATCCAGGCCGGGGACCACGACGAATATCATGCGAAGTCCTTGGACGTGCGCCTCGACAACCACCTCGATTTCGGTGCCAACGCCGTGTTCTTGGAAGTCGAGGTCAACGACGCGAGCGACTTCTCCGCCAACGTCGAGGTGACCGCCGCACGGGTCGGGCATCACCAGGTCCTGCGGGCCACTGGCCCGAGCGTCCCCAACGTCTTGGCCGCCGTCCTGCTCGCGGTCAGCAAGCTGGACGACACGCCCTCGCACGTCTACTTCGAATGGTCCGAGAAGGGGCCAGCGGAGAACGCGTTGAGGTTCCTGTTCGCGGGCGAGGGCGACGTTCCGCCGCTGACGCACGAGATCCTGCGCCGAGCCGAACCGGACGCCGCCAAGCGCCCCGTCGTCCACGTCGGAGGCTAGAACGGACTCGTCGCGACCACCGCGGCGTCGACATCCATGTTGGGCCAGATCCATGTCGGGCCAGCGAAACCGTTTGCCCGATCCGGGCCCCACCCCTGAAGATGGTCCTTCAAACCTGCCATCGGAGTCACCCGTGTTGTCCGCGTACGCCCCCCTTTTTCACGCCCCCGGGGCCCGACGTTTCATCGCCGGGGCCGCGCTGTCTCGCCTCGGCGGGGCGATGTTCGGGGTAGCGGTCATCATCATGGTGAGCGAGCGCCGCGGGTCCTTCGGTGTCGCCGGCGCCATCTCTGGCGTTGGCCTCGCCGTGCTTGCCGTGGCCGGCCCACTCATCGGGCGGCTCATCGACAAGCACGGTCAGCGCCGGATCGCCCTGCCGCTCGTTCTCTTTACCGCCGTATGCGGGACCCTCGTCGCGTTCTTCTCCTGGCGGGACGCGCCGGTCTGGACACTGTTTGTTTGCTACGGCCTGAGCGCCGTCCTCCCCGAGCCCGGCCCGATGGTGCGCGCCCGATGGGCGCACATCTTCCGCGACGACCCGGCCCGGCTGCATACGGCAATGTCGTTCGAACAGGTCGCTGACGAGGCATCGTTCGTCGTCGGCCCAGCGATCGCCGTGTTCATCTCAACCTTGTGGTTCCCGGAGGCGGGCCTGATCGTCGCCGAGCTGCTCTTCACCACGGGCATGCTCGTCTTCCTCGCCGCCCGCGCGACCGAGCCCCCGATCGTGCCCCACGCCGACCGTCCCGCGGGCCTCGCCGTGCGCCACCCAGGGTTGCTGCTCGTCGCCACTGCCCTCGTCATGACCGGCGTCATCTTTGGCGCCAACGAAGTGATCGCCGTCGCGTACGCCAAAGGGGAGGGCGCGAAGGCGTTCTCCAGCGTCATCATCGGTGCCTTCGCGCTCGGCTCGACCATCGCCGGGATCGCCTTCGGCAGCCGCGTCTTCCGCTGGACCTTGACCCGCCGCCTCCTGCTCGCCGCCGCCGGCATGTTCGTGCTCGAAATCCCCGCGCTCCTCGTCTCGGGCGTGTGGCCGCTTGCCGCCGTGATGTTCGTCGCGGGCTCGGCAACGGCGCCGCTGCTCATCACGAGCCTCTCGCTGGCCCAACGACTCGTGCCGTCAGCCCTGGTGACCGAGGGCCTGTCCGTCGCGATCACCGGCATACTCATCGGGGCCTCCGCAGGGACCGCCGCGGCCGGTTGGGCGATCGAGGCCTGGGGTGCGCAACCCGCGTATGCCGTGCCCATCCTTGCCGGTGGCTGCGCCCTCGCGATCGTCGCAGCGCGGTATGCCGCCCTGGAGCGGGCTGAGCTCGCGGCCGCGGCCGCGCCCGCGCGCGAGCTCGCGCAGGCGCCGTCGCGTTGATCAGGCGCCTTCGCGTTGATCCTGGGCACAAGGAGTGAGCACCCTGCCGAAAACACCGGAACGTTGGACCCTGACATATTCCGGCCGTGAGCACTCGGTTGACGTCTCGGATGCCGGTCTGCGTCGCCTTCTCGTGTGGTGCGTCGATGACGTCGAGGTTGCCCGAGTGCGCACGAGCGACAATCGGGTTGTGCTCGACGGCGAGGACCACGGCGCCATAGGGGTTCGCCTGCCGTCCCTCGCCGGACCGGCGCGCCGAGTCACCTTGTATGACCCGAGCTCCGAACTCGGTGCGGTGACATCGGCCCACGCCGGTGTTGGCGGTGTCGACTTCGACCCGGTCCCGGGTTCGGCGGCCGCGCGTCGTGAGGCGTGGATTCGCGCGCACCCGCGCCGACACACCTTCCGGCGCGGCGGCGGCGCGGCGCTGGGACTGATCGGGCCACTGGTGCTCGTGTGGCTGTGGCGTCGGCTCGGCCTGTCGCTGCCGGACTGGTCGTTGCCGCTGCCCCGGATCCCGTGGCCCGACGTGCCGTGGCCCGATCTGCCCGACATCCCCTGGCCAAACTGGTCACTCCCCGACCTGCCCGACTTGCCTGGCGTGCCGCCCTGGGGCGGGGAGGCCGCCCGCTATCTCGGGCCGGTGCTCATCGCCGTGGGCGTCGCGACCGGCGAGAATCGTCGACGCCGAACGCAAGACGAGGCGAAGCGCCGCCGGGCGATCGCCGCCGATCCGCTGCCTGCCGAGCCGGTCACCGACGATCCAGTCCCTTCCGCGCCGGTCCCTTCCGCGCCAGTCCCCGACTCGCCGGTCGCCGCCGATCCAGTCCCTTCCGCGCCGGTCGCCGCCGATCCACGCGAGGCCCCAGACGATCCAGGCGAGGCCCCGAAGTCCTGACCGGCCGCGGCATACCGGTCATCGCCGCGACGATCGCCACTGGTGTCGGGGAATGAAGCGCCACCCTTTATAGTTGCGTGTCTCAAGCAACTAAAAGGGGTCCTCCGGATGTCGATAACGCCCGCACCGTCCAGCCGCGCCACCGCGGCCGAGCCGGCGACCGCCGAGGCGACCGGGGTGACT
>CAZACX010000002.1:93629-100326 GCA_964483685.1 uncultured Intrasporangiaceae bacterium
GTCCAGCCGCGCCACCGCGGCCGAGCCGGCGACCGCCGAGGCGACCGGGGTGACTGGCGCGGAGCCAGCGACCGCCGAGTCGGCGACCTCCCTGAGGTCCAGCCCAACCGCGGCCCTTGGTGACGACCTCATCCGCGTCGTCAAGCTGTTGCATCACGTGCGCCTCCAGGCTCCGCGACGCCACCCCCAGGTCGACCCGATGGTCTACCCCCTGCTCTTCAATCTCCTTGCGACGCCACTACGAGTCTCCGCGCTCGCCGAAGCGATCCACTCCGATGTCTCGACGGTCAGCCGCCAGGTGAGCAGCCTTGTCGACCTCGGCTTCGTCACCCGCGGGCCCGACCCCGACGACGGCCGCGCCCAGGCGCTCACCCTCACCGCTGAGGGCCGAGACCTGCTGCACGGGATCCGAGACGACCGGGACCGGTGGCTGCAGGGACTACTGACCGATTGGGACGCCGACGAGATCGTCGCGTTCACGCAACACCTGCGCCACTTCGCCGCCGACCTCGAGGGCTCCCTCACGGCAATCAACCGAAGGACTCACCGATGACCGCACCCACCCCCGCCGCCGCGGACACCCACCTCACTGCGGACGCCCCAACCGGTCCGCTCACCCATCGTCAGATCGTCACCATCCTCATCGGGCTGATGATGGGCATGTTCCTCGCCGCCCTCGACCAGACCATCGTCGCGACGTCGATCCGCACGATCGCCGACGACCTCCACGGCCTCAATCACCAGGCCTGGGCAACCACGGCCTACCTCATCACCTCGACGATCGTGACTCCCCTTTACGGGAAGCTCGGCGACATCTACGGCCGCAAGAAGCTCTTCACCGTCGCCATCACCATCTTCATCGTCGGCTCGGTGATGTGCACCTTTGCCAGCTCGATGGCAACCCTGGCGCTCTTCCGGGCCCTGCAGGGACTCGGCGCCGGCGGCCTGTTCTCGCTCGCGCTGGCAATCATCGGCGACATCGTGCCGCCACGCGAGCGGGCCAAATACCAGGGCTACTTCCTCGCCGTCTTCGGCACCTCCTCGGTCCTCGGCCCGATCATCGGCGGCTTTTTCGCCGGGCAGGAGTCCATCCTCGGCATCACCGGCTGGCGCTGGGTATTCCTGGTCAACGTGCCCGTCGGTATCGCCGCCTTCGCTGTGGTCACCCGGACCCTGCACCTGCGCCACACCCGGCTCGACCACCGGATCGACTGGATGGGCGCCGCAGCCCTCGCTCTTGCCCTCGTTCCGCTCCTGCTCGTCGCGGAGCAGGGCCGCGAGTGGGGATGGCTCTCGACCGGGGCCATCACCTGCTACGTCATCGGCGTCGTGGCCGGGGCCGCCTTCTTCTGGCAGGAATCACGGATGGGCGCGGAGGCGATCCTGCCGCTCGAGATGTTCCGCAACAAGACCGTGGGCGTCTCCTCCGTCGCCTCCATACTCATTGGCGTCGCCATGTTCGGCGGGCTCGCCTCGCTGCCGCTCTACCTCCAGATCGTCAAGGGCGCGAGCCCGACCGAAGCCGGTCTCCTCCTCCTGCCGATGACGCTAGGCATCATGGTCGGCTCGATCCTCTCGGGCCAAGTGATCTCCCGAACCGGTCGCTACCGGGCTTTCCCCATCGTCGGCTCGGGGCTGCTCGCCATGTCTCTCTTCGCCTTCCACTGGGTCGCGTACGACACCCCGTTGTGGCAGACGATGGTCATCATGGTGTTCTTCGGCCTGGGTCTTGGCTTCAACTTCCAGCCCCTCACCCTGGCCGTCCAAAATGCCGTCCCGCGCCATCAGATCGGGGTCGCCACCTCGACCGCGACCTTCACCCGGCAGATCGGTGGCACCCTCGGCACCGCCGTATTTCTCTCGATCCTGTTCTCGACGGCGTCGTCCAAGATCACCACGGCCCTGGTCGCTGCCGCGCCCACCGCGGACTTCCAGGCCGCGCTCGCGGACCCGGCTAACGCCACGGCCGCCGCGGCGCTGCAGGCCGCGCGCGCTAACGGGACTGGCGCGGCGAGTGGGGTGCTTCAGGACAGCTCATTCCTCACCGGCCTGGACGAGCGGCTGGCGAAGCCGTTCCTCGTCGGCTTCTCCGAGTCCATGAGCCTGGTGTTCCTCGTCGGTGCCGCGGTGATGGTGCTCGGCTTCCTCGTCATGTTGATGCTCCCCCACGTCGAGCTGCGCAAGAGCTCGGGATATAGGGAGAGCAACGCTGAGTCCGCTGAACCTGCCTTGGACTAGGAGTCTCCAAAAGGATCACCGTGGTTGTCGGGGATTGTGGGCACGGCGGATGGCCTGCGGGCCCTTCCAGTGATTTCTTCCTCCTCTGCGGGTGATGTTGCGTGGCCCACCCGGCTGCGGGTCCGGAAGGTTCCCGGCGTCATGTGGGTGTGGCGGCGGAAGTAGGAGGAGAAGTTCGACGCATCGTCGAAGCCGAGCGAAAGAGCGATTTCGGAGGCGGCGCCGTCGCCGTGTGCGAGGAGCCTTTTGGCCTCGAGCACGACGCGCTCGTCGATGAGCTGCTTGGCGGACAGGCCGGTGTACTGACGCGCGAGCCGGTTGAGCGTTCGGGAGGAGTAGCCCAGTCGGTCGGCGTAGTCGCCGACCTTGTGCCACTCATGGAAGTGGTCCTGGATGTGGTCGCGGAACCATCCGTAGGCCTCGTGTGCCGGGCCGACCGGGGGCGGGCTCCCGGACGGCTCGACGAGCGCCAGCTGGAGCAGGAGCGCAGCCAGCGAGTGCTGGCGGGCAGCCTGGCGCAAGGGGCTCGGTCGAGGTGCGCTCCCCCCAGCGCTGACCGCGAGCAGGAGGAGAGCCTTGGGGACGGGCGAGTTCTCGAGAGCGGCGGCGGTCCAGTGGCTGCGCGGGCGGACCAGGTGGCGTCGGATCAGCTGCATCGTGTCGTCATCGACGGTGTGGGGAGCGAACATGACCACGGTTCCCGCGATGTCCTCGATCGCTCCCCAGCGATGGACCTGACCGGCCCGCACCCACAGCACGTCGCCGGGGCCGAGCCGGTAGTCGGTGAAGTCCACGGTATGGCTCGCCGCCCCGCTTTCAACGTGCACGACGAGGTCGAAGTCGAGCCGCTGCAGGGGCAGGAACTCACGTGGTCCACCGCGCTCACGGATGCCCGCCAAGGTGTTGACCTCGATGTCGCCGACGGTAGGGACGGGCGGGAGGTAGTGGACGCGCCGGATGGGATCGTGTCCCGTTTCTACCATCACCCAACCCGTCCTGACCGTGTGCGCCCGCGCTGTCGCTCCTACAGTCAGAAGCATGTCGAACCTTTCATACACCGTCATCGATTCCGCAGCGACGTCGCTGCACAAGACCAGCGTGCTGGTCACCGGAGAGTCGGAGGCCCTCGTCGTCGACGCTGCCTTCACCCGAGCAGACGGCCACCGGATCGTGGCCGAGGTCCTCGACTCGGGCAAGCGCCTCACGACCGTCGTTGTCACCGCGGGAGACCCGGACTTCTACTTCGGCGGGGAGGTCATCGCTGACGCCTTCCCGGAGGCCGTGTTCGTGGCCCCGAGCGATGTCATCGAGCACATCGAGCACAGCTACGAAGGCAAGCTCAAGGCGTGGGCCCACCTCGGGCAGAACCTGCCCACCCGACGCGTCGAGATCACCGCGCTGATCGATCCGAGCCTGAGCGTGGACGGAGCCCTCCTCGAGGTGCGTCGGGGCAGCGACCTCCTCGGTGACCGCGCGTGGTACCTGTTCGACCCGATGTCGAGGTCCCTTGTGGGCGGGGTGCTCCTGTTCGAGGGTCTGCATGTGTGGACCGCTGACAGCGCCACTCCCGAGCTGCGTGCGGAGTGGGTCCGGGTGCTCGGCGACCTCGCGGCCCTCGATCCGACCTTCGTCGTCGCCGGGCACCGCGCGGCCGGGACCCCGACCGACCGCACGGCCATTACCCACACCCGCGACTACCTCGCGACGTTCGAGAAGGTCGTCGCCGAGTCCGCCGACGCCGCCCAGGCCGAGGCCGCACTGCTGGCCGCCTACCCGGACGCGGGCCTGCAGATCGCGGCCGGCCTCGGCACCAAGGTCGCCAAGGGCGAGATGGCCTGGGGCTGAACCCGTTTGGGCCGGGAGATGTGAGCGCGCAGCGCACGGTCCGCCCCCGGAGGCGGATCGTGCGCCGCCGAGTAGCCAGTCATGAAGCCGCTCGTTCCTCTCCGCTGCGTATGCGCGCAGGGCATGATCGCCCCATGGGAATTCGCATTGGATACAAGGCCTCGGCCGAGCAATTCGCTCCCCGAGAATTGCTCGACTTCGCCGTTCGCGCCGAGGACTTGGGCCTCGACCTCGTCGCGATTTCGGACCACTTCCAACCCTGGCGCCACCATGGCGGACACGCGCCCTCGGCATTGACCTGGCTCGGCGCGGCGGGACAGGCCACCCATCGTGTTGCCCTCGGCACGAGTGTGCTGACGCCGACCCTGCGCTGGCATCCGTCCATGATCGCCCAGGCCTTCGCCACCCTGGCGACCCTCAACCCGGGCCGGGTATTCCTCGGCGTCGGGTCGGGCGAGGCCATGAACGAGACCCCCGCGACCGGCGCCCCCTTCCCGGGGCCAAAGGAGCGTCGGATGCGCCTAGCCGAGTCGATCACCCTGATGCGCCAGCTATGGACTCAGGAGCGGGTCGACTTCGAGGGCGAGTTCTATCGAACCGACAAGGCGACGATCTATGACCGCCCCGAGACCCCGGTTCCGATCTTTGTCGCGGCCTCCGGTCCGCTCGCGGCCCGATTGGCCGGTCGGGTCGGAGACGGCTTCATCTGCACGAGCGGCAAGGACCCCGCGCTCTATGCCACCCTGCTCGACAACGTGGTCGCCGGCGCCACCGCCGCCGGACGCGACCCAGCCGCCATCCGGCGCATGATCGAGGTCAAGGTCTCCTATGACCACGACGGCGACTTCGCCCTCGACGCGTGCCGCTGGTGGGCCGCCTTGGCCCTGACCTCAGAACAGAAGACCGGGGTCGAAGACCCGCTCGAAATGGAGCGGCTCGCCGACGCGAACGCCGACAACGCGCACACCCGTTTCATCGTCGGCAACGACCCGGACGAGATTGCCGCCCGAATCTCCACCTACCTCGACCTGGGGTTCGACGACCTCGTGATCCACGGCCCCGGCGGCGACCAGGAGCGGTTCCTCACCCAGTTTGCCGCCGATATCGTGCCGCGGTTGCGCGCGCATGGCACCCCCAACGTGCCCTGACCCGGGCGGGCAGGCGCGTCAGCTGTCGACGATCGTTGTGACGACATCCGTCACCGAGGGGGCCAGCGGCGTCGAGGAAAACCCGAACCTGCAGGGCGGGTCTACCGGTCGCAGGTCGCCAAGCGGTATGCCGTCGAAGCGGCCGGTCATCGCCGTCACCGCATGCACGTCGCTGGCCCCGTAGAACTCGCGTCGCCCGGCCCGGGCGACGCCACGCGTTCGCACGCCGCGCAGGGCCACGCGGGCCACCGGGTTGACCAGCGTCGCGAAGGCCGGGCTTTCGCCCAGTGGACGAGGAACCAACCGCAGCAGCCGACCGAGCGGCATCCGCGCGCCGATGGTGAGGGCGAGCGAAAGCGACGGGCTCGTGAACGAGAGGGCCGAGCCGCGTCCGCAGCCGGGGGGAGCCAGGGATCGTGGCGACGCGACGGGCGCACCGAACGATCGTGCTGAGCGTGGATTGCCACCGCCGGGGACGAACGACACCTCGATCGGCTCAATCCGGGACTCGTCAAAGACGTACGTGCCGGCGATGAGGTCCCGCACCTGCGCCGAGGGGGCGAGCAACACCCGGTGGCCATCGGCGCGTTCGACCATCGCATCGGCGAAGGAGCCATAGGGGGTCTCGTGCCACCAGCCGACGACGACCCGCACGCCACTCGTCGACCCGACCCCGGCGATCCGACCTCGAAACTTCTGCCGCGCTGCCATCCGACCATCATCCCTGCACAGACACGGACCGAAGGCGCGGTCCCCGCCTGTCGCGGGCCCCGGAGGTCAGCGCGGCGACCGCCTCGACGAGGTCGGCGCTGAGGTGGCGGGCGGCGGCCTCGGTGAGTACTTCGGGGGTCGCCCCACGGCCGGCGAGCCAGACAGGGCACTGCGCACCGAGTTCCCGGAGCGCGCCCGCATGCGGGCGAAAGCCCGGCGGTCGGCGGCACGCGAGCACGACGGCATCCGCCTGGGCGAGTCGGGCCGCGGCAGCGACCGACGGCACCGGGGTGTCCGGGCCGAGATAGCGGACCCGCCAACCGGCCCGGCCGAGCAGGACGCCGAAACTGAACAGCACGAGATCGTGGTGCTCCCCGGGCGGGCAGGCGAGCACGGCGATCGGACCGGTGCCAACGCCCCAGGCCAGCGAGAGCACGCCCAACCGGCGCCGAACCAGGCTGGTCGCAAAATGCTCCTCGGCGATACCCATCCGCCCGCGCTCCCACAGGACGCCCACCTGCGCAAAGAGGGGGAGCAGCACGTCGACGATGACACCGTCGACGGCACGTTCGGCAAACGCCGTGTCCAGCACGGCATGCGCCCGGTCCTCATCGAGCGCCGCGATGGCGTCGAGGAGTTGCGCGACGAGCAGCCGGGGGTCGGACCGCAAGGCCGGCGCCGGGTCGAGGACCGAGGCCGGGTCGAGGGCCGAGACCGGGGTGAGGACCGGCGCCGGGTCGAGAACCGAGACCGGG
>CAZACX010000002.1:100426-135273 GCA_964483685.1 uncultured Intrasporangiaceae bacterium
GTCGAGGGCCGAGACCGGGGTGAGGACCGGCGCCGGGTCGAGAACCGAGACCGGGTCGAGGACCGAGGCCGGGGTGAGGGCCGACGCCAGGGCCGAGGCCGGGGCGAGGGCCGAGGAGACTCCCAGATGGGCGGCGGCGAGCACCCGGCGGGACGCCTCGACGGCGCTCACCCCGGTGTCGCGCAGCGCGATGACCTCCCGGACGCGACGCTCGTCCTCATGCCCGTAGAGCCGGTAGCCGCCTGCCGACCTGACCGGCCGCATGAGCCCGTATCGGCTCTCCCAGGCGCGCAACACATGGACGCTGACGCCTACCTTGGCGGCCAGCTCGCCGATGCGCATCGTTGATGCCACAAGACTCCTCACGAGCGCCACCGTAGCCCCCGGGAGACTTTTGACAAACATTCGACACTACTTTAGACAAACATTTGACACCCGAGATCGAGCGTCCTACCGTCCCCATATGACAAACGCCGGCGAACCCGCCCTCACCACCGACGCGGTGTCGCCCCAAAGCGGCCCACGCGAGCAACGGCGCGAGCGCATCGCCGTCGTGGGGGCCGGGGTCTCTGGTCTCACCGCTGCCTACCTGCTGGCGAAGCGCCATGACGTGACCTTGCTCGAATCGCAGCCGCGACTTGGCGGCCACGCACACACCCACACCATCGAGACGCCGGCCGGCGACGTGCGAGTCGACAGCGGCTTCATCGTCCACAACGACCGCACCTATCCCCTGCTGCGGCGACTCTTTGCCGAGCTCGGCGTTCAGGCCCGCAACACCGAAATGTCGATGAGCATCCGTGACGACGCGAGCGGCATCGAGTACGCCGGTGGCCGCGGAGTCAAGGGTTTCATCGCCCGCCCGCGGCAACTGCTCGACCGGAACTTCGTTGCAATGCTGCGCTCAGTCACCCGATTCCACACCCTCGCCCGCACCTTCCTCGCCGCGACCAACGATGAGGACACGACCACCTATGGCGAGTTCATCCGCGCGGGCGACTTCCCCGAGTCCTTCACCCGGTTGTATGCCGTGCCCCTCGTCGCCTGCGTGTGGTCGAGCGGGGGCGAGCAAGCCCTCGACTACCCCGCCCGGTACCTGTTCCGCTTCCTCGACCACCACGGGATGCTCAGCGTCGGCGACTCTCCCCAGTGGATGACCGTCGTCGGGGGCTCCCGCAGCTACGTCGACGCGATCGCGCAGCAGCTGCCCAGCGTGCGTTCCGGCGACCCCGTGACCGCCGTGTTGCGCGGACCCGACGGCGTGCAGGTGCGCACCCGCTCGGGTCGCGCCGAGGACTTCGACCGCATCGTCCTTGCCCTCCACTCGGACGACGCGCTCGGGGTCCTCGCCGACGCGACGCCGCTGGAAAAGGACGTGCTCGGCGCCTTCCGCTACGCCCAGAACGAAACCGTCCTCCACCGCGACGGGTCGCTGATGCCGCGGGCCCGGCTCGCCCGGTCCGCATGGAACTACCTCGTCGAGTCCGACCGGTCCCGGGGCCCCGTCGTCACCTACTGGATGAACCGTCTCCAAGGCCTGCCCCAGGATCAGCCGTTCTACGTCACGCTCAACGCCACCGACCGGATTGACCCCGCGAGTGTCCTCGCCACGATGCAGTACCGGCACCCGCTGTATGACGTCGACGCGGTCCGAGCCCAGCGGCGGCTGCCCGAGCTCACCACCGCGCGCACGACCTTCGCCGGCGCCTACCACGGCTGGGGGTTCCACGAGGACGGCTGCCGCTCCGGCGTCGACGCCGCTGCCGCCTTCGGGGTGACCTGGTGACCACTGTCGCCGACCTGCCGACGCTGCCCGCCCTCGTCGTCGGGACGGTCAGTCACACCCGCCACCGCCCGATCCAGCACTCCTTCGCGAACCAGCACTATCAGTGGCTCGTCGACCTCGATGCGATGCCGGTGCTCCCCCGCTGGCTGACTCCGCTCGCCCGGTTCCGCGGGGAGGACCACCTCGCCGGGGCCCCCGGCATACCGGCGCTCAAGGCCAACGTCCTGCGGGTCCTCGCGGGGGCGAATGTCGAGACCAGCGACGTCAGCCAGGTGGTCATGCTCGCCCACGCCCGGGTGCTCGGGCACGCCTTCGACCCGATGAGCGCGTTCTGGTGCTTCGCCGCCGACGGGTCACTGCGCGCGGTGCTCGTCGAGGTCCACAACACCTACGGGGGGCGGCACGCCTATGTGCTGCACCCCGACGAGATGGGTCGGGCCCGCACCGAGAAGGCGTTCTACGTCTCGCCGTTCAACGACGTCGAGGGCGACTACGCGATTCGCTTCCACCTCTCTCCGCGACGCGTCGGCATCGCGATCCGCCTCCTCGTCGGCGATGAACCGCTCGTCACGGCAACCCTCAATGGTGACCCCCAGCCGGTCTCCACGCGAAGCCTGCTGCGCACCGTTACCCGCCACCCCCTCATGACGCAGCGGGTCAGCGGCCTCATCCGCGTCCACGGCATCTGGTTGTGGCTGCGTCGACTGCCAATCCGTCCGCGACCCGTCCCTTCCCTGGAGAGTGTGCGATGACTACTGACACCCCCCGCCTCGACCTGGCCCTGACGCCCCGCCTCGGCCTTTCTCGGGTCCTGACCCGCGGGGCCGTCGCGAAACGGATCGTCCACACGGCCGTTGCCGGGGTCCCGATTCGGCTGCGCTACCCCGACGGCACCGAGGTCGGTGGCGGCGACGCCGACTCACCGACCCTTGAGGTGGTGCGACCAGGCTCCCTGTTCCGCCGCCTCGAAGCGCACCCGAAGATCGGACTCGGGGAGGCCTACATGGCCGGCGACTGGCACGCGGCACCCGGCACGGACCTCGCCGAGGCCCTGATGCCGTTCGCCGCGCGGATGGGGCGGCTGCTCCCCAAGCCGCTGCTGTCGCTGCGTGGCGTCGTCGATCGGGCCATCCCGCGCCACCAACGCAACACTCTCGAAGGTTCGCGGACCAACATCAGCGCACACTACGACCTCAGCAACGACCTCTTTGCCGCGTTCCTCGACCCCTCGATGTCGTACAGTTCGGCCCTGTTCGACCCGGCGCGTCCGCTCGCCGAGCAGGACCTCCACGACGCCCAACTCCGCAAGGTCGACGGCATCCTCGACACCGCGGGCGTACGGGCCGAAAGTCGAGTCCTCGAAATCGGCACCGGATGGGGCGAGCTCGCCATCCGCGCCGCCAAGCGCGGGGCAACCGTCACCTCGGTGACACTCTCTGGCGAACAGCGCGACCTCGCGCGGCGCCGCATTGCCGAAGCCGGTGTCGCCGACCAGGTCGACGTACGCCTGCAGGACTACCGCGAGGTGACCGGCCAGTTCGACGCCATCGTCAGCGTCGAGATGATCGAGGCCGTCGGCGAGGAGTACTGGCCGACGTACTTCCGCCAGATCGACGCCCTGCTCGCTCCCGGTGGGGCCGTCGCGATCCAGGCGATCCTCATGGAACACGACCGACTCCTCGCGACCAAAGCCTCGTTCGGGTGGATCCAGAAATACATCTTCCCCGGCGGCCTCATCCCCTCCCTCCAGGCGATCCGGGAGACCACCCGGGACACCACCAGCCTGCGGGTCGAGCGCGTCCACGCCTTCGGCGGGGACTACGCCGAGACCCTGCGCCGCTGGCGGCATACCTTCCTTGCAGAGTGGCCGAGCATCCACGCCCAAGGGTTCGACGAGACCTTCCGTCGCATGTGGGAGTTCTACCTCGCCTACTGTGAGGCGGGCTTCGCGACGCACTATCTCGACGTCGCCCAGATCCGCCTCGCCCGGAAAGGCACCCGATGACGCAGCCGCGGCGCGCCCTCGTCACCGGCGTCACGGGCTACATCGGCGCCCGCCTCGTCCCCCGCCTTCTGGATGAGGGGTGGCAGGTGCGGGCCCTGACCCGGGACGCGTCAAAGGTCGCCGCCCGCACCTGGCGGGACCAGGTCGAGGTCATCGAGGGCGATGCGACCTCGGCCGCCACCCTCGCCGACGCCCTCGCCGACGTCGACGTCGCCTACTTCCTGCTGCACTCGATGGACGGCGCGGGCAACTTCGCCGCCCGCGACCGCGAACTCGCGCAGACCTTCGGCCGGTGCGCCCACGACGCCGGGGTCGGCCGCATCATCTACCTCTCCGGCCTGCACCCACACGACGAAGAACTGAGCGAACACCTCGCCTCCCGGGTGGAGGTCGGCGACATCCTCATGGCGAGCGGGGTGCCGACCGCAGTCCTCCAAGCAGCGATCATCCTCGGCTCCGGCTCGGCCTCCTTCGAGATGCTTCGCCACCTCACCACCCGCCTCCCGGCGATGATCACCCCAAAGTGGCTCGACAACCGGATCCAGCCGATCGCTGTGCGCGACGTGCTCCACCACCTCATCGCCGCGACAACCCTGCCGCCCGAAGTGAACCGCACCTTCGACATCGGCGGCCCAGAAGTGCTCACCTACCGCGAGATGATCAACCGGTTCGCGTCGATCGCCGGTCTGCGGCCACGCCTCATCGTCTCGGTGCCGGTCCTCTCGCCCTACCTCGCGAGCCAGTGGGTCGGGCTCGTCACCCCGGTCCCGACAGGCATCGCGAAACCACTCGTCGGCAGCCTCCTGCACGAGGTCGTCTGCGCCGAGCACGACCTCGACACCCTCGTCGGCCCACCGCCTGGCGGGCACCTCGGATATGACCAAGCCGTCGCCGATGCCCTCGCCGGCGACGCCCCCGGTCCACGGCCCGAGCCGGGGACCGCCGACCCCGCCCGTGTCACCGCCGCCGACCCGCAGTGGGCCGGGGGGCGCCACCGGAGTGGATCGTGAGTCACCCCGTCCGATGAACGCGCTCGCCGAGGCTCGCGCCTTCTTACGTGCCACCCTCGTCGACCCGGTACCCCGAGACCATACCGAGCCCGACTCGGCGTTCCGTCGTCGCCGGGTCGTCGTCGCCAGCACGTTGCTCGTCGGGTCCGTCATCCTCGCCGTCGCCCTGCGCATCGAACCCGGCAACCCGCGCTTCTACGGTGCGACGCTCGCTCTCGCCGGCGTCTGGGCGGGCGGCGCGCTCCTCTCCGGGCCCCTGCACCTCGGGCGGGCGAACACCCGGCGCGGCTCGGTCTCGCGGCGCGCGATCGTGCAACCGCTGGCGCTCGGCATACTCCTGCTCCTGGTGTTCATGGCCGGCGCAGTCGTCGTCGCCCGCATCCCCGTGCTCCGCGAACCGGTCCAAGACCTCCTCGACCACGCCCGCTTCGGCTCGCTGCCCCTCGTCGCGCTCATCACCGTCGTCAACGGCATCGCCGAGGAGCTCTACTTCCGCGGGGCCCTCTACGCCGGGGCCGGTCGGCGGCACCCGGTCGCGCTGACCACCGTCGTCTACGCGCTCGTCACCGCAGCCGCTGGTATCCCCCTGCTCGTCCTCGCCGCCGCGCTCGTCGGATTCGTCGTCGCCCTCCAACGACGCGTCACCGGCGGCATCCTTGGCCCCATCATCACTCACCTGACCTGGTCGCTCGGCATGCTGTTCCTCCTCCCCCCGGTGTTGGACCGGCTCTCCTGAAGGGCTTGCGATGACCGCACTCCTCTGGCTTCGACGTGACCTGCGCCGAAGCGACCACCCCGCCCTGCTCGCCGCCCGGGACGCAGCCGGGGAGGGTGACCTCGTGATCGCGTTCGTCGTCGACCCGCGGCTTTGGGACGGTGGCGGCGCCGCCCGCCGGGCCTGGCTCGCAGCGACGTTGCGGGCGACCAAGGTGGCCTTCGACGGTTCCCTCACGTTGCTGTATGGCGACCCCCGACAGGTCGTTCCCGCGCTCGCAGCCCGAGTGGGCGCCTCCTCGGTACACGTCACCCGCGAGACCACCCCCGCAGGCCGCCGCCGCGACGAGGTCGTCGCCGGGCGCCTGCAAACCCTCGGCGTCCAGTGGGTCGAAACAGGCAGTCCGTATGCCGTGGGGCCAGGGTTGATCCGCAACGGCACGGGCGACCCGTACAAGGTGTTCACCCCGTTCGCCAGGGCCTGGCGGGACCGGGGTTGCCCGGCCCCTGCGCCGAGACCCGACGTGCTGCCCCTTCGACATGCGGGCGACGACCCGGCAGCGCTCGCCGCACTGTCGGCCGCCCTCGCAGTTCCCGACCTGCCCGTGCTGCCCGAGGCTGGCGAAGGGGCGGCATTGACGCGGTGGCGCGCGTTTCGCGAAGGTGCGCTCGCGGCATACGCGCAGGACCGCAACCGACCCGACCTCGACGGCACCTCGCGACTGTCGCCGTATCTCAAGCTCGGGGTGGTGCATCCGCGGACGTTGCTCGCCGACCTGGCCAGCGAGCGCGGGTCGGGGCCAGAGACCTTTGTGAGCGAACTGGCGTGGCGCGAGTTCTATGCCGACGTGCTTTGGCACCAGCCGCGCACTGCCTGGCACGACCTGCGCCCGGAGATGTCACGGATGCGCTATGACGAGCCGCAGGACGCGATCGAGGCGTGGAAGAGCGGGCGCACCGGCTACCCGATCGTCGACGCGGGGATGCGCCAGCTGCGCAGTGAAGGCTGGATGCACAACCGGGTGCGGATGATCACTGGCAGCTTTCTCACCAAGGACCTGCACGTGTGGTGGCCGCTCGGCGCGCGGCACTTCATGGAGCACCTCATCGATGGGGATATCGCCTCCAACAATCACGGTTGGCAGTGGGTGGCCGGGACCGGCACCGACGCGTCGCCGTACTTCCGGGTGTTCAACCCCATCACTCAGGGGCTGCGGTTCGACCCCACCGGTGACTACGTTCGGCGCTGGGTGCCCGAGCTCGCGCACCTGCCGGGTGCCGCGGCGCACGAGCCGTGGGATGTGGCGCACGGGTACGCCCACGGATATTCGCGCCGCATCGTCGACCACGCCGCGGAACGGACCGACGCCCTCGAGCGCCTGCGCGTCGCCAAATCGCTCGGCCTCCCGGACAGCTAGCCTTCCGCGTCGGCGGGGATCCGGCCCCCCTGCGGGGGTACCGTCCCAGGATGAGCATCCGTCTTGGCTACCAGATTCCCAATTTCACCTACCCCGGCGGTCGCGCGCAGGACATCGCCCCGACGGTGATCGCGCAAGCCCGGGAGGCGGAGGCCGCCGGCTTCGATGCGGTCTTTGTCATGGACCACTTCTACCAACTCCCCGGTCTCGGGGACCCCAGCGAACCCATGCTCGAGGCCTACACCCTGCTCGGCGCCCTCGCCACGGCGACCGAACGCGTCCAGCTCAGCGCCCTCGTCACCGGCAACTCCTACCGCAACCCGACCCTGCTCGCCAAGGCCGTCACCACCCTCGATGTGGTCAGTGGTGGGCGGGCCGTGCTGGGGATCGGCGCCGGCTGGTTCGAGCTCGAACACCAACAGCTCGGCTTCGAGTTCGGCACGTTCACGGACCGCTTCAACCGACTCGATGAGGCCCTACAGATCCTCGCGCCCATGCTCCACGGCGAGCGCCCGACCGTCACCGGACGCTACTACCGTGCCGAAAACGCCATGAACGAGCCGCGGCTGCGCGACGACCTGCCCATCCTCATCGGTGGCTCCGGGGAAAAGAAAACGTTCCGGTATGCCGCGCAGTACGCCGCACACCTCAACCTCATCTGCGACGACGTGCTCATTCCAGCCAAGCTGGAGGCGTTGGCGGCGCGCTGCTCCGAAGCTGGCCGGGACCGCACCACCCTCGAGACGAGCTTCCTCGCCTTCGTCTTCCTCGACGAGAACGGTGACACCGCCCGCGCCCTCCACCGTGACTACGCCCGAGCCCGTGGCTTGGACCTCGACGCCCTGGACGAGCCCACCCGGATGGCGGCCACTGCCCGCCACTTCGTCGGCTCACCGGACGAGGTGGCCGAGCAGGTTCAGCGTCGCATCCTCGACCCTGGCGTCGATGGAGTCATCCTCAACATGGTCGCCAACGGGCACATCCCCGGCATCGTCGACCTCGCCGGGCGCACCCTGAGCCCCCTGATCCAGCGGTAGCCCGCCTGCGGGCGACGCCCCCGCCTCCGCCGGGCGCACCCTGAGCCCCCCGGTCCAGCGGTAGCCCCTTGGGGGCGACGCCCCCGCTGCTCCGGGCCCACGCCGGCAGGTCCTCCCCTTGACGGACTCAGCTGCCGACGAACGTCGGTCGCCGCTTGCCGAGAAAGGCGTCGACACCCTCACGGAAGTCGGCGCTGCGCATCAGTCGCGTTTGCCCGTCCTCCTCGCGGGCGAGCGCGGCGTCGAGCTCGAGACACGCGGCGTTGATTGCCGACTTGGTCTCGGCGACCGCCGCCGGCGCGGAAGCGGCGAGGAAGTCGAGCACGGCCTCGCCGCGGGCGTGAAACTCCGAGTCGGGCACCGTCTCGCTCACCAGCCCCCACTGCGCGGCGGTGAGCGCCGGGACCTTCTCGCCGGTCAGCGCCATCCGCATCGCCCGGGTGCGCCCGATGGATGCGGCCACGAGGGCAGTCGCACCGCCGTCCGGCATCAACCCGATCTTGGCGAACGCGAGGACAAAGGACGCGGATTCCGTCGCGAGCACGTAGTCGCAGCCCAACGCGAGGGACACGCCCACCCCCGCGGCCACGCCATTGACCAGCGCGACGGTGGGTTTCGGGCAGGCAACCAGGGCCCGGCTGACGCGACCTGCGGCATACAGCGTGCCGGAGTCAACCTCGGCGCTCCCGGAGACGTCGACCGCGAGGTTGGCGCCTGCGCAGAAGCCGCGACCGGCGCCCGTGATCGTGAGCACCCGAACGTGTGGGTCCGCGATGAGGCTCGCCACCCCGGCCTCAAGCGCATCGAGCATTGCCGTGTCGACCGCGTTGAGCCGGTCGGGGACGTTGAGGGTGAGTCGACCCACGCCGCCCGTGACCTCGACAAGGACCGCCGCGACGGCCGCTTCCGGCTTCACAGCAGCTCCAGAATCGTCGCGTTGGCCATCCCGCCGCCTTCACACATGGTCTGCAGTCCGTACCGAATGCCGTTGTCCTTCATGTGATGGAGCATCTGCGTCATGATCCGGGCGCCCGAGCCGCCGAGGGGGTGACCGATCGAGATCGCGCCGCCATTGGGGTTGAGGCGGGCCGCATCGGCGCCGGTCTCGATGAGCCACGACATCGGCACCGGTGCGAAGGCCTCGTTGACCTCATAGATCCCGATCTCCTCGAGCGTCAGGCCCGACTTCGCGAGGACCTTGGCCGTCGCCGGAATGGGGCCGGTGAGCATGAGAACGGGGTCCGATCCAGCCACGACCCCGGTGTGGAACCGCGCAATTGGGGTCAAGCCGAGGGACGCCGCCTTCGCCGACGTCATCATCAACAGTGCCGCCGCACCGTCACTGATCTGCGAGGAGTTGCCGGCGTGGACCGTGCCACCCTCCTTGAAGACCGGCCTAAGCCCGGCCAGCGACTCCGCCGACGTGCCCCGACGCAGCCCCTCGTCCGCGGCGAAGAGCGACCCATCGGCCATGGTCACCGGCGCCAGCTGGCTTTCGAAACGCCCCGCATCGGTCGCGTCGGCGAGCTTCGCGTGCGACTGGGCGGCGAAGATGTCCTGCGCCTGCCGGGTCAAGCCCCACTTCTCGGCCATGAGTTCGGCACCGATGCCCTGGTTGAAGCCCTCGACGTTGTAGCGCGCGAGCATCGCCGAGGTGAACGGCATACCAAACTGCGGCATCGAGAGCGGCGCACCCATCGGGATCAGGCTCATCACCTCGACCCCTCCCGCGACGACGACGTCATAGGCACCGGAGAGCAATCCGGCCGCGGCGAAGTGGACCGCCTGCTGCGAGGAGCCGCATTGCCGGTCGATGGTCGTCGCGGGCACCGACTCCGGCCAGCCGGCGGTGAGGACGGCGCTGCGCCCCACGTTGAAGGACTGCGCGCCGACCTGCTGAACGACACCCCAGATCACGTCGTCAACGAGCGCCGGGTCGAGAGCGGTCCGCGCCGCGAGCGCCTTGAGGACGTGGGCGGACAGCTCGGCCGGATGCATCGAGGCGAGGGAGCCGTTGCGACGGCCGACGGGTGTGCGGACGGCGTCGACGATGACGGCATCGCGTGCAGACAAGGGGAGCTCCTCCTGGATGGGGCCCGCCGCAACCCGGCCGGCTCGGTCGGGGCAATTCTCTCGCCCGGGAGGAGACCGATTGGCCCCGGGTGACGAAGGCCACCGCCACCAGGCCGCTCCGAGGCCGCTCCGAGGCCGCCCGAGGGCGCCGCGAGGCTGCCCCGAGGGCGCCGCGAGGCTGCCCCGAGGGCGCCACAAGGCCGCCGCGAGCCTGCCCGCGAGGCGAAAGTCACGGCGCCGGGGCCCACATCCCGTGGCGGTGAGTTGACGCGCGGTCCTGGCGTCACCCACCGTTGGCGACGTGACTACGAAATCCATCGGACTCGGGCTCGCCTCGGCTGGCGGCGCCGGTCCCGAACGCTCCCTCGACCGACTCCTCACGTTGACCCAGCTCGACGACAGCCTGTTCCAGGGTCGCTCCCAACCGGGTCTGCCGATGCGGACCTTCGGCGGGGAGGTCCTCGGCCAATCCGTCGTGGCGGCGGGTCTCACGGTGCCGGAGGACCGGACGATCCACTCGATGCACGCCTACTTTCTGCTCCCTGGCGACACCAGCATCCCGGTGACGTTCCGGGTCAACCGAAGCCGGGACGGCGGTTCGTTCACGACGCGGCACGTCGAGGCAAGCCAGCGCGACCGGGTGATCTTCACGATGACCGCCTCCTTCCAGCGGCCCACCGGGCCAACCCACTTGGCCCATCAGATTCCTGAACTCGCCGACATCCCGCACCCCGGCGACCTGCCGCATCCGCTTGAGCAGTTCAAGGACGACGAGGTGGCCCTGGCCTGGTATCGGCGGATGATGTCCTGGCAACCCGTCGACCTTCGCTTCCCCACCCGACCGTTGCGTGCCCTGGGCGGCACCGGCGTCCGCGCGGCCCCGAAACAGCAGATCTGGGTCAAAACGGCCTCGCCCGTCGAAGCGGTTCCGCTCACCCAGAGTGCGGTCGTCGCCTACCTCTCCGACATGTTCCTGCTCTCCTCTGCCCTTGGGCCACACGGCATTTCGGGGATGGAACCCGACCTCCAGTTCGCGACGATCGACCACGGCGTCTGGTTCCACGCACCCATGGCCCCGGACGAGTGGTTCCTCTATGACATGGACGGGTTTTGGGCCGGTCAGGACCGGGCCCTGTGCCGCGGCCTGATGTTCAACGAGGAGGGCGTCCTCTGCGCGACAACGTTGCAAGAGGGCCTCATGCGCCGCCGCGGCTGACGTCGTGGCAAGCTCACTCGTTGTGCCCGACGCCGAACTCACCCGAGAACGGGCCCACCTCGCCGCAGCCCGCTCCGCCTTGACGCGCATGCGCGAACGCACCGAGTCGATCGAGGTCGCAACGGGGGACACCTTCGCGGCCGCGTACCTCGCGCGCACCCTCTATTACCGGGCTCAGTCCCTGCGCGACGACCCCGGCAGCGCGCTCTTCTTTGGCCGGCTCGACGTGGACAGCGGCGAGAGTTGGCATATCGGGCGCCGGCACGTCCACGATGAGCACGGTGATCCGCTCGTCATCGACTGGCGCGCCGGGGTGTCGACCGCGTTCTACCGCGCGACGCGCACCGCCCCGATGGGGGTGACCCTGCGGCGACGCTTCGGGGTCTCCCACGGGGAGCTGACGGCATACGAGGACGAGCAACTGTTGGCGAACCACCGCGATGGCGCGGACGACCTGGCTGTCGGCCGGGGCGGGGGCGGAGACGACGCAACCGACGCCCGCACGACTGTCGCGAGCGCAATCCTCACCGCCGAAATCGAGCGCCCGCGCGTCGGCCCGATGCGTGACATCGTCGCGACCATCCAGCCCGAACAGGACGAGATTGTGCGCGCGGACGCGAACACGACAGTCTGCGTGCAAGGGGCGCCGGGCACCGGCAAGACCGCGGTCGGGCTCCACCGCGCCGCGTGGCTGCTCTACGCCCACCGGGAGCGCCTGGCCCGACAAGGCGTGCTCGTGATCGGCCCGAACCGCGCCTTCCTCGATCACATCGGTGCGGTCCTGCCCGCGCTCGGCGAGGTCCGGGTGGAACATACGACCGTCGCCGACCTTTTCGCCGATTTCCCCGCGCGCGGCACCGACACCCCGGCCGTCGCGACCCTCAAGGGCGATGCCCGGATGGCGGACGTGCTCGCCGCCGCGGTCTGGGCCGCCGTGCAGGCCCCCACGGACGCCCTCGTCGTGCCCCGCGGCGTGCGCAAGTGGCGGGTCCCGGCATACGAAGTCGCCGAGGTGATCGCCCAATTGCGCGGGCGCCAGGCGCGCTACCACGCGGCGGCGGCGATGCTCCCGCAGCGGCTCGCGCACCTCGTCCTCGTGCAGATGGAGCGGTCCGGCGACACCCCAGACGACCGGGTTCACGACGCCGTCGCTCGCTCTGCCCCCGTCAAGTCGTATGCCGCGCGGCTGTGGCCGAGCCTCGACCCCCGCCGGGTGCTCTGGTCGCTGTGGTCCTCGCCGGACGAACTCGCCCGCCGAGCCAATGGCATTCTCAGCGCGGATGAACAGGCAATGTTGTTGTGGGACAAGCCATCTCGCGCACCTGGCTCCGCAAAGTGGAGCGCCGCCGACCTCGTCCTGCTCGACGAAATTGCCGACCTCCTCGATCGCACGGCCTCACTCGGCCACATCATTCTCGACGAAGCCCAGGACCTCTCGGCGATGCAACTGCGCGGGGTCGGGCGCCGCTGCTCCACGGGCGCGGCCACCGTGCTCGGCGACATCGCCCAGGGCACCACCCCGTGGGCGACCCGTTCGTGGGAGACGGCGCTCGCCCACCTTGGCAAGGCCGGAAGCCACATCGAAGTCCTCGACCGCGGCTTCCGCGTGCCTGCCTCAGTCATTACGTATGCCGCGCGCCTGCTGCCGCAGATCGCTCCTGGACTCGGTGCGCCGCGTTCGGTACGTGACAATCCCGGGCGTTTGACGATTCATGCCCTCGACTCGGACGCGATGCTCGACGGCGTCGTTGCCTACACGCGTGCTGCGGCGGCGGCGCCAGGGTCCGTGGGGGTCATCGTCGCCGATTCGATGGCGGCGGCCGTTTCGAGCGCGCTAACCGTCGCTGGCCTCGAACATGGGCTGCTCGGCGCCGACCACGGCGATATCGAGCATCAGATCGATGTCGTGCCCGCGTCGATCGCGAAGGGGCTCGAGTTCGACCGGGTGGTTGTCGTCGAACCGGCCGCGATCATCGCCGGTGAGCCCGACGAGCTGACGGGGCTGCGCCGCCTGTATGTCGTTTTGACGCGCGCCGTCACCGAACTCGATGTCGTTCACTCAGAGCCCCTGCCGCGCTCGTTGACCGCTCCCGCCTCGTTGGACTGAACCCGACGGAAGGCCACCCCGCCGGGGTCTCCCTTCGGCCCCGACCGGGCGAGGGTCAGCGCGAGCGGCGGGCGGTCCCGAAGATGGAGCGGGTGATCTCGCGTCCGATGACGGTTCCGGCCGAGCGCAACATCGACTTGAAGGCGCTCGACTTGACGACCTTCTCGACGACGCCCGGATCCTCCCGCTCGGCCCGAGCCCTCGGCGAGGGCGACGCCTGCGAGGAGGCCGCGGCATCCTGCGGCCCCGGGGCGTCCTGCGGTCCCGGCGCCTGCTGGAGTCGGCGTTGGAGGATTTCGTAGGCGGAATCCCGGTCGGGGACTGGTGCGTACTTCGCCGCCAACGGCGACGCGGCCAAGATCGCCTGGACCGTCGCCGCGTCGGCGGGCGCCATCAAGGACTGCGGGGCCCGCATCATCGTCCAGGCCACGGGGGTCGGGGAGCCCTTCTCCGAGAGCACGGTGATGACAGCCTGACCGGTCCCGAGTTGGGTGAGCAGCTTCTCCAGGTCGTAGTCCGTGTGCGGGTACGTCGAGACGGCCGCCCGCAACGCCTTCGCGTCGTCGGGGGTGAAGGCGCGCAGCGCGTGTTGAACACGGTTACCCAACTGCGCCAACACATCCGGCGGGACGTCCTTGGGGCTCTGGGTGACAAAGAAGACCCCGACTCCTTTGGAGCGGATCAGCCGCACGGTCTGCTCGATCGCCTCTTGGAAGGACTTGGACGCCTCATCAAAGAGGAGGTGCGCCTCGTCGAAGAAGAACACCAGCTTTGGCTTATCCAGGTCACCGACCTCCGGCAGATCGTGGAACAGGTCGGCGAGCATCCACATGAGGAACGTCGAGAACAGTCGCGGCCGGTCTTGGACCGCCGGCAGTTCCAGGCAGGTGATCAAGCCCTTGCCATCGGGAGCGGTGCGCAGCAGATCGCGGGTGTCGAATTCCGGCTCACCAAAGAAGATGTCGGCGCCTTGATCCTCGAAGGCGATCAGCTCGCGCAGGATGACCCCGGCGGTCGCCTTCGACAAGCCACCGAGGTCCTTCAACTCGGCCTTACCCTCGTCGGAGGTGAGGTGGGCGATGACCGCCCGCAGGTCCTTGAGGTCAAGGAGGGCAAGCCCACGTTTGTCGGCATAGTGGAACACCAAACCAAGGCTGGATTCTTGAGTCTCGTTGAGCCCCAGGACCTTTGCGAGCAAGGTGGGCCCAAAGCTGGTGATTGTCGCCCGGATCGCGGTGCCATTCCCTTGGCCGCCAAGACTCAAGAACTCCGTCGGGTATGCCGTGGGGAGCCACTCTTGCCGGATCGCCGCGGAGCGCTCCACGATCTTGGGGTTGCTCACTCCCGGAGTCGCCAAGCCAGACAAGTCGCCCTTGATGTCGGCGAGAAAGACCGGCACCCCATTGCCGGATAGCTGTTCGGCCATGAGTTGCAACGTCTTCGTCTTGCCCGTGCCCGTGGCGCCGGCCACCAAACCGTGCCGGTTCATCGCTGCGAGGGGGATCCGCACCGCAGCGTCGGGATAGACGACGTCGGCGACGACCGCGGCCCCGAACGAAATCGCCGGGCCTTCGAAGCGGTACCCGTCGCGGATCGTCGCCGCGTGCGCGGCCCCCGCGATGTCGGGCGCCGAGTCGTCGGTCGGGGTGATCTCGGGCACGTCGGGAGCAGCCGGCGGGGTCGCCGCTGGCGCAACAGGAGTCTCCGGCGTGGTGGCCGCGGCAGGGACGGTCACGGGGACGGCAGGCGGGGGAGTCGAGGGCGCGTCAGTCACGAACGTCAATCTAATCCGTACCCGATCCGGCGGCGTGCTTGACTAGGGGGAACGTCACCGTTCCCCGCACTCGAC
Organism: uncultured Intrasporangiaceae bacterium; assembly: GCA_964483685.1. Taxonomy (GTDB): domain Bacteria; phylum Actinomycetota; class Actinomycetes; order Actinomycetales; family Dermatophilaceae; genus Nostocoides_A. Next base: position 115,642 of record CAZACX010000002.1, read on the forward strand.
CTCATCGAGGCTGCCGTACTGAGAGGAGCCCGTCGAGATGGCCCAACCCCTCACGGCCGGCGCATCACGGCGTACGCGCCGACAGCGCCGAGCGGTCATCACCTTCGCGCTTGTCATCGCGTTTCTCGCAGCCTCCTTTTGGTACGCCTACCGCTACATCACCACCGACGAGAGCGCCGCGGGCACCGTCACCTCCGCCGCGGCGTGCCCCACTAATCCGTATGGCAGTGGCGCGTCCGTCAGGTTCGTGAGCATCAATGTCTACAACGCGACCGATCGGGCGGGCCTCGCCGCGGATGTCGCCAAGACCCTCAAGGCACGCGGGTTCACCATCGGGCAGGTCGCCAACGACCCCCTCGGCAAGAAGGTCGCCGGGACCGGCGAATTACGTTACGGCCCCGCGGGGAAGACGCACGCCCTCACCGCGTCCAAATTGGTCGCGGACCTGGTGAAGGTCACCGATAAGCGGACCGACACAAGCGTTGATCTTGTGCTCGGGAAGGGGTTCGTCGAGTTGGAGCCCGAGCGCACCTGCCGGAGTTAGCGCGAGCCTGCCGGAGTTAGCGCGAGACCGTAAAGAGCGTCGACACACTCGACCCGATCACGCCGGCGGCATCAATCGCACGCACCTGCAGCGCATAGTCGTGGCGCCTGGCCGCCCCAATGAACGGGAACCACCACTGCATCGACGTCGCGCTGCTGCCTTTGACGCCCGCACTCGTCCATTGCTTGGTCGTCGACCAGGTCGCGATCCTGGCGTCCCACCACAGTTTCGTTACCCGATCCTGGATAGCCACCTCAACGAGGCCGACCCGGGTGTTGTCGGTGACGGTGCCGGTGAGCGTGGCCGGGGTCGTTATGGGTGTGGGCGGCGTCGGGACGCTTACGGTGACCACTGGCGGCGTCGAATCGGGCACCGCCACCTTTGCCGGGTCAAAGACGACGATCCGGTCGTTGCCAGCGTCCGCAACATAGAGGAGCCCCTTGGCATCGTGCGTCAGGCCACTGGGGTTGTTGAACTGGCCCGGCCGGCTTCCGGCAGAACCGAATTCGCCGAGGAAGCTGCCCGACAGCGAAAACACCAGGATGACGTTGCGCTCCGAATCGCTGACGTAGAGCCGCCCGTCAATGATGTCGACGTCCCATGGGTTGACAAGTTGGCCGGGTCCGGTCCCCGGGCTCGCGATGATGGCGGGCGTGGCGGGTGTGCCATCGGCTTTGAGGTGATAGACCACGTCGGTGACCCACGAGGAAAGGTAGAGGTCACCCGTGGCCGGATCGACGGCAACTCCAGCGGCCGCCTTGTCGATCTTGCCGATCTCCGCCCCGGTGGCCGGATTGAGGATCTTGACATTGCCGCCGTTCGCGTCGCCGACATAGACCTTGCCGTTGCCGAACTCGATGTCGATCGGCTCACTGAACTGGCCGACCCCGCTTCCTGGCGTCTTGCCAAGCTCCAACGCCAGGGTCATGTCCTTGTTGAGCACCCGCACCCGGCTGTCGGTCGTGTTGGCGATCCACAGGCGCTCGTTGCCCGGCTGAATCGCCAAGCCACGGGGGTAGTTGAAGCCGAGTTGTTTATCCGGACTGCGCCGTCCCCACATCCCATTGGGGGTGCCATCAGCGCGGAACCGCTGGAGCCGATGGTTGTCCTGCTCGACCGCTAAGACGTCATCCGTTGACGGGTCGATCGCCACGTCACGAACGAGCGAGAATGCTCCGGCCGGGGAACTCTGCGGCGGGCTCGGGTAGGCGCCGACTAACGAACCAGTTGCGGTGAACTTCAGCACCCGGGCGTTCCCGTAGTCGGCCACCCAAACGTTGCGGGACCCGTCGATCGCCAACTGTCGGCCGCCGTCACTGAATTGACCCGCGCCGGTGCCCAACGAACCGAACCGCCCGAGGGACGCGCCGGTGTCGGCGTTGTACCGTTCGACCTCGCCGGCGTTCGCGTCGACGACATACAGCTGGCGGGTGTCCTTGTTGAGCGCGATTCCACGCAAGTCGCCGCTGAAGTCACCGGCCCCAATGGTGGTGAGGAAGGTGCCGTTCGCGGCATACACATTGACCTTTTTGACGATGGTGTCCGCGACGAACACCTTGCCTGTTGACGGATCGACGACGAGTCCGGTGATCCACCGAATCTGCCCCGGACCGGTGCCATAGGTGCCCCAATGGGCGATTTCGGTGGCGGTCGCCGTCGTGGCATTGAGGGAGTACTTGCGGATTTGTGGCGGGTTCGTCGCCGTGTGCCACACCTGGCTATCGCTGACGTAGAGGTTGCCGTCGCCGTCGACCGCCATCCATGCCTGGTAGCTGGCGTTCAGCTGGAACTCACAGATGAAGGCGCCTGTCTTGGAGAACTTGGCGACATAACCACGGTTCGTGCGCGAGTGGTCAGAAACGTAGATCGATCCATCCCGGGGGTCGACGGCGATCCCTTCAGGGACCCCGCGCCGGTCTGCGGCGGGGCGGTAGAACGACCCGAGCAAGCTCCCACCCGACGAGAAGCGGCGCACCTGGAAGTTGCGGTAGTCCCCGACGAGGATTTCGTTGCTGACCGGGTTGTAGGCGACGCCCCAGGCGTAGAGGCCTGCCGCCCCCCGGGCACCCATGGCGCGCACGAACGAGGGCGCGGACCACGAGGCGGCCGCGGCGGCGGGCGGTCCCGACACCGCACTCGCCGAGGACGACCCGGTGGCAAGCGGCATGAGGGCAACGATCGCGGCAAGCAAGACGACCAGCACGGGGGTATGCCGCCGGCTTCCGGCGCGCGGGATGAACGAAGAATTCACAACAGACATGGAATCCATGGTGACACGGCGCGCTGACCCCGAGTCACGACCGGCGGTGGTCAGGCACAATCGGACAATGACCGCGATCCTCGCCAGTAGCTGGGCGTTCTCCCCCTGGCGTGATGAAGCCTCGAGCACGACGGCCGCCTATCTGCGCGCCATCGGGGCCACCTCCGTGGACGTTATCCGGGGCGATCTCGACGGCGTCCTGCCGCGCGAGTCGCCGAGACCCGTCCTCGACGCGCGGATCGCCCGCGCCCACAGCCTCCCCACGCCGGCGCAGCCAGCGACGACCTGGACCGACATCGAGGCGTATGCCGGGTCCGTCGCGGCCCGCGTGAGCACCTGGCGCGCGGAAGGCGCCCGCTGGGATCGGGCCTACACGGGACCTGCGGCAGTCGCCGACCACGTCGCGTTTGCCCTGCTGCGCACCACCAATGAGATCCCCGCCTGGACCGCCCACCTGACCGAGCTGCCGACCCACACCCGCGGTGGCAAACGGCTTGACGATGTCGTGCCCGCGGGCCCCTTCCGCGACATCTGCCGGGTCGCGCTGGGCGGCCTGACCCTGCGCGGCAACACCGTCGGCGATTGGACACTCGCCCTGATTGCCGCCCGAGCCGACACCCTGATCGTCGCGAGCGCGGAGCTTCGCGACCTCATCCTCGACGCCGCCGAGACGCTTGGTGACGACCCCACGAACCAGCGCAGGCCCCTTGCCGAGCGGATCAAGGTGTGGGTTCGTCCGGTTGCCGCTCGAGCCACCTGGACGCAGGTCGGAGCCGCTAACTCCGCGCGCAGGGCGAGAGCCGCCGCCCGCCGCCCCCTCACCATCACCGCTCAAGTCGACAGCACGACCCTGCCCGTGCTGCAACCGGTGCTCGAGGCGTACGCCCTGCTCCCCGCCGCCGACCAGGCGCAGGTTCAGCTTCGGTTGCTCAGCACGAGCGTGACTCCCCTCGCGGAGCAACTGCGACGTCATGGTTTGGAGGGTCGCGTCGCCGTTGAGGTCGACACCAGCGCGGCGATGAGCGCACAGCGCGCCGCCGAGGGGGACTTTGCCCTCGTCCTCGACCGTGCCACCCCCGAAGGCACCGGCTGGTCAGCGGGGGACTTGTCCGAGCTCGCCGACCACACGAGTTCGGGCACCCCGGTGATCCTCGTCTGCCCACAAGACTCCCCGCGCACAAGCGAGCGAGTGGCCGAACATCTGCCGACGGATCACCCGACCGCCGCGTTGGTCCTGCTCAGCCGACTCGCCGCAGGGCGCGCCGCGGCCCAACGATGACGGTCGGCTCAGCCGCCGGGCGCGCCGCGACCCAACGATGACGGTCGGCTTAGCCGCCTAGAGCGGGGCATCGACGGCACGCGAGGCACCGAGGATGACGTCGAGGTACTCATTCGTCGTGGTGCCGACCGCGCACAGGGCGACGGCGGCCTCTCGGCTACGGGCCGACTCACGCACCCAGGTGCCTACGTCGGCGAACTCGACAATCCGGGCGGCGGCCTGAGCCGGTGTCGAGGTCACCCACGCGGGAGTGTCGCGGTAGATCCCGCGAGCGCCACCCAACGCGGCGACCTGTGGCCAGTCCCGAACGACTGGGACACAGCCGGAGGCGGCAGACTCGATCAAGCCCACCGGCCAGCCTTCGACGTGGCTCGTGTTCAGCGTGAAGCCGCACTGGGCAAGGGCGTCCTCTAGCCGTCGAGTGAAGCCGACAAAATGGACATGATCGCGCAAATCGGGCGCCGCAACCCGCTCGCGGAAGCGTCGGGCGTAGTCCTGCGTCGTCGGCGCAACCCCGTCGGCGAAGTCGCTGCCGATGAGGTGCAACTCCCAGCTCGGATCGCGGGCCACGAGTTCGGCGAGGACCTCCAGGGCAAAGATCGGGTCCTTGACTTTGCGCCCCCACCCGACCATCGCGATCCGGCGATGGGCCCCGGCAGCCTTAGGCCGCCAGTAGCGGCCCACGTCGATGACGTTGCTGAGGACGACGATTTCGGTAGGTGGTCGCTGACCCGGGTCGGTGATCTGGCGTTCGATGACGGTCTTGATGTGGTCGCTGACGACAATGAGGGCCGCGACGGCGTCCCACGTGACGAGCTGGTGCCACACACGGACGGCGTCGAGCCGGTGCACCCGGATGACGAGGCGTGTTTCCGGGGAGACGAGCCAGCTGGCAAATGCGGCCGCTGGGTCGCACCAATCGGCGAACACGACATCGGCGCCGGCGAGGCGTTCCGCGAGCGCCTTGAGCCTTGCCGTCGACTGCTCGCTGACCCGCAGTCCCGAAAACGCGACCGGGTCCACCAATCGCAGCCAGGCCGCGACGATGCCCTCTTCGAGGTCTTGGCGGGTGAACTCGCGGCCCAGGTCGCCGGGCCGGACCACCTCCGGTGCCACCCCCGCGCCGGTGAGGAGGTCGACGACAGGCTGGGAGAAGTCGCCATACGCGCCGGTCAGCACGATGACCCGGCTTCCGTCGGCGGTCTCGACGGATTCGGTGGTCTCGACGGACTCGGTGGTCTCGAGAGGTTCCCCCGCCGCCGCGCCGACGTGGTCGCTGTCCGGTGCCAGCGTCCCCGATGCCAAGTCACCGCTGGGACTCGTCGCCGATGCCGCGTCACCGCTGGGACTCGTCGCCGATGCCGCGTCACCGCTGGGACTCGTATGGGCCGTGCCGCGCCCCTTGCGCAGCCCCGCAGCGAACCGGGACCCACGCCAGGGATCGAGATGGCCGACTGGATCGTCAATCAGTGCGGCGCGGGCTCCATCGGCGTGCAACTCGCGGTTGAAGATCAGCTGCATCCCGGCGGTGACCAACCGGGGGACGTCGCCGATGACACCCCCGTCCAGGGCATCCTGCGCGGCGTCGAAGCAGGCCCGAGCGGCGCGCGCATCTCCAGATTTCGGCGCACCCCCGAGCGAAAGTGCCGCCGACCGGGTGAGGGCGTCGATCCCGTAGCGGTCGCGGGTGGCCTGGGGCAGCGCCGAAAGGCGGCCCGTCAACTCGATGATCGAGGAGAAGGCCCGCAGGTGCAACAACCCGGACAAGTTTCGCGCGATGGCCAGCAGGAGAGCGTCCGACGGGTCCGGTACGTCGAGGGCTTCGGTGAGCAGGGCGACATCGGTCGGACCGCGGCGGCGCGAGTTCGTGCGACGGTCAAGGACGGCAACGAGTTGCGCGCCGCGAGCCTCGTCTCGGAACGTTGTCCACGAGACCACGTCGCGGCCTCCCCCGAGATGGGTCTTTGCGGCGGCCGCCAAGGAGTCGGGGACGACGACGAGGGCTGCGTCCGCCAACTCCCGGCTCAGGGCCGGGTCGCTCGAGAGGGCCGCCAGGACCTGAGCCTCTGGTGGCGTCGTCGCGTCGTGCTTGCGGCGACCGGTCCCGGTTGTCGGGACGGCCACGGCCACCTGGGCGACGGTGGCGGGCAGGGGCGCGGGCGCCTGGTCAACATTGGCGACGACGAGGCGGTTCTGCTTGCGGTCCGGATGCTGCTCCAGCCACGCCGAGACGACGTGGGCGAGGTTCGGCACACCCTGGGCCATCACGAGCACCTTGTGGGGTGAACCCGGCGCTGCGTGGGGTGAACCCGGTGCTGCGGACACCGACGGGACCACCGATGACGACGGCCCCGACGTGTCGACGGTCGCGGCAGACTCCGACGGGGTCACCGACGAGGCCGAGGCCGACGGGGTCACCGACGACGCCGAGGCCGACGGGACCACCGGCACGCCCCGGGCAGCGGCCTCCTGCTGCGCCCGTCGGCCACCGAGTTGCGCGAGTACCTGGGGCAAGGCGCGAACCGTTTCGTCCTGAGTGTCCACTGCGCGCGGCTCAAGATCGAGGAACTCGACGTGGGCGCCGAAGAGGGCCCGGGCCCCGTCGATCAGGGCCAGGTGATCGACGACGCCACGGCGCGTCAACGGCAGCGCGACCGCAACGTTGTCCGGACGCATTTGCGGCGCGTCCTGGCTGGGCATCTCCAACAGGCCCGGGGTCAACGCAACGAGCAACGTGCACGACACTCGATCGGTCACGCTGAGGAGATCGACCTGGCCGGCGAGGACCGGCGCCATGGCGGTGGGCAGAATCTTCGGCCGACGGCGCGGGGTTGTCGTCGGGTCCTCTTGATGAACGAGCGCAATACGCAAATTTGTGGGCAGCAGCGCAGGTGCTGCGGGCCCGGTCAACGGGTTCGGCTGGCTGAGGTCAACCAGGTAGACGACGTCATACCGCTGCGGCAGCATCGCCTCGCTCGGCACGTCGCTTTGGTAGCTGCGTGGGGCCGGGAAGGGGCGCCGCCGGGTCGGGGCGAAGCTCACGGGCCGCCCCGGGCGCATCACCTGATGAAACGCCCGGTAGGCCGCCTGGTAGTGGACGCGATCAGGCGACTGCCAGAGCAACCGGAAGTCACTGCGCGAGAGCGATCCCCTGCGCAACCGCGTGATCGCGAGCGGCGTCAGCGTGTCGATCGTGGGGCCGAGTCGGCGCTCGACGCGCTCGCGGAACTCCGAGTCCCCGGCCTTGCGGACGATGTCGAAGCCGCCAACAATCTCGAACGCCGATCGGCGCACCATGAGCGACGACGCGTTACGTCGGACCGAATCGTGGCCCAGCCACTGCAACGACAGATCGTCGAGTGCCCGGATGGCGTCGCTGCGACTGGCCGGGGCGAGCGGGTTGGCCAGCAGCACCCCAACCTGATCGGCGACGCGGTCCGGGTGCGACCAATCGTCGGCGTCCTGCGTCGTGATGAACCGTCCCCGAGCCGACGCCAGCGCCTCGTTGCGCCCGACGTAGCTGCCGCCGTTAACCGGCATCCGCAGGAGCCGCACCCGCGGATCGAGAGCCAGCGCCTCGTCGTACCTTGCGGAGTAAGCCGGACCGCTCGCGTCGTCGACGAGGAGGATTTCGAGGTTTCCGTAGGTCTGGGCCGCGAGCGAGCGGATCGAGTTGATCAAACCCGCATCGGGGGCGTAGCTGGGGACGATCACCGTGACGAGGGGGCCGTCAACGCCGGGCCCGGTCGCCGCATACAAGCCGTCGAACGGCAGCGTCGCGGCAAGGTCGACGGCGACGGGGGCGAGCCCGGCGGCGGCGAGGCGCCGGTTGAAGAGTTGGGACCAGGTGTCGACGACCGGCGCTGCGGGTGGCTGATGTGTCGCCCAGGGATTGGCGAGGTCGATGTCGAGGTCGGCGGCATCTTGTGCCCGCAGCGGCAGCAGTGCGCGCAGCCGTCGCACCTCCTCGAGATCGCCGGCCAACCAGGCGAGTTGGGCGGCGAGTTGGGCGCTGCGCCCGACCTCGGCAAAAGGCGCGGGCCCCACGGTGGCGAGGATGTCCGCGAAGGCAGTGCGCGCGCGCGCCTGGTTGCGCACCTGCTCGCCGCCGACGGCCCATTGGCACGTCAACGCAAGGGCCGCCGCCGGTTGGTCAAGCGACGTCGCCGGCCAATGCCCGCTCGAATCCACCTGCTCCGCGATGTCGTCGGCGAGCAGTTGCCCGTGAGTTGCGCGCAGCGCGAGGACATCGACGAGTTTGGGCGCGGCGCACCTCAGCGCGGTGTCCCCGAGGATGGCAACTTGTCGGTCGCTTAGCGGGACGTCGACCAGCCGGGCAACGGCAAGGTCGAGTCCAGCGACTCGCTGCGGCATTCGCGATCCTCCCGGCTAGGTGATTCAGTCTCCTCGCGGCGGTTTACTCCGGACCGACGTGGAATACTCCAATGAGCGTAATGCCCAAGTTACATGTCGAGGAGCAGGGACTACATGACGAACAAGCGGGTGCTACTGGGCCTGACCGGTCTCGGCGTGCTGGGATTAGCGGCAATCGTGGGCGCAATTCTGTCGTGGACTTGGCTGATTGTTGTCGGGTTGGTTGGCATGGCCGCCGTCATCGGGGTCGTCGTCCTCAACACCAACTTGCTCGTGCGCGCCGGTCGCTCCGACATCGTCAAGGTGCGTGCGGCGATGACAAAGGCCGCCGCGCCCGAGGCCACCCCCCTTGACGAAAGCCTTTCGCCCGAGGCCAACCTCCTTGAGACAGTGCGCCTGCTGCAATCGCAGTATGTCGGGCGGCTCGACCGCGCCCAGAGCGCCTTCGAGCGCGCCGCGGCCACGCTCACCGGCCACGCGACGGCACCCGACGGCGCGACTGATCCCTTCGGCGGGCTCCCCCGCGGCAGCGTTGTGCTCCTCCACCAGTTCAACACGACCACGCTTGCCCAGGCCAAGGTGGCCCTCGCGAGCGGACTCGAGGTCCAGGCGGTCGTGTCCGACAGCGCCGACCGGGAGAAACTCGCCGCGGCGGGAATCGCCCATGCCGTCACTCAGGTGGCCGACACCAGCGCCGCGCCGCACCCGTTGACGGTTGTCCTTCCCAGCCTGGACTCCTGATTGGCCCACCCGCTTCCCAGCGGGGGATCCTGATTGCCCAGCGGTTCGGCATTGCCCAGGGCGATCTCGATCGGGACCCAGTCATAGGGCCCAGCTCGGCGAATTTGGCGGTGGCGCAGGGATTCGAACCCTGGGTGGAGTTACCCCCACACACGCTTTCGAGGCGTGCTCCTTAGGCCACTCGGACACGCCACCGCGGGCCAGGGTACTAGAGCCGGTGACCAGCGAAGAAATCGGTTATGAGTTGGGCGCACTCGCCTTCCCTGACCCCGCCAACGACCTCGACGTGGTGGGTCGCCGCCCGATCGCGGGCGAGGTCCCACACCGATCCGCAGGCACCCAGCTTCGGATCCCAGGCCCCGAACACGACCCGCTCTACTCGGGCGAGCATGAGCGCGCCCGCACACATCGGACACGGCTCCAAGGTGACGGCGAGAGTGCAGCCGCTTAACCGCCACGAGCCGGTATGCCGCGCGGCGTCGCGCAGGGCGACGACCTCCGCGTGACCGGTCGGGTCGCCTTCGGCCTCGCGCACGTTCCAGCCAGTGCCGATGACCTGGCCGCCGGCATCGAGCACGACCGCCCCGACGGGCACGTCGCCGCTGACGAGGCACTCGGAGGCCGCGGTCAAGGCCCAACCCAGCCACACCGCATACCGCTGGGGCGACCCGGCCACGGCTGCCGGCGCACCCGACGAGAGCGGCGTCGCGGGCGGGCCGGTCGGTGTCGTGCTCACGCGGTAAGTTTCCCGCATGCGTGTCCATGTCGCCGACCACCCGCTCATCGCTCACAAGCTGACCTACCTGCGCGACAAGCGCACGGACAGCCCGACGTTCCGCCGCCTCGCCGAGGAACTGATGACGCTGCTCGCTTATGAAGCGACGCGCGAGGTCCGGGTCGAGCCGTTTGCGATCGAGACTCCGGTCGGGCCGACGACGGGGATCAAGCTCAGCAACCCAAAGCCGCTCGTCGTGCCGATCCTGCGGGCGGGCCTCGGCATGCTCGAGGGGATGGTCCGGCTGTTGCCAAGCGCCGAGGTCGGCTTCCTCGGGATGCAGCGCGACGAGGTGACCCTCGAAGCGGTGACCTACGCGAATCGGCTTCCCGACGATCTGTCCGGGCGGCAGGTCTACGTCCTCGACCCGATGCTCGCGACGGGCGGCTCGATGGTCGACGCGATCCGTTTCCTCATCGAGCGCGGCGCCGACGACATCACCGCGGTCACCCTGCTGTGCGCCCCCGAGGGGATCGCGAACATGACCGACGCGCTCGCCACGGTCGCCCCGCCGATCACCCTGGTGACCGGGGCGATCGACGAATGCCTCAACGAGCACGGTTACATCGTCCCTGGCCTTGGCGACGCCGGCGACCGGCTCTACGGCGTCGTCTGAGCGTGCCTAAGGTGGCGGCGGGCAGGCACGCTCTATAGTCACACCTGTCACAGTGGGCTCACCAGTGCTCACGTCGACGTGACCAGTCCGTATGCCGCGTCCGCGCGGCCCGCTGTCGATGCCCCGCCGGGGCCGACCGAAGGAGAACCAAGCCGATGCCCCCGATCAAGAAGATCGTCCTTTGGCTGATTGTCCTTTTCCTGCTCTACGCGATTTTGACCAACCCGAACGACGCCGCCGAAATCGTTGGCTCCGTCTGGGACATCCTCCGCAAGGCCGCCCGCAACATTTTCCGGTTCTTCGACGCCTTGCTCCACCGGTAGTAATATCGCGCCATGACCGACGGTCGCGAGGAGAAGGACGTTCTCATCGCGCCGACGGGCGCTGTCCTGAGCAACAACCTCACCGGGACCGAGTCGATCACCCTCAACGTTCACCAGCACCCGGTCATCCTCGGTCGACCGATTGGCTTCGCTCTCCTCGCCACCTTCGCGGCCATCTGGATGGTGACCGGCGACGACCCGTGGTTGCCGCCGTTCGTCGTCCTCCTCGTGCTGGGGCTTTGGGTCCGGGTGGGCATCAAGGAGTATGAACGACGGCGCAACTCGTTTGTCGCCACCAATAAGCGGATCATGAAGGTGGAGGGGATCTTCCACGTGCGGGTCCCCATGATGCGCCACTCCAAGGTGACCGATATGAGCCTGGACCTTCCGCTGATCGGGCGCATCCTCGGCTTCGGCTCCATCACCATTGAGAGCGCCGGTCAGAATCAGCCGATTCGCGACATCCGGTATATCCGGTATCCGACTCAGACATATCGGCGCCTTTGCGGGGCGATTTTTGACGACGAGTTTCCGCCGCTGACCCCCAAACAGGCGCGCGCCGACGAGGGGTGGGTGCGTCGCATTGTCGAGGGTGCCGCCCCGACCGTCACCAGGGTTCGACGGCGCGTCGGCCGACCCCCCAACGGATCCGGGCCCGCACCGGGCGCCACGTCCCCCTCCGGCGCGCACGCCGGGCGTGCCCCCAATGGGTCACGACCGAAGTCAATCCTCACCGAGGCGCAGAAGCCGCCACAGGGCGTTGCCGAGCATCGCCCCGTCAAGCATCACCCCGTCGAGGACGACACCGACGAGATCCCGACCAGGCCGCCCGGCCGGCGCTAGTCCAACTCAACCGGCGCAGCGAGCGACTCCAACTCAGCCGGCGCAGCGAGCGACCAAACCGGGCGCAGCGTCAGACCTATCCCGCCGGGCCATTAGCCTTGACCCTCGATGTCGATAACTGTCGCCCCCCGCGTCCCTGAGCGCACGTCCGCCCACCAACCCGCCGGGTTTCGACCCGACGTCGAAGGCCTGCGCGCGATCGCGATTCTCACGGTGTTGTGGTTCCACGCCCGCCTGCCGTTCCTGGACGGCGGCTTCGCCGGGGTCGACATCTTCTTCGTCATCTCCGGCTTCCTCATCACCGGCCAACTCGTGCGCGAAATCGAACGCAGCGGGCGACTCTCCTTGCCAGGCTTCTACGCCCGGCGCGCCAAGCGACTCTTTCCGGCTGCGGCCACCGTCCTCGTGTCCACCGGCATTCTGACCTGGCTGTTTCTGCCCCGCTCGCAGCAGGCAACCTTCGGCGGCGACATCGCGGCGGCCGCGGCATACGTCGTGAACTGGCGTTTTGCCAGCCGATCCGTGGACTACCTCGCCGAGGATGTTGGCGCCTCACCGGTTCAGCACTTTTGGAGCCTCGCCGTCGAGGAGCAGTTCTATATCGTCTGGCCGCTGCTCATCTTTGTCCTTGCTGTCCTGATCCGGCGCGGGCACATCGCCGTGCGATCCGGGCTGGCCGTGGGGTTGACCCTGATCACCGTGCCGAGCCTGATCTGGTCGATTCACCTCACGGCAACGCAAACCGAGCGGGCCTACTTCGTCACAACTACCCGCCTGTGGGAGCTTGGCATCGGGGCCCTCGTCGCCGTCGGCTCTGTCCGTTGGGCGCGGCTGACACCTCGGAACGCGACCGTCCTCGCCTGGGGGGGCCTCGCGCTCCTCACCGTTGGCGTATTCACCCAGTCGACGCAAACCCCATGGCCCGGGTACGCCGCGCTCGTTCCGACCGTTGGTGCGGCCCTGGTGATCATCGGAGGTTTCACTGCCGGTTCCCGCGGGCCAGTGCGCGTGCTTGGCCGCGCATTCCCGGTGTGGGTGGGCGCACTGTCGTACTCGCTCTACTTGTGGCACTGGCCGCTGGTCGTCGTCGCCGATGAGCTGTCCGGGGCAAACGGCGCCTGGGCCGTGGCCGCCTGCGTGTTCGCTTTCCTCCCCGCGTGGGCGACGAACCGTCTCATCGAGAACCCGGTGCGCTTCCATCCCCGCGTGGCTGGGTCGACCCGGGTCGCGCTCGCGATGGGGCTCGCCTTTTCCCTGCTCGGGGTCGCCGCCGGGGGTGCCGTCGCCTACGGAGGGCAGCGTAGTTGGGTCAAGGTCAGCGGCGACGGCGAAGCGGTTGGCGCGGCGACGGCGACTGGCCCAGATGGCCTCGAGGTGGATATGCACCCGGAGTGGATGGTTCCTGACCCGCTCAAGGCGACGGCGGACGTTCCGTCCAGTGATGTGGACAACTGCACGAGCAAGATGACGGCCAACACCTTCCTCGTCTGCGACTACGGCGACCTCACGAGCAGGACCATCGTCGCGGTGGTCGGCGACTCCAAGATCGCGCAATGGCTCCCCGCGCTCGACAAGTTGGGGGTGGAGCGCGGGTGGCGGATGCGGCTTTACACCAAGTCCGCCTGCGCCTGGAATGCGGCCCTCCTTCAACTTCGGGGGACGACCAACCGCAACTGCAAGAAGTGGGGCGCGCGGGTCCTTAGCCAACTGACCACCCGCCCGCCGATGGCTGTGCTGACGTCCAGCCGCGTGTACGACGCTTACGACAGCAGCGGGCTGCGGCCGGCCGCTCTCGTCGATGGGTACGTCGACTACTGGTCGCGTCTGAGCGACCTCGGCGTCCCCGTCATCGCTATCGCCGACACCCCCGACCCGGGGGCCCAGGTGTATGAATGCGTCCTCGACGATCCCGACAACTTCATGCGGTCATGCGCCTTCCCCTTCAACGAGGGCTCCGGGACGTCGGCGCTGCGGGCAGCCGTCGCGCGGGTGCCTACGGCGCGCCTCATCGACCTCAACGACCAGATCTGTCCCGGCCGCACCCAGTGCGTGCCCGTCGTCGGCAACGTCTTGATCTATCGCCAGGGCTCGCACATCACGGCGACGTATGCCGCGACCCTCGCCCCCCAGCTCGGGAAGCTCCTTGATAAGGCCATCGCCGATCTCGGCGCCCGCTGAACGTCAAGACCTCGGCGCCCGCTGAACGTCAAGACCTCGGCGCCCGCTGAACGTCAAGACCTCGGCGCCCGCTGAACGTCAAGACCTCGGCGCCCGCTGGACGTCAGAGCGCTTTGAGGATGTCCTCAACGCGCTCGCGGGCGTCGCCGAAGAGCATCTGGGTGTTCTCCTTGAAGAACAACGGGTTCTGCACACCGGCATACCCGGTGGCCATTGATCGCTTGAACACGATGACGTCTTGGGCGTCCCACACGTGCAGCACCGGCATCCCGGCAATGGGGCTGCCTGGCTCGTCGATCGCCGCCGGGTTGACGGTGTCGTTGGCGCCGATGACGAGGACGACATCCGTGGTGGGGAAGTCGTCGTTGATCTCGTCCATCTCCAAGACGATGTCGTAGGGCACCTTGGCCTCGGCGAGGAGGACATTCATGTGGCCGGGGAGGCGGCCGGCGACGGGGTGGATGCCGAACCGGACGTTGATCCCCTTGTCCCGCAGCTTGCGGGTCAAGTCGGCAACGGCGTGCTGCGCCTGCGCGGTGGCCATCCCATACCCGGGGGTGATGATGACGGAGCGGGCCTCGTTGAGCAGTTCGGCGGCACCCTCAGCCTTGATTTCGCGATGCTCGCCGTACTCGGTGTCGGAGGCGACGGTGCCGCCCTCGACCCCAAACCCGCCGGCAATCACGGAGAAGAACGAGCGGTTCATCGCCCGGCACATGACGTAGGACAGGAAGGCACCCGAGGAACCGACGAGCGCGCCGGTGATGATGAGCAGGTCGTTGTTGAGCAAGAAGCCCGCGGCGGCAGCCGCCCACCCGGAGTAGCTGTTGAGCATCGACACGACAACGGGCATGTCGCCGCCGCCGATCGAGGCAACCAGATGCCAGCCGAGGACGAGCGCGAGGATCGTCACGAGGCCAAGCAGGCTCTGGCGCAGGAACTCGTGCTCGTGCGGGATGAACAGATAGATGAGCGTCATGAGGACGAAGGCGACGATGATGCCGAGGTTGATGTTGTTGCGACCCGGGAGCATCAGCGGCGCGCTCTTGATCTTGGCCGACAGCTTGAGATAGGCGACGATCGAGCCGGTCAGGGTGACGGCACCGATAAAGACGCCAATGAAGACCTCGGCGTCGTGAACCTTCGCGAACTCCGCCACCTCGTAGGAGCTGTTCCACCCGACGAGGACGGCCGCGAGCCCAACGAAGCTGTGCAGCAACGCAATCAGCTCTGGCATCCCGGTCATCTCGACCTTCTTGGCCCGATAGATGCCGATCGCCGCACCCAAACCGACCGCGACGACGATCATGCCGAGGCCCAGGAGCCCGGTTCCCTCAGATTCGACGCCCCCAGAGCTGACGCCACCGGTGGCCGCGAGGATGGTGATCACCAGGGCGATCGCCATGCCAATGACGCCGTAGCGGTTGCCCATCCGGGCGGATTCGTGCTTGGACAACCCCGCGAGCGCGAGGATGAAGAGGAGGCCAGCGACGATATAGGCGCCCTGGACCAGGGTCACGGGCAGGTTCATCGGGTTGCTCCCTCACGCTTGAACATTTCGAGCATTCGTGCAGTCACGGTGAACCCACCGAAGACGTTGATGCTCGCGACCAGAATTCCGAGGAAGGCAAGGACCGAGACCCACGTCTTGCCTTCATGGCCCACTTGCAGCAATGCGCCGACGACGATGATGCCGCTGATCGCGTTGGTCACCGACATCAGCGGGGTATGCAGTGCGTGGTGGACGTTGCCGATGACATAGAACCCGATCACCACGGACAGCATGAACACCATGAAGTGGCTGAGGAACACCGGCGGAGACACCGCGGCCATCGCGAGGAACGCCAGCGCCGCCACCCCGATGAGGCGGAGCCTCTTCTCCGAACTCATCGGTGGCTTGACCACCTTTTCGACCAAGGGAGCGGCGACCTTGACCGCCGGTGCCGCGGACACCTGCACCGGCGGCGGCGGCCACGTGACGGTGCCGTCGCGCACGACCGTCATGCCGCGTTGGACGACATCCTCAAAGTCGAGGACGAGCTCGCCGTCTTTGCCAGGAGTGAGCAGTTTGAGAAGGTTGACGAGGTTGGTGCCGAACAGTTGCGAGGCCTGCGTCGGCAGGCGGCCCGGCAGGTCGGTGTAGCCGAGGATCTTGACCCCGTTGGCCGTGACAACCTTCTGGTCGGGCCGGGACCCGGCGACGTTTCCGCCCGCGCCCGCGGCCATGTCGACAACGACGCTGCCCGCCTTCATGGAGGCGACCATCTCTTCGGTAATCAACCGGGGCGCGGGGCGCCCCGGGATCAACGCGGTCGTGATGATGATGTCGACGTCTTTGGCTTGCTCGGCATAGACCTTTTCGACGCGCTTGTTGAACTCCGCCGAGGTCTCCTTCGCATAGCCGTCGGCGGAAACCTCCTGGTCGGACATGTCGACCTTGAGGAACTCGGCCCCCATGGACTCGACCTGCTCGGCCACCTCGGGGCGGACGTCGAAGGCGCGGACGATAGCGCCGAGACTGTTCGCCGTGCCGAGGGCCGCGAGGCCGGCAACTCCGGCGCCGATGACGAGCACCTTGGCCGGCGGGACCTTGCCCGCAGCCGTCACCTGGCCGGTGAAGAAGGATCCGAACTCATGTGCCGCCTCGACGACGGCCCGGTAGCCGCCGATGTTCGCCATCGAGGAGAGCACGTCGAGGGCCTGGGCCCGGGAGATGCGCGGCACCGCGTCCATTGCCAACGCGGTGACTCCGCGCGCGGAGAGTTGCTCGATGATGGCCGGATCGAGCGCGGGGGCAAGCAGACTGACCAGGTACTGACCGGGATGTAGTCGAGCGATCTCTGCTTCGCTGGGCGCGTTGACCTTCAAGAGGATGTCCGCGTCCCAGACCTCGTCACCGACGATCTCGGCTCCGGCCTCGCGGAACGCGTCGTCCGCGAAGCTCGCGGCGACGCCGGCGCCCGACTGGACGGAGACGGCATACCCCAACTTGAGGAGTTGATCGACGGTCTTGGGGGTCGCGGCCGCACGGGTTTCCCCGAACCGTGACTCTCTGGGCACACCTATACGCACGGCTTCACCTCGGTCGAAGGGCCTTCGATTACCTATCGAACTTAGCGGTTCGGGACGGCTCCGGCGCACCCCCACGACGCGAGGTGCGCCACGTCAGGGATCATCGGGCCAGCCCTTGCGCCAGCATCAGGGTCAGCCTATTGACTTGCCCAACGTGAGCGGAGTCACCCTCCCGTTACCGCGAGAACCTTGCCAAAGCGGCCGGTTTGGTAGTCCGAGAACGCTTCTCGTACCTCGGCGCGCGTGTTCATCACGAACGGCCCACCCCAGGCAATCGGTTCGCGGATCGGCTGACCGCCAAGAAGGACGACCTCAAGTCCACGCTGCCCCGCCGCATCGGCCCGCCCACTGGCACTGACCCGCAGCGCGTCCCCCGCGCCCAGGACGGCGAGCTGACCCGCGGAGATCGGCGTGTTCTCGAGCCCGACGGAACCCACGCCACTCATGACATAGACCAGTGCGTTGAAGTCGCGTCGCCACGGCACCTCGAGCCGCGCGCCGGCGGCAATGCTCGCGTGGACCATGGCCATCGGCGTATGCGTGCTCCCCGGCCCTTGGTGACCGGCGACGTCACCGGCGATCACCCGAACAAGGGCCCCGCCGTCATACGACGAAAGCAACGTTGTGCGCTCGGCTGCGAGGTCCTGGTAGCGCGGCTGGACGAGTTTGTCCGACTTGGGCAGGTTCACCCACAGCTGCAAGCCGTGGAAGAGGCCACCCGACATGACCAGGGCCTCGGGCGGCGCCTCAATGTGGAGCAGGCCGCTGCCCGCCGTCATCCACTGGGTGGCGCCGTTGCTGATGTGGCCGCCGCCGCCGAAAGAGTCCTGGTGGTCGAAGGCCCCGTCGATGATGTAGGTGACGGTCTCGAAACCGCGGTGCGGGTGCCACGGGGTGCCTTTGGGCTCGCCCGGGCCATAGTCCACCTCGCCCATCTCATCCATCATGATGAAGGGGTCAACCGCCGCGAGGTCCACTCCGGCGAAGGCGCGCTTCACGGGGAAGCCTTCCCCTTCGAACCCCCGCACGGCGGTCGTCACCGACGCCACCGGTCGCAGGGACTGCGGGGCGACCGCGGGGAGACGCGGCAGCACGGTCAGATCGGCAACGGTAACGGCAGGCACGACAGGCTCCTTTTAATTGCGCATTCAACTACCTGTCCCAACGCTGGGCGCAGTCACGGCATTCCCGCACACCTCGACATGCTCGCGCGGTCACGGCATTTCCGCGCGGTCACGGGATGCTCGCGCGGTCACGGCACGCTCGGGGAGGAACGACGAATCCCCCGTCACCAGGCGAACCGGCGCGGGGGATTCGACGTGTGTCGAGTTGTCGAACTCGATTCAGTTGAGGTTCTCGACCGCGGTCTTGATGGCCTCGACCTTGTCGGCCCCGATCATGCCGCCGGCCATGCTGATCGCCTGGGAGGCGGACATGCCGCGAGCCATACCAATCATCGGGTTGGAGGTCAGTCCGGGTGCGTGCTCCTCAAGAAGGGCCGCAACCTCGGGGTCGTCCAAGAGGGTGCCGAGGGTGGTGGTGTTGATGTCATAGCGCGCCATGAAGTGCTCCTTGTCTACTGGCGAGTAACTGTGACCAATCCTAACCAGGGGTACGGGCGACAAGCGGGCTAACGAGGTGAATTCCCCCACACGATCGACCAGCGGACGGTGAGAGCCCAGCCATGGCAGGCGGGCCCGGCCCCCATCGCAGGCGGGGCCGGGCCAGCGAACCTAACCCTCGCCGCGGGTGAAGCCAGCCCGCTGCGCGGTGTCCTCGTCGATGAACCACACATCGGGAACAGTCGCGTCATACCAATCCGAGCCGGGGACTTGGTAAATCCCGAGCGCGAACACGCCCTTGATCGGGTGTCCGAGAGGCATGCAGCCGTCGGCGATGGTCGCTGCCGATCCGACGCTCCAGCCACCATCGACCACTTCGTGCTCGTGATGGCGGGTGCCCTCGACGCCGCCGCCTTCGAGATTGGCGCCCGGGACAGGGGTGGTCTCGAACCATCCCCAGGAGCCGTCGACCGTCCCGGCCGCTTCCGAGGTCAGGTCAGGTCGCCCGGCGAGCGTTCCACCTTCCGTGGCCACCGAGTCGACAGTGCCTTCCGTCGCGGCCAAGTCCTCAACGGTGCCTTCCGTGGCCACCAAGTCGACAGTGCCTTCAGTCGCGGCCAAGTCCTCGACAGTGCCCTCCGTGGCGGCCAAGTCCTCGACAGTGCCTTCCGTGGCGGCCAAGTCCTCGACAGTGCCTTCCGCGACCTCGTCGCCGGACTCATCCGTGGCAGGCATCTCGGCGTCCGTGGTGTCCACGGCGACGGCTGGTACGTCGATGCCGCCCTCGGTGTCGAATCGAGCGACGTCAGCTTCGAGGACGTCCTCCGCTGCGGGCGAGAGTGAGACGGCGACGAGCTCGTCATCACCGGTCGTCGAGGCGTCAACGTCGTCGGCGTCGGCGTCGGCGTCGGCGTCGGCGTCGGCGCCAAGGACAGATTCAGCCGCAACCGTGCCGTCAGCCAGATCCACCTCGGCACCGCCTACGCCCAAGTCCGCGCCCGACACGACCGGAACCTCGGCGGCCCACACCGGAACCTCAGCCGCAGGAGCCTCGACACCAAAGTC
>CAZACX010000003.1:0-2410 GCA_964483685.1 uncultured Intrasporangiaceae bacterium
CCGCCCGCGAGGAGGCGGTCGCCGCGTCGCGAGGGTGACAGTTGTCGCTAGGGTGACCGATATGGCGGACCCAGGAACGGACGTTGCGGCGACGGCGGGACGGGACACGCGCGCCCCGGAGATCGGCGCCGCGGGGCAGCGTTTTGTCGGTGTGGATCTGGCCAGGGGCCTCGCTGTCGTTTTCATGATCTTCGCCCACACCAGCCCCAGTGCGATCGATATCCCCACGGAGTACCTCACCGCGCCGCTCTTTGCGCTCCTCATCGGGGTGGGCCTTGAGCTCGCCTGGCGAGGCGCAGACGTTGGGCCCGGCCGGTTCATCCTCCAAAACGCCCTCCGCGGCCTGATCCTCATCATCGTGGGAATCCCCCTCGCCCACGCCTACCCGTATATCGATGTGGTCCTGCAGAGCCTCGGAGTGCTCACGATCGTCCTGGCCCCCCTGGTCGTGCTCCTTCATGAACGCCCGCGGCTGACCGCTGGCCTCGCCGTCTTGGCGGCCGTGGTCGCACCTCCCCTGATGGCCGCCACCCGCGCGTTTGTTTGGGAGGTGCCTCGTCCCCGGTGGCAGGTCGACCTCCTCAGTTGGCTCGCCGCGGGCTACCACTATCGGCTGACCTCGCACCTCGCGTTCGGTCTCGTCGGGGTGGTCGCCATTGCCTGGTTGAGTCCCAGGACAGGGCGGGGGCCCCGCCCGGCGACCCAGTTGCTCACGGTGGGCGCGCTCGCAATCGTCACGGTAGCGGCATACGGCGGTGGGCGTTTGGCGGGGCTCAACACCCTCCCGTACAGCGGCACAACCCTCGAGATTCTCGGGTCGTGCGCGTTCGCGGCGGGCGCGTTCATCGCCTGCTGGTGGCTGGTGGCCGTGGCCCCCGACGGGGTGCGTCCGCTGTGGTCCCCGCTGGTGGCCACCGGCCGGATGGCCCTGACCGCCTATGCCGTCCAGATCCTCGTCCTGGCTGCCTGGATGCGTTCCGTCGGCTCGACCTGGTCCGACAATCAGTGGGTCGTGCTCCTGGCTACCGAGGTGGCGTGCGTCGGTCTCAGCTGGGTGTGGGTCGGACTCTTGCGGCGCATGGGCCCCCTCGAATGGGTGCTGCGGCTGCCCCGGCAGGTGTGAGTCCCGCCGCCGTGCCGAGTGCGGCTGACCGCGGGAATGTCCGGGCGCCGCGCCGCGCTGCACGTTCAGTGCCCCAACCTCATCCCACCCTCGCCACCCTCGCGCTCATCCTCGGTGGCGTCGCCATCGGGACCACCGAATTCGTGACCATGGGGCTGCTGCCCGAGATTGCGACGGGGGTCGGCGTCAGCATCCCGAGTGCGGGCCATACGATCTCGGCGTATGCGGCGGGGGTCGTTATCGGCGCTCCGCTGCTGGCCGTGCTCGGGGCGACGTGGCCGCGCAAGGCCCTCCTCATCGGCCTTATGGTCGCGTTCACCGTGGGCAATGTGCTCTCCGCGGCGGCTCCCGACTACACCTGGCTCATCGGCGCCCGGTTCCTCGCGGGCTTGCCACATGGCGCCTTCTTCGGCGTGGCCGCCCTCGTCGCCGTCGACCTGGCCCAGCGCGGCCAGGCGGGCCGGGCCGTCGGGCGGGTCATGCTCGGCATCCCGATCGCGAACGTCCTCGGCGTCCCGGGCGCGACGTGGCTCGGGCAGCTCTACGGGTGGCGCACGGCATACGTCCTCGTCGTTGGCATCGGCATCGCCACGGTCGTGCTCATCGCGTATGCCGTGCCGCACCTTCCGGCGGACCCCAGCCGCACCGTCCGCAGCGAACTCAGCGCCCTCAAGAGCCTGCAGGTGTGGCTCACCCTCGGGGTCGGTGCGGTCGGCTTCGGCGGCATGTTTGCGATGTACTCCTACATTGCCCCAACGGTCACCGAGGTGACGGGGCTCCCGGCATCATCGGTGCCGTTGTTGCTGCTCGTGTTGGGCGTCTCGGGGTTCATTGGGAGCCTCGTCGCGGGGCGGATGGGTGACTGGTCGGTCATCCGCTCGATCGTCATCGGCCTGGCCGGGCTGGGGATCGGGTTGGGGCTTTTTGCCGTGGCCGCGCCCTACGCGTTGCCGGCCCTCCTCGTGCTCATCGCGATCTCGATACTCGTCTCCGTGCTTGTCATCAATCTCCAGTTGCGGCTCATGCAGGTGGCGGGCGCGGCTCAGACCCTTGCGGCGGCGAGCAATCACGCCGCCCTCAACGTCGCGAACGCGCTCGGTGCCTATCTTGGCGGGGTCGTTATCGCGGCCGGTTATGGGTACACCGCGCCGTCAGTGGTGGGCGTCGGGCTGGCCGCGGTCGGTCTGGTCATCCTCGGGATCTCGCTGCTCGCGCACCGGCGCGACCACCCGGAGCGCATCACCCTCCGCCCTGCGGGGCCGGGACTGGCTCAGCGAGACGGCGGCC
>CAZACX010000003.1:2510-10150 GCA_964483685.1 uncultured Intrasporangiaceae bacterium
TGGCTCAGCGAGACGGCGGCCGATAGCCGGTGGGTTCGCCCGTGCCGAGGTCGACGATCGCTGCGACGGGCCCGCCGCCATCGGGACCTTGGTGGGCGGCCGATACCGACACGAAGCACGCAGGATCGCCGGTGACCACCGCCGTCACCCCGCCCACGCACGACTTGATCTGTCGGTGCCAGTGCACGTCCGAGTCATCGAGCATGGCGTTGCGTCGGCCGTGGACTTGGCCGTTTGTGGAAGCCTCGCACTTGAGGAAGACGTTGACGAGCCGACCAGCAATGTCGGTGGCGTGCGGGCGTGGGGGCAGTTCGAGCCCGGCGTCGCGGATGGCGGCCCAGATCGCGTCCGCGTCCAGCGCGTCGGCCATCACCGCGTGCCCAACCCGGTAACGCCCACCGACGCCGCGCGCGTTGCCGACCACGACAATCTGCGCCTGGTCGAGCTCGACCCCGGAGGAGCAGGACGCGACCCGCGAATACAGCCCCCGGTTGTGCAGAACGTCCTCATCGCGGGGCATGTCAATCTCCCCGAGGGCGACGGCGATCCCCAAGGCGGTGCAGCCGTTGGACAGATCCATGGACTCGTGGGTCTGCTCGGTCCAGACGCTGCGGCCGCGCGCCTTGGCCTCGCGGATCGTCTGGATGGTCAGCAGCGGCGTCTTCGTCTGGACGTAATGAACGTCGTTGGGGTCGGTGATTCCGGCCCGTGCCATCGCGACCCGCACCCCTGCGGCGACCTTCTCGATCATCGGGGTGTAGCCGATTTCTTCGGGGAGCAGGGGCTCACTCATCGCAAAACCGACGGTCAGCCGAGGCTCGTCGGTGACGTCAACCTGCTCGGGTGGGACAGTCGCAAAGATCGTCGCATGCGGGCTGATCACCCCGTCGGTTCCACCGGACCACACGATCGGGACCTGGTGTACCTGCTCGGCCGGGGCACCCTTGTCGATGAGGCACTCACGGAACGCTCGGTCGGCGATGATCCGGGTGTAGTCATTGACTCCGCCGTTGCCCTCGGTCTTGCCGATGATGGCGATGACCCGCTCGGGCGCCATCACGCCGTCGTCGATCAGTTTCGCCAGTTCGGAGGCGTCGGCGACGGAGTGGATGGGGACCTTGCGGACCTCGATTGCGTCAGGCACAGCTGCTCACCTTTCGTTGGGTTTCGTTGCAGGACAGGGCAAAGTCGGGCGTATGCCGCGGCCTCGCCCGCGGATTGGGGCTCGTTGGGAGTCGGACTCGATGACGGTTCCGAACGCCCCGGTCGTCACCTCGGCAAGATGTGCGAGCGACGTGATGATCGTGCGGCCACCGGAGTCGGCGAAACGCAGGGCGGCCACGACTTTGGGGCCCATTGAGCCCGAGGCGAACTGACCGGCTGCGGCGAACACGCGCATCTCCTGCGGTGTCACTCTGCCGATGGGGCGGGCGCGGTCGGTGCCGTAGTCGAGCATGGCGCTCTCGACATCGGTGGCAATGACGAGGACTTCGGCGCCGACCGCCTCGGCGAGGAGGGCCGCCGTGAGGTCCTTGTCGATGACGGCTTCGACGCCACGGGAGGTGCCGTCCTCGGCGGTCACGACGGGGATGCCGCCGCCGCCGGCGGCGATGACCACGGATCCCGCGTCAAGGAGCGAGCAAATTGTCGGAAGCTCGAGCACGTCGAGAGGTTCGGGGGAGGCGACCACGCGTCGCCACCCTTTGGCGCCGCGGTCCTCCCACTGTTGGCCATGGTCGAGGAGAACCTTTGCCTGGTCATAGGGCAGGTAGCGGCCGATCGGCTTGGTCGGATTGATGAAGCCCGGATCGCTCGGGTCAACCTGCACGCGCGTGACCAGGGCGGCGACGAGACGGTCGATGGCGCGCTCATGCAGGTGCGCCTCGAGGGCATTCATCATCGTGAACCCGATCGTTGCTTGCGTTTGGGCGACGCACCAATCGAGCGGCACTGGGGGGACGACGTGGGCGGCGATCTCGTTCTTGACGAGCAGATTGCCAACCTGGGGACCGTTTCCGTGGGTGAGCAAGACGTCGTGCCCGTGGGCGATCAGGTCAGCGACGTGGGCCATTGCCACGCCGATGGCGTCAAGCTGGGCCGCCGGGGTGGCGGCACCGTCGGCGGCCGTCATCGCGTTGCCCCCCAAAGCGACGACGACGCGCATGACCCTCCCTCACCGTTCCTTCGCCGCCGAGGCTACGCATCGGGGCACCGAGGCGGACGGGTGTCGGTTGCCTCGACCGGGCGACGCCTCGGATGTGAGCCTAGGCAGCGCAGCCGCGCGGCGACCCCGGCAGGTCCTGCCTAATGCCCGGCCCTCAGTTGTCAGGTCTCGAACGTGGCCGCCCCTGCCTTGGCCTGGTCGCCGCGGGCCAACATGGGGGCTGCGCGGCCAACGCCCGCAGGGCCGTCGCAGCATCCTCGACGTCCGAACGGTGCGCGCTGAGCAAGTCCGGGGTCGACGTCGCCATTGCCTCTCGGGCCGCGGCCTGCGCATACCGCCGGGCGACCACGAGGTCTTGGAGGTGGCCGAGGCCGGTTTGGACGCGTTCGGCGTGGAGGAGGAAGTCGGCGGTCTGCGCCGGTGGGGCCGCAAACAGGTCCGCAAAGAACCCCACGCCATAGCGCAGCTTCTTTGTCTCGATGCGCACGCGGTGGCGCTGCAGATCGCTCATCGTCCGCACGCCCGGGCTCGCCCGGCGGACGCGACGGAATCGGCGATCCAGGGCGGCGGCCGCAGTTTCCAGCCCATCAAGGTTGGCCCCGGGGTGGGTCGGCGCGATGAGGGTCTGCTCGATCCACCGTTCCAGGTCACCAAAGAGGCGCGTCCAGTGCGGATCGTTGAGGGTCGCAGCCGCCTGATCATGGGCCGCGCTCGCCCAGAGACGGAGGGCGGGTCGAGCCGGATGATCAGGCGCCAACAGCGGGCCGTCGAGGAGCACATCGAGGTCGCGCGCCTCCCCAAGGGGCAGGGCCGCCGCACGGATGGCGGCCTTAAGTCGGGCCGCTTCGTCGTCGCCGGCGAGGGCCGCGCTCCCCAGCGAAAAGACCGATCGCAGGCGCCGCACCGCGACCCGGGTCTTGTGCAGGGCCTCGGGGTGGCCGCTCGCGAGATAGAGCACCCGGTTCGGTTCCAGCTGGTCGAGGCAGGTCGTCATGGCCCGCGCGAGGACGGCACTCGCCGTCGGCCGACTCACCGCGGCCGCACCGAGCTCGGATCCACGGCGATCCAGACTGCCTCGGCGCGGGCGAGCAGGCGACCGTCGGCGGCATACAGGGCCGACCCCGAGAAGTGCTTGCGTCCCGCACCGCCACGTGGCCACGCCATGACGACGCAGTCCTCGCCGACGACCGGGAGCGCGTCGAGGGCGGCCACCATGGTTCCGAGGACCATTGGTCGGCCGGCGATCCCCGCCGACCAGCCACCCGGGCAATCGAGTGCGGCCCAAACGATCTCGGGGGTGACCTCGGTCGGGATCCAGGCGGCGGCATACCCACCTTGACCGTGCGGGACTCGCGCCGGGCGAAGGTTGAGCCCATCCGGGCGGGCCGTTCCGCAGGAAAAGCACGTGGGAAACGGGTGGCCGTGGAGACCCTCGTAGGCGGCGCCGTTTGCCTGCGCGAGCGCAACGGAAACTGCAGGGTGAACTTCTCCACAGGGGCGGCTTAGCGGGGACACCGAGGCGATGCGTAGGTCCCCATCAAGCACCCCGAGGAGTGGGCCAACGGCGTCGTCGTCGGCGAATGAGACGCGGAGCGGGGTGTCGAGGGGCGGCGGCGAGTGCAATCGGACGCCGACCGCAGCCGAGTCGGGGAGCAGGCCCGCCACGAGACCGCTAAACCAGCCACCGTTTGCTGAGTCGGGTGGGCCGTTGAACCGCGCGGGCACGAGCAGGGGTGGCGACGTCATAACGGGATTGTCGCGCCCTGACTCCCGCTGCGGCGGTGCACAACTGGGCCATTCCTGCGGTGGCTGCCCCGTGCGGGACGCCGATAGCCGACCTGGACTCGGCCCGCCGCACAGCTGACACACAGCAGTTGGCCATAACGTCACCGACGTGACCGAGTTCCTCGACGACCTGCCGGCCTGGCTGATCTTTGTCGTGATGTTCTCGATCGGGATGACCCGCAGCGCGGGCTATTACGCGCTCGGTCGGCTGAGCCGAGGCCGGACTGGGTCCGCCTGGGCCGAGCGCGTCGCGCGCGCTGGCGGCGAGTTCCTCCCCGAGGCCGAGCGGCGGGTGGCCTCGTTCGGGCCGCGCGCCGTGACCATGGCGTATCCCTTCTATGGCCTTTCGGGCGCGACCCAAATCGTCGCCGGGATGACCCGGATGCACATTCCGGGATTCGCGGCGGCTGTCGGAGTCGGCGCGGCCGTGTGGTCGCTCATGCTCGCCATCGTCGGCGTTGCCGCGGTCCAGGCGATTGTCGCCGGGTGGACGCCGTGGGTTGTCCTCTCGTTGGCGACCCTCCTTTTCGGATGGCTGCTGACCCGGCGCTATGTCGGTCGCCGGGCAGCCCGGCTGGGCAGTCGGGACGACGTGGGTGTCGGCGAGGCGGGCGACGGGGCTCCCGAGTTGCTCTGAGGCCGTCGGCAACGTGGCACCGGAGGTGGCTTGACGCCCGAATGTTGGGCGCGGTGTTCCGCAATGTGGGAGTTTCGTAGACTGCCCACGAGCACAGCGAGGTGCCACCCCACGACTGGCGTTGGCCAGCGAGCGTGGCCGCACGGCATACGCGGCTGCGAACCTTGAAGTAACGAGAGCAGGATTCGCCATGAGCAAGCCCATTGTCCTGATCGCCGAGGAACTGTCCCCGGCGACCATCGATGCACTCGGGCCCGACTTCGAGATCCGCAACTGCGACGGATCCGACCGGGCTGTATTGCTGGCGGCCCTGCCATCGGTTGACGCGGTTCTGATTCGCTCGGCGACGAAGATGAACGCCGAGGCGATCGCGGTGGCAAAGAACCTCAAGGTCATCGCGCGCGCCGGGGTCGGACTCGACAACGTTGATGTGCCGAGCGCGACAAAGGCGGGCGTCATGGTTGTCAATGCGCCGACCTCGAACATCACCTCCGCCGCGGAACTTGCCGTGGGGCTGCTTCTCGCCAGCGCGCGCAACATCGCCCCGGCGAACCAGGCGCTCAAGAGTGGCGCGTGGAAGCGGAGCAAGTACGGCGGCGTCGAAGTGCTGGAGAAGACGGTCGGCATCGTCGGATTTGGCCGCATTGGCCAGCTTGTCGCCGAGCGGCTCAAGGGATTCGGCGTGGAAATTCTTGCCTACGACCCCTACGTATCCGCGCAACGCGCCGGCCAGCTCGGGGCCCGACTCGTGAGCCTTGACGAGCTCCTCGCGGAGTCGGACTTCATCACCGTGCACCTGCCCAAGACCCCCGAGACGGCGGGCCTGATCGGGAAGGAAGCCCTCACCAAGGTCAAGCCAACAGTGCGGATCATCAACGCGGCGCGCGGCGGAATCGTCGATGAGTCAGCGCTCGCCGAAGCAATCGGGGAAGGGCGCGTCGCCGGCGCCGGCATCGATGTCTTTGCCGCCGAGCCCACGACGGAGTCGCCGCTCTTCGCATTCGAGTCGGTCGTCGTCACCCCGCACCTCGGCGCCTCGACCGAGGAAGCGCAGGAGAAGGCCGGCGTTGCCGTGGCCAAATCTGTGCGGCTAGCGCTCGCTGGGGACATCGTCCCCGACGCCGTCAACGTCGCCGGCGGGGTCATCGCCGAGGAGGTCCGCCCGGGCATTGGGCTCGTGGAGAAGCTCGGCCAGATCTTCGTCGGGGTTGCCGGGTGCATTCCGGTCCAACTCGACATCGACGTGCGCGGGGAAATCACCGAGCACGACGTGAGCATTTGGAAGCTCGCCGCGCTCAAGGGCCTTTTCACCGGGGTCACGACCGACCCGGTGACCTATGTCAACGCGCCGCTGCTCGCCGCCGAACGCGGTTGCCAGGCAAGGCTGGTCAC
Organism: uncultured Intrasporangiaceae bacterium; assembly: GCA_964483685.1. Lineage (GTDB taxonomy): Bacteria > Actinomycetota > Actinomycetes > Actinomycetales > Dermatophilaceae > Nostocoides_A. The sequence continues at coordinate 8,489 of CAZACX010000003.1, forward strand.
GAGCCCCATCTCCGAGGACTTCCGCAACAACACGACGTTGCGCGGTACCTTGGCCGATGGGTCGGTCGTCTCGGTGTCGGGGACGCTGACGGGGCCGAAGATGGTCCAGAAGGTCACGTCGGTCAACGGGTTCGAGCTCGAAGTGCCCATCAGCCAGCACATGTGCTTCCTGACGTATGTCGACCGTCCGGGCGTCATCGGCTCCTTTGGTCGCGTCCTCGGTGACGCCGGTGTCAACATTGCCGGGATGCAGGTGGCCCGGGACGCGAAGGCCGAGGAGGTCCTGGTCGTGTTGACCCTGGACTCCGAAATCCCCGCCGAGGTGCTGGCTGCGATCTCGGCGGAGGTCCGGGCCGACCTCGCTCGCACCGTTGACCTGCGCGACTGACCGCCCCCGACGAGGTGTCGGCGCCGGTGTCGGTGTCGGCCTCGGCGCCGGAAGTGGTGTCTGACTTCCGGTGTCGGCGCCCGACCCGCTCCCGCGGCCGAACTCGGGCCCCTCGGCGCAGCATTCGAGGATTGAGACACCCTGTCCGTATGGCGGATGGGGCCTTTAGCCTGCCGGTATGACTGAGCGCACTGAAGCAGGCCTGAACGTCGCCGTCATCGGTGGCGACGGCATCGGTCCCGAGGTCGTCGCCGAAGGGCTGAAGGTCCTGCGCGCGGTGGTCGGCGGGGACGGTCCGCACGTCAACACGACGGACTATGACCTCGGTGCTCGTCGCTGGCTGGCAACCGGCGAAACGTTGCCGGACTCCGTGGTGGCCGAGTTGCGCGGCCATGACGCGATCCTCCTCGGCGCGATCGGCGACCCGAGGGTGCCCAGCGGGGTCCTCGAGCGCGGGGTGCTCCTGCCGTTGCGGTTTGCGCTCGATCATTACGTCAACCTGCGTCCCGCCAAACTGTTGCCCGGGGTGGTAAGTCCGCTCGCCGTTGAGCGGGTCGCCCCCGGTGGGATCGACTTCGTCGTGGTGCGCGAAGGCACCGAAGGCCCGTATGTCGGCAACGGCGGCGCCCTGCGCGTTGGTACGCCGCACGAGATCGCCACAGAGGTGAGCGTCAACACTCGCTTCGGGGTCGAGCGGGTCGTGCGCGAGGCCTTCGCCCGCGCGGCGGCGCGTCCCCGTCGCCACTTGACGCTCGTCCACAAACACAACGTGCTCACCCACGCCGGTCACCTCTGGCGGCGCACCGTCGAGGAGGTCGGCGCCGAGTTCCCGCAGGTCGAGACCGCCTACCAGCACGTCGATGCGGCGACGATTTTCCTCACTACGGACCCGGGCCGATTCGACGTCATCGTCACCGACAACCTCTTTGGCGACATCATCACGGACATCGCCGCAGCAATCGCGGGCGGCATCGGGCTGGCCGCCAGCGGGAACATCAACCCGGACCGCACGTCGCCGAGCATGTTCGAGCCAGTTCACGGGTCGGCGCCGGACATTGCCGGGCAGGGCAAGGCGGACCCCACGGCGACGGTGCTCTCCGTGGCCATGATGCTCGACCACCTGGGACGGGGCGCCCAGGCGCGTCGGGTCGAGGACGCCGTCGCCGCGGACCTGGCCACCCGCGGTGATGCGGTTCGCAGCACCAGCGCGATCGGTGACGCAATCGCCGCACGACTCTGACCATTTGCGCGACTCTGACCACCCGCACGACCCC
>CAZACX010000003.1:10250-42046 GCA_964483685.1 uncultured Intrasporangiaceae bacterium
CGCGACCCGCGGCCGGTCACGGCCGCAGCGTCCGCAGTACCGTTGAACTCACCCGCCGGAAGGAATCCCCCAATGAGCAGCACGTTGGCATTTGCGTCAACCCGGAATCCGACCCCGGCGAGCGCCGAGGACCGGGCCGCGATCATGGCGAACCCTGGCTTCGGCCAGTACATGACCGACCACATGGTCACGGCGACGTGGACCAAGGGTGTCGGCTGGCACAGTGGCGAGTTGACCGCATACGGGCCTATCCAGATGTCTCCGGCAGCGGCAGTGCTCCACTATGCCCAGGAGATCTTTGAGGGGTTGAAGGCGTACCGGCACCCCGATGGCTCGATCTGGACCTTCCGTCCGGAGGAAAACGCTGCCCGCCTTAACAGTTCCGCCCGGCGAATGGTGTTGCCGGAGTTGCCCGTTGACACGTTCATCGACTCGCTGAGGCTGCTCGTTGAGGCGGACCAGGCGTGGGTGCCGCAGGCGGGATCGGGCGAGCAGAGCCTGTATCTGCGGCCCTTCATGTATGCCTCGGACTCGTTCATCGGCCTGCGCCCCTCGACCGAGGTCAAGTACTCGGTGATCGCCTCGCCGGCGGGTTCCATCTTCCACGGGGGCCCGAAGCCCGTGACGCTTTGGCTCTGCGAGCACTTTGCCCGGGCCGGGGATGGTGGGACCGGTGCGGCGAAGTGCGGCGGAAACTACGCTTCGGCCCTCGCCGGACAGCGGGAGGGCGTCGAGAACGGCTGTGACCAGGCGGTTTTCCTCGACTCGTCGACGCGCACCTATGTCGATGAACTTGGCGGCATGAACGTCTTCTTTGTCACCAAGGATGGCAAGCTCCGCACCCCCGAGCTCACCGGGTCCATCCTGCCGGGCATTACCCGGAAGTCGATTCTCGAACTCGCGAAGGAATTCGGTCTCGAGGCGCAGGAGCGGCGAATCCCGGTGCAGGAATGGAAGGATGGCGTCGAGAGCGGCGAGATTCTCGAGATCTTCGCCTGTGGTACGGCCGCAATCGTCACCCCGATCGGCGAGCTGCGCTGGGAAGGCGGATCGGCCCGCTCGACCGCTGGCGAGAGCGGCGGCGAGGTCACGCGCGGCATCCGGGCCCGTCTGCTGGACATTCAACAGGGCCGCGCCGAGGACACCTACGGCTGGATGCTCCGCCTCCTCTGACGCACGACCCCCGCAGGTCGACCCCGTTCACCTCGATCGAGGAGAACGGGGTCGTTGGTGCGCGGGGGTCATGGCCCAATCGGGTGCCCACCGGGGTCGCTTTGGGTGCGCGAGCACCCATTCGGGTACCCACGGGTGGAAAAGGTATGTCCGTGAACCATTGACAGCGCCAATGTGACGGGTGTTACATCGGGTCACCGAGCGTCGCTGAGCGTCAGTGAGGGTCGCCCAGTGTCGCCCAGCGTGGAGTCCATCCACGAGCCACCGCATTCCCCCGAGCGTGCAGGAGCAGGTTCATGGCTGATCTCACTCAACTCTCCGACGATGAACGGATGCTGGCCGAGCTCGGCTACAAACAAGAGCTCAACCGGACGTGGTCCACGTTCTCGAACTTCGCGATCTCGTTCTCGATCATCTCCATCCTCGCGGGCTGCTTCACCACGTTCGGGCAGGCGTGGAACAACGGTGGCCCAATCGCCATCTCGCTGGGCTGGCCCCTCATCTCGCTCTTCATCCTCATCATCGGCCTGTGCATGTCCGAGCTCGTCTCGGCGTACCCGACGTCCGGCGGAATCTACTGGTGGGCAAGCAAACTCGGGGGAGCGAAGGCGGGCTACTACACCGGCTGGCTCAACCTCATCGGGCTCCTGGCCGTGGACGCCTCGGTTGCGTACGGCTGCGCGACCTTCTTCGACCTGACCTTCTCGACCTTTAGCGAGTCCTGGGCCGCCGGCTATTCGCTCAACCGGGTCTTCCTCCTCTTCCTCGTCGTCCTGGTCCTCACGGCGCTCGTCAACATCTATGGCGGCCACCTCATGGCGACGATGAACAACATCTCGGTGTGGTGGCACGTCTTCGGTGCCCTCGCGATCATCCTCATTCTCGTCTTCCTCCCCAAAACCCACATGAGCGTCAGCGATGTCTTCTCGATGCGCGTCAACAACAGCGGTGGCCTTGCCGGTGGCGAGACAAGCGGCCTGGGTTACTGGCTCTACGTGCTCCCGCTCGGCTTCCTGTTGACCCAGTACACGATCACCGGCTTCGACGCCTCGGCGCACTTGTCCGAGGAAACGCAGGGCGCCGCCAATGGTGCCGCCAAGGGCATCTGGCAGTCGATCTTCTACTCCGCCATCGGCGGGTGGATCCTCCTGCTCGCGTTCCTCTTCGCCGTCCAGGACCCGGAGGCGGTCACCGCCGGGGGCGGCGGGGTCGCCGTGATCTTCAATCAGGCGCTCACCTCGGGTTGGGCGGGCTCGGTGCTGCTCATCGCGAGCATCGGCCAGTTCTTCTGCACGACGGCCTGCATGACCTCGACGAGCCGGATGCTCTTCGCGTTCAGCCGGGACGGCGCCGTTCCGGGGGCGGCCCGGTGGGCGAAGCTCAATGCCAAGAAGGTCCCGGCAAATGCGGTGTTGATTTCGAGTCTCGTCGCGGCCATCATCACGATTCCCGCCTTGGTGCAGGTCAACCTGGGCACCGAGGAGGCGCCACTCTACGTGCCGGTGGCCTTCTACGCCGTCGTCTCCGTCGCCGTGATCGGCCTCTACCTGGCGTTCCTCATCCCGATCTGGCTGCGCTGGCGGGCCGGGGACAACTTCACGCAAGGGTCGTGGAACCTCGGCACGAAGTGGAAGTGGATGGCCCCGCTCGCGTGCGCGGAGATCGCGATCATCTCGATCTACTTCGTGCTCCCGTTCACGCCCGCGGCCAATCCGCTCAACGACGGCTTCAGCTGGAAGTTCGTCAACTATGCCCCGATCCTCACCGGCGGAACCCTCATCGCGCTCTGGATCGGCTGGCACCTCTCCGCCAAACACTGGTTCACCGGGCCCAAGATGACCATCGACCTTCCGCCCGGGGTTTCCTCCGCCGACGAGATCGACCTGGAGCACCACGGCAAGTCGGCACACGGTGGTCAAACCCACCCCTGGGAAGCGGACCGCTGAGTGGGCCGCCGACCCCGGACGAGGCGTTTGATTCGATCGGGGTCCTGGCAGGGCAGGCCCGGCGGGTCAGCGCCTTGCCGGGTGGGCTGACCAACCGCAACTATCGGGTCCGCACGAAGCTGCACGACGTGGTCGTTCGCCTCTCGCCCCCCTCAACGGGGATGTTGGCGGTCGACCGGGACTGCGAGTACCGCAACTCGTGCGCCGCCGCGCAGGCCGGGGTGGGTGCGCCGGTGATCGACTACCTGCCCGGGCGCGGGGTGCTCGCTGTCGCCTTCATTCCGTCCGAGACGTACGACGAGGCTGCTGTTGGCCGCAACCTCGTCAAGGTCGCCGCAGTGGTTCGCCGGTTGCACGCCGGTCCACAATTCGTCAACCGTTTCGACATGTTCGAGGTCCAGCGCCGCTACCTGAAGATCATGCAGGACAACGGCTTTCGTATGCCGCGTGGCTACCTTGGCTTGCTCCCTCAGGGGCAGCGGGTCGAGGCGGCGTTGCGGGCGCATCCCGAGCCCCTCGTGCCTTGCCATAACGACTTGCTGGCGGCGAACTTCCTCGATGATGGGCATCGGCTCTGGGTGATCGACTACGAATACTCGGGGAACAACGAGCCGAGTTTCGAGCTCGGCAACATCATTCAGGAGTCTCACCTCGGTCCCGATCACTTGGCCGTCCTCGTCGAGGGGTACTACGGGCGCACGGATTCGGTGACCCTCGCCCGAGCCCAACTCTGGGGGATGGCCGCTGCCTACGCGTGGACGTTATGGGGCACCATTCAGGCTGGGGTGAGCGAGATCGACTACGACTTCTCCGGTTGGGCCATGGAGAAGTACGACCGCGCCTGCGCGGCGTTCGCGGACCCGGGATTCGATGCGTTGCTCGACCGGGCCGCAGGGACGCCATGACGAACCTTCCGGCGCGGGCCCAGGTCGTCATCATCGGCGGCGGCGTGATCGGGTGCTCCGTCGCCTACCACCTGACGCACCTCGGTTGGCGTGATGTCGTTGTGCTCGAACAGGGTTCGCTTTCCTGCGGGACCACCTGGCACGCCGCCGGGCTCGTCGGGCAGCTGCGGGCCACCGAAGCGAGCACCCGCCTGGTGCGGTACTCGACGGAGCTCTACGGGAAGTTGGAGGCCGAAACCGGCCTGGGAACGGGATACCGGGTGTGTGGCGGCCTCACCGTTGCGCGGACACCGGCGCGGATGGTGCAACTGCGGCGCACGGTCGCGAGCGCCGCGGCATACGACCTGGAGTGTGAGTTGTTGACACCGGCGCAGGCGGGGGAGCGCTATCCCCTGCTGCGTACCGAGGACCTGGTCGGGGCGATCTGGCTGCCCGGTGACGGGCGGGCCAACCCGACCGACCTCACCCAGTCGCTGGCCAAAGGTGCGCGGCTCGGCGGCGCGCGGGTGCTGGAGCGGGTGCGGGTCCTGGAGGTCCTCACCGGAGGTGGCCGGGCGATTGGAGTGCGCACCGATCAGGGCGATATCGACGCGGACGTGGTCGTCAACTGCGCGGGCCAATGGGCGAAGGCGCTCGGCGACCGGGTGGGGGTGACGGTGCCGCTGCACTCGGCGGAGCACTTCTACGTCGTCACCGATCAGATCGAGGGCGTCCACCAGGGACTGCCGATCCTGCGGGATCCCGATGGCTACACCTATGTCAAGGAGGAGGTGGGTGGGCTCCTCGTCGGTGGCTTCGAGCCGGTGGCCAAACCGTGGGTGTCTCCCGACGAGATCCCCTATCCCTTCGAGTTCCAGTTGCTCGAGGAGGATTGGGAGCACTTCGAGATCCTCATGTCCGCCGCCGTGCACCGGCTGCCGGTGTTGGGGCGCACCGGAATTCGCAAGTTCTACAACGGACCGGAGAGCTTCACCCCGGACAACCAGTTCCTCCTTGGGGAGGCCCCCGAGTTGCCTGGATTCTTTGTCGCCGCGGGCTTCAACTCCGTGGGTATCGCCAGCGCCGGGGGCGCTGGCCGGGCGCTGGCGGAGTGGATCGTCGCGGGCGAACCGACGATGGATCTCGTCAGCGCGGACATTCGCCGATTCGGCCCGCTCCAGGGCAACAACACCTGGTTGCGGGCGCGCGTTGGTGAGGTCCTCGGGCTGCATTACGCGATCCCCTGGCCGAACCGGGAGCTGGAAAGCGCGCGGGGGCAACGGCGTTCACCGATTCACCATCTCCTCGAAACCCAGAATGCGTGCTTCGGTGCCCGCAACGGCTGGGAGCGCGCAAATGTCTTCGCGCCCAGCGGAATCCGAGCGGAAATCGGCTACTCCTGGGAACGACCTGACTGGGTCGACTGGTGTGTGGCGGAGCAACGGGGTTGCGCGGAGGGCGTCGCAATCTTTGACCAAACCTCCTTCAGCAAGTACCTCGTCACCGGCCCGGACGCCGAGCGGGTGCTGCAGTGGATCTGCAGCGCCGATGTCGCGGTGCCCGTCGGGCAAGCGGTATACACCGCCCTGCTCAACGCCGGCGGCACCTACGAGGCCGACGTCACCGTGACCCGCACGGGAGCGCAGGAGTTCCTCGTCATCTCGAGCGCCGCGACGACGGTGCGCGACCTCGATTGGCTGCGCCGACACGTCCCAGTGGGTGCCAATGCCCACATCGTCGATGTCACCAGCGGGTATGCCGTCTTTGGCGTCATGGGTCCGCGCTCACGCGAACTGCTGTCGCGGCTGACGCGAACCGACCTCTCGGACAGGGAGTTTCCCTTCGCCACGTCGAAGGAGATGTTCCTCGGGGCGGCGATCGTCAGAGCTACCCGGATCACCTATGTCGGAGAGTTGGGCTACGAGATCTCCGTGCCCGTCGAGCAAGCCGTCGGGGTCTATGAAGAGCTCTTTCGCGCGGGCGCCGATCTGGGTGTCACGCCCGCTGGCTACTACGCGATCGAAGCCATGCGCCTCGAGAAGGGGTACCGCGCGTTCGGGAGGGAACTGACGCCGGAGGTCGACCCCATGGTCGCCGGGCTGACGTTCGCCTGCAAGCTCGCTGGCGAGGTCGACTTCGTGGGCCGGGCCGCGGTAGCGCAGGCCAAACGGGTGGGACCGGCCCGACGGATCGTCTCGATTGTCGTGGCGGACCCGCTGGCCTACTTGTGGGGTGGTGAGTTGGTCCGGCGGGAGGGGGTTGCGGTTGGTCAGGTGACGAGCGCGGCCTGGGGCGCCCGCCTCGGAACGGGGGTCGGTCTGGCCCTGGTCGGCGACCGAGCGACGGGATCAGCGACGACCGATTGGCTGCGTTCGGGCGCGTGGGACGTTGATCTCGCCGGGCGGACGGTTTCGGTGAGTGTCCGGCTGCGGGCCCCCTACGACCCCGACAACACGCGCGTACGGTGTTGACGGAATGGTTCGATATCAGACCATTGACGCGACCGGGCCAAGGGTATTGGATCGGGGGGTGCCTGACGTTGCCTGGGCGTCCTCCCTTCCGGACGTCATACTGCGCCCCGCCTCGGGGAACGCTTTCGAGGTCACCGTCGAACAACTGGCGACCGCGATCCGGCTCGGGGTGTTCACCCAGGGACAGGCCCTCCCGCCCCAACGCGAGCTCGCCGAACGCCTCGGGGTCAGCCGGACAACCGTGCGCGATGTCATTGCGGCGCTTCGCGACTCGGGTCTTGTCGCCACCCGGCGTGGGCGTAGCGGTGGAACCGTCGTCACGTATGCCGGTCTCGAGCCAGGGTCAGGAGGACTGGCCGGGCGGCCCAGGGTCGACGTTGCGGACGCGATGGCGTTTCGCCGCGTCGTGGAGCCGGGTGCTGCCGCAGCAGCAGCGGCGCGCCGCGCCCTCGCCGCGGACCAACGTGCGTGGCTCAGTGAGTCGGCGCTCGCCACCCGTGAGGCTGTGGACGCGGCCGCGCACCGGTTGGCCGACCACCGCTTCCACCTGGCCGTCGCGACTCTCAGCGGCTCGCCCATGCTCATCGAGGCGGTGACCCGGGCCCAGTCGGCGCTTCATGAGCTCCTCATGGCAATCCCGGTGCTGCGCCGCAACATCGAGCACTCCAACGATCAGCACGACGCCATTGTCCGAGCCATCCTCGCGGGCGACCCGCAGACGGCGCACGGCGAGATGGAGGACCATTGCGAGGCCACCGCGGCCCTGCTGCGAGGACTGATCGGGTGAGCAATCAACCAGAGGGAGTAAAGACTTCGATGGGTAACGACACACCAGGCGGCGCGCCGCAACTGAGCCTTGACCGACTCCGTGCCGACATCGCGGCGCAGGTCGTAGACACCGTCATCATCGCGTTCACCGACATGCAGGGGCGGTTGACCGGCAAACGGATGCACGCCAACTTCTTCCTCGAGCACATCCTTGAGAACGGCACCGAGGGCTGCAATTACCTCCTCGCCGTGGATGTCGACATGAACACCGTGGACGGGTACGCGATGTCGAGCTGGGAGCGCGGCTACGGCGACTTCTTCTTCGACATGGACCTCTCGACGCTGCGGCGGACACCGGCCCAACCCAACTCGGTGACGATCCAATGTGACCTCACCTGGCTCGACGGCTCGGGCCCGGTGCGGCCCTCACCGCGCTCCGTCCTCAAGAGCCAGGTGAGCGCGGCTGCCGAGCTCGGTGTCGCCGCCTACGCCGGCACCGAGTTGGAGTTCATCCTCTTCGAGGACTCCTATGAGCGGGCCTGGGATCGGCGCTACCAGGACCTGACGGGGGCCAATCGCTACAACGTCGACTACTCGATCCTCGGCGGAACGAAGGTCGAACCGCTGCTGCGCGAGATCCGCAACGAGATGTATGCCGCGGGCGTCACAGTCGAGGGCGCCAAGGGGGAGTGCAACCTCGGACAACACGAGATCGCCTTCCGGTTTGACGAGGTCGTGCGCACCTGCGACAACCACGTCATCTACAAGACGGCGGCCAAGGAAATCGCTGCCAAGCACGGCCAGTCGCTGACCTTCATGGCGAAGTACGACGCCCGCGAGGGGAACTCCTGCCACATCCACCTCTCGATGCGGGGCCAAGACGGCGAACCTGTCTTTGCCGACAAGGCTGGTCCGAACGGGCACAGCGCGATCTTCGACCACTTCCTCGCGGGGCTGCTCGCGACGATGCGCGAGTTCTCCTACTTCTACGCGCCAAATATCAACTCCTACAAGCGGTTCCAGCCTGGCAGCTTCGCGCCGACCGGGATCGCCTGGGGCCACGACAACCGCACGTGCGCCCTGCGCGTCGTCGGGCATGGCGCCGGCCTGCGCGTCGAGAACCGTGTCCCCGGCGGCGACGTCAACCCCTATCTCGCCGTGGCCGCGATGATGGCCGGCGGATTGCACGGCATCCGGGAGGGACTGCCCTTGGTCCCTGAGTTCCTGGGCAATGCGTATGCCGGCGACCTCGCCCACGTGCCGACGACGCTCGCCCAGGCGCGTGATTTGCTTGCCGGGTCGGCCATCGCCAGGGCGGCCTTCGGTGACGACGTCATCGACCACTACGTCAACGCCGCCGACGTCGAGTTGGCAGCCTTCAACGGTGCCGTCACCGATTGGGAACGAGTGAGAGGTTTCGAACGACTGTGAGCTCCATGCACACGCACGACGTCATCAACCCGGCCAACGAGGTGCTGGTCGCCACCGTCGATCAGGTCGGGGCCGAGGAAACCGACGCGGCGATCGCGCGCGCGGTGGCCGTCTCGTCGGCGTGGCGGGCGGTGACCCCTGCAGATCGGGGTCGGCTCTTGCGCCGGTTCGCCGACCTTGTCGACGCGCACAACGAGGAGCTGGCCCAACTTGAAGTGACGAACTCCGGTCATACGATCGGCAACGCCCGCTGGGAGGCGGGCAACGTCCGCGATGTGCTCACTTACTACTCGGCGGCACCAGAACGGCTGTTCGGCAAGCAGATTCCCGTCGCCGGCGGACTCGACGTCACCTTCAAGGAGCCCCTTGGCGTCGTCGCGATCATCGTTCCGTGGAACTTCCCGATGCCGATCGCCGGATGGGGGTTCGCGCCGGCGCTGGCCGCGGGCAACACGGTGGTCCTCAAGCCCGCCGAGTTGACCCCGCTGACGGCCCTGCGGTTGGGCGAGCTCGCCCTCGAGGCCGGAATCCCCGAAGGTGTCTTCACCGTCCTGGCTGGCAAGGGTTCGGTGGTGGGGGAGCGCTTCGTCACCCACCCCGAGGTGCGCAAGGTCTGTTTCACCGGGTCGACGGCCGTCGGTCAGGGCATCATGCGCAAGGCCGCCGACTCCCTCAAACGGATCACCCTCGAACTCGGAGGTAAGAGCGCCAACATCATTTTTGGCGATGCCGACGTCGCTGCGGCGGCAGCTGCGGCGCCGATGAGCTTCCTCGACAATGCGGGTCAGGACTGTTGTGCGCGCAGCCGGATCCTGGTGCAGCGCAACGTTCTTGACACCTTCATGGAGCACTTTGAGTCGGCAATTCAGGCTGTCCGAGTCGGGGACCCGGCTGCGGAGACCACCGAGATGGGCCCCCTGGTGAGCGCCGGGCAACGGGCAGCCGTGCGGACCTTCATCGAGGGCGCCGACGTCCCCGTCGACATCGCGTTTCGCGGCGATGCTCCGGCGGGAGCCGGCTATTGGTACCCCCCGACCGTCGTCCTACCGAAGTCGACGAGCGATGCCGTTTGGCGCGAGGAGATCTTTGGTCCCGTTGTCGCGGTGATGCCCTTTGACGACGAGGGCGACGCCATCGCCAAAGCGAACGACACGGCATACGGCCTGTCCGGCTCGATTTGGACAAACGATCTCGGGCGAGCGATCCGGGTCGCACGTGGGGTCGAGGCGGGCAACCTCTCCGTCAACAGTCACAGCTCGGTTCGGTACTCGACACCGTTCGGCGGGTTCAAGGCGAGCGGGATCGGGCGAGAGCTTGGACCCGATGCGCTTGACTCCTTCACCGAGGTGAAGAACGTCTTTTTCAACACCACCCTCTAGAGCGTCACCCCAAGAATCAACCCTAGAAATCACCCCCAGAAATCAACCCCAGGAACCCGATCAAAGGAGCAGTTGGCATGGCTGGAAGGCTTGCGGGCAAGGTTGCCGTCGTCACCGGAGGATGCTCGGGCATCGGGCTCGCGACGGTGCGCCGGTTTGCCGAGGAGGGGGCCATGGTTGTCATCGGCGACCTCAACGATGCCCTCGGGGCGCAGGTTGCGCAGGAGGTCGCCGGCACCTACGTCCACACGGACGTGGCAAGCAAGGAGGATGTCGACCGGCTCTTCAAGACCGCCGTGGACACCTACGGCAAACTCGATATCGCCTTCAACAACGCCGGAATCAGCCCGCCGGACGACGACTCGATCCTCGACACCGACCTCGACGCCTGGCGCCGGGTCCAAGAGGTCAACCTCACCTCGGTCTATCTGTGCTGCAAGGCGGCGCTGCCGTACATGCTCGCGCAGAAGTCGGGATCGATCATCAACACGGCCTCCTTCGTCGCGGTGATGGGGGCGGCAACCTCGCAGATTTCCTACTCCGCCTCGAAGGGCGGGGTGCTGTCGATGACGCGGGAATTGGGTGTGCAGTTTGCCCGCGAGGGCATCCGGGTCAATGCCCTGTGTCCGGGGCCCGTCAACACGCCGCTGCTCAAGGAGCTCTTCGCCAAGGACGAGGAACGGGCCGCGCGCCGACTCGTTCACGTGCCCATGGGCCGATTCGGGGAGCCGGAGGAGATGGCCAACGCGGTGCTCTTCCTCGCCTCTGACGAGTCCTCGTTCATGACGGCTTCGACGTTCCTCGTCGATGGCGGCATCTCGGGCGCCTACGTCACCCCCTTCTGAGCGGGACGGGCCCCGGGGCTCGCCCTGCGCGGCAGACCTCGCGGGCGGACGCTCCCGAGGGGCTCCAATCCCGGGATGTGGACGCCACTTCGGCTCCGGGCGGTGGGGTGGCACGGTGATCCCGTGACCACCCTCACCACCCGCGGGCTGATTATCCAGTAGCGCGACGAGAGCCTCTCGTCGCGCAGACCTCCCATACCCGGGGGGTCTTTTTGTTTGGGTCGATCGGGCCCAACAAGCGGCGCCCACCCCAACACCCCAGGGGAGCGCAGCGCGAGGAGGAGAATGATCCGGACCATCGATGAGGGCCGCCCGAGGCCGGGCAGCCGAGCCGACGAAGGCACCAACTGACATGAGCGACTTGCACGTCTACGACACCACGCTGCGCGATGGCGCCCAGCAAGAGGGACTCAACCTCTCCGTCACCGACAAGCTGACGATTGCGCGGCACATCGATGAGTTGGGCGTCGGGTACATCGAGGGCGGTTGGCCGGGGGCCAACCCCAAGGACACCGAGTTCTTTGCCCGGGCGGCCCGCGAGCTGACCCTCAAGAACGCGACCCTCGCGGCCTTCGGCGCCACCCGCCGCGCGGGGGGGTCGGCGGACTCGGACCCGCTTGTGCGCGCCCTGCTCGAGAGCCAGGCCGCCGTCGTGACGCTCGTGGCCAAGTCCCATGTGGGACACGTCGAACGCGCCCTGCGCACGACGCTGGCCGAGAACCTCGAAATGATCCGAGACACGGTGAGCTTCCTCACCGGTGAAGGCCGCCGGGTCTTCCTCGACGCCGAGCACTTCTTTGATGGGTATGCCGCGGATCGCGCCTATGCGCTCGAAGCGATCCGCGTGGCCGCGGAGGCCGGGGCCGAAGTTGTCGCGCTCTGTGACACCAACGGCGGAATGCTCCCCCGACAGGTCGCCGATGTCGTCGCGGACGTCGTGGGGTCCACCGGTGCCCGGGTGGGCATCCACTGCCACAACGACACCGGCTGCGCGGTCGCCAACTCCATGGCGGCGGTCGACGCGGGGGCGACGCACGTTCAGGGGACGATCAACGGTTACGGCGAACGCACGGGCAACGCCAACCTCATCACGATCGTCGCCAACCTCCAGCTCAAGACCGGCCGCGACCTCATCGCGCCGCACCGCCTCAAGGAGTCGACGCGGATCAGCCACGCAATCAGTGAGGTCACCAACGTGGCCCCCTATTCGCGGCAGCCCTACACCGGGTCCAGCGCCTTCGCTCACAAGGCGGGGTTGCACGCGAGCGCAATCAAGGTCGACCCCGACCTGTATCAGCACCTCGACCCGAAGGAGGTCGGCAACGACATGCGGATGCTCGTCTCCGACATGGCGGGCCGTGCCTCGATCGAACTCAAGAGCCGCGAACTCGGTTTCGACCTCGACCCGGCGAACGAGCGGGACGCCGAGCACGTCCGACGAGTCCTCGCGCGGGTCAAGGACCTGGAGTTGCGCGGGTACACCTTTGACGCCGCGGATGCGAGCTTCGAGTTGCTGCTGCGCCGCGAGCTCAATGGTGAATTGCCGCCCTTCTTCGAGGTTGAGTCTTGGCGGGTCATCACCGATAGTCGCGCCGATGACGACGCGCTCTCCGAGGCCACTGTCAAGGTGCGCGCCGGTGGCGTCCGCCTCGTGCAGACCGGTGAAGGCAATGGCCCCGTCAACGCACTCGACCAGGCACTTCGGGGCGCTCTCGTGACCGCCTACCCAGAGATCGGGCACCTTGAGCTCATCGACTACAAGGTGCGGATTCTCGACACCGATCACGGCACCGACGCGGTGACGCGGGTGCTCATCGAGACGGCCGACGGGTCGACCTCATGGTCGACGGTCGGGGTCGCGGCCAATATCCTCGAAGCGAGCTGGGACGCGCTGATCGACTCCGTGCTTTATGGCCTGATCCGGGCTGGGGCGACGCCCAAGGGGTGAGGGATCAGGCCCCTGGGAGCGTCGCCGCGTCGATGACCGCCAGCAGGGCGCGCCGCAACTCCTGCGAACGTACGGAGAACCTGCGCTGGCCCTCGACATAGGCGGCCTTGCCGGCGGCTGTTTCGATGGGCACCGGGTCGTAACCGAGGGCGCGCAGGTCGTACGGCGAGGCCTGCATGTCGAGGACGCGAATGTCGCGGGCGAGCGCGAAGGCGTCCAGCACGAGGTCGCTCGGCACCAGCGGGCTGAGCTTGAACGCCCACTTGTAGAGGTCCATCCCCGCGTGCAGACAACCGGGTTGTTCGAGGTCCACTTGCGTGCTCCGGGTCGGTGCCGTCGCATTGAGCGGGCGCGCGGGCGGAGTGAAGAAGCGGAACGCGTCAAAGTGGGTGCAGCGCACCGGGTGGGCTTCGAGCACCGCGTCGGTCTGCGCGGGGCTCAGCCGCAACGGCAAGGCCGTATGCCGCACCTCACCTTCGCCGAGCTGGTAGACCATGGCCCACTCGTGCAGCCCGAAGCACCGCAGCTGCGCGGGGCGAGCAAGGCTGGCGGACAGCAGGCGACGCACGAAATCGACGGTGTCGCCACGCTCGGCGAGGAAGGCCTCGAGGTCGAACGTGACCGCATCCCCGACCGCCCGATAGAAGCGCCAGGAGCCGCGCGGCATACCGGCGGCTCCGGCGAGGACGACACCCAGCCCGGGGTGCCAGCGACGGAGCTTCGCGGGCGGGTAGTTGTAGTACTGAAAGAGGAAATCCTCGACCGGGTGGGAGTCGTGGGCCTCGCGGCGGGCGCGGTGATCGGCCGTGGCGGCATCGGCGCGCTCCTCGTGGTGGCGCTGGAACTCGAGCCAGGTGGCGCGGGGCAGGTCGGTGGTGGACATCGGGCCCAAGCCTAGAAGGGCCCGCGGTGTGTCACAGTGGCTTATGACCGCGACTGCGGGGCGTGCGCGACCCAGGGGCCGGGGCCGGAAGACTGCCTTGGTGGGCCTCGTGTGCGGGCTGGCCCTCGGCGCCGGCTTCGTCGCCCAGCCCGTGGATCCGCTGGCCAAGAATGCGGCCATCTATCTCGCCCTCGGCGACTCGCTCGCTGCCGGGCTGCGCGCGGACGGCACCGAACCGCGGGAACGCAGCTACGTGGGGCTTGTCGGGAACCGATTGCGCAGCCAAGGTTCGGTGCCAGTTTCGGTGGCGGTGGCGAATCTCGCGTGCTCTGGCGAGACCTCGGTGACGATGATGGCGGGCGGAACGTGCCGGTACGTCTCAGGTGGCCAGTTCCGCCAGGTGCGGCGGCTGCTCGCGACGGCGGGGGACCGGGTGCGGTGGGTCACCATCGGCATCGGGATCAACGACGTGTCTCATTGCCTGCGGCGCGAGGGTCGCGACGATGCCTGCGTTGCGAGGGCGCTGAGCATCCTGCGCGCCAACCTGGATTCGGCCGTGGTGACCATTCGGGCCGGTGCCCCGGCGGCGCAGGTGGTGCTGGTCAACTACTTCGACCCCCTGGTGGCCTTTGAATTCATCGAGATGGGGTGGGGCAGTATTCCCACGGATGGGCCGGTGGTCATCGCGCAACTCAACGCCGTGATCGCGCAGGTGGCGCACGCTCATGGCCTTGCGGTGGCCGATATGGCGGGCGCCTTCGAGACCGGCGACCGCACCCTGGTGGACACCCCGCCCTACGGACCCCTCCCCGTGGAGGTCGCCCGCATTTGCGAGTGGACGGCCGTCTGTGATTCGCCGACGCGCGATATCCATCCCAACGATGCCGGTCACCAAGTGACAGCCGATGCCGTATGGCGCGCGCTCACGCTGCCCTGACACCGGGACCTCGCGCACGGGCCAGCGCACCTTTCGCTGGGACCTCACGTGTGGCGCCGGTCTTAGGCTGGGGCACATGCGATTCGTGCGATTCACCGAAGGTGCGGACCCGGCATACGGCGTCCTTGAGGAGGACGGGAGCGTTGTCGCGGAAATCGTCGGGGACCCCCTCTATCAAGGGGTGACGTTCACGGGTCGGCGGGTCGCCCTTGAGCGGGTGCGCCTCCTTGCGCCGGTGATCCCGCGCAGCAAGATCCTTGGGATCGGGCGCAACTACGCCGACCACGCCAAAGAGATGGGCACTGAGGTGCCGGCGGAACCGCTCGTGTTTCTCGTGCCCAACACGGCGGTGATCGGGCCGGACGACCCCGTCGTGCTGCCGCCGCACGCGACCGAGGTCCATTACGAGGGAGAACTGGCCGTCGTCATCGGTCGGCTCTGCAAGGACGTCCCCGTCGAACGCGCGGCCGAGGTCATCTTCGGCTACACCTGCGCGAACGACGTGTCGGCGCGTGACCTCCAGCGCGGCGATGGGCAGTGGGCGCGGGCCAAGGGAATGGACACTTTCTGCCCGCTCGGGCCAGCCATCGCGACCGACCTCGACGTGTCCAGCCTGCGGATCGTCACCCGCCGCGATGGCGTTGTCGTGCAGGACGGTTCGACCGCGGATCTGATCTTCGATGTGCCGTCGCTGATCGCCTACCTCAGTGCCTCGTTCACCTTGCTGCCCGGCGACGTCATCCTCACCGGGACGCCCGCCGGGGTTGGGCCGGTCGAGCATGGCCAACGTGTCGAGGTGGAGATTGACGGCATCGGCACCCTGGCCAACCCGTTCGTCCGCCGCTGACCTCCCTAGAATCGGGTCCGTTATGAGTACACCCACTGTTGGCCCTGTCCGCTTGCGCGTCGCACCCTCCCCGACGGGGGATCCGCACGTCGGTACCGCCTATATGGCCCTGTTCAACCTCGCCTTCGCCCGCCAGCAAGGTGGTCAATTCTTGTTGCGGATCGAGGACACCGATCAGGCTCGATTCCAGGCAGACAGCGAGCAGCAGATTTACGACACGCTGCACTGGCTCGGGCTGACGTGGGACGAGGGGCCGGATGTCGGTGGTCCGGTGGGCCCTTACCGCCAGTCGGAGCGGCTGGAAACGTACAAGCCCTACGTGAAGACGCTGCTCAAGGCGGGGCACGCCTACAAGTGCTGGTGCTCGACCGAGCGCCTCGCGCAATTGCGGCTGGAGCAGCAACGGAACAAGCAGCCCACGGGCTACGACCGGCTCTGCTACGGGAAGAAGAAGCGGGAACGGGCCCTGCTGCCCGGGTTCAGCGAGCGAGGCGTTGTGCGGATGCTGATCCCCGAGGAGGCGCCGCTGACCTTCACCGATCTCATCCGCGGGGAGGTGAACGCGCCGCGCCCCGATGACCAGGTCATCCTCAAGGCGGACGGCTTCCCCACGTATCACCTGGCCGTCGTCGTCGACGACCTCGAGATGGGGATCACCCATGTCGTGCGCGGCGAGGAGTGGATTTCTTCGACGCCCAAACACCTGCTGCTCTATGGGTGGCTGGGGATGCCGGTGCCGCTTTTTGCCCACATGCCGTTGTTGCGCAACGAGGACAAGTCCAAGATTTCCAAGCGCAAGAATCCGGCGGCCCGGCTGACGTGGTTTGTCGAGCAGGGCTTCCTGCCGGAGGCCCTGGTGAACTTCCTTGCGCTGCTCGCGTATCCGCCACAGCAGGACGCCGACGGTCACGACCTTGAGGTGTTCGGTTTCGACGACTTTTCGGCCCACTTCGACTGGCGCAAGGTGAATCCAGTCGGACCGATCTTCGACCTGAAGAAGCTTGAGTGGCTCAACGGGGTCCACATCCGCAACCTCGAACTCGGTGATTTCACTTCCCGGTTGCTCCCGCACCTGGCCAAAGCCGGCGTGCTCTCGGGCAATCCCTCGCTGGGGGAGCTGGGACGGCTCAAGGATGTGGCGGCGCTGGTCCAGACCCGGATCGGCCTGCTTTCGGAGGCGGTGGCGCTGGTGCGGCCGTTCTTCGTGGCGGACGCTGACCTCGTCATTGCCGACGATGCCCGGGCCGAGCTCAAGCCGGATTCAGCTGCCGTGCTCGACGCGGCGATCGCGACCCTCGACGGCGTCAGTGATGCCTTGGTGAGCTTGGTCGCACCCCCGCAGTGGAACGCTGCCACGTTGGAGGCGGCGCTGCGCAAGGCCCTCGTCGAGGACCTCGGCCTGAAGGCACGGTTCGCCTTTGGTCCGTTGCGGACAGCGGTGTCGGGGGCGCGCATCTCTCCGCCCCTCTTTGAATCGATGGAGATCCTCGGGAAGGCGTCGACGTTGGCGCGGCTTCGTTCGCTGCGGGCCTCGCTGGCCGACTGAGTGGGCCGGGGATTTGGGGCGGGTGGCGGCGGCCGGTAGTATTCCCCTTCGGTTCGCTGCCCGCGCGCGCCTCGGCACGAAGGGGCAGAGATACCCCATGGGGTATGGTGTAATTGGCAACACTACTGATTCTGGTTCAGTTATTCTAGGTTCGAGTCCTGGTACCCCAGCCATCACCACATGCGCCTGCGCTTGCGGTGATGTCGGAAGTCAACGAAGTCTCGGCTAAAGTTGCTCCGCTGCGCCGCTGACCCAGTGGCTGCAGACATGGCCCCGTTGTGTAGCGGTCTAGCACGCCGCCCTCTCAAGGCGGTAGCGCGGGTTCGAACCCCGTCGGGGCTACACCTGAACGCGAACACCCCCTGTCGATTGCCGACAGGGGGTGTTCACGTTCCCCCGCAGTGCGGATGCGCCGGGGCCAGTAGCCAGCGGTCTGCGGGGCACGTCTAAGCGTGCTGGAGCGGTCTGCTGGGTACGTCTAGCGTGCTTGGAGCGGTCTGTCGGGCACGGCTAAGCGTGCTGGGAGCGGTCGGCCGCTTCCTGGGCAACCGCGTGCCTGGCGAGCACCTCGGTGAGCTTGTTCGCCCCGGCCATGACCGTCGCCGCGTGGAGGCGCCCCGGCTGACGGGAGAGGCGCTCGATGGGGCCAGAAATGGAGACTGCGGCAATCACTCGACCGCTGGGGCTGCGAACCGGAGCGGAGACTGAGGCCACGCCAGGCTCGCGCTCGGCGACGCTTTGGGACCAGCCACGCCGACGCACCCCGGACAGGGTTGTCGCGGTGAACGCGGCACCGTGGAGGCCGCGGTGGAGCCGGTCAGGTTCTTCCCAGGCGAGCAAGACCTGCGCGGCGGAGCCCGCCAGCATCGACAACGTTGCGCCCACGGGGATGGAATCGCGCAACCCGACGGGACGCTCGGCGGCCGAGACGCACACCCGGTTGTCACCTTGGCGTCGAAACAGTTGTGCGCTCTCGTTGGTGTGGTCCCGCAGGGCCCCGAGTACGGGTCCGGCCGCCGCGAGGAGACGGTCCTCACCGGCGGAAGCGGCGAGCTCGGCGAGACGCGGGCCGAGCACAAATCGGCCCTGCAGGTCGCGGGTCACGAGACGATGGTGCTCGAGCGCAACGGCAAGGCGGTGCGCCGTTGGGCGAGCCAGTCCCGTTGCGGTGACGAGCTGCGCCAAGGTGGAGGGCCCAGACTCGAGGGCACCCAAGACGATGGCAGCCTTGTCGAGGACGCCGACGCCACTTGTGTTGTCCATGCCTTGATATTGCCGTCTCATTGCCTGAGATCGCAAGTCGGTGGTTCCAAAAGGCGTGCGAATCTGCCGATGATCGCTAGCCGAGGAGGGCATTCGATGGCAGGGACTCTTGCTGAAAAGGTCTGGGCAGACCATGTGGTGCGGCATGTCGAGGGTGAACCCGACATCCTCTATATCGACCTCCACCTCATCCACGAAGTGACGTCGCCGCAGGCCTTCGACGGTTTGCGGGTGGCCGGAAGGCCCGTTCGGCGGCCGGACTTGACGCTGGCGACGGAGGATCACAACGTTCCGACGACCCCGGGCCCGATCACTGATCCGATCAGCCGCACCCAGGTCGAAACCCTGCGCCGCAACTGCGCCGAGTTTGGCGTTCAGCTCTACTCGATGGGCGACATCGACCAGGGCATCGTCCACATCGTTGGCCCGCAACTTGGCCTCACCCAGCCGGGCACGACGATCGTCTGCGGCGACAGCCACACCTCGACTCACGGCGCGTTCGGTGCCTTGGCCTTCGGCATCGGCACCTCCGAGGTCGAGCACGTGATGGCGACCCAAACGTTGGCCCTCAAACCGTTCAAGACGATGGCCATCAACGTCAACGGTGCCCTGCCCGAGGACGTCACCGCCAAGGACGTCATTCTCGCCGTCATCGCCAAGATTGGCACCGGGGGTGGCCAGGGGTACGTCCTTGAATATCGCGGCGCCGCGATCCGGGCGATGTCGATGGAAGCCCGAATGACGGTGTGCAACATGTCGATTGAGGCCGGAGCCCGGGCTGGACTGATCGCCCCAGACGAGATCACCTTCGGCTATCTCAAGGGCCGCCCGCACGCTCCGACAGGTGCCGACTGGGATGATGCCGTCGCGGCCTGGTCGCTGATCAAGACAGACGACGACGCGACCTTTGACGTTGAGGTCGACATCGACGCGAGCGCCCTGACGCCCTTCGTCACCTGGGGGACCAACCCCAGTCAAGGCTCGCCGCTCGGCGACGCGATCCCCGATCCCGCGCTGATCCCCGACGAGTCGGAGCGGTCCGCGGCCGAGCACTCCCTGGAATACATGGGCCTGACCGCTGGCACGCCGCTGCGTGAGGTCGCCGTCGACACGGTATTTGTTGGCTCCTGCACCAATGGGCGCATCGAGGACCTGCGCGCGGTCGCTTCGGTCATCGCCGGGCGTCGGGTCGCTGACGGTGTCCGGATGCTTGTCGTGCCCGGCTCCGCGCGCGTTCGCCTCCAGGCGGAAGCGGAGGGACTCGACCAGGTTTTCCTCCAAGCGGGGGCCGAATGGCGACTCCCCGGGTGTTCGATGTGCCTGGGGATGAACCCCGACACCCTTTCCCCGGGCGAGCGTTCGGCGAGCACCTCGAACCGCAACTTCGAGGGTCGACAAGGCAAGGGCGGTCGCACCCACCTGGTCAGTCCGCTCGTGGCCGCGGCCACCGCCGTGCGCGGAACCCTCTCCAGCCCAAGCGATCTCGACGAACTCACCGACGGGAACAACTGACCATGGATGCCTTCACGACCCATACCGGGATTGGCCTTCCCCTGCGTCGCAGCAACGTTGACACCGACCAGATCATCCCCGCGGAGTACCTCAAACGGGTGACCCGCACCGGCTTCGAGGACGGCCTCTTCGCCGCGTGGCGCAAGGACGAGACGTTCATCCTCAACAACGAGGCGTATGCCGCGGGCTCGGTGCTCGTCGCCGGCCCCGACTTTGGGACCGGTTCCTCACGCGAACACGCCGTGTGGGCGCTCATGGATTACGGGTTCCGTGTCGTCATCTCGTCCCGGTTCGCGGACATTTTCCGCGGCAACTCCGGCAAGGCTGGGCTGCTCACGGCAATCGCCAGCCAGGACGACGTCGAGTTGCTCTGGAAATACCTCGAGAACGAGCCGGGAGCCTCGGTCACCGTCGACCTGCATGCCCGGACGATCACCGCGGGGGACATCGTGGCCCCCTTCCAGGTCGACGACTACACCCGGTGGCGGCTCCTTGAGGGCCTCGACGACATCGGGCTGACGCTGCGCCACGAAGCTGCCATCACCGCATACGAACAAGGCCGCCCGCGCTATAAGCCAACGGTCGCCCCGGTCTAAGCGGCCAGGAAGCCCGGCTCGGCGCTCACGAGGCCCGACTCAGGGTGCCAGGAGGCCCGACTCGGCGGGCTCGCGAGGCCCACGCCGACGGGGCCGGGAGGCCCAACGTGACGGGGCCAGAAGCCGCGACGCCGCGGGGCTGCGGGGGCTCACGGGCCGCGCCCGAGCACCGGCCGTTGGCCCGTAGACTTGCCGACCATGACGTACGTGATCGCGCAGCCGTGTGTCGACCTCAAGGACAAGGCCTGCATTGAGGAATGCCCGGTCGACTGCATCTATGAGGGCGAACGCAGCCTCTACATCCACCCCGACGAGTGCGTCGACTGCGGCGCCTGTGAGCCGGTATGCCCGGTCGAGGCGATCTACTACGAGGACGACGTCCCCGAGCAGTGGGCCGACTACTACAAGGCGAACGTCGAGTTCTTCGACGACCTCGGCAGCCCAGGCGGCGCCGCGAAGCTCGGGATGATCGCCAAAGATCACCCGATCATCAGCGCCCTGCCGCCGCAGGAGCAGAACCACTAAGTCACCGAGAGGAAGGAGCGCGCCCGTGCGCGCCCTGCCCGATTTCCCGTGGGATTCGCTCGTCTCCTTCAAGGCGCGGGCCACTGCCGCGGCCGGTGGGATCGTCGACCTCAGCGTGGGTACCCCGGTCGACCCGACCCCCGCGGTCATCCAGCGAGCCCTCATAGGGGCCGCCGACGCCCCCGGCTACCCGTTGACGACCGGCACCGCCGACGTACGCGAGGCGGTTGTCGCGTGGTTCGAGGCGCGCCGTGGGGTGCGCCATCTCGATCCGGCCGGAGTCATCCCGACGATCGGGAGCAAGGAACTGGTCGCCTGGCTGCCCACGTTCCTCGACCTCGGCCCCGGCGACACCGTCGCTTTCCCCCGGGTGGCCTACCCCACGTATGACGTCGGCGCTCGCCTCGCCGGGTGTACCCCGCTGCCCATGGACGCACTGACGTCACTGGGCCCCTTGACCAAGGCAACGACGCCAAAACTGTTGTGGCTCAACACCCCCGGCAACCCCACGGGCAAGGTCCTCGGCGTCGAGCACCTCGCCAAGGTCGTCGACTGGGCCAGGCGCCACGACGTGATTGTCGCCAGCGACGAGTGCTACGCCGAACTCGATTGGCGCACCGAACGTCCCGCTGGGGATCCGCCGACAACGCCAAGCCTGCTTGACCCGCGCGTGACCGGCGGGGACCTCACCGGCCTGCTCGCGGCATACAGCCTGAGCAAGCAGTCCAATCTCGCCGGATATCGAGCGGCGTTCCTTGCGGGCGACCCGGCGCTCGTGGCGCGGATCGCGCAGGTGCGCAAGCACGCGGGCATGATGATGCCGACGCCGGTCCAGCGGGCCCTGGTCGCCGCGCTCGCCGATGTCGACCACGTCGATGCCCAACGCCAGCGGTATGCCGCGCGCCGCGCCCTGCTGGCCCCTGCCCTGGAGCGCTTCGGGCTGGTGATCGATGGTTCCGAGGCCGGGCTCTATCTGTGGGGGAGCGCCGGGGAGGACTGCTGGACCACGATCGGGCGCCTTGCCGACCTTGGGATTCTCGCAGCCCCCGGGGCCTTCTACGGGGCGGCTGGACAGAACCATGTCCGGGTGGCGCTGACGGCCACCGACGAGCGGATCGCGGCCGCCGCCGGGCGCCTCGTGTCTGCCTCGGAAGGCCGCTGACCGCGAAAACCGCCCATTTGGCGAGCGCGACGTGCGCAGGTCGGCTGCGGCTGCGGTACCGTCCCGGCTATGGGTGATGGTGGCGCGCAGGCTCGGTTGTCGGTCAACGGTAAAGATCTCGACCTCACGGTCGTGCCGGCTTCGGTCGGTTCGTCCGGGGTCGACATCTCGAAACTCCTCGGGAGCACCGGCCATGTGACGCTCGACCACGGCTTCGTCAACACGGCGTCGTGCTCAAGCGCGATCACCTACATCGACGGGGACGTAGGCATCCTGCGGTACCGGGGCTATCCGATCGAGCAGTTGGCCACCTCCTCCAGCTACCTGGAGACGAGCTACCTCCTCATCTACGGTGAGCTGCCGACGACGAGCCAGTTCGCCGACTTCGATCAACGGGTGCGCCGCCACACGATGCTGCACGAGGACCTCAAGGCGTTCTTTGTTGGTTTCCCCCGGGATGCGCACCCGATGCCCGTCCTCGCCTCGGCCGTGTCGGCGCTCTCAACGTTCTACCAGGACAGCCTCGACCCGTTCGACAAGGAGCAGGTCGAGATTTCGACAGTCCGGTTGCTCGCGAAGCTGCCGACGATCGCCGCCTATGCGTACAAGAAGTCGATGGGGCAGCCCTTCCTCTACCCCGACAACGCGTTGTCGCTCACGGAGAACTTCCTCCGGATGACCTTCGGCTTCCCGGCCGAGCCCTACGAAATCGACCCAGTCATGGTCAAGGCTCTTGACCTCCTGCTCCTGCTCCACGCAGACCACGAGCAGAACTGTTCGACGTCGACGGTGCGCATGGTCGGTTCGTCGCACGCCAACCTCTTTGCCTCCGTCTCGGCGGGGATCAACGCGTTGTTTGGGCCGCTTCACGGCGGCGCCAACCAGGCGGTCCTCGAGATGCTCAACGACCTCATGCTCACCGGGGAGGACCCCAAGACGTTCATGACGAAGATTAAGAACAAGGAAACAAGTCGTCGGCTCATGGGCTTCGGCCACCGCGTCTACAAGAACTACGACCCGCGGGCGGCCCTGATCAAGGCGACGACCGATGAGGTGCTCGCCAGCCTCGGCGTTCACGATCCGCTCCTCGAGATTGCGCGGGAACTCGAGGCGATCGCCCTCGCGGACGACTACTTCATTGAGCGCAAGCTGTACCCGAACGTCGATTTCTACACCGGCCTGATCTACAAGGCGATGGGCTTCCCGCCGAAGATGTTTACCGTGCTTTTCGCGTTGGGGCGCCTGCCCGGGTGGATCGCGCAATGGCGCGAGATGATCGAGGACCCGACGACCAAGATCGGCCGCCCCCGACAGATCTACACCGGGCCGGACGCTCGCGACTACCTCGCCATCGCCAACCGCTGACGCGACGGCCAGCGTCGGGCCCTTATCCGATCAGGATCGGATCACGCCAGGGAGATGGCGACCACGGGCGTTGCCGTGCCGGGGTCAAAAGTCCCCGTCCAGGTTGCGCTCCGGGACGTCTGGTCCCACCGCTGTCCACCGATGACGACCTGCGTGACCGACTGCTTCTCGGCCTGAGCGACGGCCCAGGACGCCACGGCCCAGGCGTGCGTGACCGACGCGGTGGGCACGCTGATGACGGACCCTTTGACGGTGGCGACGACGCCGAATTGGGTGCGCACATCGGCGACCAACTGTTCAGGTCCCGGCGCCGGGTCCGGGCGGCCGAGGCGGCAGCCAAGACCGGCGGGGGAATGCCCCGTTAAGGCCGAGGCGAGGACCCGTCCCTCCTGCTCGTGGTCGCGATAGGCCAGGGGGTAGGCGCTGCGCTGGACCGCCTGGGCGACCTCGGTGATGTCCCTGCTTTGATAGTCCGTCACCTTAACCAAGGCGTCGTAGAAGGCGTTGGTGGCGTGGATGGGGTCCTGCACCTGCGCGGGGGTACCCCAGCCCTGCGACGGCCGCTGCTGGAAGAGGCCGAGGGAGTCCCGGTCGCCATAGTCGAGATTGCGCAACCCTGATTCCTGCAGGGCCGTCGCGAGGGCGATGGTTGCTGCCCGAGCCGGCAGCCCGCGCTTGACGGCGAGTGCCGTGATCGTCGCCGCGTGCCGAGTCTGCTCCGGGGTGAAGTGCAGGGTCACCCCGGCCGCGGTCACCGCACACGTGGGTGCGACGACGAGGCGGTACCCGATCACTGCGCTCGCACCGAGCCCGGCGACGAGCACAACCGCCACCACCGCGGCCAGCAGCCGTCGCCGAGAAGGCCACGGGCGCTGACGTCGCCCAGGGGGCAGAGGGGGCCCAGGGGGCAGAGGGGGCCCAGGGGGCCGATCAGTCATTCGCGTGCAGGGCCTCGTTGAGGTCGATGCCTTTGGCGCGCGCGCGAACCTCGACGCGCCCGGTCACCGAGTTGCGCAGGAACAGCATGTTGTCGCCGCCGGAGAGTTGGGCCGCCTTGACCACGGCGCCGTCGGGCATGGTGACCTTTGTGCCGGCCGTGACATAAAGCCCCGCCTCGACCACGCAATCGTTGCCCAGGGCTATCCCGAGCCCGGATTGTGCCCCGAGCAGACACCGCTCGCCGATGCTCACTCGGGTCGTGCCGCCCCCCGAGAGGGTGCCCATGATGGAGGCGCCCCCGCCGATATCCGACCCGTTGCCCACGACGACCCCCTGGACGATCCGGCCCTCGACCATCGAGGCGCCAAGGGTGCCCGCGTTGAAATTCACGAAGCCCTCGTGCATGACGGTGGTCCCGCTCGCGAGGTGCGCACCCAAACGGACTCGGTCGGCATCGGCGATTCGCACCCCGGTCGGCACGACGTAGTCCGTCATCCGTGGGAACTTGTCGACACCGAACACCTGGACAGGTCCGCGGGCGCGCAAACGGAGCCTCGTCGCCTCGAACCCCTCCACGGAGCAGGGCCCATGATTGGTCCAGACCACGTTGGCAAGCTGCCCGAATACGCCGTCGAGGTTGAGCGAATTCGGTGGCACAAGCAGGTGACTGAGCAGGTGGAGCCGCAAATAGGCATCGCTTGCGCCGACTGCTGGCGCGTCGAGGTCGATGGCGATTGACACCACCTCGAGGCGTATGCCGCGGGCTTCGTCACCGCCCGCGAGTGCGGTCAGCTCGGTGCGCTGGGCCGTGTCGTCGGCCGGGGCGCCGAGGCGAGGGCTGGGGAACCACGTGTCGAGCACCTGCCCGGCGGTCGTGATCGTCGCGAGGCCAGTGCCCCAGGCACGGCGGGTGGTCGGGTCAGTCATGGCGATAAGGGTATGAGACGGCACCGACAACGCGCGTCGTCTGCGCCGCGAGGTCGGCGTGGGCCAGCGCTCGCTTGCCCCGTTATGGTGTCGGCATGCCAACACTCGACCTTAACCTCGACGTTGTTGCCCTGACGGCCGCGGTTTGCGACATCGAGTCGGTGAGCCTGGCGGAGGAGGCCCTGTGTGATGCGGTTGAGGCGGCGCTCGCGCAGTTGCCGCACCTGTCGCTGACCCGGATCGGCAATTCTGTCGTCGCCCGCACCAGCTTGGGTCGTCACGAACGTGTCCTCCTGGCCGGCCACCTCGACACGGTGCCACTGACCGCAGATCCCGCCAATCTCCCCACTCGCCGGGTTGACGGCGCCGACGGGGACGTCCTGTGGGGCCGAGGCACCGTGGACATGAAGGGTGGTGTCGCCGTCATGCTGCGCCTGGCCAAGGAACTCACGCAGCCCGCCCGCGACCTCACGTTTGTGTTCTATGAGGCCGAGGAGATCGACAGCAAGTTCAACGGGCTGCGCCACATTCAAGCGCAGCGGCCCGAGCTCATCGCCGACGCCGCCTTTGCCGTGCTTCTCGAGCCCACCGGCGCGCGCATCGAGGCTGGATGCAAGGGCACCTTGCGGGCCGAGGTGACCACCAAGGGAATCGCCGCGCATTCGGCGCGCCCGTGGAAGGGGCATAACGCGATCCACGACGCCGGCGAGATCCTGCGCCGGCTCGCGGCATACGAGCCTGAGGTGGTTGTCGTCGACGAACTCGACTACCGCGAAGCACTCGGCGCCGTCCTGATCAGCGGGGGCACCGCTACCAACGTCATCCCCGACCGGTGCGTGGTGACGATCAATTACCGTTATGCGCCATCACGCTCGGCAGCCGACGCCGAGGCTCACGTTCGCGGTGTTTTCGACGGGTTCGACCTGGCCGTTATCGATAACGCCGGCGGTGCCCGGCCCGGTCTTCAGCTGCCCGCCGCAAGGGCTTTCGTCGCGGCGCTGGGTCTGCCGGTGGAACCCAAACAGGGGTGGACCGATGTGGCCCTCTTCTCGGCGATGGGGGTGGCTGCCGTCAACTTCGGTCCGGGCGATCCCAACCTCGCCCACATGGACGACGAACGCTGTCCCGTTGACCAGTTCCGGTCCTGCGAAGCCGCGCTCTTGCGCTGGCTGTCGGCAGAGGTCGCGTGATGAAGGACAAGGCGTACCACAAGGGCCCCGTGACACTGCGACGGTCGCAGGTCCCGCGGAGCACAACCGACCAGCGACTCCTCGACTACCGCGGCCCGACCGACTGGGTCCACACCGACCCCTGGCGGGTGCTGCGCATCCAGAGCGAGTTTGTCGAGGGGTTTGGTTCGCTCGCCGAGGTGGGCCCGACGATCAGCGTTTTCGGGTCCGCGCGCACGGCAGCCGATTCGGCCGCCTACGAACTCGGGGTCACGGTGGGGGCAACGATCGCTAAGGCTGGGTATGCCGCGATGACCGGCGGTGGTCCAGGCACCATGGAGGCGGTCAACAAAGGGGCGCTCGCCGCTGGGGGGGTGTCGATTGGGCTGGGCATCGAGCTGCCCTTCGAAGCCGGCCTCAATGAGTACGTCGACCTTGGCGTCAACTTCCGCTACTTCTTCGTCCGCAAGACGATGTTCGTCAAATACTCCGTCGGGTTTGTCGTCCTCCCCGGGGGCCTTGGCACCCTGGACGAGCTCTTTGAAGCCGTGACACTCGTCCAAACCCGGAAGGTCACGTCCTTCCCCATCGTCCTCGTCGGGGTGGACTATTGGAGCGGCCTGCTGGACTGGCTTCGGACGACGGCCGTGGCCCGAGGAACGATGGGACCCGCGGACGTGGACCTGTTCCATCTCACCGATGATCCGGAGGAAGCGGTCAACCTCATTGCCGAATCCGATCGCGCGGCGATGGGACGCCCGACGAAGCACGCGCGCGGCGCCAATCAGGCCGCCAAGCAGGGCGCTAAACAAGGCGGCAAGGAGCGCGCCAAGCAGGGCGCCAAGCAGGGCAACGGGAGTCCCTCGTGATCTGGATCTTCTTCCTCATCGTCGCCGCGGTCGTGACCGCGGTCCTCGCCGCACTCGTCCTTGGCCGGGCCACGTTTGACCCGATGGCCCCGGCGACGCATTCGCGACCCGCGGTGCAATTGCCGCAGAACCCACTTTCGGCGGATCTCGACGAACTCCACTTCGACACGGCGTTGCGTGGTTACCGCATGGATCAGGTCGACGACGTCCTCGACCAACTCAAGGTGCGGCTCGCGGCATACGAGCGGACCGCGGAGGGGACCCACAATGGCTGATGTCGAGCTCGAGCTGAACACCGAGCTGAATGTCCTCGATGCCTGGCGGCGGCTGACCGATTTCGCCGCCCATGCCCGGGTCATTCCGTTGACGACCATCGTCACCGATCCCGGTCGGCCCCGGCTCGGCTGGCAGTTCATCGGCGTTACCTCGCTTGGACCGATGCGGTTCGAGGACCCGATGGTGATTAGCGTGTGGGAACCCCCTGCCGGTGTGGCGGGTGTCGGTTGTGTTCGACTTGTCAAGACGGGACGGTGGCTGCAGGGTTGGGCGGAGATCACGGTGGAGCCGAGCGGACTCGGGACGAGGGTTCGCTGGAGCGAGAGCCTCAGGCCACGCCCCGACCCAGCCCCGGCCATCACGTCGTGGGTCGCTCGGTCCCTGGGGACGCGGCTCTTCGAATCGGCCCTGCGGGGGCTGCTCGGCGGCGAGAGTCCCTCCACGTCGCCCTCGGTCGGCTAGCGCTCGGCCTTGGGGTCGCCTTCCTGATCCTTGTGGCGACCCGAGGTCTGGCCCTGCGGGCGCGGCAACCCTGGGTAGATCTCGACATCTACCTGCAGTCCCTACGCGAATTCCAGGCCACCGGGCACCTCTACTGTGCGTCCGCGTGTACCGAACTCGGGTTCACCTACCCGCCGGTGGCCGGTCTGCTGCTGCTCCCGCTGGCCAACCTTCCGGACGTGGTCGTGCGGACGGGGTGGACCGTCGCGACGATTGCCACGGCGCTCGCAACGGGGTGGTGGGTGCTTGGCCGCGTGGGTGTCCCCGTCAATTCCCGGCGCTTCCTGCTCGCGGCGCTGCTGTTCAGCGAACCGGTATGGATGACTGTCGGTCAGGGGCAGCTCAGCGTGTTCGTCGGGGCCGTCGCTCTTCTCGGGTACGCGAGTCTGCGCCCACGATGGGGTGGCGTAGCCCTTGCTGGCGCGGCCGCGCTGAAGATCACCCCGGCCTTGGCCGGCGTGGTCCTGCTCGCGGAGCGCGGACCCTCCCGATGGTGGCGATTGGGAAGCGCCGCCGCCGCGGGGTTGACCTTCTTGGCGCTCGGATTGCTCCTCGGGGTCGACAACACTGCCGTCTACTTCGGCGAAGTGCTCTGGGACACCCATCGGGTCGGGGCCCTGGACAGCTGGTCGAATTCCTCGGTGATGGGGCTGCTCGCCCACTGGGTCTTGCCGGGGCAAGTCGTCCAGGCGGGCGGTCTCGTCGCGGGCGTCCTCGTGGTTGGCGCCCTCGTCATGGCGGCGCGGGGAATGCCGTCGCACGATCCCTCGGCCCGGGCCTGGCTCGCGCTGGCCATTGCCCTGGGCAGTTACCTCGTCACACCGATCGCCTGGACCCATCACTGCTTCGCCGCGCCCCTGGCCGCGGCCGCGTTGTGGGCAGCCGGCTGGCGGGTCCTCGGCGGGGTGTCCATGCTCGTCTGGGCGCTGCCGATGATGGGAATCGCCATCGAGCACGCCGATCACCTCGGGACCGCGATGGTCCAGTCCTTGCGTCCGCTCACGCTGATGGCGCTCTTTGTCGCGGCCCTGGTCCAGGCCCGGCATCAGCCGGGGGGTCGCGTCACCCCGGGCGTGGACTCGGTCCAGTCGCGGTCTTAGCCCTGGCACGGCTGAAGGGCGGGGACTTTGGGGCTGCCCTGATCGACGAGCACGAGTGATCCGGAGGTCCAACGGGGATAGGAGACACTGCGAAGCCATTGCGTCTTGGCGCACCGTGGCGCACCCCAGGTGTGCTCACCGGGATTGAGGACCACCCATCGGGCGGCCGCGGGTGCGGTGAGCTGCAGCGTGCCAGGCCGGTCGGTCGTCGACAGCATTCGGACTTCGAAGTGCGGCACCAGCAACACCCCGAGGTGCTGATCGGCGAGGACGGCGTCGCCCGCGGGGATGTGCTGGGTGAGCGCGGCCAAGGGGGCGGCGGCATACGGGCTCTGAAAGGGGTGGGCGCGCCAGGGGGTCAAGCCGGTGGCGAGGACGAGACCCAAAATGGGGGAGACCCCGGCGAGGCCGAACGTTCGAGCCCCAGCCCAGCCACGAGCGGTGCGCAATCGATCGACGAGGACGATGGCGGCGAGCACGGCCAGCGGCACGTCATAGTGATAGGTCACCGACCAGACGTTGGGGGCAGAGGCCAGGGCACGCCACGCGAGCGTCGGCAGGGCAAGAAGGGCCATCGGTTCGCGCCAGCCGAAGCCGCTCATCGCGAGGAACAGGAGCGCCGGTTGCCACCGCGCAAGGCTCCAGTCCGCTTCACCGGAGAGCAGATAGCTGCTGTATGGCGAGACCACCTCGGCGTTTGCCCCGATGACGAAGGTAGCCAACGCCAGGCCGGCCAGTCCGAGGGCGGCGAGCGCGAAGGCCCCGCGCGCGTCCCGCCGGATCAGCCACCAGGCCACCCCCGCCATGACGACGATCGGCCCGACGTCCTCCTTGATGGTCAAGGCTGCCAGCGCCCACAGCAGGGTCGGCGTCAACGCCCCGGCCCGGACGCTGAGGAAAAACCCGGCAAAAATGGCCGCGCCCAGTCCCGTCTCGTGAATGTCGAAGCGGGCGGCAGCAACGAACGGCACGCCGACGGCAACGCTCCCCATGACCACCAAGGCCCGCCCACGGGGAAGGTGCGCTCGCGCGTGGAACCCGACGAGGAGCACCGCGAGGGCGAGCGAAAGCGATTGGGTGAGGATGAGGGCGCGCGGATCGGACCACACGGCATACGCCAGGCCAAAGAGGGCCGTGATGGGGCTGAAATGGTCGGCAAAGAGCGAACCGCCCTTGATCGGCGCAATCGGGGTCCCGGCGCTCACCCAGCCCTTCGCGGCCTGGGTGAAGATCCCGAGGTCGTAGTTCCCGGCGAAACCGCGCACGTATTGGGTGACGCCGACCCACGCATACCCGGCGAATCCGAGCAGCGCAAGGAGAGTGACGCTCGTTCTCGACGCCACCGACCGCGCGGGGCGAGGGTCGCTGGGGGCGGCAGTCATCAGGTTCGTTCGCCTTGGAGTCGTTGGACGCGAGCGCCGATGCGGGGCTCTCGGAACTGGCAGGCTATCGCGGTGGCGATTTCACCCCAGGCGTGCGGGGAGGGATAATAGGCGCAAGGCATTGGCGCTTGGCCGGCCACGTAGTACACGGTGACGTTGCGGCGCTGATCGTGACAAAGAAGGGAAACCCTATGGCGGCGATGAAGCCGAGGACTGGTGATGGCCCACTTGAGGTCACCAAGGAGGGTCGTGGCATCGTGCTGCGTATGCCGCTCGAAGGCGGCGGGCGGCTCGTGGTCGAGATGACCCCGGACGAGGTGCGTGCCCTCGGCGCGGCAATCGACAATTGCGAGGGCCTCGCATAACGCCCAAGGCAACACCTTTCACCAACACCCCGGACCGTCACGGTCCGGGGTGTGGTGCGTTGCCGGCGCGATGCCCGAGCGCGCGGGTGGTGCGTTGCCGGCGCGATGCCCGAGCGCGCGGGTGGTGAGTACCCTCGGGCCATGCCGTTTGACCTGCGTCCCTGCCTGCCGCCGTTGCGCTGCGCCGTGCGCGCGGGTGCCGACGAGATCCGCGCGCTCGGTGATCATCCGCTCACCCTCGTCCTGCTCGTTGGCGAGACCCCCGCGCCTTCCCACGAGGGCCTGGTCGCGGCCCTCGGCGGCGATCTTCACGCTGTCCTCGGCGCCTATGGCCCGTCAGCCATGGGCAGCGCGACGAAAGTGCCCCTGCCCGGTGGGCTCCTCGTCATGGCCGGGGCAGGGGACGGCGGACCCACGCCCGTGCGGCGCGCGGCGGCGGTCGCGGCCAGGGCGTCAACCGCCGACCGCACACTCCTCCTCGGGTTGACCTCGGGACAGGACGTCTGCGCAGCCGTCGAAGGAGTTCTGCTCGGCAGCGTCACCCCACCGACCTGGACCGCGAGCGGACCGAGGAGCAGGCCCGGGATCCGAGAGATCGTGATCCTCGGAGCGGCCGATGGCACCGGAGTCAGTGGAGCGGCCGATGGGGCTGGACTCGGTGGAGCGGCCGATGGCGCTGGAGTCGGTGGAAGCGATGGAAGCGCTGGAACCGGCGGCGTCGCCGATCTCACCGTGGAGGTCGAACGCGCTCGAGTGCGCGCCAACGCGACCCTGCTGGCCCGCAACC
>CAZACX010000003.1:42146-64115 GCA_964483685.1 uncultured Intrasporangiaceae bacterium
GTGGAGGTCGAACGCGCTCGAGTGCGCGCCAACGCGACCCTGCTGGCCCGCAACCTCGCGAACGCGCCAAGTAATCTGAAGAACCCGGTGACGCTCGCGGGCGAGACACCCGCCCCCCGGTCAGCGAAGTCGACCACCCGGTCAGCGAGTGCGACGGATCGGGCGCTGGGCCCCTCGTGGATCCGCGACCTCACGGCCGGGTGCGGGGTCAGCGTCAAGACCTGGGATGAGCGCGCGTTGGCGCGGGAGGGCTTCGGGGGACTGCTCGCCGTAGGCGCAGGGTCGGCCACGCCGCCTCGGCTCGTTGAGCTCACCTACGCCCCCCGAGGCGCCGACCCCCGGCCAATCGTCCTCGTCGGCAAGGGAATCACCTTCGACACCGGCGGCCTGAACGTCAAGGGGGCAGCGGGGATGCTGACGATGAAGACAGACATGTCGGGGGCCGCCATCGTGCTTGCCGTGTTGACGGCATGTCGCGCCCTCGGCATCAAACGCCGCGTTGTCGGGCTACTTCCCCTCGCCGAAAACGCCATCGGGGCCAGCTCCTATCGCCCGAGCGACGTCATCACGCACTTCGGCGGGACGACCGTCGAAGTCGGCAATACCGACGCCGAGGGTCGCCTCGTGCTCGCCGATGCCCTTGCGTATGCCGCCGCCCGTCTCGATCCGGTCGCGTTGGTCGACATCGCCACGCTTACCGGACACGCCCGGATTGCCCTCGCGGATGCGATGGCCCCGTCCTACGGGAGCGACGCCACCCTGCATACGGCCCTTGTCTGCGCCTTTGCCGAGGAGGGCGAACCGTTATGGCCGATGCCGCTCGTCGAGGACTACCGCGCGTCGTTGGCTTCCGAGGTGGCCGACCTTTCCCATATCGGGCCGCTCGGGGGACTCAATGCGGGCTCGATCCTCGCGGCGCTGTTCCTGCGCGAGTTCGTCGGGCAGGCGCCCTGGGTCCACATCGACATCGCCGGAACCGGCCGCTCGGACTCCGATACGGGACTGCTGTCCGTCGGCGCCACGGGTTACGGTGCGCGCGGACTGTTGCGCTGGTTGGAAGGGGCTTAGGCATGGACGCGGGTTACGGGTTGGCCGTGCGCTGGTCACTCAAGGAGGCGCCGAGCGGCGTCGCTGGTCAGCTGCGCGAGTACGTCCTCGGGACCTCCCTCGCGCGATTCATGTTCCTGGACGGGCTCTCCTGCAAGTTGTGGCGGATGGTCGAAGGCGACTGGTTCGAGGGGACCTACGTCTTCGCCACGGCGGCCGACCGCGATGCCTTCCGGTCTGACTTCGAGGTTGGCGCCTTGGCGTCCCCGGTGAGCAAGCTCGTCGGGTCGGGCCCGATCACGATCGAGGCCTACGAGGTCGTCGCCATCGCCGAGGGACCGGCGAAGTTCCGCCGCGGCGCGGGCCCGGGCAGCGCCGGGTAGTTCGCCCGACCCGGGCTCAGATGCCTCGGACTCAGATGGCTCGGGCTCAGGTGGCGCGGCTCGACGTGCCCCGGGCCGGTGCTCGTGGCCCGGTTGCGGTGGTGCCGACGGTGGTCGGCTCCCACGTGCGCCCGGGCCGGTGGCTCAGCGCTTGATCGCTACGAGCAGGCCATCGCCCACCGGAAGCAGGTTGGCGAGGAGCCGTTCGTCGTCACGCAGGGCCTTGCCGAGCTCACGGGCGGCAGACGTCGCCTTGTCGCGCGCCGCAGGGTCCGCGACCTTGTCGCCGCACATCATGTTGTCGAGCGCGAGGACACCACCGGCACGAAGCAACCGGATACCGTGCTCGACATACGCGGGGTAGGTGGCCTTGTCCGCGTCGATGAAGACGAGGTCGTAGGCGCCGTCCGTCATCCGCGGGAGCACGTCCAGCGCAGCCCCGGTGATGACCCTGGTGCGGTTGTGTGAAATGCCGGCCGCGGCATACGCCTTCTTTGCCGCCGCGGAATGCTCGGGGGAGACGTCGATCGTCGTGAGCACTCCGTCGGCGGGCATCCCGCGCAGGAGCCAAAGGCCGGAATTGCCGGCGCCGGAACCGATCTCGATGACCGCGCGGGCTCCGGAAGCCGCCGCGAGCATCCGCAGGGCGGCCCCACCACCAAGACCGATTGGCACCGCCCCCAACTCGCTCCCGGCCGCTCGGGCCGACTCAAGTTCGGCGTCTTCTGCGATGAACTCCTCGGCGTAGGTCCAACTCGCCAATTTCGGTGCGCTGCTCATGCTCAACTACCTTACGCGGGCTCTGGGGCATACAGGCAACACCCAGGTTGTTGCGGAACCATCGAAACAGCTCGCGAGCAGCGCTCACCCGGGGACGCGAGCCCCACGACAAGGAAGACTGGACGATGACCGACACCGCCGACGTGGCAACTGTCGCCGAGCCGGGGGCCTGGGTGCCGCCGACCTGGGCCCAGATCGTCGAGGAGCACTCCGGGCGCGTCTACCGGCTTTCCTACCGCTTGACCGGCAACGTCCACGACGCCGAGGACCTCACTCACGACGTCTTCGTGCGGGTGTTCCGGTCGCTCGACTCGTATGCCCCCGGCAACTTCGAGGGTTGGTTGCACCGCATCACGACGAACGTCTTCCTCGACAAGATGCGCCGCAAGCAGCGCATCCGCTTCGACGCCCTCACCGACGAATCGAGCGCCCGGATCCCC
Source organism: uncultured Intrasporangiaceae bacterium (assembly GCA_964483685.1). Taxonomy (GTDB): domain Bacteria; phylum Actinomycetota; class Actinomycetes; order Actinomycetales; family Dermatophilaceae; genus Nostocoides_A. The sequence continues at coordinate 44,797 of CAZACX010000003.1, forward strand.
AGTCGTGAGCCGGCTCCGGACCAGGTGTACGTAGACCGGCATTTCGACGACGATGTCCAACGCGCGCTCGATGGTCTGTCGCCGGAGTTCCGTGCCGCGGTCGTGCTCTGCGACATCGAGGGCCTCTCCTATGAGGAGATCTCAGCGACGCTCGGCATCAAACTCGGCACGGTGCGTTCACGGATCCATCGCGGGCGGGCCCAACTGCGTGAAGCCTTGGCACACCGCGCGCCTGAGCACGCGACCCGTCGCCCGGTAGGCGTGGGGTTCGCGCCGGGCCTGCTGACAACGGCAGGTGCGGGAGCACTGGGATGACCCGTCGGGTGCGCTGCCTCGGCGACGATGTCAGCGACTATGCCGCCGGGCGACTGCCGGACCAGCATGACTGGGATCGTCACCTCGTCACGTGTCTCGGCTGCCGAGGGGCGGTCGAGTTGGAGCGGCGGGTGGTTGCCGCCCTCAAATCGACGCCGACGTTTTCCCCCGACCTCCAGCGACTCCTCCTCTCCGTGTCGCACGAGATCCCGATCGTCGGGCGTCCGCTGACGAACCTCCCGATGGTGCCCCCGGTCCCTGCCCACCCGGGCCCGCCCGCCGGTATGCCGCGGCTCGCGGTGCTTTCGCCGACGGCCCCCGCCCAGCATCGCTCGGCGCTCCGGGCCGCCGTGTGTGCGAGCGCTGCCGTGGGGGCGTCCGCGGCTGCGGTATGGGCGACGACGGTAACCCCCACCCCGTCTGTGCGGCCTGGGCCGGCGTCGATTCTGCCCGCTCGCCAGCTCCTCGATTCGGTGAATCCGAGCGGGACGGTGAATCCGACCGGGACGGTGAATCCGACCGGGACGGTGAATCCCAGCGGGACGGCGAATCCGAGCGGGCCCCGCGGTGCCGGTCGGTCCAGCGGTACCGGCAATCTCGGTGGCACGTGGGGCACCCAGGTCACCCAGTCGCGCCCACCTAATGTCGAGTCGCGTCCCATCGGGGGAAGCTTCCGGACAGTGGGTGTGACCCAGCTGCGCGGAAGCACGGCACAATCGTCCCCGTGAGCAGCGTTCCCGGCGATTGCGTAGCGGCCGAAGACTCGGCGCGTTCGGGTGCGTGGGACGCCTGGAACTGGGGGCCCACGCCCGTCGGCCCCGGCCAGGTCGCCCTGCTCGCCCACTCCGGCCTGACCCACTCCGACCCCGTCCAGGTCGCGCCGTACCCGTCGGCGTTGCGCACAATCCCGGCAACTGTCCCCCTCGGTGACGGTCAGGGGCCCCAGGTTTTGCCCGGCGGTTGGGGCAGCGTCCGGGCGTCCCGGGACGCGTTAGGGGCGCCGACGCGGCGAGAAGGACCGGGCTGGGTCGGGGTGCTCTCGGTTGCGGCCGCGAGCGCGGCAGTCGCCGCGGTGATTGGCGCCACGGTCGGCGCCTCCCTGGCCGATCCTGGGTGGGCCGATCGATTGGGTGCCGCACCGCTGACTCCCGGCCCCGGTGCGACCCTTCGCCCGGCGGGGTCGATCGCCGCCGTCGCGGCGGAGGCGTTGCCCAGTGTCGTGACTATTCGGGCGAAGTCGGGCACCTCAAGTGCGATGGGGTCGGGATTCGTCATCGATGGAGACGGTCACGTGGTGACGAATAACCATGTCGTTGAGGGTGTAGGTGCCTCGATCGTCGTGGTCCTTGGCGATGGGAGCCAACTCGACGCCGAGATTGTCGGGACCGATCCCGAGTACGACGTCGCCGTGTTGTCGGTCGATCGCGGTGGTCTGGTGCCGCTTCCTTTCGGGGACTCCGAGACGGTCGTCGTCGGCGATGAGGTGATCGCCGTGGGTGCTCCGCTCGGTTTGGAACGCACGGTCACCGCGGGCATCATCTCGGCAGTGAACCGGCCGGTGGTGGCGGGGGATTCGATCGGCCGGTCCTACATCAACGCGATCCAAACCGATGCGGCGATTAACCCGGGCAACAGTGGCGGTCCGCTGCTCGATCTCTCTGGGCGCGTGATCGGGATGAACTCGGCGATCGCGCAGGCACCGGGGGTGGATCGCGCGGGCGCGGGCAATATCGGATTGGGTTTCGCCATCCCAAGCGACCAGCTCGCCAAGACCACCAAAGAACTCATCGCCGACGGTACTGCCTCCCACCCGATCATCGGTGTGGTGCTCGACCTCGCCTACAGCGGGGACGGCGCGCGGATACTGACTGACGCCGACGCCGCCACGGGGGATGCGATTGTCGACGACGGCCCGGCCGCCCTGGCCGGAATTGAGCCCGGCGACGTCATCGTTCGCTTCGATGGACACACCGTCAGCGGCTCCGACGATCTCGTTGTCGCCATCCGTGCGCACGACGTCGGCGACACCGTCCCCGTGACCGTGCGCCGGGGCACCCGGCTAATGGATGTCACAATGACCCTGCAAGCTGCTCCGGCAAAATAGCCGGGCGCCACCAACGAAACGAACGGGCGCTGCCGTATGCCGATGGGCTGGAACGAATTACTCATCATTATCGTCATCGCGATGGTGGTCATCGGACCCGCGCGGATGCCGGAGTATGCCGCAAAGCTCGCCCGCGGAATCCGCCAGCTGCGGGTTATGGCCGATGGCGCCAAGGCCCAGCTCAAGGAGCAAATGGGCCCCGAGTTCGAGGACGTCAACTGGCGCCAATACGACCCCCGGCTCTATGACCCCCGCAAGATCGTCCGGGACGCGTTGCGCGAGCCGCTGGCGCAGGCATGGGATCCGGTCGCCGCCGAAATCTCGCAGGTGCGTGATTCGGCGAAGGGAATCAACGAGGCGGAGGATGCGGCCGCAGGCCTGGTTGCTGCTGAGGCTAAGCCGACGCCGTTCGACGTCGACGCGACCTAGCCGGCCGGGAGGGCGGATCCCGACAGCGGCCACCCGCCCCCTGTGCGTCAGGGCAGGAGCGCGCGCGATTCAGTGCGGCGTCCCCGAGCCGCTCAGTTGAGGAAGCGTCCCGCCTCGGCGCGCAGTTCCGTCGCGACCGTGTCGATGAGACCGGAGCGTAGGTTCCACTGTTGCCAGTGCAGCGGCACGTCGAGTTGTCGACCGGGCGCGAGGTCGACGAGTTCGCCGGCCTCGAGTGCGGCGCAAGCATGGGCGGCGGGGAGCATGGCCCAGCCGAGTCCGAGCCGGACGGCAACCGCGAAGTCGGCGGAGGCGGGTACGAAGTGTCGTGGTGGCTCGACCACCCGGCGGGCGAGGCGACGCGCGAATCGGGCTTGGAGGGTGTCCTTGCGGTCAAAGTCCAGACACGGGGCTCGGTCAAGGGCTGCGGCAGTTGGCCCCTCGGGGAACCAGCGGGCCGCGAACCCCGGGGTGGAGTAGGCGCGGAACCTCATCTTGCCGAGCGGGGTCGACGTGCAACCGGGGACCGGTCTGGGGTCGCTCGTGACGGCCGCCATAACAGCGCCCGACGCGAGCAGGCGAGCGGTGTGGTCTTGGTCGTCGCGGACGAGCTCGAAGACAACCGCCTCTCGTGCGGCGACGCGGGCAAGTGGGGGCAGGATCCAGGTGGCGAGGGAGTCGGCGTTGACGGCGATCGTCAGAGTCGTCGGTCCCTCGTCGTCACGCTCCGCGCCCAGCTCTCGGAGGGTTTCGCTCTCGAGGAGTGCGAGCTGCTGCCCAAGTCGGAGGACGGCCTCGCCACCCTCGGTGACACGTACGGGCTTCGAACGAACGACGAGGACTCGACCGACTCGGAGCTCGAGCGCCTTGATGCGTTGGCTGACCGCACTCGGGGTCACGTGGAGGGTGCGTGCGGCCGCATCGAAGGTGCCGTCCTTGACGACGACGGCGAGGGTTTCGAGGAGCTCAGCTGGAATCTTCATCATCAATCTGGCTAATGGTACGACATAATCATGAACTGGATGGCTGGGCCCTTGGCGGCTACCGTCCAAGGTGTGACTTCGCTTCAGTTCCTCAACTCCGCCCTTTCAGGCTTCGGTCTCGGTCTCGGTCTCATCGTCGCGATTGGTGCGCAAAACGCCTTCGTCCTGCGCCAAGGAATCCGAGGCGAGCACGTGCTCGCGGTCGTGCTCCTCTGCATCGCATCCGACTCGGTGCTGATCCTCGCGGGTGTCGCCGGTGCCGGGGCCCTGTTCACCGCGGTCCCGTGGCTCGTTGATGCCGCCCGGTTGGCGGGCGCTGTGTTCCTCTTCGGCTACGCAATCCTCGCCGCGCGTCGCGCCCTGCGCAGGCTCGACTCGAGCGCCGAGGGGCTCGTCGGCGCCACTGAGGTCGAGAGAGTGCCCGTTGACACGGAGTCAGGGGGAGAGGGACCTGGAAGTCAGACCCTCACCTTGGCCAGCCGCCCCGGGTCTGCCGTGGGAACCGTCGCCGCGCCCGCATCGCAAACCCGCTCCGCACCCGAGACGCGCCGACTGGGCGCGGTCATCGGTACGGCGCTCGCGTTGACCTGGCTCAACCCGCACGTCTACCTCGACACCTTTGTCCTGCTCGGCTCCGTTGGTTCCACGCACGGGCAGGCCCGCTGGGCGTTCGCGGCGGGCGCCATCCTCGGCAGCACGCTCTGGTTCGCCGCGCTCGGTCTCGCGGCGCGCGCCCTCGCCCCCGTCTTCGCCCGCCCGATCGCCTGGCGGGTGCTCGATGGCCTCATCGCGGTCGTCATGGCCACCATCGCGATGGGCCTCCTGCTCGGGGGCTAGTCGGGGTGTCCGGGCATGAAAACGGGCCGGTGGTGTGGCCCTCACGCCACACCACCGACCCACGTTCTGGAGCCCGGCGCCCGGACTTTCCCGGACTATGGGCCAACTTCTGCCGACGGCGCCCGAAACCGCGCCGTCGGCATACTCACCCCTTGACTGAACCGCTCGTCATGCCGCGGATGAAGTACCGCTGCAGGGTGAGGAAGACGAGGATCGGCACGATAATCGTGATGAACCCCGCTGCCGGGATGAGCTCTCGTCCTGCGCCGGTCTGACCCTGGAGGCCCTGCAGGGCCACCGTCGCGACCGTGTTGTCGCCGCGGCCGAGGAAGATCAGCGCGCCGAGCAAATCGTTCCAGACCCAGAGGAACTGGAAGATCGCGAACGAGGCCAACGCCGGCGTCGACATCGGCATGATGAGGCGCCAGAACGTGGTGAAGTGGCTTGCGCCGTCGATCTTGGCGGACTCGATGATGGCGTTGGGCAGGGTCGACATGTAGCCGCGCAGGATGTAGATCGCGAGCGGCATGCCGAACCCGATGTGGGCGAGCCAGATGGCGGGGAACGTCCCGTTCATCCCCAGGGCTCCGTAGAGCTTCACGAGCGGCACGAACGCCACCTGGTTGGGCACGACGAGCAAGCCCACGATGATGATGAACATCAGATCCCTGCCGCGCCACTGCATGAACGTGAATGCGTAGGCGGCGAAGGCGGCGATCAGGATCGGGATGACCGTCGCCGGGAGCGAGACGATGAAGCTGTTGAGGAACGCCTGGGCCATGGGGATACCGGCGGTGCTCGTGGTCAGTGCTTTTTCGTAGTTCTGGAATGTCCACGAAGAGCTGAACGGGTTGAAGAACGCCGTCCACCACCCGGAGGCGAACTGCGCGTCGCGCGGGCGGAACGAGTTGACGAGCATCCCGAGCGCGGGGATCATCCAGCCGACGCACAGGATGACCAGGCCGACACGAACCGGCCAGGTCGCGCTACCGGCGCCGCTGCCGGGCTTGCTCTGACGAAGGCTCTGGGCTGGGCCCACAGACGCTGTCGTGCCGGGCTGGACCGTGGCGGTCATCGTGCGGCCTCCTCTTTGCGGAATTGACGGATCTGGTAGACGAGGACCGGGACAATCGCGATCATCAAGATGACGACGATCGCCGAGGCATACCCGTTGTTGCCCTGGGTGTAGAGCTCGTCGTAGAAGCGGCGCCCGATGACGTCGGTGTTATAGGCGCCGTTAGTCGTGACGTAGACGACGTCGAAGACCTTCATGACGCCGATGAGCACCGTGATGAAAACGGTGATCACTGTCGGCCAGATCTGCGGCATGATGATGCTAAAGAAGACCCGCCGCTCACTGGCACCGTCGATGCGACCGGCTTCGATGGTGTCCTCCGGCACGCCCTTGACCGCGGCCGACAGCAGCACCATGGAGTACCCCACCTGGGTCCAGATCAGGATGATCATGAGCATCAGGCTGTTGACGTGCAACTCGGTCGTGCCGTACCAGAACACCGGGCTCTTGCCGAAGAACCCCATGATGGCGTTGAGCAGGCCGGTCTGGGGCGAGCCTTCAGGCTGGTAGTCGTAGATGGTGCGCCAGATTGTCGCGGCACCGACCATGCTGATGGCCATCGGAAGGAAGATGAACGTCTTGGTCGTCTTCTCGCCCCTGGGGGCCAGCCGGTCCGCGAGCACCGCGACACCCAAACCCAGCACCACGGTCAGGGCCGGGACGATGACGATCCACAGGATGTTGTTGAACAGCACCGACAGGAACCCCGCGTCGGTGAAGAGTTCTTTGTAGTTGCTCAGACCGACGAGGGCTGTGGAGTCGGCGTTGGCGAAGCTGTACTGCAGGGTGACTATGGCCGGGTAGATGAGGTACACGGTGATCGCGAGAATCGCGGGCCCTGCGAACATCCACGGCTTGACGCGGTCCTCCCAGCGGCCCTTAAGGGACTCGGCCAGCTTGTTGAGGATCCAGAAAATGATGATGGCGCCACCGATACCGCCGATGATCGCAATGACGGCGTTCATGATCTTTAAGCCCATGACACTTCCTCTCTGAAGTGGTGCTGAGGCTGACGGCCGCGGGGGTGGGCACTGAGCCCACCCCCGCAGCCGGCGAAGGTCAGCTAGTGGCCTTCGGGTAGCTCTTGTCGATGGCGGTCAGCGTGGCGGCGAGGTCCTGCTGTCCGGAGATCCACTTGACGGGCTCGGTCCAGAACGTCCCTGCGCCGACCTTCGCGGGCATCAGGTCAGAACCGTCGAAGCGCGCCGCCGTGGCCTTGTACAGCACCTCGCTGGCGATCGTCTGGAGCGTCTTGTTGGGCAGGAGGGTGACGTCCGCGGTCTTGTGCGGAGAGAAGCCGCCGGCCTTCTGCTGCTCGGTGCCATTCTCCTTGCTCGCGATGAAGTTGCGCACCTTGAGGGTGTTGGCGTCGTTGTTGAAGGCGGCCGCGATGTCACCACCGATGAGGACCGGGTTGTCGCCCTCGGTCTTGGCCGGGAAGGCCAGCGGGCCCGCCGTGGCGTCAAGCGCGGCGATGACGGTGTCCGGGAAACCGCCCTTGTTGGCGATGAAGGTGGCCTGCTTGAACAGGAAGCAGCCCGGCTTCGCGTCGAACAGCGCGTTGCCACCGGTCTGGAAGTTCGTTGCCACGATCGACTTGGTGCCACCGCGCACGTTGCCGTCAGTGAAGGCGATCTTCTCGAAGTACTCCCAGGCGGGCTTGATCTCGGGGCTGTCGTTCTTCAGCTCGCCCGAAACCCACTTGTCGTAGTTCTCGGGGCCGGCGAAGCGCAGGACGAGGTCCTCGAGCCAGTCGGTGATCGGCCAACCGGTGGCGCCACCGGACTCGGCGGCGATGCACCACGGAGCGGTGCCGTCGGCCTTGATCTTGTCGGTGAGGGTGAGCAGTTCGTCGAGCGTCTTCGGGGCCGTGTAACCGGCCGCCGCGAAGGCTGGCGCGTTCGTCCACAGGAGGCTCTTGACACTCACGCCGGTGGGCAGGCCGTAGACCTTGCCGTCGGCACACGTTCCGGCCTCGATGATGCCGGGGACGAGCGTCTCCTTGTTCGTGGCGACGGTGGCGGCGTCGTAGGGAATGAGCTTGCCCTGCTTGGCCAGGTCGCACATGAGGCCCGGCTGCGGGAACAGGCCCACGTCAGGGGCGTTGCCGCCCTGGACCTTGGTCCGGATCTCGGTGTCCCACGACGCGGCCTTGATGAACTCGATGGTGATGCCGTTGGCCTTGGCGAACTTGTCGACGTCGGCCTTGAAACCCGGCTCGCTGTCCGGGCCGAGGCCGTACATCACCGAGATGGTCGACTTGCCGGCACCAGTGGCGGCGGCGCCGTCGCTGTTCGCGTTCTCCGTGTTGGACGAGGAAAGACAGCCCGAGGTGAGTCCGGCGATGCCGAGACCCGCGATGGCTGTGATGGTGGCCCTGCGCTTGTTCATCTGTACTTCTCCTTGGAGGTTGGGGGCGGCGTTGCCCCACGATGACCGGTCACACCTGATGCCCGGGTTAGAAAGGAACCGACGCTTTCGTCGGTTGGTCGACTGCAGGTGATGCGGACTCGCGGATCACGAGCCGGTCACCGTGCCACTCGACGTGCTGAGGGTCGGCCAGCGCGCCGACAAATTCGCCGTCCTCCATGTTGCGGAAGGCGAGGAAGACCGTGGTCCCCGCGGCGCGGTCGACGACGAGCTTGCCGACGTAGAGCCGCGGATCGGCGACCACCTCGGCGCGTGCGACGTCGTAGGGGCCGGTGGGGGAGTCGATCGGCACGGCCCAGATGCCGCCGGGGCTTCCGTCGCGCCGGGCCAGGGACATCTCCGTAGGCAGGCAGTTGAAGATGAGGACGTGTCGACCGTCGACCTCGGCCACTTGGGGCACCTCGAGCTGGCCGAACCCGGTCCCGGGTGCTGTGACGGGCTCGAGCAGGGTCCAGTGGTCCAGGTCGGCCGACCACGCGTGGCCCAGCACGCCGCGGTCGATGGTGTCCTGCGGAGCCGAGGCCGGGCCGTGGACCGAGCGCGCCGTGATGAGCATGTGCCACCCATTGCCGTCTGGGTCGGCAAAGACCCAGGGGTCGCGAAAGGCCTCGTCGTACCAGGCCAGACCCGGGGTGTAGGTCTCGTACCACCGGGGATCGGCCGTCAGCACCGGTGCGGGGGCCTTGACCCACGTCATCAGGTCCGGTGACGAGGCGCACGCGATGGACTGGATGTTGACCCCATCGCTGTTCAGGGTGGCGCCGGTGTAGAACATCAGCCACCGCCCGTCGGGGTGCCGGACCACCGAGCCGGTCCAGATGGCGAGGTCATCGAACGCCGGGGAGTCGCTTCGCACGAGCGCATCGGCAACACGTTCCCACGACCTCAAGTCGCCCGAGACCGCGTGCCCGACGGAGGCCCGGTAGTGGCGCCGGTCGGGGTCGTGCAGCGCGCGAGAGGCATAAAGGAAGAACAGGTGGTATTGCTCACCGTCGTCGACCACCCAGAAGTCCCACACCCAGGAGTCCGGAAGAGCGAAGGCCATCAGCCGCGCACCGGCCCCGGCGCGGTGGCCGAGCCGGACGCCAGGCATGTCGTCGCAGTGGGCTTCATCGGTCCTCCCAGGGTCATGGCCAGCAGCGTTGCGAAACCGTTTCAGCAGGGAACATACTCGCTTGATGTGCGCCGCGCAAGCGATAGTAAAAACGATTTCATCCGCGCCCTTGGGGATCTCGAATCTGGGGGGTGCGAGCGTCCACACCGTCGACTCTCCGGGAACGAATCCCGCGGGCCCGTCAGCGCACGGTCAGCCGTGCGCGCGGGGGCTAGGGGCGGCGAGGTAGGCCGCATGGGCCGCCGTCGGCGCGCGGTCAGCCTTGCGCGCGGGGGCTACCCCGACCAATGCCGCGAATGGAAACGGAACAGAGCGGTCAGCCGTCCCCTCGGGGAGTTAGCGACCGCTGGGAGTTAGCCCCAGAGAGCGTCCGGCCAAGCCACGGGTGCGGGTGGCCAAACCCTTGGCGATGCCACGCAGTGCGGTCGCCGCGGGACCCGTCGGATCGCTGAGCACGACGGGCATGCCTTCGTCCGCGCCGACCCGCAGCGAGGTGTCGAGCGGAATCTGACCGAGCAACGGCACCGGCGCCCCAATGAGAGTCGTCAACGAGGCCGCCACCCGGGCACCGCCACCGGAGCCGAAGATCTCCTGCCGGCTGCCATCGGGCAATTCAAGCCAGGCCATGTTCTCGATGACGCCGACGATCCGTTGATGGGTCTGCACGGCAATCGAACCGGCCCGCTCAGCGACCTCGGCGGCAGCCATCTGTGGTGTGGTGACAACGAGGATCTCGGCGTTGGGCACGAGTTGCGCAACCGAGATCGCGACGTCGCCGGTGCCCGGCGGGAGGTCGAGCAGCAGCACGTCGAGGTCACCCCAGAAGACATCGGCGAGGAACTGGTTGAGCGCCCGGTGCAACATCGGGCCACGCCAGACGACGGGTTGGTTCCCGGGGACGAACATGCCGATCGAGATGATCTTCACGTCGTGCGAGATGGGCGGCAGGATCATCTCGTCGACGCGCGTCGGCGCCTGGGTGACCCCGAGCATCCGGGGGATGGAAAACCCGTAGATATCGGCGTCGACGACACCGACCTTGAGGCCCTGTTGGGCAAGGGCTGCGGCGAGGTTGGCCGTGATCGAGGACTTGCCGACGCCACCTTTGCCGGAGGCCACGGCATACACCCGGGTGAGGCTGCCCGGCTGCGCGAACGGGACCTCTTTCTCCGGCGCGCCGCCACGCAACTGAGTGCGCAGCGCGACCCGCTGATCGTCGCTCATTACCCCGAGGGTGACCGCGACATCGGACACACCCTCGACGCCCATCAGCGCCGCCGTGGTGTCCCGAGTCAGGGTGTCCTTGAGGGGGCAGGTGGAAACCGTGAGCAGAATCGTTACCGAAGCTCGCCCGGATTCATCCACCGACACCGACTCGACCATGCCGAGTTCGGTGATCGGTTTGCGGATCTCGGGATCGATCACCGTGGCAAGGGCGGACTGCAAGGCTTCGTCAGTGGGGCGCGACACCCCGCAACCTTATGCCGAGTCGGTCGGGGGCTTCGTCTTGCCGTGGGCTGCCTTGGCCTTGCCCGCGGCAGCCTTCGGGTCCGTCACGGCCGGTATGCCGCCGACGCCGCGCTCCTCGAGTTCCTCCAGCAGGTCGCGCAACTCGCCGCGCAGGAAGTCGCGGGTGGCCATCTCGCGCAGGGCGATGCGCAACGCGGCGACCTCGCGGGTGAGGAACTCGGTGTCGGCAAGGTTGCGCTCGTCGCGGCCCCGGTCTTGCTCCAAGGCAACCCGGTCGCGGTCCGCCTGACGGTTTTGGGCCAACAAGATCAACGGCGCGGCATACGACGCCTGCATCGAGAGGATCAACGTGAGCAGGGTGTAGTTCTGGGCCCGCGGGTCAAACTGCGAGGAGGACGGCATGAAGGTGTTCCAGGCGAGCCAGGCCGCGACGAAGACCGTCATCCCGATAAGGAATCCCGGCGTGCCCATGAAGCGGGCGAACTTCTCCGACAGGACCCCGAACGCCTCCCGCGTGAACGTCTCGGAGCGGAACACCGGACGCCGTCGTGACTCGAGGGGTTGGTCAAGACGGGGGCGTCGCTCAGCCACGGTCGGCCTCCAACCTGGCATCGAGCTCGAGGCGGTCCTCGCGCCAGTCGTCGGGGAGGATGTGGTCGAGGACGTCGTCGACGGTGACGGCCCCGAGCAGCAGGCCAGCCGGGTCGACGACGGGCAGGCCAACGAGGTCATACGTGGCCAGCATCCGGGTGACGTGACCGAGGCTGTCCTGCGGCGAGAGCGGCACGACATCTTTGTCGAGGATGCCGCCGATGGGCGCGTGCGGCGGCTCGCGAAGCAATCGCTGAATGTGGACCATCCCGAGGTATTTGCCGGTCGGAGTTTCCAGCGGGGGACGACAGACAAAGACCGTCGTCGCGAGCGCCGTCGACAGTTCCTCGCGTCGCACCACGGCGAGCGCCTCGGCGATGGACGCGTCCGGGCCGAGAATGACGGGCTCGGTTGTCATCAAGCCGCCCGCCGTGTTTTCGTCGTAGGTGAGTAGTCGGCGCAGGTCGGCGGCCTCGTCGGGTTCCATCCGCTGGAGGAGTTCTTCGGCCCGCTCCGGCGGGAGTTCCGAGAGCAGGTCAGCGGCGTCGTCGGGTTCCATCGCCTCGAGGACGTCCGCGGCCCGATCGACCTGGAGTCCCGCCAAGATCTCGATCTGGTCGTCCTCGGGGAGTTCCTCGATGACGTCGGCGAGGCGGTCGTCGTCGAGGGCGGCGGCAACCTCGGCGCGGCGTTTGGGGGTCAGGTCATGGATGGCTTCGGCGAGGTCGGCGGGTTTGAGGCCCTCATAGGACTCGAGGAGCCGGGCGGCGCTCTGCTCGGCGCCGGCTTCGCGCAGGTCGTGCACGTCCTCGATCGGGACGACGAAGGTGATCCCCCGGCGACGACGCAACGGCGCGAGTGAGGTGCGTGGGGTCTCTTTGCGGACAAATGCTCGGGTTACCGACCATTCGCGGACGTAGCCGCGCTCGATGCCAATGTCTTCGATGGTGGTGGCAACATCCCCGTCGCTGGTGCTCACGGTGACCCGCCGGTCGACGAGTTCGGCCAGGACCAGGGTCTCGTTCGCCCGCTGCTCGAAGCGCCGCATGTTGACCAGGCCTGTCGTGATGACCTGGCCGCCTTCGACCGACGTCACTCGGGTCATTGGCACAAAGACGCGGCGGCGCCCGGGCACCTCGACGACGATCCCAATCACCCGTGGTCGGCGGGTCGCGGAGAACGTGACGACGACGTCGCGGAGTTTGCCGACCTGGTCCCCGAGCGGGTCGAACACGCTCAGCCCGGCCAAGCGGGCAACAAAGACACGGACGGGGGCGCTCACGCGCTCAGGCTAACCCGCTGGTCAAGCGTGAGGGTTAGCCCCGCTGGCGGCGGCGGAGCCCGATCAGGCCGTGTGAGGCAGCACGTGCAGCGGTTAGCTCCGCTGGCGGCGGCGAAGCCAGGGGCGGCCACCCAGGTGTGCGGGGCGCCAGCGCAGCGTCGTGCCGCGGCCAGGGCGCACCCGCTGGGCACCTGATTCCGTCCCATAGGACCCAGGGGCTTCGAGGGGAGCGCCATAGGGGTGCAGGGCATAGATCGTTGCACTCGTGCGCCAGCGTTCCACCTGGTCATCCGTCGCGTTGAGACGTTTGGCGGCAAGGGCTGTCGCTGCGGGTTCCCACATCGCCTCGTTGACCGAGAGCGCGAGCGGGTGGGCGGTGATGGCGAGCAAGCGGCCGCCGGTGTCTTTGCTGCGGACGAGGATCGTCACGGGATCGGGAAGCGGCGGCAAGGATTGCTCGCCGGCGCCGGTGACGACGAGAAGTGCCTCGCGGTCCCAGACATGCCACACGGCATACGCGCGAGTTTCGATCTGAATCCAGCACACGGCGGACTTGCCGACCGCCTCGGCAAAGAGGGCGGTGACGTTGACGCCGGGGGTCCTCCCGGCCGGAGTCTGTGCCACGTCCGTCACACCGTGAACTGTGTCATACCCGCTCACCCCGGGGACGCTGCTAGCGTCCATAGATATGCGTAGCCCCAAGGCTTTTTTCGCCCCTTTGGCCGTCGGTGCCCCCCAACCCGTGCGCGAGGTGCCTGCTCGGCCCAGCCGCATGATCCATTTCTTCGATCCGAGTAACGAGAAGATGGCGGCCAAGGTCCCCGATCTCGTCGGGAGCGTCGATGTGCTGCTCGGCAACCTCGAGGATGCCGTCAAGGCGGACCGGAAGGAGGCAGCCCGGGCCGGACTCGTTGCCATCGCCAAGGCCACCGACTTCGGTGACAGCACCCAGTTGTGGACGCGCATCAACAGCCTTGACAGCCCCTGGGTGCTCGACGACCTCATCACCCTCGTCAGCGAGATCGGCGACAAACTCGACGTCATCATGGTCCCGAAGGTCCAAGGGCCGGAGGACATTCACTATGTCGATCGGTTGCTTGCCCAGTTGGAGGCGCGCGCTGGCCTCACCAAGCCTCTGCTCGTCCATGCCATCTTGGAGACCGCCGGAGGCGTGGCTAACGTGGAGGCCATCGCCGCAGCCAGCCCACGAATGCAGGGCATCTCGCTCGGGCCAGCCGATCTCGCCGCCGACCGCCGGATGAAGACGACGCGCGTCGGGGGTGGGCACCCCGGCTACCTCGTGCGCCAAGACCCGGTCGACGGCGACATTCAGGGCCCCCGGACGATCTTCCAACAGGACCTGTGGCACTACACGATTGCCCGGATGGTCGATGCGTGCGCGATGCACGGAATCTTCCCGTACTACGGGCCGTTCGGTGACATCAAGGACGTTGTCGCCTGTGAGGACCAATTCCGCAACGCCTTCCTGCTTGGCTGCGTCGGCACCTGGTCCCTGCACCCCGTACAGATCGCCATCGCCAAGAAGGTCTTTTCCCCTTCGGCGGTGGATGTCGCGCACGCGCGCCGGGTCAAGGACGCCATGGGTGACGGCACCGGGGCAGTGATGCTCGACGGCAAGATGGAAGATGACGCCTCGCTCAAACAGTGCCTCGTCATTCTTGAACTCGCCGAACGCCTTTCGGCTGCGGACCCCGAGTTGGCGGCCCTGTACCACCCCGCGTCGAGCGCCGAAGGCGAGGCAACAGCGTGAGCACTGACCCGACATACGAAGCAGGTGCGTTCCGGCCGCGGCGGTCTGTCCTCTATATGCCCAGCTCTAACGAACGTGCCTTGGCGAAGGCGAAGGCACTGCCGGTTGACGCGCTGATCCTCGACCTTGAGGACGCAGTCGCCCCCGACGCCAAGGAAGCTGCCCGCGAATCGGCTTGTGCGGCAGTGCGTTCCGGCGAATATGGTCGACGGGAGTTGACGATTCGAGTTAACGGGATCGGCACTCAGTGGCATGAGGAGGACTTGGCAGCCGCGTGTGCAGCCGGACCCGACGGCATCGTCGTGCCCAAGGTGAACACGGCCAAGCAGGTCAAGCGACTTATCGCCCAGATGGAGAAGGCGGGGGCTCCCGACAAGACCCGGCTGTGGGCGATGGTCGAGACGCCTCAGGCGATCTTCCACGTGCGCGACATCGCGAGGGCAAGCGGCCGGCTCGCGGTGCTCGTCATCGGTACGAACGACCTCGTCAAGGAACTGCGCGCCGAGCACGTGCCCGGTCGCGCCCCCTTGCTGACGTCGCTCTCGATGGCGCTGCTCGCCGCCCGGGAGGCCGGCATCGCCATCCTCGACGGGGTCTACAACAACGTGCGGGACGAGGCCGGATTCCGCGCTGAGTGCGAGCAGGGCCGCGACTTCGGATTTGATGGCAAGACACTCATCCACCCGGGGCAGGTCGAGGTCGCGAACACGACGTTCGCGCCGAGCCCGGCGGCGGTCGAGGAGGCGCGCGGGGTCCTGGCCGCCTGGGAGGCCGGCGCCGGAAGTGGTGTGGTCACCTACAACGGCAAAATGGTCGAAAACCTGCATGTCGACATCGCCGAACGGGTGCTTGCCACCAATGCCGTGATCCAATCAATGAGTTAACGCACACCAGCGACGAAGGACCGGATATGGACCTCAACCGACGAACTATGTTCGCCGCATCGACATTCGTGGCGGGCTGCCTCCTTGTCCCTGGAGTGGCAGAAGGCGCCGCCGGTGGGACGTTGCGACGCGGCGACTCGGGGGCCGCGGTTCGCGACCTCCAAACGCGCCTCACGAAGCTGAAGTACTACGTGGGAAACATCGATGGGAGCTTCGGTGATCTCACCTTTCAGGGGGTGCTCGCGATCCAGAAGGTCGCTGGGTTGCCCCGTGATGGCATCGTCGCCACCAAGACCTGGGCAGCGATCGATGGGGGTACCAAACCAACCCCGCGAAGTGGCTCCGGTCGCGCCGCCGAGGTCGATAAGGCCCGTCAGGTGCTCCTCGTCGTCAAGGACGGCGTGCTCCTGCACACCCTCAACACCTCGACCGGATCGGGGGAGCGGTACTTCTCCGGCGGCTCCTGGCACACCGCGACCACGCCCTCGGGCACGTTCAAGGTCTCTCGGCAGATCGACGGCTGGCGCCACGCCGAGCTTGGCGACTTGTGGCGACCCAAGTACTTCAATGGCGGAATCGCGATTCACGGGTCCACCAGCGTGCCGCCCGTCCCCGCCTCGCACGGGTGCTGCCGGGTCAGCATCACGGCGATGAACCACATCTGGAGCACCGAGGTGCCGCTCGGGGCGACCGTGCTCGTCTACTGACGACGCTGCTCACCACTGGCACCGTCGCCCTCACCACTGGCACCGTCGCCCTCACCAACGAGATGTCGCGGCAGCGACAAGGTCGCCGAAGAAGGCCTCTTCGTCTAGCTCGAATCCCTTCTGCCCGAACCACGTTGCCATGTTGTGGGCGTCCCGGCGCAGAAACTCGAACCCCTGCGGGTTGCCGATGACATCGACGATTTGCGGCCAATCGATGAGCACGAGCCGATCCTCGTGAAGCAAGATGTTGAACGCGGACAAGTCGCCATGGGTCCACCCCGCCGACGCCAACGTGAGCAACGCGTCGCGGAGTTGTTCAAAAAGGTCCGGTAGCTGCGACCGCGACGGGCGGGTGGCCGCGAGTCGCGGGGCCGCAACCCCGTCGGTACCGATGAACTCCATGAGCATCTCGGTACCACTCAACTGGACCGGATAGGGGACCGGGATCCCGAGCTGCCAGAGGGTGCCCAGGGCAAAGAACTCCGCAGCCGACCATTGACCGGAGATGACCTCACGGCCGAAGGTGGTCCGTTTCGCCATCGCCCGCATCTCGCGGCTGCGCCGGACCCGGCGCCCTTCGAGGTAACCCGCGTCCCGATGGAAGAGTCGGTGCTCGCCCGAGCGGAACCGCTTGGCGGCGAGATAGCTGTCGTGGGCCGGGGTGTCCGACCCGTCCGGGAGCCAGCGGCGAATGACGTGGACATCGGCTTCCTTGCCGGATTTGAGGATGCCGAGGTCTTGCTCGACCGCGCCGTGCGCCGTGATTACCCAGTCGGGGAGTGGGTGCGGCCCGTGGGTGGCGTCCTCCCAGGTCGACCATCGCTCACCTTCGGGAGGGTCGTCCGGCCGGGTGTCAATGCCGTATGCCGCGGCCCGGTCCGTCGTGGCCCCGCCCGCCGCGTCGGCGCGCTGGTCGCGCAGGTCGAGACGAGGGGTGAGGTCGTCGAGGTCGTCAAACGAGATGGGGGTGGAGGGAGTGAGATCCCAACGTGACATGAGTGAACTCCGTTGTCGCAGAAGGCTGGGGATGGGGCATGCAGCGGCCCTGAACAGTCATGACTGCCTCCTTCGGCTTGTTCACTGACACAGATCTGGCGGCGCGCCAGATCGTGCGAATCGATCATGGAACATCTGGGGGCTGCGCCGCAACTTGCTTTCTCGATCCTCGACGCCACGTTCCGGTTGCGCAGGTGGAGTCGACGCCACGTTCCGGTTGCGCAGGTGGAGTCGACGCCGCTGTCCGGGCGCTGATGTGGAGTCGACGCCACGTTCCGGTTGCGCAGGTGGAGTCGACGCCACGTTCCGGTTGCGCAGGTGGAGTCGACGCCGCTGTCCGGGCGCTGATGTGGGGGAGGACACGGGCTCCCCGGCTACGGGCAGCGGGGTGCCACTCGGCATACTGGAAAGGAACCCCTGACCCGCGAACGCAAGGTGGCGATCGACGCATGTCCCGACTGCAGCAAACCGACGGACTGACCGAGGAACAGCAGGAGCTACTTAAGCTCGTGCGCCAGTTCGTCGATGAGCAAATCATCCCCGTGGCCACCGAGCTGGAGCACAAGGATGAGTACCCCACGCAGATCGTCGAGGGCATGAAGGAGATGGGGATCTTCGGGCTCATGATCCCCGAGGAGTACGGCGGCCTGGGCGAGTCGTTGCTCACGTACGCGTTGTGCGTCGAGGAGATTGCCCGCGGCTGGATGTCGGTGTCGGGCATCATCAACACCCACTTCATCGTCGCCTACATGATCCTGCAGCACGGCACCGACGAGCAGAAGCAGCGCTACCTGCCGCGGATGGCGACCGGGGAAGTGCGCGGGGCGTTCTCGATGAGCGAGCCGGCCCTTGGGTCGGATGTCGCGGCAATCAAGACGAAGGCCGTGCGCGAGGGTGACTCCGAGAACTGGACCATCGACGGCCAGAAGATGTGGCTGACGAACGGGGGGTCGGCCAACCTCGTTGCCGTGCTCGTCAAGACTGACCTCGGCGAGAGCACGAGCCCGTACAAGAACATGACGACCTTCCTTATCGACAAGGAGGCGGGATTCGGCGAGACCGCGCAGGGCGTCACGGTGCCCGGCAAGATCGAAAAGATGGGCTACAAAGGCGTCGATACGACGGAACTCGTCTTCACCGGCCACCGCACCACCACAGACCAAATCCTCGGCGGCGTGCCCGGCAAGGGCTTCTATCAGATGATGGACGGCGTCGAGGTTGGTCGCGTCAACGTCGCCGCCCGGGCCTGCGGCCTGTCCCGGCGCGCCTTCGAGATCGGCATCGCCTACGCCCAGCAGCGGGAGACATTCGGCAAGAAGATCGCCGAGCACCAGGGCATCCTCTTTAGACTCGCCGACATGGCGACGCGCGTCGAGGCGAGCCACCAGATGATGGTCAAGGCGGCACGACTCAAGGACTCGGGGCAGCGCAATGACCTCGAGGCCGGGATGGCGAAGTACCTCGCGGCGGAGAACTGCGCCAACGTCGTCGAGCAGAGCTTCCGGATCCACGGCGGTTACGGCTACTCCAAGGAGTATGAGATCGAGCGTCTCTACCGGGAAGCGCCCATGCTGCTTATCGGTGAAGGCACCGCGGAGATCCAGAAGATGATCATTGGGCGCCGCCTCCTTGAGGACTACAAGCTCAAGACCTGACCCCGCGACGTGGCGCTCGCGTCCAGCGAGATCACGGACAATAGCCGGTATGACGAGTCAGCCCACAGGCGTGCGGTCCGGCCCCCAGCGGCCGAACCTCACCCTCGATTACCCCATGTCGCTCGGAACTTTTGACACCTACCAAGAGGCCCAGAAGGCCGTTGACTACCTCTCCGACAACAACTTCCCGGTCCAGAATGTCCTCATCGTCGGGACCGACCTCAAGCAACTCGAGCGAGTGACCGGGCGGCTGACCCGCGGTCGGGTAGCCCTCGGTGGGCTGCTTTCGGGGGCCTGGCTCGGCGCGTTCGTCGGGTTGGTGTTCTCGCTCTTCGAGGACTCCTCCACCCTCGCCCGGATGCTGAGCACGGTCGCCTTTGGCGCCGTCTTTGGCCTGGTCTGGGCACTGATCGGGTATGCCGCGACCCGTGGCCAGCGGGACTTCACCTCGGTGAGTCAGGTGGTCGCGACCCGCTACGAGGTCCTCACCGAGCACAAGCTCGCCCAGCAGGCCCGCGAACTCCTCACGGCCATGGACCCGATGCGCGCCGCAATCGAAGCCGGTCGGGCTCAGGTCGAGCGGGCCCGTGCTGCCGGGATGGCGGCCGGACAGTAGTCGTCGGCCGGCCGCAGTCGTCGGTCGGGCCGCAGTCGTCGGTCGGGCCGCAGTCGTCGG
>CAZACX010000003.1:64215-116354 GCA_964483685.1 uncultured Intrasporangiaceae bacterium
GGCCGCAGTCGTCGGTCGGGCCGCAGTCGTCGGTCGGGCCGCAGTCGTCGGCCGGACCGTAGTCGTCGGCCGGACCGCCGGACCCGAGACTCAGGCGGGGACCCCCAGACTCGGGGGTCCCCGCCTGGTCTATTTGACCTCGGCGCGGTGGACCAGCATCAGTCCGATGGAGAGCGGCAGGGCGAACCACAAGGCCCCGGACACGGCGAGTTGGGCCCATTGTTCGGAGGTCATGGACCCCTCGAAAAGCAGGCCCTGTGCACTGCCGTAGTCGACCCAAGGTTGGAGGTCTGCGAACCACTCTTGGAAGTAGGCGAGCAGACCGAGCAGCGGTGGGATGACCAGGGAGTAGACGAAGTAGGCGACTATCGCGCCGGCCGAGTTGCGCAGGAGCACGCCGAGCATGAAGCCGAACAGCATCCCCAGGACACTGCCGAGAACGATCAGCAGGAAGGCGGTGACGCTGACATCCCACACCGGGTCGATGCCGGCGAAGGCGGCCCCGACGAGGTTGCCAATCACCCCGACGGCGAGCGCGAGGATCATGGCGCCGATGCCCACGGCGAGGGCCGCGAAGAACTTCGCCAGCATGACGCGGCCGCGATGTGGCACCAGGGTGAACGTCGTCAACCCGGTGCGCTGACTCCACTCTCCGGTGACGGCGAGAATGCCGATCATCGGCAAAATCACCGCCATTGGAGCGCCAATCGCGGTGGCGAAGGTCCCGTGGGTCACGGCGTCGTTCGGGGCGAACGCGATGATCGCGACATTGGCCAAGACACTTGTGATGACGATGCTTGCGAGCAGCCAGAATCCCGAACGGGTGTCGAACATCTTGCGCAACTCGACGCGGGCGAGTCGGTGCAGCGGAATGCGTCCACCGGGGGTGGAGACCCGACGTCGCGTTGTGGTCTCTATGGCGTCGGTGGTCATGCTGCTGCTCCCTCTCGTTGGGTGTCTGCGGTGAGTTCGAGGAAGATGTCCTCCAGTCCGGCGCCATCGGCGCCGCGCAATTCGGTCAGGGCCAAACCTGCGGCGAGAGCAATCTGGCCAACGGCTTCGGGGGTGCCGTCGGTATGCACGCTGCCGTCCCCCGGGCGGGTGACGGCTAAGCCGGAGCGTTCGAGGGCGCTCGCGAGGGCGACCTCGTCGCGGGCGCGGGCCACGGTTCCGGCCGAGGAGAGCAGGTCCGCCTTGGTGCCTTGGGCGACGATCCGACCGTTACCGATCACGACGAGGTCATCGGCGATCACTTCGATCTCGTGCAGCAGGTGGGAAGACAGCAATACCGTGCCGCCATCGTCCGCAAACCCGCGCAGGAGGTCGCGCATCCAGCGGATACCCGCCGGGTCCAAGCCGTTGGCCGGCTCGTCAAGAATCAACACGTGGGGGTCCCCGAGGAGGGCCGCTCCGAGGCCGAGGCGCTGGCGCATTCCCAGGGAGTAGTTGCGCACCCGCCGATCGGCCTCGGCCGAGGTGAGGCTGACGAGGTTGAGCATCTCTTCGACGCGGCCCTTGGGGAGGCCCATTGTCAGTGCGGCGAGGGTGAGAATTTCCCGACCGGTGCGCCCGGCGTGCTGCGCGGACGCATCGAGGAGCACGCCGACTTCCGTCCCCGGGTTGGCCAAGTCGGTGAACAGGCGACCGTCGATCGCGGTCACCCCGGCGGTTGGCGGGGTGAGGCCGACCATGATCCGCAGAGTCGTCGACTTCCCGGCGCCGTTTGGGCCAAGAAACCCGGTGACCCGACCACTTCCCGCGGTGAACGAGACGTCGTTGACGGCGGTGAGTGCGCCGTATTTCTTTGTGAGGGACTGAACGGTGATCATGTCGGTCGAGTCTGGTCCACGGGCTGCCTCGGGCCCGCCAGGAGGCACCCGGACGCGACCCCCAGCTGACCCTGACGGTGACCGTCGGGGCTGGGTGGAGCGTGAGCGGGGTCACGTTGGCCTAGATTGGCCGTATGACCGACTCGTCGAATGTGCTCCCGCCCGTTGCGCCGTTCCCCGACGATTTTGGGCGGGTGCTGTGCGTTGTCGCGCACCCCGATGACATCGAGTACGGCCTGTCGGCGGCGGTTGCCGCGTGGACGGCGGCCGGGAAGGTAGTCACCTACTTCCTGCTCACTCGCGGTGAGGCCGGCATCAACACCATGTCACCGCAAGAGGCAGCTCCGCTCCGTGAGGCGGAGGAGCGGGCCAGCGCCGCGGTCGTCGGAGTGGGCGACGTCGACTTCGGCACCCACCGCGATGGCGTCGTCGAGTACGGCGTTGAGCTGCGCCGCGACATCGCTCGGGAAATCCGGCGGCGGACCCCGGACGTTGTCATCACCGGGACGTATGACGACCGATTCGGTGGTGGCATGGTCAACCAGGCGGACCACCGTGCCGTCGGACTCGCCACCCTCGACGCGGCTGCCGACGCCGGTAACCGCTGGATCTTCCCGGAGCTCATCACCGAGGGCTTCGAGCCGTGGAGTGTGCGTTACCTCGGTTTCGTCGGGTCCGCGCGTCCCACCCACTTCGTTGACGTCACCGCGACGTTCTCGCGTGCCGTCGCTTCCTTGGAGGAACACGCGGCCTACAACGCGGCCCTCCCCGAGGCGTTCCCGAAGCCGCCGCAGCTCCTCGAAATGATCCTCGGCGGCGGCGGTCAGTTCGCCGGGTGTGACAAGGCGCTGCTCCTCGACGTCATTTCCCGAGGCTGACGGGCCCCCGCGACTGGACCTCGGCGATCCAGGCCTCCACGTCGGCCGCGAGGCGCGGCATACCGGCGGAGAGGTTTTCGTGGCCATCTGCCGTGACGAGCACGTCGTCCTCGATCCGCACGCCGATGCCGCGGAAGCGTTGCGGCGCCAGGAGATCGTTCGCCTTGAAGTAGAGCCCTGGCTCCACCGTGAGGATCATCCCCGGCAGGAGCTGCGCCTCCATGTACTCGGCGCGCGTCGCCAATGCGCAGTCGTGGACGTCGATCCCAAGGTGGTGCGAGGTCCCGTGAACCATCCACCGGCGGTGGTATTGGCCATGCTCGAGGTCGAGCGTCGCCTCGACATCGACGCCCTCGGGCAGGAGTCCCCAGGCGTGCAGGTGCTCCGCGATCACCCGGATCGCCGCGGCATGAATGTCGCCGAACGTGTTGCCCGGCTTGACGGCTGCGAGCCCGGCCTGCTGGGCGGCATACACCGCCTCGTACACCTCGCGTTGGGCCGGCGTGAAGGTTCCGGCGACCGGAAGGGTCCGGGTGATGTCGGCGGTGAACAGTGAATCAACCTCGACACCGGCGTCGAGGAGCACCAGTTCGCCGGGCGCGATGTCGCCCGTGTTCTTGATCCAGTGCAGGGTGTTTGCGTGGTCGCCGGACGCGCAGATCGAGTCGTAGCCGACGCCGTTGCCGAGGTGGCGCGCGTGCAACCCAAAGGTCCCTTCGATCCAGCGCTCCCCTCGGCCGCGTTCAACGACCTCGGGCAAGGTGGCGATCACTGCCTCGAAGCCAACCTGGGTGGCCGCGATGGCGGCGCGCATCTGCGCGATCTCGTAGTCGTCCTTGACCAGGCGAAGGACCGAGAGTGCATGGGCGAGTTCGTCATCGGCGACCTCGGCGGCTCCCTGGTCGACGCCCTGGGCCACTCGTGCGGCGTCGACGCTCGCCGTCAAGTCCCGCTCGGCGTCCCGAACGAGTCGCACCCGCACCGCACCCGCGTCCTTGGTGGTTGCCTGCAGGAAGTCGTCGATGTGGCGGGCGGTCACCCCGAGCTCGGCCTCGATGTCTGCGAGGCTCGGCCGCGCCCCCACCCAGAACTCGCCGTAGCGGGCGTCGCCGAAGAACTCGTCACTGTCGCGAGGGGCCAGCGGGCGAAAATAGAGCACTGCCGTGTGGCCGTCGGTGACCGGATCGAGGACGAGTACCGCATCCGGCTCGCGGTCGGCGCCCACCCCGGTGAGGTGCGCGAACGCCGAGTGCGGGCGGAAGACGTAGTCGCAGTCATTGCTGCGCACCTTCAACCCCCCCGCCGGGATGATGAGACGTTCGCCCGGGAACTGCGCGCTCACGGTGGCGCGGCGGGCCGCCGCATACCGGGCCGCCTCGGTCAGCGCGGGGAGCGTGCTCGGACGTGGCGCCCAGTCCCGCTGGACAAATGCGCGAAACTCGTCGGTGGTCGGCCGGGCCCGGTTTTCGGCGTGCTGCTGTTGTTCACTCACCGGACCATGGTGCCACCTGCTCAAGTTATTTGCCTTGCACTAGAACAACTATGCTGTGAGTGTGCTCATTCGGATCGACCAGTCGTCGCGGTCGCCGATTTATGCGCAGGTCGCGGCGTCGGTGCGGCGTGCGATGGCCGATGGTGACTTGCGCGCGGGGGATCGGCTCGCGCCGGCCCGCGACGTCGCCGACGGCTTGGGGATCAACCTCCACACCGTGCTGCGCGGCTACCAGGAACTCCGGGACGAGGGCCTCATCGAGTTGCGTCGCGGACGCGGCGCGGTAATCACCGCGCACGGCCAACGCAACGCCGGCGCGTATGCCGCATGCTCGGCCTACGTCGCCGCGGCCCGCCGCGCCGGCCTCGACGTGGACGAGGCTGTAGCCCTCGTCAGGAAGGGAATGCCGTCATGACCAAAGGCCTGCGCACCACGATGAGCGTGCTTGTTCTGCCGCTTCTCATTGGACTGGCGGGCGCCCTGTTGGCCCGCTCGTGGGTAAACGATTTGCCCGATCCGGTCGCGACCCACTGGGGTTTGCGGGGAGTTGACGGCTTCACGGCGCGCGACACGGCGGTCGTGATGCTGCCGCTGGTCGGCACCGGTGCGGCGCTCGTGATCGGTGGCCTGCTGTGGATCGCCGCACGTCGAGCGCCTCTGATGCGGCGGGCCGCTGGTGGGCTGGCCTGCGGCATGGCGACTTTCCTCACGACTCTCACCACGGGCACCTTGTGGGTCCAGCGGGGGCTGGCCGACGCGCGGTCCGCGCCGAGCATCGACGGGGCCATTGCCATCGCCTTAGTCCTCGGCCTCGTCCTCGGGGGGCTGGGGGCCGTGCTGACTCCCGGCGCCGTACCTGGGGCCGCCCGCGCCCTTGAGCCGGTGCCCGCAACGGCCCCGCGGGCCGTACTCGGTGAAGATCAGAGCGCCGACTGGTTGGCCTGGGCGAAGGTCTCGACGGGGCTTTACGTTGTGTTCGCCCTGGCCATGATTCCCATGCTCGGACTCGTGATCGTCGCCACCGCGCGCCTGGCGTTGCTCATGATTTTGGGTCTTGTCGTCCTCGCCGTGGCCTCGATGACAACGTTCCAGGTCATCGTCGGCTCCTCGGGGTTGCATGTTCGGTCGATCACCGGGTTCCCTCGCTTCCACGTGCCGCTGGAGGAGGTCGCCGAGGCCGCTGTCATTGACGTCAGACCGCTGCGTGACTTCGGGGGCTGGGGATTGCGAGGCAACTTCTCGGGAGCGTTCGGGGTGGTCCAGCGAGCCGGGGAGGCTATCGAAGTGCGCCGCGGCGACAACTCGACCTTTGTCGTGACCGTCGACGGCGCCCCGGACGCGGTCGCCCTGCTCAACAGCCTCGCCGACCGGGAACGTGCCTCCCGGGCAACGCCCGAGGCGTGACCGGGCCACGCCCCCCCGCGTGACCGAGGGCGCGCCCACCGCGTGACCGAGGGCATGCGGGTGCGGCTGTGAGGGACTCCACGCGGCCTACGGTCGGGGTATGCCGCTGGCGCACGGTTGGATAGAAGCCCTAACCACTTGCCACCAGTCGAAGGAGACAACCGTGCAGTTCGGACGCAGTTACGAGGAGTTCGAGGTCGGCGCGGTCTACAGGCACTGGCCGGGAAAGACGGTGACCGAGTACGACGACCACCTGTTCTGCCTGTTGACGATGAACCATCACCCGCTGCACCTGGACGTGCACTATGCGGGCGAGACCACCCAGTTCGGCCAGAACGTCGTCGTCGGCAACTACGTCTATTCGATCCTTCTTGGGATGAGCGTCCCGGACATCTCCGGCAAAGCCATTGCCAACCTCGAGATCGAGTCGCTGCGCCACGTTGCGCCCACCTTCCACGGCGACACCCTCTATGGCGAGACAACCGTGCTCGACAAGTGGGAATCGAGCAGCAAGGACGATCGCGGCGTCGTCTATGTCGAGACGATCGGGTACAACCAGGACGGCAAAGTCGTCTGCATCTTCCGTCGCAAGGTGATGGTGCCCAAGGCCAATTACCTCGAGGCGCGCGGTGGCGAGCAGCCGGGCCGTCCCGTGCCGCTGGCCGACAAGTTCTGGCCCGGCGCCAAGGCCTGACCGGACGCGCCCGACCACCCGAACCCGGCCATAAGGGCCGACGGGTGGGGCGCGTCCCTCAGTAGTCCGTCACAGTGACGCGCTGCCCACCGGGCTCGGTCCAGGCGACCTTCGCAAATGGCCGCACGTTCGGGCCATCGGTCGCGAAGTCGGCCCAGAGGATCGCCTGGCCGGTGCCGGGAAACTCCGCGATCTGCGGCGTCGAACTCGACGTCAGACCAGCAGCCGGGACGAGCTCGGGGTCGAGGGAGCCACTGGGGATGAGCATGGCGAAGAGTCCGGACAACCTGGTCTCGCCGCCGCTGGATACCGCGAGGACGGGGTGCTTACTCGCGGCGCGGGTCGTGCTGAGCCAGACCCGTCCGTTGCTGCCACCCCCCGCGGAGAAGGTCCCCATGACATCGGCGGATTCCGCGAGATACACGGTGGTGGCGTCCCGGTCGGTGAGCGTCACCGAGGGGACGAGTGCGCCGGACTTGTCGTGCACGACGCCGCTGGCGTCGACCCACAGGATGTCCGTGATCGCCTCAACGTCGGCCGCCTCCTCGAATTTCGCCGCGAAGGCTTGCCAACCCGTGCCAGGGAGGATCGCCCGGGTGCTCTCCGACCCACCACTTCTCGAGGGATCGTCAGGGGTCACGATCGTGAAGTCGCGCGCCGCCGCGGGCAGGATCCCGACAATGGCGTGACTGAGTGGCCCACTGGTTCCCCAGGTGACGGCGTTGCGGTCCAGACCGACCGTTGACGAGCCACCCATTGCTGTGAGCGTGCCGTCGTCGGCGACCACCGAGTAGGTGAGGTCTTGCCCGTCGGCGGTCACCGGCGACACGGTGACGGCGAAGTGCGTCGGTCCGGGGACTGGATCGCCCGGGGCGGCCGACGTCCCGGCCGCGACACCGCTGAGTCTTTCCAGCACCGTGGTGACCGGGGCCGTGGGGCTTGCCGTGTCCGTGGCGGTTTGACTCGCGGGCGGGTTGGGTGCGGCGTCGCGCACAAAGTTGCCCTGTGCGGCATACCCGCCGAGAGCGACAGCAACCGCGGCCGCAACGCCCGTCAGCGCACGGGTGCGATTTCGGCGCCGCAGCAACCGCCCCCCGGTGGCAACGAGCGCGTCCGGGTCGAGGGAGGGCAGTTCGGTGTCGGCGAGGGCCCGGTGGAGATCATCTTGCAGAGTGCGATCGAAGCTGTCGAGATTCATCGCGGGCCCCCTTCGGTGGCGGCGCTGGCGTGGGAGCGGAGGGCGGCGAGGCCGCGGGAGCAGGCACTCTTGACGCTGCCGATCGAGATGCCGAGGGCGTCGGCGACATCGGCTTCGCTGAGATCGCCATAGTGGCGCAGGACAACAACTTTGCGCTGCTGCTCGGGGAGCGTTGCCAGCAGGCGAACGAGCTGGTCGCGGTGGTCAACCGTTCCGCTCGCGTCGTCAATGGCGCTCTCGGGCAGAGTGTCGGTGGCGGTCTCCTTGCGGGTGCGCCGCCAGGTGTCGATGCGCTGATTGACGAGGATCCGTCGGGTGTAAGCGAGGGCGTTATCGGTGTCGATGCGCCCCCACGCGAGGTAGGTCTTGAGCAGCGCCTCTTGCACCAAGTCCCGAGCCGAACTCGGATCGCCCGTGAGGGCGTACGCCATCCGCACGAGTGGCTTTTGCGCCGCCACGACGAACGCGCTGAATTCCGCGTCCCTCGTCGCCTTCGCCAGTCCAAACATCGTGCGTCCCCTCGTGGTCACTCTTCGTGGTCATAAGCACACACGCAGGTATGCCGCAAAAGGTTGCCTGCGCTCGCCGGGGTCTTCCAGGGTGCCCCTGGATGTGACGGCGGGGGGTGGGCCAGATCGGCCCACCCCCCGCCGGTGACGTGCGCTCAGTCCTTGATTTCCGCAAGCACGGCGCCGTTGGTCACGGTGGCTCCGACCTCTGCGCTGAGGCCAGTGATCGTTCCCGCCTTGTGGGCGTTGATCGGCTGTTCCATCTTCATGGCCTCAAGGACCAGGACGAGTTCGCCCGCTTCGACGTGCTGGCCTTCCTCGACGGCAACCTTGACGATCGTGCCCTGCATCGGGGCCGTCAGCGAGTCACCCGACGCGGCAGCGGCGGCCTTGCCGGCACCCGATCGACGAGGGGCCTTCTTCTTGGCGGATCCCCCGCCCCCGCCACCAAACGAGAGGCCGCCGGGAAGGACAACTTCAAGGCGCTTGCCGCCGACCTCGACGACGATGGTCTGGCGCTCGGCAGGTTCGTCGGCCTCGGCAGCCGACCCACCGGCATACGCGGGGATGTCGTTGACGAAGTCCGTCTCAATCCAGCGGGTATGAATGGAGAACGGTTCGTTGGGGTCGGCCGGGGCGAAGTCTGGGTTGCGCACGACCGCCCGGTGGAAGGGGGTGACCGTCGGCATGCCGTCGATCACCAGCTCGTCGAGTGCGCGCCGGGCCCGATCGAGGGCTTGGGCGCGGGTCGCTCCGGTGACGATGAGCTTGGCGATCATCGAGTCGAACGCCCCCGCGATGCTGTCGCCCTCAACGATGCCGGCATCCCAGCGCACGCCGGGACCTTGCGGGACAACCATCTTCGTCACGGTTCCCGGGGCGGGCAGGAAGCCGCGCCCGGCGTCCTCGCCATTGATGCGGAACTCGATGGAATGCGCATGCGGCTCGGGGTCGGTGAAATCGAGCGCTTCGCCGTTGGCGATCCGGAACTGCTGGCGGACCAGGTCGACGCCGGTGACCTCCTCGGTGACCGGGTGCTCGACCTGGAGGCGGGTGTTGACCTCAAGGAAGGAAATGTCGCCCGCCGGGCCGATGAGGAACTCGCAGGTCCCGGCGCCGACATAGCCGGCGCCCTGGAGGATGGCCTTCGACGCGCGCAACAACTCGGTGTGCTGCGCCTCGGAAAGGAAGGGCGCCGGGGCCTCCTCGACGAGCTTCTGGTTGCGGCGCTGAAGCGAACAGTCGCGGGTGGAGACGACGACGACATTGCCATGCTGGTCGGCGAGGCACTGGGTCTCGACGTGCCGCGGGTGATCGAGGAAGCGCTCGACGAAGCACTCGCCACGACCGAAGGCGGTGACCGCCTCCCGGACGGCCGATTCAAAGAGCTCGGGGATTTCGTCAAGGTTGCGGGCCACCTTGAGGCCGCGACCGCCACCCCCGTAGGCCGCCTTAATGGCAACCGGCAAGCCGTGTTCCTTCGCGAACGCGACGACCTCGTCGGGCCCACTGACAGGGTCCTTGGTTCCGGGAACCAGGGGAGCATTGGCGGCGAGCGCGATGTGGCGCGCCTTGACCTTGTCGCCGAGGGAGTCGATGGCTTCGGGGCCCGGCCCAATCCAAATCAGGCCCGCGTCGATGACAGCCTGCGCGAATCCGGCGTTCTCGGCAAGGAACCCGTACCCCGGGTGCACGGCGTCAGCACCAGCCTGCTTGGCGATGTCGAGGAGCTTGTCTTGGCGCAGGTAGGAGTCGCCCGGTGTGCTGCCGCCGAGGGCATACGCCTCGTCGGCCACCTTCACATGGAGGGCGTCCCGGTCGGGGTCGGCATAGACGGCGACCGAGCCGAGACCAGCGTCCTTGCAGGCGCGGGCGATGCGGACGGCAATTTCGCCGCGGTTGGCAATGAGCACCTTGGAGATCGGCATGATTCGGAGCCTAGCGCGTGAGGTCGATCGACTCTCGGGCTGCTGGGCCGAGAGGTCGCCTGTGTGACCGGATCGACGATCCGCCGCGCTCGCCGACCCTGGTTCCCGGGGTCAGATCGGCAGCAACCTGGTGACGAAGTGGCGAAGCTGGTGGAGATTGCGGCACTCGTACATGTCGACGACCTCCGCGTAGCGCCGGGCCACCGAGTCACCGGAATCCCATTGCCGTTCTGGTTCGGGGTTGAGCCACACGACCGACCGAGCCCGCTCGGCGATCGCGTGCAGGGCGGGCAGGCCCGGGTCGGTGTGGTTCGTGCGGGCGTCACCAAGGATGAGGACCACGCTGCGGTGCCCGATTGCGTCGAGATGGTGCTGCGCGAAGTCCTGCAACGCGCTGCCATAGTCGCTGTTGCGATGCCAGCGGGTCATCCGGGCGACATCGTTGAAGGCGTCGGCGAGGTCAGCCCCCGGCGGCGCTGCAGTGATGATGTCGGTGAGTTCATCGACGACGTTGACGAATCCGAAGATCCGCACCCGCCGAAACTGCGCAGCGAGCGCCTGCATAAGGAGGATCGTGAACCGGGAAAACCCCGCGACTGAACTCGACATATCGCATACCAACACGAGGTCGATCCGGGTGCGGGCGCGCCGCTGATAGGCCGGGCGCATCGGCACCCCACCGGTGGCCATCGATCGACGCAGGGTGCGCCGGATGTCGATAGGTGCCCCCCGGCCAAGGCGGCGCCGGGCCGCGAGGCGAGTGGCGAGCTTGCGCGCGAGTGGCGTGATCGTGCGTCGCAGTTCCGCCAACTCGGCCGGTCCCGCGAGGACGAACGAGGTGAACTCGGCGGGCGTGCGCACGGCATACCGGCCGATGCGTTCCACGCCGCGGATCTCGGCATTGCGCCGCCGTGTCTCCACCTCGACCGACCGTCGGAAGGCGGCGACCTGGTCGCGCACTTCGTCGCGGGCGAACCGGTCGGCGAAGCGCGGCCCGCCGCCGGGGCCGCTTCCGCCGCCATTGCCGGGCCGATTGCCGTTTCCGGGCTCATCGCCGGGCCCGTTGGCGCCCGCCCCGCCCGCGTCGGCAGCGGTTGCGGCGGCAACCAGGGCGTGCGCACCCGCGATCGCCGTTTGGGGGGCTAACGCATCGAGCGCCTGGGCTGCCGAGAAGCCCCCAAGCGTGGAGTGGTTCGGTAGTCGCCCGAGGAGGTCGACAACGCGCGCCGCGAGAGCGGCGAGCAGCCGCTCGTCGCCGGTGGCGAGCGCGGCCTCAAGCTCGGCCCGCAAGGCCGCCGCCAGCTCCCGTCGCTCGGCTGGCGTGCGCGGGTCCGGGGTGTCCCACGGGATGCGGCCGGCCTCGCCCAGGTGCCCGGGCTCCGGCGACGCCTCGGCGCGCACGAGGTGGGTTGCCGTGGTCATCCTCGCCCCGACCGCCGCCGGGAAGTAGACATCGAAGAGGTCATCGAAGATCGGCCGATGTCCGCCCCGGCGGAGCAGCGCCGCGGCCAGGCCTTCGCGCAGGCGCTCACGCTCGGCGAGGCCAAGGACGGCAATGACTCCACCCGCGTCGATGACGTCGCTCGTGCCGACGACCGCGCCGTGCCCACGCAACGCACTCGCGAAGGCGACGAGCCGCGGCCCCAACGCCGGCGTGGCGGGCGTCGGCGCGAGGGGAGTGGCGGGCCCGGCGGGCGGCGCGGCCGGCGTGGGCGCAGCCGGCGTTGACGCGGACGGCGTGGGCGCAGTGGGGCCCATTGCGGTCAGAGCGTGTCCCGGTCAAGGCCCAGGGCGTCACGGGCTCGGACAATGTCGTCTTGGTGCTTGAGCAACACCCCGAGGTGATCGCGCAACGCTGCGGGCGACAGATCGTCCGCGCCGAGGGCAACGAGGGTGCGTCCCCAGTCGACGGTCTCGGCCACGGACGGAGCCTTGCGCAGTTTCATCATCCGCAGCCGTCCGACAAGTCGGACCACTGACTCGGCGAGGGCGTCCGAGAGGCCGGGCACGTGCGCGGAGAGGATCCGCTGTTCCAGGTCCGCGCTCGGGTAATCGATGTGCAGGAACAGGCAGCGGCGGCGCAACGCCTCGGACAACTCGCGGGTCGCGTTGGACGTCAAGACGACAAAGGGTGCGCGTTCGGCCGTGATGGTCCCCAGCTCGGGGACCGTCACCTGGAAGTCGCCGAGGATTTCCAGGAGGAGCCCCTCGACTTCCATTTCAGCCTTGTCCAACTCGTCGACGAGAAGGACCGCCTCGCCTTCCGCCTGGACGGCACGAAGCAGCGGCCGAGGAAGCAGGAACTCCGCGGTGAAGATGTCGGAGCGCACCTGATCCCAGGCCGAACCCTGCTCGGCCGTGATCCGCAAGAGCTGCTTGGCGTGATTCCACTCGTACAGCGCCCGGGCCTCATCGACGCCCTCGTAGCACTGCAGCCGAATGAGCTCGCCGTCGATCGCCGACGCAACAGCCTTGGCGAGTTGGGTCTTGCCCACGCCGGCCGGGCCCTCGATAAGCAACGGCTTCCCGAGTCGGTCGGCGAGGAAGACGGTGGTCGCAATCGCATCCGAGGCGAGGTAGCCGGTGGCAGCGAGACGCTCGGCGACGTCATCGACCGAGCTGAAGCGCGGGATGACCGCGACGGGGGCGGTGGCAGGCGGCATACCCATGATTGTCGTCCTTAGTGGAGGCGACCCAGCACCCAGTGAGCGAGTCCCGCACACGCGCACGCCCACAACACGCTGATGAAGGTGCCGATGATGAACCGCTCGGCCGCCGCCGAGGTTTTGGCCTGCAGCTCGGGGTACCGGGCCAGGCCCTTGAGCGCGAGAGCGATGGCGATGCCCTCGGGCCACCCGGCGATCAGGCTCGAATAGACGGTGAGGCGTTCCAGCACCCCAATCCATGCGCCACCGCGCAGGATCCGGCCCGCGGCGACGATCGAGGGCGCCGGTCCGCCGGCTGTCGGCTGGCTTGCCGCATCGATGCGCCGGAACAGCGCCCCGACGACAAGACCTCCTGCGGCGAGGGCAAGCACCCCGGCCGCGGCGACCACCGCGACCTCGACGACGCGCATGCCAGCGCCGGCGAGAGCACCAGTGACGACGTGCGCGCCCGCGCCGCTGAGGACATGAGCGACGCCGTGCGCGTCCCGGCCAGGGAAGCCAGCACCGGTGAGAGCATGAGCGCTGGAGTAACTGGCGGCGTGGAGAGCGGTCAGGTGAATCATCGGGGGCCGCCCTCCGCGGACTCCCGGTCCGCAACGGTTAGCAGCGCCGCGGCTGCCGTGGCCCCCCGACGCGCCTCCGGCCAGGCGGCCCGGTTCAAACGTTGGCTGACAGCCGACGGGGAGATCTTCAAGCGTGCGGCGGCCGCCTTGCCGGAGCCCGTCGACTCGATTGCCGACACAACGATCCACCCTTCGTTTGTGCGACGGCGGAGCGTCGCGATAAGCAGCCACAGGACGCCTTCGGCCAGCTCGCCCGGCCGGTCGAGTGCGTCCCCCGAAGCGTAGTTATGCCCACCGACAGCGGTGTCCGAAGTGCTGGAGCGCCCCCTGATGTCCGTGGCCGCAGCCTTGCTGCGCCCATCCATGTCCGTGGCCGCCGCCTTGGTGCGCCCATCGGCCGCGGAGCAAACGGCAAGTTGGGCGCTGGCGCCGCGGGCGGCCGTGATGGCCTCGCGGGCAAGGAGAAATGCGGGGCCGGTGGCGGCCCGGGTGGAGCGGGGCAGGGGCCGGTCCACGGGCCCGATGCCGATCCCGATGCGCCACCCACCCTCACGGGTCAGCGTCGTCACCACGTCGACGACGGTTTCGGCCGAGCTGACGACGGCCTGGATTTCATCGCCCACCGTGCGCTCGAACGCGCGCACGACGCCGCCGGCAGAGCCCCCTAGCGCGGCGAGGGCATCGAGCGCCGCGGGAACACGGTCACCGGTGCGGACACTGCGCACCTGATCGGCGGTGATGACAAACACGAGTTCAGGTTAACGCCTTAAGTTGATGAAATGAAGGGTTGGGCCTGAATTGGGTGCGATCACGGTGAGGTCGCCGGTTGGCGCTCGAGGAGGTGGCCTACGTTGGCGGTATGCCACCGCGCCAGCGGGCTGGTGCAGGAAAGGACCACGGATGTTCGAGTTGAGCGCCGACCATGAGGACTTCCGTCAGGTGGTGCGTGAGTTTGCCGCCGCCGAGATCGCCCCGCACATCGCCGGGTGGGACCGCGATCACCATTTCCCGGTCGCCTTGATCCCCAAGATGGGCGACCTCGGCCTCTTTGGTCTCGTCGTCCCGACGAAGTACGGCGGTGGGGGCGGCGACTTCACCGCGCTGTGCGTCGCCATCGAGGAACTCGGACGCGTCGACCAGTCGATTGGGATCACCCTCTCGGCGGGAGTCGGCCTCGGCATCAATCCGATCCTCACCTTCGGCAGCGACGCGCAGAAGGAGAAATGGCTCCCCGACCTGGTCTCCGGTCGGGCGCTGGCTGGCTTCGGCCTGACCGAGGCGGAGGCCGGATCCGACGCCGCGGCGAGTCGCACCACGGCGGTTCGCGACGGAGACGAGTGGGTTGTCGACGGGGCCAAGGCCTTCATCACCAACTCCGGGACCGCAATCACCTCGGTCTTCACAGTGACCGCTCGCACCGGTCTCGATGCGGAGGGCAAGCCGCAGCTCTCGGCGATCATGATTCCGTCGGGCACGCCGGGATTCACGGTCGAGCCGGCCTACAACAAGCTCGGCTGGAACGTCTCCGACACCCACGGCCTCACCTTCACCGGCGCGCGGGTGCCGGTCGGCAACCTCCTCGGCCGGGAGGGCCACGGGTTCAAGCAGTTCCTCAAGATTCTCGATGACGGCCGCATCGCCATCTCCGCACTCGCGCTCGGATTGCTCCAGCGGATGCTTGAGGAAACGACCGCGTATGCCGCGACCCGCACCGCGTTCGCCCGCCCCATTGGGGCCAACCAAGGGGTCGCTTTCCCCGTGGCCGACCTCGCCGTCATGGTCGAGTCGGCCCGCCTGCTCACCTACAAGGCTGCCTGGCTGAAGGACGAGTTAGATGCCGGCCGGCGCTCCGTCGCGGAGGTGAAGCGGGCGGCGTCCATTGCCAAGCTCTATTCCACTGAGGCCGCCGTCAGCGCGACCCGAATCGCTACCCAGGTCTTCGGCGGTAACGGCTTCATGGAGGACTATCCGGTCGCGCGGTTCTATCGGGACGCCAAGATCCTCGAAATCGGCGAGGGCACCTCCGAGGTCCAGCGGATGGTCATCGCCCGGGCCGTTGGCCTCCCGGTCGCCTGAGCCACCTGGCAGAGTGACAAGCATGCCGCAACCCCCCGTCAACGCGCAGCCTCCCGTCGATGGCTCGCCCCCCTTTGCTGTCGGCGCCGACGCCGGGAGCGACCCCAAGGTGACGGATGTCCGGGAGCGGCTCGCCGCGGCATACCTGGCGTCGCAACGTGCGCCGCAGGCCGCCCAGGCGAAACTCGACAAGCAAGGCAAACTGTATGTCCGCGACCGGATTTCGCTCCTGATCGACGATGGCAGCTTCGTCGAGGACGGCCGATTCGCCAATGCGTTGGCATCCGGATTGCCGGCCGATGGCGTCGTGACCGGGCGCGGCCGGGTCGAGGGGCGACCCGTCATCGTCATCGCCAACGACCCCACGGTCAAGGCCGGCTCGTGGGGCTCGCGGACCGTCGAGAAGATCGTTCGCGCCACCGAAATGGCGCTCCGTGAGGAGCTGCCCATCTTCTGGTTTATCGACAGCGCGGGAGCGCGGATCACCGACCAGGTGGAGATGTTCCCCGGGCGGCGCGGGGCTGGGCACATCTTTCACAACCAGGTGGCCCTCTCGGGCAAGGTGCCGCAGATCTGCTGCCTCTTCGGGCCGAGCGCCGCCGGCGGTGCCTACATCCCGAGCTTCACCGACATCGTCATCATGGTCGAAGGCAACGCGTCGATGTATCTGGGGTCCCCGCGGATGGCGGAAATGGTTGTGGGCGAGACGGTTTCGCTCGAGGAGATGGGAGGTGCGCGGATGCACTGCACCGTCTCGGGCGTCGGCGACCTCCTCGCCCAGGACGACGCCGAGGCGATCGAACTCGCCAAGCTCTACTTTTCCTACGTCCCGCAGAACTGGCGATCACCGCTGCCGACGTACCAGCGGGAGGACCCGGCCGCGCCGCTGACGCGGCATACCGTCCCGGAGCGGGAGAGCCAGCCTTTTGACATCCGCGCGGTTATCGACGGGCTCGTTGACGCCGACAGCTTCTTTGAGATTAAGCCACTGTTCGCCGCGGAGCTGGTGATCGGACTCGGGCGGATGGCGGGGGAGAGTGTCGGTATCGTCGCCAACAACTCGGCGGTTAAGGGCGGCGTGCTCTTTGCCGACAGCGCCGACAAGGCGGCCCGGTTCATCTGGCTGTGCGATGCCTTCTCGATTCCGCTGCTCTATCTCGCCGACGTACCGGGCTTCATGATCGGCTCCGAGGTCGAGCGCGGGGGGATCATCCGCCACGGCGCCAAGATGGTGTCGGCCGTGGCTTCGGCGACGGTTCCCCAGTTTTGCGTGATTGTCCGCAAGGCCTATGGCGCGGGGCTGTATGCCATGGGCGGGCCCGGGTTCGCGCCCGACGCCACACTCGCGTTGCCGACGGCCCGGATCGCGGTGATGGGCCCGGAGGCGGCAGTGAATGCGGTGTACGCCAACAAGATCGCCGATATCGAGTCGTCCGAGGGAGTGGCCGCGCGTGCGGAGTTCGTCGCGGACCGCCGCCGCGAATACGAGGAGGACGTCGACCTCGAACGTCTCGCCGCAGACCTCGTGCTCGACCAGATCATCGAAGCCGATGCGTTGCGTGCGGAGCTGCTGGCGCGGCTTTCCTACGCGGCCCACCGTGAGCGCCATTTCGCGACGAAACGGCACGGTATCCCGCCGGTCTAGTGTGGTGCGCACAAGCCGACCCGTGTCGCCCCGTCAGGAGTCTCCCGGTGAACGGACGTGAGCCCGACCTTGCCCGCTGTCATCGCTCGGGCCGCGCCCGGTCGGGTCCCGGGCGGACCACGCCCGTGGTCGTGCGTGGCGTAGGTTGGCGCGAGACTCACGCTACTGGGTGTCAACGTTGCTCTGGAAGGAGCGGAATGGGTTCTGATCAGGTGTCAGTGGACGGCGTGGTTTCAAGGCGGGTCCTGACGCGAGGGTTGGCGTGGACGACTCCGGCGTTGGTGGTTGCCGGGGCTGCGCCGGTGCTCGCGGGCTCAGTCCCTCGCGTCTGTCTCACGGACTATATGGTGGCTACCGTTGCCGAGCCTGCGCAGTTGTTGCATCCAGAGGTGTGGTGCGATCCCGGGAATGACCCAACGTTCGCGGGTGATCCGATTTGTCAGCCTGCTGGGCCGATTCTGATGTTGACCATTCCCCCGGATGTTCCGCCGGAAATTGTCTCAACGTCACAGTCTCTCGCTGTCATGGCCTCAGTTGCTGCTGATCCGGGCAAAGTGAAACGGGTATGGTCTCGATGGCCAGGGGGGACCACTTGGCATCGCGAATCAGAGTATTCGATTGATCTCATGGTTGGAGGTGCGGAGAGTGGGGGCTTTTGGAATTATCAGGATGGTTGGGCGGCTGGCTTTGAGATCGCCGGGGCGACGACGGCGACTGTGGACGCACAACATGCTGGTTGCGGCACACGGTTCTTCTCGGTGCCGTTGTCCGGTCTCGGGTCGCCGACCGTGACGTATCCCTGCCATGATGGCGTCGTCTATGTTAGCATTGCCGAACCACAGCAGGTGCGGGACTATTGGCAAGCGTGCGAGTCGGCAGACGCCGACCCCAACGACGTCCGGTGTAAACCGGTTGGTCCCATCCTTCAGTTAAAAGCGCACCTCTTTCGTGTTGACGCGACAGTTGAGATCTTCGTGGACAGTGGTCTTGTGGAGCGAGTTTGGCGTGAATATGACTATTCTTTGTGGGGGCCCGTCGAGGTGATCAATGCTCCGACTGCGACGGCAACGTGGAATTGGAGGTATTTGGGTCCTACCGCGGGTCTTGCATTCGAGATTTTCGGGGCCACGGAGGCGCTGATCAGGATTACCTACGCCGATGGCTGCGTTAGCACGATCGCCGTGCCTGTTTCCGGGGTCGGTACGCAGGGGTGGCCCACCTAAGAGTGCACCGCTGGAGCGGCCTTCCTCCGCGGCCCACCGTGAGCGCCCAATTCGGCCCACCGTGAGCGCCCAATTCGCGACCAAACGGCACGGCATCGCGCCGGTCGAGTGTGGTGCGCGCAAGGGGCGCTGAGGGTTGCCTCAGGTGTGCCCGACGGGTCAAGCTCTTAGGGTCGATTATCGACAAACGAGTGCCGGCGCCGACCGGTGTCGCCCCGTCAGGAGGCTCTTGGTGAACGAACGCGAGCACGACCTCGCCCCGCTCTCAGCGCTCGGCTCGGGCCGTGCCCGGTCGGGTCCCGTGCGGACCAAGCGCCCGCTGTACGTCGACCTGCTGCCGCCCTGCAACGCCGGCTGCCCCGCCGGCGAGAACATCCAAGCGTGGCTTGCGCTGGCCATGAAAGGCCGCCACGAACTCGCGTGGCGGCAACTCACTCAAGACAATCCGTTCCCGGCGATCCATGGCCGGGTCTGCTACCACCCGTGCGAGACGGTCTGCAATCGCGCGCTCATGGACGGCCCCGTGTCCACCCACGCCGTCGAACGCTTCCTCGGCGACCTCGCGATCACCGCGGGCTGGACGTTTGCCGCCCCGCCGCCGGCCACAGGCAAACACGTCCTCGTTGTCGGCGCCGGGCCGAGCGGCCTCTCGGCGGCCTACCACCTGACCCGCCTCGGCCATGCCGTGACGGTTCGGGACAACAGCCCCCTCCCCGGCGGCATGATGCGCTACGGCATCCCGGCCTACCGGTTGCCGCGGCCGGTGATCGACGCGGAGATCGACCGCCTCCGCGATTTCGGGGTGACGTTCGAGCAGGACCACCCGGTCGCCGATCTCGCCGCCGAGATGGCCGACGGCTTCGACGCGGCGTTCGTCGCTGTGGGTGCCCACTTGTCCAAGCGGGTCGACATCCCCAACGGCGATGCGAGCCGCGTCCTCGACGCCGTCTCGTTCCTGCGTGGCGTCGAGGAAGGTGAACACCAAGAACTCACCGGCCGCGTCGCCGTCTATGGCGGCGGTAACACGGCGATGGACGCGGCCCGCGTCGCCCGCCGACTCGGCGCCGACGACACGATCATCGTCTACCGGCGCACCCGCGACCAGATGCCCGCCCACGACGAGGAAGCCCGGGACGCGGAGGAAGAGGGCATCACCATCAACTGGCTTCGGACGATCTCCTCGATGGAGGCGCGAGAACTCACCGTCGAAATCCAAGAGCTCGACGACTCAGGGCGCCCCCGCGGCACCGGGAAATTCGAAACGCTCGCTGCGGACACCGTCATCCTCGCCCTCGGCCAAGAGAGCGACACCGCGTTCCTGCGCACCCTGGCAGGCGTCACCTTCGACGGTGACGTCGTTCAGGTCGACCCGGTGACGTTGATGACCGGGGCACCTGGGATCTTCGCCGGCGGCGACGCCGTCCCCAGCGAACGCACCGTGACCGTCGGCGTGGGGCATGGCAAGAAGGCCGCCAAGGCGATCGATTCCTGGCTTGGTGGCGCGGCGTATCGCCACGAGCCGAAACACCCGGTCGCCGACCTCGACAAGCTGCACCTGTGGTATTTCGGGGACCACGGTCAGCAAGAGCAAGCAGCCTTGAACCCCCGGGACCGCGTCCGCGCCTTCGACGAGGTGGTTGCCGGGTTGACGCCGACCGAGGCCGAGTACGAGGCGGGTCGATGCCTCTCGTGCGGCAACTGCTTCGAATGCGATGGCTGTCTCGGTTCCTGCCCGGAAGACGCCGTCATCAAACTCGGTGTCGGACATCGCTACCGCTTCGACTACGACAAATGCACCGGTTGCGGAACCTGCCAACGACAGTGCCCGGTCCACGCCATCGACATGATTCCGGAGGCCTGAGATGCGCACGACAATTGACGGCAACGAGGCCGCAGTCCACGTCGCCCACCGACTTTCCGAGTTGTGCGCGATCTATCCGATCACCCCCTCCTCGACCATGGCCGAGCTCGCCGACGAGTGGTCAAGCCAGGGGCGCACCAACGTGTGGGGAACCATCCCCACGGTCATCGAGATGCAGAGTGAAGGTGGCGCCGCCGGCACCCTCCACGGCGCCCTGCAAGGCGGCGCCCTCAGCACGACCTTCACCGCCTCACAGGGTTTGCTGCTCATGATTCCCAACATGTACAAGATCGCCGGAGAGTTGACCTCGACGGTCCTGCACGTCGCGGCGAGATCCCTTGCTGCGCAGGGCTTGTCGATCTTCGGCGACCACCAAGACGTCATGGCCGTCCGCCAGACCGGGTTCGCGTTGCTCTCCTCGGCCTCAGTCCAGGAAGCCCACGACTTCGCGCTCATCGCCCACGCCGCGACGTTGCGCAGCCGGGTTCCCTTCGTCCACTTCTTTGACGGTTTCCGCACCTCGCACGAGGTCAACACCCTCGAACTCATCGAGGACGACGTTCTGCGTGCCCTGGTGCCCGAAGAGCGGGTCCGAGAACACCGGGCCCGGGCACTGTCGCCCGAACGCCCCGTTATCCGCGGTACCGCGCAAAACCCCGACGTCTACTTCCAGGGACGCGAAACGGTCAATCCGTTCTATGCGGCGACCCCAGGGATCGTCCAGGACGTCATGGACGAGCTTGCCGCCGCCGTAGGCCGCCAGTACGGCCTCGTGGAGTACGCCGGCCACCCGCAGGCCGAGCGAGTCCTGGTCCTGATGGGTTCTGGTGGCGAAACGGTGGCCGAGACCGTGGAACATCTCGTCGCGAACGGAGAGAAGGTTGGGGTGGCGCGCGTGCGGCTCTACCGGCCCTTCCCCACCGAGGCATTGCTTGCGGCCCTGCCCAGCTCGACCCGGGTCATCGCCGTCCT
Organism: uncultured Intrasporangiaceae bacterium; assembly: GCA_964483685.1. Lineage (GTDB taxonomy): Bacteria > Actinomycetota > Actinomycetes > Actinomycetales > Dermatophilaceae > Nostocoides_A. The sequence goes on from CAZACX010000003.1 coordinate 85,154, forward strand.
CGACCGCACCAAGGAGCCCGGCAGTGCCGGGGAGCCGCTCTATCTCGACGTTGTCGCGGCCCTGTCGACGGCCTTCGCGGACGGCCGGATTGCGCAAATGCCCCGGATCGTTGGTGGCCGCTACGGGTTGTCCAGCAAGGAGTTCACGCCGGCGATGGTGGCGGGGGTGTATGCCGCGATCGCTGCCCCGCGCCCGCCGACCGGGTTCACCGTCGGGATCACCGACGACGTGGGCCACACCTCGATCGACTTCGACTCGAGCCTCGACATCGAAGACGACCAGACTCTGCGAGCTGTCTTCTTCGGGTTGGGGTCCGATGGGACTGTCGGCGCCAACAAGAACACGATCAAGATCCTCGGTGCCGACCCCGCACGCTTCGCCCAGGCGTATTTCGTTTACGACTCCAAGAAGTCCGGTGGGAGCACCGTCTCGCACCTGAGGTTCGGCCCGCACCCAATTCGGGCGCCCTATCTCGTTTCGGGTGCCGGCTTCGTTGGTTGCCACCAGTTCGGGTTGCTCGACAAGCTTGACGTGCTCGGGGTCGCGCGACCCGGGGGGGTGCTCCTCCTCAACGCGCCCCTCGCCGTTGACCAGGTCTGGGACGCGTTGTCCCGCTCCGCACAGGATCAAATCCTTGCCAAGGGCCTAAGGGTGTACGCGATCGACGCGGGGACCGTCGCCCGAGAGGCTGGCCTGCCGGGCCGCACCAACACCATCCTGCAGACCTGCTTCTTTGCCATCTCCGGCGTCCTGCCCCGAGATGAGGCTGTCGAGGCGGTGAAGGCGGCGATCCGCAAGACCTACGGTCGGCGCGGCCCCGAAGTGGTGCGTCGCAACGAGCTCGCTGTCGACGCCACGTTGGCTCAACTTCATGAGGTGCCCATCCCGGCCACGGCGACCTCGACGCGTGCGGCACGTCCCCTGGTCCCCGCCGATGCGCCAGACTTCGTTCGCCATGTGACCGCGGAGATGATGGCCGGACGAGGCGACGAACTGCCCGTCAGCGCCATGCCGGTCGATGGGACTTTTCCGAGCGGCACGACGGCATACGAAAAGCGACGGGTCTCGGAGCTGGTCGCACAATGGGATCCGAGCGGGTGCATTCAGTGCGGGAACTGTGCCTTCGTGTGCCCGCACAGTGTGATCCGCTCGAAGTTCTATGACGCCGGCTCACTCGGTGCGGCGCCCGAGCATTTCGAGTCAGCTCCGCTGAACGCGGCCGGCCTGCCCGGCAGCCGCTACACCCTGCAGGTCTATGCGGAGGACTGCACCGGCTGTGGCCTGTGTGTCGAGGCCTGCCCGGTCATGCCGATCCCCGGGTCGGCCCGCAAGGCCATCAACCTGGTCGACGTCGAGACTGTCATTGACGCCGGACCGACCAACGTCGACTTCTTCGAGACGCTCCCGATGAATGAGCGGGCCCGGGTCGACTTCGGCACGGTCCGGGGCGCCCAGTTCCTCCAGCCCCTGTTCGAGTTCTCGGGGGCGTGCGCCGGATGTGGCGAGACGCCGTACCTCAAGCTGCTCAGCCAACTGTTCGGTGAACGGCTCACCGTTGCCAATGCGACCGGCTGTTCGTCGATCTATGGCGGGAACCTGCCGACAACGCCCTGGACCACCAACGCGCAGGGCCGCGGTCCGGCCTGGTCGAACAGTCTCTTTGAGGACAACGCCGAGTTTGGGCTCGGGATTCAGCTCGCCGCCGATTTGCACCGCCGGTTGGCCCAGCAGCAGCTTGAACGGTTGCGTCCCGACCTCGGTGACGAACTCGTTGACGGAATCCTGCGCGCCCCACAGATTCGGGAGTCCGAGTTGACTGCGCAGCGTCGCCGGGTCGAGGAACTCATCGGTCGGCTCGAGGGCATGGACAACCCCATCGCCCGGGATCTGCGCAGCGTCGCCGACCATCTGCTGCGCCGCAGTGTCTGGATCGTCGGCGGCGACGGGTGGGCGTACGACATCGACTCCGGTGGCCTGGACCATGTCCTTGCCAGCGGACGCAACGTCAACATCCTCGTCATGGACACGGAGGTCTACTCCAACACCGGTGGACAGTCGTCGAAGGCAACCCCGTTGGCGGCGGTCGCCAAGTTCGCCTCGGCCGGAAAGACCGTGGCCAAGAAGGACCTTGCACTCCAGGCGATCGCCTACGGAAGCGTGTATGTCGCGCGGGTTGCCTTCGGTGCTGACGCGCAGCAGACCTTGCGGGCGTTGCGCGAGGCGGAGGCGTATGACGGCACCTCGCTCGTCATCGCCTACAGCCATTGCATCGCCCACGGCATCGACATGAGCAAGGGCCTCGACCAGCAGAAGCGGGCCGTCAACTCCGGCCACTGGCCGCTCGTTCGCTACGACCCGACAATCCGAGAGCTCGGCGGCAACCCGTTCTTCCTCGACTCACCGCGGCCCACGATTCCGCTTGCGGACTACGTCTACAAGGAGTTGCGCTACCGGATGTTGCGCGCCTCGGCGCCGGAGGAGGCGGAGCGGCTGCTCGCCCTCGCCCAGCACGCCGTCGATCAACGCTGGGCGACCTACGAGGAAATGGCGACCCACTCGGCGAACCAATTCATGCCCGACGCCCGACGGAAGGCGAGCCCATGGACCTGACCACCCGCTACCTCGGCCTGACCCTGCGCAACCCGCTGGTCGCCTCGGCGTCACCGTTGTCGCAGACCGTCCCAGGGATTCGTGCCCTCGCCGACGCGGGGGTTGGTGCCGTCGTGCTCTACTCCCTCTTTGAGGAGCAAGTCCGTCGGCAAGAAGTCGAGGACTACCTGCTCCTGGACGAGCACGAGGACGCCTTCGGTGAAGCCCAAAGCTACTTGCCGAGCGACTCCGTCGGCGCCGCGGCCGACGGCGCCGCTCCCTATCTGCGGCACCTCGCGAAAGCAACTGCCGCCGTGGACATCCCGGTCATCGCGAGCCTCAACGGGGCCAGCGTTGGCGGGTGGGTCGGGATCGCCCGGTCGATGGAGTTCGCGGGCGCTGCGGCGATCGAAATCAATCCGTATGCCGTGCCCGGCGACTTGGCGACGCCCGGCAGCGCCGTCGAGAAGCGCCATCTCGAGATCGTCAGCCTTGTCAAGGAGTCCGTCTCGATTCCGGTCGCCGTCAAACTGAGCCCGTTCTTTTCCTCGACCGGGGCCATGGTTCGTGCACTCGACACCGCCGGAGTGGACGGTTTTGTCCTCTTTAACCGGTTCCTTCAACCCGACATCGACATCGAGACCTTGCAGGTTCACCCGGCGGTCACCTTGTCCACGCCGATCGAGGCGGGCATCGCCCGGACGTGGATTGCCATCCTGCACGGGCAGGTGCGTGCCTCGCTGGCCGCGACCACCGGGGTCGAAAGCGCGCAGGACGTTATCAAGTACCTTCTCGCGGGCGCCGATGTCGTCATGACTGCCTCCGCCCTGCTGCGTCACGGTCCCGAATACGCCGCAGACCTCCTTGGTGGACTCGAATCCTGGCTCGCGCGCAAGGGTTTCGACTCCCTCGATCGGGTGCGCGGCGCCCTCGCCGTCGCCCCGGGTGTCGACGCCGCCGCCTATGAGCGGGCCGGGTATGTGTCGGCCTTGCAGCGGGCGAAGGAGACCTACGGGGACCTGCGGATCAGCGACTGAGCAGGTCCGCCCAGCGGATGCCGAAGTTGCCGAGGAGGGCCCGCAGCAGCGGCAGGCTCAGGCCGACGACGTTGCTCGGGTCGCCCGTCACGCCATCGATGTAGGGCGCGCCGAGCCCGTCGAGGGTGAATGCGCCGGCGACCCGTAGGGGTTCTCCGGTCGCCACATACGCAGCGATGTCCGCCGGCGTCACCGCACCGAAGTGGACCTCGGTCGAGGCGGTCGCCCCGACGATGCCGGCGGTGCCGCCGGCGTGCGGGTCGCGCCGATCGATAAGCCAATGGCCGGTATGCAGCGTTCCCGAGCGGCCGCTCATCCGCTGCCACCGCGCCACGGCCTGCGCCTCGTCGGCGGGTTTTCCGTGAATCTCACCGTCAAGTTCCAGGATCGAGTCGCACCCGAGCACGAGGGCCCCTTGGCATTGGGCGGCAACGTCCTCGGCCTTGGCGCGTGCCAAGAGGAGGCCCACATCGGCAGGTGCGAGCGCGGCATACGTGCGACGAGCCTGCGCGAGGACCGCCTCCTCGTCGACGCTGCTGACGAAGACCGTCGGCCGCACGCCGGCCTGGGTCAGCAAGGCGAGGCGGGCGGGGGAAGCCGACGCGAGGATGAGGGAGAGGGGGCGCACAGTCACGCGCGGCAGATTAGCCGAGGACCTCATCGACGTAGCACCACCGCCAGGCCTCGCCGGCCTCGATCGAACGCATCACCGGATGCCCGGTCTGGCGGAAGTGGGCGCTCGCATGGGCGCCCTCCGAGGAGTCGCAACATCCGACCGTGCCGCAGGTCGTGCACATCCTCAAGTGGACCCACGCGGTTCCCGATTCGAGGCACGACCCGCACCCGTTCGGGGTCAGCGGAATCACGCACCCGGGGTTCTGCATGAGGTGGGTGCAACCACCGCTCACGGCCTCGGGCGCGCGCAGCGGCGACTCCCGCACGCGGGCATGGCGCTCGGCGCCCCACGCGAGGGCCGCCTCCTCGGCGTCGAGTTGGGCCATCACCGTCGCGAGGACCTCGTGGTCGACCCGACCCCCGGACCGGATGCGCAGGAGCTCGGATCGTTCGGCGCTGATCATCTGCACCCGCATTCGACGATAGGCCTCGCTTGGGGTTTCGCTGTCGCCCTCACCGAGCGTCCCGAGGCGCTCCCAAACGCGGTTGACTCGCGCCGTGGACTGGGTGCGAATGAGCGCGAGCGTTTCTTGGTCGGCCGCGGGGTCCGCCTCGATCGTGCGCAGGCCGGCGGCGACCGCGTTGCCGAGGACGGTCGCCTCGACGAGCGCGTCCTCGCGCGGATCCGGTCCGCGCACATCCACGGCCCGGGCCAACCACGGCAAGGTGGCGCCCTGCAGGAGGAGGGTGCCGACGGTGACAACGAGGGCGATGAGCACGAGGACCGGGCGGAGCGGTGTCTCCTGCGGCAGGGTGAGGGCCGCGGCGAGGGTGACGACCCCGCGCATCCCTGCCCACGAGGAGACGGCAACGCTTGGTGCCCGCGCGGCCCACGGCTGGCCGCTCATTCGGTCGGCGAACCACGTGAACGGGAAGATCCACAGCGGTCGGGCCAGGAGGACCGTGAGCAACACCGCGAGCGCGACCACGAGGGCTTGGCCGAAGGTGAGGTCGCTGCGGTCGACGCCGGTGGCGATCGAGGCGATTTGGAGACCGATGAGGAGGAAGACGGCATTTTCGAGGAGAAACGTGATGCTCGCCCAGTTGATTCGTTCGGACAAGCGTGACGACGCGGATTGCAGGTGGTGGGCCTTGTGGGCCAGCAGGAGGCCCGCGGTCACCACGGCGAGGACGCCGGAGGCATGCACCTTCTCCGCGGGGACATAGGCGAGAAAGGGGACGACGAACGACAGCGCTGTGTCCATAGCGGGCTCGTCGAGGAGCCGCCGGATGGCAGCCACGAGGAGGAACACCAGCCAGCCCACGGTGATGCCACCGAGGACAGCGACACCGAAGTCGAGGGCGACGGAGCTGAGCGTGACTGCGTCGGCGGGGGCGTGGGCGCCATGTGCGGCGAGCCCGGCGGCGACAAGAGCGGTGCGCAGGGCGACCAACGCGGTGGCGTCGTTAAGCAATGACTCGCCCTCAAGGATCGTCGTCACCCGCCGGGGTAGGCCGATCGCTCGGGCAACCGCCGTGGCGGCGACAGCATCCGGTGGGGCGACGATGGCCCCCAGGGCGAAGGCGAGGGCGAAGCTGATCGGCAGCAACGCGGCGGCGACGACGGCGACCGCGAGGGCGGTAAACAGGACCAATCCCACGGACAACCCAAGGATCGGACCACGGTTCGCGGCGATGTCAACGAGCGAGGTGTTGAGCGCGGCGGCATACAGCAGGGGAGGGAGCAGTCCGTAGAGGACCACATCGGGTTGCAGCGCAACATCGGGCACAACCGGCACGTACGAGGCGAGCGCACCCACGGCCAGGAGGGCCAGCGGGGCCGGGATGCCCGTCGGCGCGCAGAGGCGGGCAACGAGGATCACGGTCGCGGCGATGGCGACAAGGGCGAGGGCAACATCCACCGCGTCATTGTTCCCGACGGGGTCGATGTCCGTGCCGAACCTCACGTAAGGGTTACCTAACTTCGGTCGTATCATGGTGCCATGACGCAGGTCTCGACTCTCGACTCGGGATCAACCCTCGCCGCCGTCGCGGCGGGGGTCCCGTTCCATGTCGAGGCCGTCACGGGTCCGCCGACGATCCGGCGGCGGATGGCCGAGCTCGGGCTTCGCGCCGGGACCATCGTCACCGTGCTGCAGCGGACCGCGGGAGGCGGCCGGCTCCTCGCCGTCGCGGGAGCCCGGATTGCCGTGGACGCGGCGACAGCGGGGAGGGTCCTGGGCCAGCCGCTCGCGCAGCGCACGGGCGGCGCGCCACCCAACCCTGAGGTGACGAGATGACCGAGCGCACGCTGGCCGCGCCCCCCTGTTGCCGCGACGGCGCCACGGGTTCGGCAGGCGTGGACGCCCCGATCGTCGCCCTCGTCGGCGCGCCGAACGGCGGCAAATCCACCCTGTTCAATACCGTGACAGGCGCCAAACGCACCGTCGGCAACTGGCCGGGGACGACCGTTGAGGTGGGCAGCGGCGTCTGGCGGGATCGCTCCGACGAGGGGCCCGACCTGACCCTTCTCGACCTCCCCGGCGCGTACAGCCTCGATCCGATCTCGCCGGATGAGGCCTTGACGCGGGCGTTGCTCTGCGATGTCCCGCCCGCCGACGTACCAGACGCCGTCATCGTCACCGTTGACGCCGCCAACCTCGCCCGCGGCCTCTACCTCGTCGCCCAGCTCCGCGAGCAGCCGGTGCGGATCATCGTCGCGTTGACGATGCTCGACATCGCGGCCCGCCGCGGGATCTCCATTGACGTGCCCGCATTCGCCGCGGCGATCGGCGTTCCGGTCGTGGCGCTCGACCCACGCGAACGCCACGGGCACGAGGACCTCGAATCGTTGGTGCGTCAGGTCCTCGCGGAGCCCCCGCCAGCCCCTCGGGTCGTCGGTGACCTCGCCGATTTCGGGGGAAACCAAGAGGTTGACGATCTAGGGGGCACCCAGGGCCAGGCGGATCTTGGGGGCACCCAGGGCCAGGGCGATCTTGGGGGCACCCAGGGCCAGGGGGATCGCGGGCAGGGCCAGGGCCATGGCGCGGCGGTCAGTGACGAGGATGCCCGCTTGGCCGCCGCCGACGAACGGTTCGCCTGGATCGCCGCCGCAGCCCTCGCGAGTGCCGATCACGGTGGGCAGCAGCGGGTCCGCGGCTCCGATCGGCTCGATCGCTGGGTCTGCGCCCCCGTCATTGGACCACTGATCTTCCTCGTGGCGATGTGGCTGGTCTTTCAGATAACGACGACGGTTGCGGCGCCCCTGCAAGATGCCCTGGACCGGCTCGTGTCTGGACCACTCACATCGGGCGCGCGCGCGGTCCTTGGGGCGATTTCCCTGGGCGAGAGCCCCATCGGCGACTTCATCACCAACGGCCTCATCGCCGGCGTCGGGATGCTGCTGACCTTCGTCCCGCTGATGGCCCTGATGTTCCTCCTCCTGGCGCTGCTGGAAGATTCCGGCTACATGGCCCGGGCGGCCGTGGTCACCGACCGCACGATGCGTCGCCTCGGCTTGCCGGGGCGGGCGTTCTTGCCGCTCGTTGTCGGCTTCGGCTGCAACGTTCCCGCCATCACCGCGACCCGCATCCTCGGCCAGGCGCGTCAACGGGTACTCACCGCGCTCCTGGTCCCCTTCACCTCGTGCACCGCGCGGCTGACCGTCTACGTCATGCTTGCCTCGGTCTTCTTCCCTGGGTATGCCGGCACCGTCGCCTTCGCGATGTACGTCACCTCGATCCTCCTCGTTCTCGTCGTGGGGTTCGCGTTGCGCAAAACCCTCTGGCGCACGATGGGCGCCGACCCGCTCGTCCTCGACCTACCGCCCTACCAAGTCCCCAAGGCGCGTCTCTTGCTCTCGGTGATGTGGTTGCGGCTCAAAGGGTTCCTCCACACCGCTTCCGGCATCATCGTTGCCACCGTGGCCGTTGTCTGGCTGCTGCAGGCCACGCCGGTGGACGGGGAGGCGAGGTTCGGGGAGGTTGCCGTCGCGGACAGTGCCTATGGGTTGGCGGCGCAGGCCATCACCCCGGCCTTTGTCCCGACCGGGTTCGCCCAATGGGAGACGACGAGCGCCCTCGTTGTCGGGTTCGTCGCGAAGGAAGCCGTCATTTCGTCGTGGGCGCAGACGTTCGCCGTCGCGGATGCACATCACGACGACCCAACGAGCGCTTTGGCCCCGCGCTTACGGGCCGCGTTCGCGACGTCCTCACACGGGCATACCGGTCCTGCTGTTGCCGCGTTCATGATCTTCCTGCTCGCCTACACCCCGTGCGTAGCCACCCTGGCAACGCAGCGGAAGGAGATCGGGCTCCGTTGGACGGCCTTTGGGATCGGGATGCAACTCGTCGTTGCCTGGACGTTGGCGGTGGCCGTGTTTCAGATCGGCAGGTTGATCTGGTGAGCGCGGTGGCGCCGATGCGCGCGGTCCTCGATGCCATCGCCGACGGGGCGAGCTCGAGCCCCGAGGTCAGTGCCGCCACCCAACTCGACATCGGGGTGGTGCGTGCGGCCATGGACCAGCTGGTTCGCCTTGGCCGCCTTGAGGTGACGGTCTTGGGGCGATGTAGCACCGGGGGTTGCGGCACCTGCCCGTCGGGCCCCGGCAAGAACTGCTAAACCCGCATCCGTCGCCCTCTTCGGCAGCGCCATTTCCGGCGATGAAATGCGCTACCTTAAGTTCAAATGCCCAAATGTCTGGAAGGTCTCCCAATGCGCGCCCGTTTGTTGATTGCCGGCATCAGTGTCGGTGCGGTACTCGTTCCGGCGCTCGGCGCGAGTGCGGCCGTCGAACCGCCCCGGCCGGCGTTCTATGAGGCGCCGGCGACCCTCCCGGCCGGCAACGGCACAATTATCCGCAGCGAGCCTTTGACCTTCACGCTCGACCCGGGCAAGCTCAGTTCCCTCGCGCTGAGCTCGACGCGGGTCCTTTACACCTCGACCGACCGGGCGGGCGCCAGGATCGCGGTGAGCGGTTCCGTCCTCATTCCCAAGGCGCGCTGGATCGGCTTCGGTGCCCGGCCCGTCATCGGGTACGCCGTCGGAACGCAGGGCCTCGCCGACCGGTGCGCCCCGTCGCGGATGCAGTCCGAGGGTTTCGAATACGAGAGCCTCTTCATCGCCGGACTCCTCGCCCGCGGCTATGCCGTCGCGATGACCGACTACCAGGGCCTTGGTACGGCCGGGGTCCACACCTACATGAACCGCGTCGCGCAGGGGAGGGCTGTCCTCGACATGGTCCGCGCCGCGCAACGCCTCCCGGGCTCGGGACTCTCCGCCACCACCCCGGTCGGGCTCGTCGGCTACTCCCAGGGCGGCGGCGCCTCCGCGTCGGCCGCCGAGCTCGCCGCGTCCTACGCCCCGGAGCTCAAGGTCAAGGGCGCTGTCGCAGGAGCTGTGCCCGCTGATCTTGGTGCCGTGGCCAAGAACCTGGACGGCAGCATGTATGCCGAGTTTGGGCTTTATGGGATCGCCGGGATGAGCGCGGCGTACGGCGTCAACCTCGCTCCCTACCTCAACACCAAGGGCAAGCAGGTCCTCAACGAAGTCGAGGGCGACTGTGTCACCGACCTGTTCTCGCACGCGTTCACGAAGTCGTCCGCGCTCACCGCGAACGGCACGAGCTTTGTCACGTTGATGGGCGCGGAACCGTTCAAGTCGATGGTCGCCGACCAGCGGGTTGGGACCATCAAGCCGGCGATGCCGGTCCTCGTCACCCACTCCATGCTTGACGACGTGATCCCGTTCGCCATCGGCAAGGCGATGGCGAAGTCGTGGTGTAGCAAGGGGGCTAACGTCTACTTCTCGCCCAACGTCACCCCGACGCACGTCGGCGGCATGCTCAACAACACGACGCAGCAGTACGCCTTCCTCGAGGCCCGGTTCGCCGGTCTGCCCCAGTGGAGCAACTGCTGGACCCTCTGACCGACGTCCCCACGGGATCCGTGGGGTCCGACGTCCCCACGGGATCCGTGGGGTCCGACGTCGCCACGGGATCCGTGGGGACCGACGTCCCCACGGGACCTGTTAGGTCGCCAAGTCGCCGAGCACGGCCGCACGGAGGGTGTCGAGGCCCAGGCCGCCGAGGTCGAGGGCGGTGCGGTGGAAGGTCTTGAGGTCGAAGTCGGCGCCCTCTCGGGACGCCACCTCGGACCGCAGTGACAGCCACAGCCGCTCGCCGATCTTGTACGACGGGGCCTGTCCCGGCCAGCCGAGATACCGATCCAGCTCGAAACGGAGCACCTTCTCCTCGACGTTGGCGTGCGACGTGAGGAACGGCCACGCCTTCGCGTAGTCCCACGCACCGCCACCGACCTCAGCGGGCGCCTCAAAACCGCAGTGGACGCCGATATCGAGGACAACGCGGGCAGCCCGCAGCGACTGGCCGTCGAGCCAACCCATCCGGTTGCCGGGGTCATCCATAAAGCCCAACTCGGTCATCAACCGCTCGCTGTAAAGCGCCCACCCCTCGCCGTGCCCCGACGTCCACGCGGCGAGCCGCCGCCATCGGTTGAGGGTGTCCTTGCGAGCGACGGTTTGGCCGACCTGGAGGTGATGGCCCGGTACCCCCTCGTGATACACCGTGGTCAACTCACGCCAGGTGGTGAACTCGGTGACCCCCTTGGGCACCGACCACCACATTTGCCCGGGCCGCGTGAAATCGTCGCTCGGGCCGGTGTAATAGATCCCGCCGGTCTGCGTCGGGGCGATGCACCCCTCGATGCGGCGGACCGGTTCCGGGATGTCAAAATGGGTGTCGGCGAGCGCCATGATGGCCTCATCGGCGCGCTCCTGCATCCACGCCTGGAGGGCCGCGGTGCCGTGCAGCTGATAGCGCGGGTCGGCGTCGAGCAGGACGGTGGCCTCGCGGGGAGTCGCACCCGGCTTGATTTCGGTCGCCACCTGCGCTCGCATGGCCTCGAGCCGCGCCAACTCCTCCTGTCCCCAGGCGTAGGTCTCGGCGAGATCGACGCGAGCGCCGAGGAAATAGCGGCTGTAGAGGGCATAACGCTCGGGTCCACAGGCGTCCGCGGTGGGTGCCCGACCCGCGAGTCGCTCGGTGAGGTCACTGCCCAAGCGCAGGTATGCCGCCGCGGCCGCGTCGATCGCGGCGCTCACCTTCGCCCCGGTTGCCGCGTCGAGGTCACCCGCTGCGGCGCTCGCACGCAAGCCGCCGAAATAGCCTTCGGGAGAAACGAGTTCGGTGCACTGCGCGACGCAGGCTTCCACTTGGCGCAGGGGAGCTATCAGGCCACGGTCCGCAGCGGTCGTCAGGGTCGCCACCCACTGCGTCAGCGCGGTCGGCACGTGGTTGAGCCGGGTCGCCACCAGGGCCCAATCGTCGGCCGTGGCCGTGGGCATGAGGTCGAAGACGCCGCGAATGGTCTGCAGCGGGGAGTCGAGGACGTTGAGTGCCATCTCCTCGAGTCCGGCTTCGGCGATCTCCTGGGCCAGCCCCAGCCGTTCTTGCATCGCCGCGATGGTGACGCGGTCGATCCCGTCCACGGGCTGGGCGGCGGCGAGTTTGGCGAGGGTCGCGGCCCGAAGCTGCGCCTGCGCTGCATACCCATCGGGGGAGAAGTCGTCGAGCCGATCCTCGAACCCGGGCACCCCGAGGAAGGTCGCGGTAATTGGGCTCAACGCCACCGAGGCGTCGAAGTACTCCTCGGCGAGGGCGTCGACCGGGGTGGGTATCCGAGGGCTCAGATTGGTCATCTGGCGACGGTATCCCACGTCGGTGGTGACCCGACCTCGAGTGGGACACGAGCCGTGTCGCCGTGACCACCTTGGCGACGCCGCGACATGCTCTCGTCACCAAACTCCGCTGAGTTCACCTGGGGCAGGCGCTCGCTGGGTTCAGCGGGGCCAGGCGCTCGCTGTCCAAGCACCGGGGCCGGGGGTCAGTTCCGCCCGCATGGCCCGAGCGGGGCTCGACCACGACGACGGCGCGACGGCTGCGCTTTCGGTGTCCCCGTCGCCGGAGGCCGCCGCCAAGACGGCGACGAGGGCGGCGATCTCCTGCGCGGAGGCGGTTCCGCTGATCACGCGCAGCGGCGGCGTCGCCGTGGCGGTCTCCTCGGCGGTCACAGCGGGATGTTCCCGTGCTTCTTGGGCGGCAGGGTTTGCCGTTTGTTGCGCAACGCCCGCAGCGCCCGGGAGACGTTCAGCCGGGTCCTGGACGGCGAGATCACCGTGTCGATGTACCCACGCTCGGCGGCGATGTAGGGGTTGGCGAGGGTGTCCTCGTACTCGGTGATGAAACCCTGGCGGACCGCGTCAAGGTCGTGCCCCTGTTCGGCGGCATGCGCGAGCTCCTTGCGGAACAGGATGTTGACGGCGCCCTGAGCCCCCATAACGGCGATCTGCCCCGTTGGCCACGACAGGTTGATGTCGGCGCCGAGGTGCTTGGACCCCATAACGTCATAGGCGCCGCCGTACGCCTTGCGGGTGATGACCGTGACCTTCGGGACGGTCGCCTCGGCATACGCATAAATGAGCTTGGCGCCGCGGCGGATGATGCCGTTCCATTCCTGGTCGGTTCCCGGGAGGAAGCCTGGCACGTCGACGAGGGTGAGCACGGGGACGTTGAACGCGTCGCAGGTGCGCACAAAGCGGGCGGCCTTCTCGGAGGCATTGATGTCAAGAGTCCCGGCGAATTGCATCGGCTGGTTGGCGACGACGCCCACCGATCGCCCATCGACGCGGCCGAACCCCACGATGATGTTGGGCGCATAGAGGGGTTGAACCTCGAGGAACTCGCCGTCGTCAAGGACGTGCTCGATGACGACCTTCATGTCGTAGGGCTGGTTCGACGAGTCCGGGATAATCGTGTCGAGCTCAAGGTCATGATCGGTGATGTCGAGGTCGTTCTCCAGGTCGTAGCTCGGCGGCTCACTGAGGTTGTTCGAGGGGAGATAGGAGAGCAGCCCCTTGACGTACTCGATGGCGTCGGGCTCGTCGACGCCCAGATAGTGCGCGTTCCCCGAGGTCGTGTTGTGGGTGCGGGCTCCGCCCAACTCCTCCATGCCGACCTCTTCGCCGGTGACGGTCTTGATAACGTCCGGCCCGGTGATGAACATGTGCGAGGTCTTGTCGACCATGACGGTGAAGTCCGTCACCGCGGGCGAATAGACCGCCCCACCGGCGCAGGGGCCCATGATGAGCGAGATCTGCGGGATCACGCCCGAGGCGTGCACGTTGCGCAGAAAGATCTCGCCATAGAGACCGAGGGAGACGACGCCTTCCTGGATGCGCGCGCCGCCGGAGTCGTTCATGCCGACGACCGGGCAGCCAACCTTCATGGCGAAGTCCATGACCTTGACGATCTTCTCGCCGAACACCTCGCCAAGGGAGCCCCCGAACACGGTGAAGTCTTGGGCGAACACGGCGACGGTGCGACCGTCGACGAGCCCGTAGCCGGTGACGACGCCATCGCCGTAGGGCCGGTGCTTCTCCTGGCCGAACTGGTTGCTGCGGTGACGCGCGTACTTGTCCATCTCGATGAACGTGCCCTCATCGAGGAGGAGGTCGATGCGCTCGCGGGCCGTGAGCTTGCCCTTCTTGTGTTGCTTCTCGACGGCACTCGACGACCCGGCGTGGGCAACTTCGGCAACCCGACGTTTCAGGTCGGCAAGCTTGCCGGCAGTCGAATGGATATCGATGTCCTGGAGGGCGGGATCGGTGGCCATATTCGGGAGCCTAGCCTTGCCCTCGTGCCAGGGTTATTGGAGGTTGCTCGGATTCGGGCCGCGGTGGCCGGCTCACCCATCCGCGACGTCGTCGTCCTCGACCGGGTGGACTCCACGAACGCCGAAGTCGCCCGCCGAGGTCAACCCTGGTGTGCCGTCCTCGCGGAGCACCAAGAGGGAGGTCGCGGCCGCTTGGGCCGGTCCTGGGAGGAGGTCCCAGGTGCCGGATTGGCGATCTCGATCCTGCTGCCCGCGCCCCCTAGGCAGGTCGGCTGGCTCCCACTGGTTACCGCGTTGGCGGCCCGATCGGCCCTCCTCGACGTGGCCGACTTCACAGCAGAACTTAAGTGGCCCAACGACCTGCTGGACCCCGTCACCGGCCGGAAGTTGGCCGGCATCCTCTGTGAGTTGATCGGCGGCGCTGTCGTCGTCGGAACGGGGATCAACGTCGACCACACCGCCGCCCAACTGCCCGTCGAGACGGCAACCTCCCTCGCCCTCGTCGGTCGCGCCGCCGTGGATCGCGCGGACCTCGCCGCGTCCTACTTGCGTCATTTGGCCCAGGAGCATGCCGCGCTCACCGCCGGGGGCGCACCGGCGGCGGCGCGGATCGCGGCATACCGGCAGGCGTGCGCGACGATCGGTCGGGTCGCGGACGTCACCACTCACGAGGGGCGTGTCGAACGGGTTCTCGTCGAGGGAGTCGACGACGACGGCCGGCTGAGGATCCTTGGCCCGGCTGGAGCGGCTACGGTTACTGCAGGTGACGTTCGTCACGTTCGTGCGGCCCGGCCGAGGTGAAGGAGGCGACGCGAGTGACGACAGACACCGGCCATGCCGAGATCCTTGACCGGCTCCAGCGTGAACTCCTTGGCCCCGTGACGGAACTTGGCCGACGAGAGGTGACCCAGCACGCGGGTGTCTCGCTCTTGCAGGCGCGCAAGTTTTGGCAGGCGCTCGGGTTCCCCCTCGTGCAGGACGAGGAGGCCATCTTCACCGAAGCCGACCGCGAGGCGCTCGTGCTGCTCGGGGCCGTGATCCGCCAGCGGGGCATCGACGAATCCCTTGCGCTGGCGATGATCCGCGCCGTAGCCCGCACGACTGACCGGCTCGCGGTGTGGCAGACCCAGCTCATCGCCGAGGCGTTGGAGGTGACGGCGGGGGCGCTCCCCGACGAGGTCCCCGCCCAGGCCGCGTTGACGATGCTCGCCCTGTCCGACGAGATCGAGCCGCTCTTGACCTACGCCTGGCGACGGCACCTGTATGCCGCGCTGACGCGCATGTTCGGCGACGCCGGTCCGGATCAGGCTGGCCCGGTGCGGGTCGTCGGGTTCGCCGACCTCGTCGGGTTCACGGCGCTCGTCCGCAAGGCCACCGAACGCGAACTGGCAGAGTTGGTCAAGCGGTTCGAGCAGCTCGCTTCCGACATCATCACGGCGCACGGCGGCCGCGTCATCAAGACCGTCGGGGATGAAGTGCTCTTTGTGTCGACGGAGCCGTTGGCGGCGGCGGCGATCGCCCTGGACCTCGTCGATGCGTTGGCCGAGGACGAGAAGTTGCCGACGGTTCGGGTCGGGATGGGGATGGGGCCGGTGCTCTCCCGGTTGGGCGATGTGTTCGGGACGACCGTCAACCGGGCCAGTCGGCTCTCCGACGTGGCGACCGCGGGCACCGTTGTGGTCGACGAACCCCTCGGGACGAGGCTTGGTTCGCTCTCCGGGTTCACCGTGGCCGAGCCGCGTCGCCGTCATTTGCGCGGCCTTGGGCCGGTGACGTGCTTCGTCGTCACGCGCAGCCGGGGAGGGCGCCTCGGGGCGAGCCCCGCGCCCCGGTGGCTGGCGTGAGAAGTACCCCGACCGAAGGCCCGTATCGGCGGCGCAGCGCACGCCCGGTGCCGCGCCGCAGCACCCGCCCGGTTCCGCGCCCCGCCGAGTCCGCCGGACCCGCCGCGGCCAAGGAACGGGTGGCCACTCGGGTGCTGCTCGCCGAAGACGATCCGGGGATTTCCCTGCCCTTGTCGCGGGCCTTCCGACGCGAGGGCCACGATGTCATCGTCGCGACCGACGGTGGCGCGGTCTCGGAGCGCGCGATCGCGGATGTCGACATCGTCGTTCTTGATCTGGGATTGCCGAGGATTGACGGCGTTGAGGTGTGTCGTCGGGCGCGGGCCTCGGGGGTGCGCGTGCCGGTAATCATGCTCACCGCCCCCGCTGATGTGGGTGACGCGGTGGTCGGGCTGGATGCCGGGGCCGACGATTACCTCATCAAGCCGTTCCGGTTGGCCGAACTCCTCGCCTGCACCCGAGCGGCGCTGCGTCCCGCGTTCGGGCCGACGAATCCGGAAGGCGCCCGACTCGTGCTGGACCACTCGGGGCGCCGCACGTTCGTGCGGGGACTCGAGGTGGCGCTGACCAGCAAGGAGTTCGACATCCTCGCGGCGCTCTATGTCCACCCGGGCCGCGTCGTCCCGCGGGGCCAGCTCGTTGCGCAGGTCTGGGACCCCGGCTGGTTCGGCTCGAGCAAGACGCTCGACATGCACCTGTCGGCGCTGCGCCGCAAACTCGGGGGCGACCCGAGCGACCCACCGCTCATCATCACCGTGCGCGGGGTTGGTTTCCGACTCGACCTTGACTCGGCGTAGCCGAACCGGCTTCGTCTTGACCCGGCGTCGTCTTGACCTGGCGGCGCGTTGACCTGGCGGCGCGTTGACGGGCGCGTTTGTGCGAAACCAGTTACGGTCGCCCGGATCCCGACGGTGCGAGCCCGGCGGCGTCGCTCTCAACCTCGGGGTCGGCCGAGGGCGCCGACGCGTCTGCGAAGACGAACCGCCGGTAGGCCCAGAACCGGAAAAGGGTGCCGAGTCCGATGCCGATGACATTGGCGATGTTGTCGGCAACCAACGTCGTCAGCCGCAGGCCATAGTGCGAAAGGGCGATTGCGCAGACCCCGATGAGCAGGGCGACCCCGTTGGTCAGAACGAAAAGGGAGAACTCGGAGGTCGCCCCGCGGCCCCGCCGGTGCCGGAAGGTCCACTGCCGGTTGCCGATCCACGCGAAGACCGTCGCGAGGCTCGCCGAAATGATCTTGGCCGTCGTTGGCTTGTCGGTAAGCAGCGTGTGGCGGAGCAGATTCATCGTGCCGACGTCGATGACAAAGGCCATCGCGCCGATGATCCCGAATTTGACAACCTCCCGCCACAGGGCATTCAACGTCCCGCGGAGCAGGTCCACGAGCGTTGTCAGGGGCGCGATCACGGAGACACCTTAACCGGGGCCCCTCGGCGCAGCCGGGTATCCTCGCGCCCGTGAGTGAGCCGTTGCGTGCCCCCGGGGGCTTCCCCATCGTTGGCATCATCGGCGGCGGCCAGCTCGCGCGGATGTGCGCCGGCCCGGCGGCGGAACTCGGCCTCACCCTGAGCGTGCTCGCCGAGGGCCAGGATGCCGCGGCTGCGCAGGTCGTGCGGCACGCCCCGGTCGGCGACCACCGCGACATCGCCACCGTGCTCGCGTTCGCCGCCCAGTGTGACGTCGTCACGTTCGATCACGAACATGTGCCCGCCGACGTGCTCGCGGCCCTCGTGGCCGCGGGCGTGCCCCTGCACCCGTCCCCGGAGGCCTTGCGGTACGCCCAGGACAAGCTCGCGATGCGTGCGCGCCTCACCGCTCTCGGCCTCCCCTGTCCGCGCTGGGCGGCGGTGGCGTCGCTCTCGGCGGCGGCGGACTTCGGCGACCGAGTGGGTTGGCCGCTGATCGCCAAGGCTCCCGTTGGTGGTTACGACGGCAAGGGGGTGACCCGGGTCCACTCGGTGGCGGAGGTTGAACCCCTCCTCGACAACGGCCCGCTGCTCCTTGAGGAACTCGTTGGCTTCCGTCGCGAGCTTGCCGTGCTGGTCGCCCGGTCCCCGTCGGGGCAGGCCGCCGTCTGGCCCGTCGTCGAGACCGTGCAGGATCACGGGATCTGCGTCGAGGTACTGGCCCCTGCGCCCGATCTCGACCCGGAGTTCGCCGCCCGTGCGACCGCGGCGGCCTTGACGATCGCGGGAGAGCTGGCCGTCACCGGAGTGTTTGCGGTGGAACTGTTCCAGATCGATGACGAACGCTTCGTCATCAACGAGCTCGCGATGCGCCCCCACAACAGCGGGCACTGGAGTATGGACGGTGCGGTCACCGGCCAGTTCGAGCAGCACCTTCGCGCCGTGCTCGACCTTCCGCTCGGGTCACCTCGACCCTTGGCGCCGGTCACGGTGATGGCAAACGTCCTCGGCGGGGACTACCCCGAGCTCTACCCGGCATACCGGCACATCCTCGCTCGCGACCCGGACCTCAAGGTCCATCTCTATGGCAAGGACGTGCGGCCAGGCCGCAAGATCGGACACGTCAATATCTGTGGCGCCGACTACGCCGACTTGCGCGCCCGCGCCCAGCACGCCGCCGACTACCTCTCGGGAGTGATCACGGAATGAGCACCACGGACCCGGCCCCTGCCCCTGCCGTCGGCCTTGTCATGGGCAGCGACAGCGACTGGCGCATCATGGAAGCCGCAGCAATCGCGTTGCAGGAGTTTGGCATTGCCTTCGAGGTCGACGTCGTTTCGGCGCACCGAATGCCCGAGGAGATGATTGCCTACGGTCGCGCGGCGGCGGGCCGGGGCCTACGTGTGCTCATCGCGGGCGCCGGGGGAGCGGCCCACCTGCCCGGCATGTTGGCCGCCGTCACGCCGCTTCCCGTTCTCGGTGTGCCGGTCCCGCTGGCCTATCTCGACGGGATGGACTCGCTACTCTCGATCGTCCAGATGCCCGCGGGCGTTCCGGTCGCGACGCTCTCCATCGGGGGCGCCCGCAACGCCGGACTGCTCGCGGCCCGGATTCTCGCGGCGGGGGTGGGCCCGGAGGCGGAGCGCCTTCGCGGCGCGATGGTGACCTTCCAGGAGGAGCTGCGGGACGCGGCATACGCGAAGGGCGCGGTGTTGCGCGAGCGGGCCTGACCGGCTCCGAGACGTGGGGCCGGCGGACCGTCAGGCTCAGATGCGTGGGCGCAGCTTGGGGTACTCGATCTTGGGGCAGGTGTCCATGACGACCCCGAGACCCGCGGCGCGGGCGCGTGCGGCGGCCTCCTCATCCTTGACGCCACGTTGCATCCAGATGGCGTTGATCTGGAGCCGGTCCTTGTTGGCGATCGCCTCGTCGACGACGGCACCGACGTGACTTGAGTTGACGAAGCAGTCGACGACAAAGACGTCGGTTCCATCCGGGATGTCGCTGAGTCGGGCGTAGCCCTGGGCGCCGTGCACCGCCTCGGCCTTGGGGTGGAGCGGGATGATCGTCTTGTCGTGCTCGCGCACCAAGAATTGCGCGATCCGCCACGCGTCACGGGAGGCGTCGTTGGAGAGCCCGACGATGGCCCAGGTTCCCGGGTCTTCGAGGAGGTGGGCGATGAGGTCAGAATCGTTGCGCGGCGACATCGCGCCAGTCTGGCAGGCTCAGTCGGCGCCGAACAGGTCCCGGGTGTACACCTTTTCGGCCACGTCGTGCAGATCCGGTGAGAGCCGGTTGGCGACGATGACATCGCATCGCTGCGTGAACTCGGCGAAGTCGCGGACAACCTCGGACCCAAAGAAGGTGTCCTCGGTCAGTTCGGGTTCATAGATGAGGACAGGGATCCCCTTGGCCTTGATCCGCTTCATGATCCCCTGGACGCTGCTTGACCGGAAGTTGTCCGACCCGGCCTTCATGATGAGCCGGTACACGCCGACGACCGCGGGCTCACGGGAGAGGATGTCGCTTGCAACGAAATCCTTGCGGGTGCCGTTCGCCTCGACGATGGCCCGGATCAGTGTCTGCGGGACATCGGTGTAGTTGGCGAGCAACTGCTTCGTGTCCTTGGGCAGGCAGTAGCCGCCGTAGCCAAACGAGGGGTTGTTGTAGTGCGTCCCGATCCGCCCATCGAGACCGACCCCGTCGATGATCTGGCGCGCGTCCAGGCCATGGAGTGAGGCAAAGGTGTCCAGCTCATTGAAGTAGGCGACCCGCATCGCGAGGTAGGTGTTGGCGAACAGTTTGATCGCCTCCGCCTCCGTCGGGCCGGTGAGAAGCACCGGAACATCCGGGTCAAGGGCCGCCTGGGAAAGGAGTTCGGCGAACCGTTGGCCGCGCGCGCCGACGTCTCCGACGACGATCCGGGAAGGGTGCAGGTTGTCGGCGAGTGCCCGTCCCTCGCGCAGAAACTCGGGGGAGAAGATGATGTTGTCGGTGCCCAATCGGGTGCGCATTTGGCGGACAAAACCGACGGGGATCGTCGACTTGATCACCATCACCGCCTCGGGGTTGATGGTGCGCACGTCACCGATCACTTGCTCGACGCTGCTCGTGTCGAAGTAGTTCGTGCGCGCGTCGTAGTCCGTGGGGGTGGCGATGATGACGAACTCGGCCCCGGCATACGCCTCGTGCTTGTCGAGGGTGAACCTCAGGTCGAGTTCCTCGTGGGCCAGGTAGTGCTCGATGTCCGGGTCGATGAGGGGGGAGCGGCGCTGCTGGAGAGCCGCGATCCGGTCCGCGTCGATGTCGAAGCCGGTGACGGCGTTATGGCGGGCCAGCAGCACAGCCAACGACAGACCGACATACGAGGTTCCGACGACGGCGATCTTCGGGCGTGAGGTCACGGGGTGGAAGGTTACCCGCCGGGAGTCGGATAGTTTGCGGGTATGAGGTTTGGATTGTTCGTCCCGCAAGGCTGGCGCATGGATCTCGTGGGCATCGATCCCGCTCAACACTGGGGCGTGATGGCCGGCCTCGCGCGACGCGCCGACGCTGTCCCCCAGTGGGAGTCCATCTGGGTCTACGACCACTTCCACACCGTGCCGGTGCCCAGCGACGAAGCGACCCACGAGGCGTGGACGTTGATGGCGGCCTTTGCCGGGGTGACCGGGCGCGTGCGGCTCGGACAAATGTGTACCTGCATGAGCTACCGCAACCCGGCCTACCTCGCCAAAGTCGCCGCGACCGTCGACATCGTCTCCGAGGGGCGCCTCGAGATGGGGATCGGCGCTGGGTGGTACGAGCATGAGTGGCTCGCGTACGGCTACGGTTTCCCCTCCGCGGGGGAGCGGCTGGCCCGGCTGCGTGAAGGTGTCGACATCATGCGGCAGATGTGGACGACGGGTTCGGCGACGCTCGCGGGCGACCACTATCAGGTCGACGGTGCCCGCTGTATGCCGCGCCCGCTCCAGGGGACCTCGTCCCCGGGGTCCCCGAAGAACGGCATCCCGCTGTGGATTGCTGGCGGGGGGGAACGCAAGACCCTGCGGATCGCCGCGGAGTATGCCGACTACACGAACTTCGACGGGTCCCCGGAGGGGTTCGCCGCGAAGAGCGCGATCCTCGCTGCCCATTGCGCCGACGTCGGGCGCGACTTTGGCACCATCGTGCGCAGCGCCAACTACAACGTCGTCATCGCGGAAGACGACGCGGGCGTTCAGCGTCGACTCGAGGCCATCCGGGAGCAGTACCGCAGCGCGGGGCTCACCGGGGACCGGCTGGAGAGCACGGTGGCCTCGTTCGCGAGCGGGCCCCTCGTCGGGACCCCCGAGCAGATCGTCGCGGCCCTCAGCGAGTTGGCCGACCTCGGAATGAGCTACGCGATCACCTACTTCGTCGAGGCGGCCTACGACCTGACGGGCATCGAACTCTTCGAGCGAGCGGTGATCCCCGCGATGGTGGCGGCCACCGAGCACCCGGAGCGCCGACACCATTGGCACCTGCCCGGGCGGGACTGACGCGGCGATCTAGTCTGGCTGCATGACCGCACACGCCTTCGACTCTTACCAACTCTCCGAGGATCACCTCGCGATCCGGGAGGCCGTTCGCGGCCTCGCGGCAGCGAAGATCGCGCCCTTTGCCGCAGCCGTTGACGAGGAGGCGCGCTACCCGCAAGAGGCGCATGATGCCCTCGTCGCGAGCGACTTCTTTGCCCCGCACATCCCGCAGGAGTATGGCGGTGCGGGCGCCGATGCGCTCGCTACCTGCCTCGTCATCGAAGAGGTCGCCCGGGCGTGCGCCTCCGCGTCGCTGATCCCCGCGGTCAACAAGCTCGGCACGATGCCCCTTCTCCTCGGCGCCAGCGCGGAAATCAAGACGAAGTACCTTCCGCCCGTCGCGGCGGGCCGTTCGACCTTCTCGTATGGGCTCTCCGAACGGGAGGCGGGCAGCGACACGGCGGCGATGAAGACCCGTGCGGTCGACAACGGTGACGGCACCTTCACTCTCTCGGGTCAGAAGGCCTGGATCTCTAATGCTGGCATCTCCGAGTACTACACCGTGCTGGCTGTGACGGATCCCGAGGCTCCCCGCGGCAACAACATTTCTGCGTTCGTCGTCGAAAAATCGGACCCGGGTTTCACCTTCGGTGACCCCGAGCGCAAGCTCGGCATCAAGGGATCTCCGACCCGGGAGCTCATCTTCGACCGCTGCGTCATCCCGGAAGACCGGCTCGTCGGTGAGCGCGGTCAGGGCCTGAAGCTCGCCCTGCGCACCCTCGACCACACCCGGGTGACGATCGGCGCCCAGGCGGTGGGCATTGCCCAGGGCGCGCTCGACCTGGCGCTGTCCTATGTCAAAGAGCGCAGGCAGTTCGGCAAGACCATCGGCGAGTTCCAGGGCGTCCAGTTCATGCTGGCCGACATGGCGATGGAACTGGAGGCGGCCCGTCAGCTCGTCTATGTCGCCGCCGCCAAGTCGGAACGCAACGACGCAGACCTGCCCTTCTTTGGTGCCGCGGCGAAGTGCTTCGCCTCCGACGTCGCGATGAAGGTCACCACCGATGCCGTCCAGTTGTTGGGGGGTGCGGGTTACGTCAAGGACTTCCCAGCGGAGCGGATGATGCGCGACGCGAAGATCACCCAGATCTATGAGGGCACGAACCAAATCCAGCGCATCGTCATGGCGCGGCAACTGCTTCGCTGAGCGTGCCAGCCCGGCTGTCGCCCGCGGGCGTCCAGCAGCTACTTCCGCAGACTGGCGAACAGGGCCTCGGCGGCGGCGCCGTCCCACTGGACGGCGAGGCCGGCGCCGGTTTGTAGGCCGGCGTCGGCCACCGGAACGGTCACGGACGCGCCGTTGTCGGAGGCAATTGCCCGCAGCCCCTGAAAGGCCTTCGCCGTGCCATAGAGCCCGTCGTCGGTGCCGACAGTGATGGCGGACGCCCCGGCGGTGCCGACCGTGTGCAAACGCCACGGCAGCAACACATTGGCGGGGGTGGCGAGCTTGCCCATTAATGCGCCGAGGAAAGCTCGCTGGCGCTGAACGCGGCCCAGATCGCCGAGCGGATCGAAGTAGCGCGCCCGGACATAGCCCAACGAGTTGGTGCCGTCGAGGACCTGGCAGCCCGCGGGCAAGTCGATGTGGGCCTTCTCATCGCTGATCGCCGTGGGCAGGCACATGCGGACACCGCCGACCGAATCCACGAGTTCAGCGAACCCGCCGAACCCGATTTCAAGGTACCCGTCGAGCGCCAGCCCGGTCGCCTTCTCGACCGTCTCCGCGAGCAGCGCCGGCCCGCCAAGAGCGAAGGCCGCGTTGATCTTGTTCATCCCATGACCGGGAATCTCGACATACGAGTCGCGCGGAATCGACACGAGCGTAGGGTCGCCGGAACCGGTGTGCAAGATCATGATCGAGTCGGTGCGCGCACCTTCCGCGAATCCGGTGCCGAGCTTCTTGCGTTCGGCCGCGGAGAGGTTGGCGCGGCCATCCGAGCCCACCATGAGGACGTTGCGCCCCGCAGTGTCGGCGATGTGACCAACGGCCGGCTCCGCGTCGACCCGGCCAACAGCGGACCAGGTGGCCGAGACGGCGGCGGCCGTCGCGACGCCCCAGACGAGCCCGGCGAGCGCGAGGAAGGCGACAATGCGCCGAGCCGTATGCGGTGGCCGCCCCGCCCCTCGCGGCCCCACCTCTCGGTCTGCTTCGCCAGCCCCGGGGGGCGGCGGGGCGGCGGGCCGCGGGGCGGCGGGCCGCGCTGCGAGCGGGGGGGCTGCGGGCCGCGGTGCTTCGGGCGGCGGGGCTGCGCGCCGCGGGGCTGCGAGCGGCGGGGCTGCGGGTCGCTGGGCTGCGGGCCGCGAGTCGGCGGGCCAGGAGGGGGCGGCATACCCGCGGGTGGCGGTCGGGGAGGGGGCGGCATACCCGCGGGTGGCGGTCGGGGAGGGGGCGGCATACCCGCGGGTGGCGGTCGGGGAAGCCTCGGGGTCGAGGCGCCGCGGTGGGGGCTGGGGCCAGGTGCGCCCGGTCGGCAGCGCCTGCGTCGGGGACTCTGGCTGACGCTGGCCCGGTCCGGGGGCAGGACGGACCGAGGGCGAGCCGGGGCGCGGGGCACCTGCAGCGCGTCGGCGCTGCGGGATCGGCTGGGCGTCGTCCCACGGTTCGCGCCCACCGTCGGGTCGGTCGGTCATGAACGACAGGGTAGACGCCGAACCCGGACCGGCGCCGCGCGACCAACCTCCGATGGCCGATACTGGCGAGATGGCCGAATCTGTCGACGACGGCGAGCTGCGCGATTCACCCTGGCCGTCGGTGTCGGTCGTCGTGCCGGTCCTCGACGAGGGTCGCCACCTTGCCGACGCGGTCGCGAGGATCCTCGATCAGGACTACCCGGGGGAGCTCGACGTCACTTTGGCGCTCGGTCCGTCCACCGACGACACCGATGCCGTGGCGGCTGCGCTCACCGGCGCTCATCCCCGCGTCCGGACCGTCCCAAACCCCACGGGCAAGACGCCGGTCGGCCTCAACACGGCGATCGCCGCATGCAGCGGCGAGATCGTCGTGCGTGTCGACGGTCACGCCGAGATCCCGGTGCACTACGTGCGCACGGCCGTCGCCGCCTTGCGGGCCACGGGCGCCGACAACGTGGGGGGGATCATGGACGCACAGGGGGTCACCCCGTTCGAACGGGCGGTCGCCGTCGCGATGCGCGCGCCCATCGGCGTCGGGAACGCGGCCTTCCACGTGGGAGGCGTCGCCGGTGCAGCGGACACCGTCTACCTCGGGGTGTTCCGTCGGTCCGCGCTGGCTCGAGTCGGCGGCTTCGACGAGCACTTTCAACGCGCCCAGGACTGGGAGATGAACCATCGGATCAAAGCGACTGGCGGGCTCGTCTGGTTCACGCCCGATCTCGCGGTCACCTATCGCCCGCGGGGGAGCGTCGCCGCGCTGGCCAAGCAATATTTCCACTACGGGCGCTGGCGGCACGTCATCGCCCGACACCACGAGGGGACCGTGAACCTGCGGTATCTCGCGCCACCGACGATGGTGGCCGGGACGAGCGCTGCGCTGGTCGCTGGTCTCGCCTGGCCCTGGGCCTGGCTCGTTCCCGTCGCGTATGCCGCGGCGATCACGGTCGGTGGCGTCGTGGTGAGCAAGGGCGAGGCCGCCCGCACCCGGGC
The DNA here is from genome assembly GCA_964483685.1 of uncultured Intrasporangiaceae bacterium. Taxonomy (GTDB): domain Bacteria; phylum Actinomycetota; class Actinomycetes; order Actinomycetales; family Dermatophilaceae; genus Nostocoides_A. The sequence goes on from CAZACX010000003.1 coordinate 110,515, forward strand.
GCTGACGCCGCTCGCGCTCGCGACGATGCATTGGTCGTGGGGCGCGGGCTATCTGACCAGCCCCCGCCGGTTGGCGGCCGCGACTCGCCGACCCGTCCCGACGAACTGACGGTCCCTCGTTACCTCGCCGCCGTTGCCGCCAAGTCGATGGTGAACGGGGGCTCAGTTTTGGCGCGCACCTCTTCCGACGTGACCCCAGGGGCCAACTCGCGCAAGACCAGCCCGGTCTCGGTGATGTCGAACACGGCGAGATCGGTGATGATCCGGTGCACGACCCGCTTCCCAGTCAGCGGCAATGAACAGTCTTGGACGATCTTGAACGCCCCATCGCGGGCGTTGTGCTCCATCAGAACGATCACCCTGCGGGCCCCGTGGACGAGATCCATCGCGCCGCCCATGCCTTTGACCATCTTGCCCGGGATCATCCAGTTCGCGATGTCACCGCTGGCCGAGACCTGCATGGCGCCGAGGATTGCCGCGTCGACTTTGCCGCCGCGGATCATCCCAAAGCTCGTGGCCGAGTCGAACATTGAGGCCCCCGGTCGCAGCGTGACGGTCTCCTTCCCGGCGTTAATGAGGTCGGGGTCCTCCGTCCCCTCGATCGGGTACGGGCCGACGCCGAGGATGCCGTTCTCCGACTGAAGGACAATCTCGACGTCGTCCGGCACGTAGTTGGGGACCAGGGTCGGCAACCCGATTCCGAGGTTGACGTAGTCGCCGTCGGACAGTTCCAGGGCCGCGCGGGCAGCCATCTCCTCGCGGGTGAGCGCCACGGCTCAGCCCTCCGATCCGGTGGTGGGGCGCGGACGCGTCGTGCGCCGCTCGATGCGTTTCTCGCTCGCCTGCTCGGGCGTGAGGGGAACCACCCGTTGGACGAAGATGCTCGGCAGGTGGATCTGGTCGGGATCGAGTTCACCCGGTTCGTACAACTCCTCGACCTCGGCGATCGTGATCTTGCCCGCCATCGCGGCGAGGGGGTTGAAGTTGCGGGCGCTGCTGCGGAAGACGAGGTTGCCGTGGCGGTCGCCCTTCCAGGCCCGCACGAGGGCGAAATCGGTGACGATCGCCTCTTCGAGGACATACGTGCGGGCAACGCCCCCCATCGTCAACTCCCGGGTCTCCTTCGGGGGTGACGCGAGCGCGATCGAGCCGTCAGCGGCATACCTCCAGGGCAGTCCGCCCTCGGCGACTTGGGTTCCGACACCGGTTGCCGTGAAGAACGCCGCTATGCCGGAGCCGCCGGCCCGCAGCTTCTCCGCCAAGGTGCCCTGGGGGGTCAACTCGACCTGGAGCTCGCCGGTGAGGAATTGGCGTTCGAACTCTTTGTTCTCCCCGACGTAGGAGCCGATCATCCGGGCGATTCGACGATCTCGCAGCAGGATGCCCAGGCCCCAATCATCGACGCCGCAGTTGTTGGAGACGGCGGTTAACCCGGTGGTCCCACGGCGATGCAACTCGGAAATGAGCACGCTCGGGATGCCGCAAAGTCCGAAACCGCCGACGGCCAGCGAAGCGCCATCGGTGATGTCGGCCAGGGCGGCGGCGGCGGAAGAGACGACCTTGTCCATGCCTCGCAGCCTATGCCCGCGGCCGTGTCCAGCCACCGGACATGCGCGAGCCAGAGCCGAGAGGGAACCGGCCGCGGCCGCGTACCATCACCGTCCATGCCGAACCCTTTCCGCGCCGCTGCGGTTGCCCTCGTGATGGCGATTGCCACTGCCCTCACTCCGGTTTCCGCCTCGGCGGCCACGCCACCGCCACCGGTCGCCCCCACGCCCGCGCCGTCGCCCCTCGACATCCTCATCTCGAATTACCAGGCCCAGACCCGCTGCGATCTCACCGTCCGACCGGGCGTCGCGGATCTCGCCAAGGTCCTCTCGACGCGCTACTCCCGGCCGACCGTTTACACGACCCGTCCCTGCGGGGCCGACGACAGCCAGCACTATGACGGTCGCGCGATGGACTGGATGCTCAACGTCAACGACCCCGCCGACAAGGCCATCGCCGATGCCGTCACCACCTGGCTGACCGCCAAGGACAGCGCCGGAAACGTCGCCGCGCAGGCCCGCCGACTCGGGATCATGCTGATCATCTGGAACCGCAAGGCGTGGAAGTCGTATCGCACCCCCGAGATGTGGACCGATTACACGGGGTCATCGCCGCACACCGACCACATCCACATCAGCTTCTCCTGGGACGGCGCCTGCAAACGAACAAGTTGGTGGACCGGCAAGGCGCTCACCTCGGCGAGCACGGCCATGTGTAGCGGCTCGGGGCCGCTCGTCACGCTCGCCACCGAGTTCACGCCAGTCAAAGCCACCCTGCTCAAGCTCGGCTCGACCGGTGACGCCGTGGTGCTCGCCCAACGCAACCTTCCCGGCGTGATCGTCGATGGCGGCTTCGGGCCGAAGACCGCAGCGGCGGTGCGGACCTTCCAAACCACCTGGGGGCTCGACGTGACCGGTCGGGTCAATCGTGGCGTCTGGAACACGATGGAGAGGCTTCAGTACCCACTGATCAAGTACCGCACGACGACGGTCCTGCGCAAGGGCATGAGCGGCCAGGGGGTCAAGGACGCGCAAAAGGCCCTGCAGATCACCGCTGACGGGAAATTTGGCGCCCTCACCGAAGCGGCGGTCAAACGCGTTCAAGGCCGCTACCGCCTCACTCAGACCGGGGTAATCGGGGACCTGACGTGGGCCGCGCTCGACGAGGAACTGCGCTCCCGGATGCGCCGCGACCAACTCCTGGACGCCGTGCGCGAGGTCAGACCTGGCGGGTGACGCCTTCGGTGTCGAGTCGCTGCGGACTCGCCGATCCACCAAGCGTCACGACGAGCGACCCGCCGCAGGCATAGGCGTCGAGGGCCGCGCGCAGGAATGTCGCGGTGTCCGTGGTGTGCGTCGCCGCGCGCGTTCCCGCTGGTGACGTCGGCGGCGGGATCAATGCGGCGTATGCCGTGACGCTCGCCCCCGCGCGCAGCGCTGCGTCGTCTGGCATCGGGTCGGCCCAGGCGGCGAAGGTGTCGGCGAAGTTCGCGAGGTTGCCGGCCTCGTCAAGAACGGTCGGCGGCAGCGGCATACCCGCCCCGCGCGCGAGCGCGGCCTCGGTGACGAGCACGCCCGGGGCACCCGCGGGGAGGGCCGCAAGGCTGGCCGCGATGGTGAGGTCCGGTTCGGGGAGGCCGTGGTTTGCGCCCACCGCCGGAGCGGCGTCCGATTGGGTGCTGCCCGATTCCGTCGCGTGGGGGGTCTCGGGGGTGGTCTCGGGGAGGACGAGGGTGGCGCCCACGGACCAGGTCGCCAGCGCCCAATAGAGCGTGCGCCAGTGTGGCGTCAGGGTGAGGGCGACGGAGGAGCCCGGGCCAAGATCCCACTCCTCCTGGAGGGCGTTGGCGGCCTTGTTCACCCAATTGGTCAAGACCTTGGCGGAGAGCTCGACGCGTTCGCCCTGCGTTGTCCCAGCCCGATCGTCGTAACAGGTGATGCGGGGTCGGCCGGGGTCGGCGCGGACCATGGCGGCGAGGAGAGCGGTGATCGACATGCCCCGACCTTAGGTGCCGGGCCCTGTCGCTGCCCCTGACTGACGGCGCCACCGGGTAGCGTGCGGCTGTGGCCAGCGATCTCCCGACCTCGGCCGATACCGGCGCCTTCGCACAACCGCGGGGGCAGTCGCTGGGGAGATTCCTCCAGCAGTTCGTCCTTGTGGCCGGGCTCCTCCTCGTCGTGGCCGCAGCCCTCGCCGCGGTCCTTGGCGCCGTGGGCTGGTGGCGCGTCGAACTCGTCGCTCCGGTGTTGTTGGGCGCGACGATTGGGCTGGTCTGGCTCGTTCGGGATCTGCCGCTCGCACGTATCGAGCTCCGACCGGCGTTGGCCCTGCTCCTCATCGCTGTCCTCGGGGGAGCGTGGATGTCAGCGACGAGCAGTACCCAAATGCTCCCGCGGCGTGACGCCGGGTCGAACTTGCAGGCGGCAATTTCCCTGGCCGACACCGGTTCTCGAATCGTGTCCATCGATCCGGCGTCCATCGCAGCCCCGGCATCGCTGCGCATTCCCGGGGTCAGCCTCGCCAGCCCCGCGTTCTTCCAGGTCGGCTCGAGCGCCGAGCCGGCGATCGAGCCCCAGTTCGTCATCGGCCCGGCGGCGGTCTATTCGCTGGGCTATTGGTCGGGCGGGCTTGAGTCCGTGTGGGCGATGCCGCCATGGCTGACCGCGATCGGGTTGCTGGCCCTCGGCCTGCTCACCGCGGTGATCCTCGGCGGCTGGTGGGGTGCGCTCGCGGCGCTCGCCCTCACCGGGTGCTTTCCGATCGTCCATACGGGGCGCTCGACCTATTCCGAACCGCTGGCCCTCGTGACCCTTGGGTGTGGTCTGCTCGCCTGGCTCCTCGCGGTGCGGGCCGAGACCGACGGGGCGCGCCCGCCTGGCCCCGCCTTGGCGCCGCGCGGGTCCGACCCCGTCCCGGCATCGCGCTCGGCCGGCGCGTCCCAGCCGTCCCGCTCGGGCGACCCTAGCCGGGTGGGCCAGTCGGCTCGGGCTCGGTTCTCGGGATTGGCCCAGGGCAGCAATCGACTCGCCCTGCTCGCCGGAATCCTCATCGGTGCCACCGCATTCGTGCGCGTCGACGGCGTCCGCGAGACCCTGCTCGCGCTGCCTGTCATCGCCCTCGGACTCGTCCAGCGTCGGCAGTGGCCGCGACCATTGCTCTGGGGTCTCGGGTTGGGCACCGCGTTCGCGGCGATCGCGGGCCTTGCCTTGAGCCGCGAGTATCTCGGGGCGATCGCCGGCAGCCTGGTGCCGCTGCTGGCCCTTGGGCTGATCCTCGCCCTCGGGTCCAGCGCCCTCGTCGCGGGGGCTCGGCGCGGCTGGCGACTTCCCGCAGCGGCCCGGTCGAGGCTGCCGATGATGCTGGGCCTTGCGACGCTCGGTGCCGGCGCAGCGCTCGCGTCTCGACCTTGGTGGCAGCGGGTGCGGCAGGACCCCGACGACCCCGGGGCGCACGTTGTCGCGGCGCTGCAATTGCGCCAGGGCCTCCCCGTGGACGGGGGTCGAACGTATGCCGAGCAGTCGATCGCCTGGCTCAGCTGGTGGGTGGGTGTCCCCGCTCTTGTCGTGGCGCTCGTCGCCCTCGCGGTCGCGGTGCGCGTCCTGGCCCGGACCTGGGTCGACGGTTCACCGTTGCCGGGGTGGGCTGGGCCGCTCGTCGTCGCCGCCGGATCCACCGTGTTGACGCTCTACCGGCCGGGGATCACCCCAGATCACCCGTGGGCCGACCGGCGGCTCGTCGTCGCGTTGCCGTTCGTCACGATCCTCGTCATCGCCGCGGCCGCACGGCTTGGGGGCGGCCTCAACCTGGGCGCTGGACGCGCTGGACGCGCTGGTCCTGCGCGGCGAGCTTCCGCCGTCCCGAGATCGGGGCGCCGGTGGAGTTCTGCGACGGGGACGGGGTTGGCGGTCCTGACCGTCGTCGCCCTCCTCGGTCCGACGTTTGCCGCGACGTGGCCACATCGCGGCGAACGCGTGGAACTGGGCTCGCGGGAGGCGATTGCGGCGCTCTGTTCGGCGCTGCGTCCCGGTGACGTCGTGTTGGCTGTCGATGGCCGCTCGGCGAACGAGTGGCCGCAGGTCGTGCGGGGGATGTGTGGCCACCCTGCGTTGGCGACGGCGAGTTCCTTGCGGGGTGACCCCGCGGCAATCTCCGCAGCGATCGCCGACATTGGCGCCAACCTGGGGCCAGATCGGCGCCTCGTGCTGTTGGCGGCCGATACCCCCGACGACACGACGGCGGACGCCGGGAAACCCACCGGCGCCGAGGTGCTCGCCGGGCTCGGCGCCGAGGTG
>CAZACX010000003.1:116454-122484 GCA_964483685.1 uncultured Intrasporangiaceae bacterium
CGGCGCCGAGGTGCTCGCCGGGCTCGGCGCCGAGGTGATCAACCCCGTCAACGTCACGGTCCGTGAAGACGAGCGCCTTCTTGAGGCGCGGCCCGACGGGCTTGCCGATCTGCCGCTGCGGGTATGGATCGGTATCCCGGGTTCGGCGCAACACGCCGTCGCCGGTGCCGCCCGGTAGGCTCGAGGCCCAATGACCCAATCTCTCGCTCCCTCGTTTGACCCGCGCCACGGCTCCCACGACGTTTTGGCCGACAACGCCCGCACCGACGGCTCCCCGGCCAAGCCCGCCCGGGGAAGCGCGGCCACTCCTCTTGTCACCATCGTGTTGCCGTGTTTCAACGAGGGCGCCCACGTGCTGCGCGAAATCGAGCGGATTTCGCTGGCCATGGACGCGAGTGGGCTCAGCTACGAGTTGCTTTGCATCGACGACGCCTCCACCGATAACACCCTCGAGGTGATCAGGGGCGCCGCCTTGACCTTCCCCAAGATCCGGATCATGCCGTTCCGGCGCAACGGCGGCTCGGGGACGGCCCGGCGCATCGGCACCCAGCAGGCCAGGGGTGAAATCGTCGTGTGGACCGACGCCGACATGACCTACGAAAACGAACGCATCCCCGAACTCGTTCAGGTGCTCCTCGATGACCCGAGCTATGACCAAGTGGTTGGCGCCCGGACGACCGAGGAGGGCACCCACAAGTGGGCCCGGGTGCCCGCGAAGTGGCTCATCCGCAAGATTGCGGAGCGGCTGACTAATCAGGTCATTCCCGACCTCAACTCGGGTCTGCGGGCCTTCCGGCGCAGCGTTGCGCTGCCCTATCTGCGCCTGTTGCCGACCGGATTCTCCTGCGTCACGACGATCACGATCGCGTTCTTGTCGAACCAGCACGACATCAAGTACGTCGAGACGGCCTACGCCAAGCGGGCCGGGACCAGCAAGTTCCACTTCGTCAACGACGCCTATCGCTACATCCTCCAGGTCCTGCGGATGGTGATGTACTTCGATCCGCTCAAGGTCCTCATGCCGATGGCCCTGTGGATGATTGGGCTGGGCCTGGTCAAGGGGGTCGTCGACATGGTCCGCCACCCGTTCTACTTCCCGGCGAACACCGTCCTGCTCGTCGTCAGCGGCATCATGATCGCCTCCCTCGCGCTGCTCGCTGACCTGGTGGTGCGCTCCCGGGACGGGGTGTGAACACCGCCTCGGCGTTGACGATTGCCATCGTCGGCCCCGCCCACCCCCTCAAGGGTGGCGTCGCGGTGCACACCAGCGAGCTTGCCCGCCACCTCCACCAGGCGGGGCACAAGGTCGACCTCGTCTCCTGGAGTCACCTCTACCCCCGGTTCCTCTATCCGGGTGTTGCCACCGTCGCGGACGATGATCCCGACGTCGAGCCCTACCCGGCGACCACCCGGCCACTGTCCTGGGCGCGCCCCGACTCGTGGGTGCGCACGGGGCGGGCGCTCGCGGCATACGACGTCGTTGTCGTCGTCCATGTCGTCCCGCAAGTCGTGCCCGCCCATCTCGCCCTGATCGCCGCGGCGACCCGAGGGCAGCGGCGGCCCGTCGTCATCGCGCTGGTCCACAACGTCCTTCCCCACGAACCTCGCACCGGCGACGAACCCTTGATGCGCCGTTTCCTCGGGCGCGTGGACGCTGTGCTCGTCCACAGTCCAGCGCAGGCCGACCTCGCCCGGACGTTAGGGGGCCGCACCGTGCGCAGCCTCCCGCTTCCCCCGCACCTGCCCGGTGGTGCGCCGGTGCCGCGCCTGCCGTATGCCGGTCCCGCCCGCCTGCTCGCCCTCGGCCTCGTCCGCCCGTACAAGGGCATCGAGGAATTGCTGCGTGCGCTGGCCGACGTCCCGACCCCGACGCTGACGATCGCGGGGGAGTTTTGGGGGGACATGCGCGAGCGGGTAGGCGCGCTCGCGGCCACCCCCGCCCTTCGCGGCCGAGTGTCGGTGATCGATGGGTACGTCCCGGCGGCCGACCTCGCCCCCCTGCTCGCCCGCCACGACGTGATGGCGTTGACGTACACCTCCGCGACGGCCTCCCAGATGGCGTTGCTCGGGCATGACCACGGGCTCGCGGTGTTGGCGAGCACGGTGGGCAGCTTCCCGCAGGATGTTGCCGACGGCGTTGACGGGTTGCTTGTGCCGCCGGGGGACTTAGCGGCCCTCACCGCAGCCCTTGAACGCCTCAGCGATCCTGCGGCGGTGCGCCAACTGCTCGCAGGGGTGGCTCGACCGGACCTGGACGCCCCGTGGGTCGGCTACCTCGCCGCGATCGAAGAGTTGGCCACGCGGGGTCCCTCGCCCCGTGGCGAAGTGTTCTCGTCGCGGGGTCCCTCCGCCGGAAGCGAAGTGTTCTCGTCGCGGGGTCCCTCGCCCCGAGGCGCAGTGTTCTCGTCGCGGGGTCCCTCGCCCCGTGGCGATGTGTTCTCGTCGCGGGGTCCCTCCGCCGGCGGCGAAGTGCCTTCGCGCCGCGTGCCTCGCCCAGGGCGTCCGGCCGCCGCGCTGGGCGCCCTGCCCGCGTTGTTGCGGCGCGCCCGAGGCGGTTTCACCGACCGAGACCTGAGCACGACGAGTGATCCCGGGCCGCGGATTGATCTGCACCACAGCGACTTTCCCGGTTGGGTCCGACCAACCGACGTCCTGGCGATCGAGGACGACGCAGATCTCGCGCGCGCAACGACACTCAAACTGGGGTTGCCCGCCAGCGACTCGCCGCTCGGTTCCTGGGCGGCGTTGGGTGCGCTTCGGGGCCTGATCGCCCTCGCCGATGATGGCCACCGCTCCGCCCTCGTCGTCGACCGTTCCGGACCTCGGTCACCGTTCGCCAACTGGGCCCGGGCGGCCGGGTTCGCGCCCGTGGAGGCTTCCGCGGAACTCGATGTCGAGGCGGGATCACTCGACCTTCTCAGCCAACTCCATCCGGCCGACGTGGCACCCGACGAGGTGGGTGACCTCCTCGGGCACGCGGTGTGGGCGTTGCGGGCCGGCGGGCTCCTCGTCGTTACCCTCCCGCTGGGCCCCCCGGAGGCTGAGGGCGCCTTGGGTGTCGCCGACCTCCGGGGGGTGCTCGCGCACGCCGACAACGCCGGCCTCAAACTCGTCGGGGACTTCGACGGCGACCTCATGGAGCGGATCCGTCGAGCGGCCCGCAACGCGAGTGATCCCCGCGCCGCCTACGCCCTGGCCCGCTTGACCTGGCGTCGCCGATGAGTACCGAACGCGCGGTCGATCCGGCCACGTCGCCCCCCGCCGACGGTGGGGGTGCCGGTCGGGTGTTCGCCCTGGCCCGGCTCGGTCTCGCGGTCCTCGTCCTCCTGGCCGTGAGCATTGCACTCGCCAAAAACTGGTCTCCCGTCGCGCGTCATCTCGCCGACGTGTCCGGCCCAGCGTGGGCGTTCGCGATCGCCGTCTCGCTGGCGTCACCCATCCTCACCGTCCTCGGTTGGCGCGCGTTGCTCGCGGATCTTGGCTCCCCGCTTCACCTCGCGCCGGCCAGCGGGGTGTTTCTCGTCGGCCAGTTGGGCAAGTACCTCCCCGGGTCAGTGTGGAGTGTCGTCGCCCAAACGGAGATGGCCGCCCGGCTCGGCGTTCCGCGTCGCCGCACCGGGATCGTCGGGCTCGTCACGATGGCCTTGGCGCTGCTCACCGGAGCCGCCGTTGGGTTGCCGGCGATTCCGCTGCTTCTGCGCCGAGGCGGCGGGGACTCGGTGTGGTTCGTCGCCGTGGCCGCCGCCCTGCTTGTCCTCGCGTTTTGGCCGCCGCTGCTCAATCGGATGATCGCCCTCGGCCTGCGGGTGGTGCGCCGAGAGCCCCTCGAACACGCGTTTAGTGGCCGGGCCCTGCTCGCCGCCGCACTATGGACCACCCTCGCCTGGCTGTGTACCGGAGCGATCACGTTGGCCTTCGCCGGGGAATTCGTTGAGCAGGGAACCTCGCGATGGCAATTGCTCATCATCTGCCTCAGCGGGTTTTGTCTTGCCTCCGCCGTGGGCATGGCAAGCGTCCTGCTCCCGGCCGGCGTCGGGGTGCGAGAGGGTGTCCTGCTGCTCCTGCTCGTCACGGTCATGCCGACGTCGGCAGCAACAGCCGTGGTCGTCCTGACACGGTTCGTCACCGTGGCCGCAGACGTGATCTGGGCGGCACTGGGCTGGGCGTGGGCGCGGACCCATCACCTCTTACCGGACACGTAAGTTGGCCTCATGACGCCTGCCCCGACATCCCAAGTGGCTGCCCCTCCCGGCGGCCGACTCCTTGCCGTCGCCAAGCGCGGCGCCGAATTCGCGTTGTGGACGCGGGTGGCTTGCCAACGCCGGATCGAGACCTGGCGTGGCGTTGCCAGGGTGATCCCCACCGCGGTCGCCCCGACGAGTGTTCTGCAGACCCGGGCTGAGGCGGCCGACGCGCTGGCCCAGGCGCGCCAGTTGCGCCTTCCGTTGCACCACGACCGGGTAAAGAACTGGGATGCGCTCGGTGCCCTCGGAGCGGTCCTCGCCCTCGCCGGGCGCGACGGGTCGCTCCCCGAGCGAGTGATGGACGCCGGGAGCGCCCGCTACTCCCCGATCTTGCCGTGGCTGCGGCTTTATGGCCTCGGCGGGGTCGCGGAGAGCCTCCTGGGCATCAATCTTGAGTTCGGCGCCCCGGTGCACCGGGATGGGGTGCTGTTCCGCTATGGGGACGTCACGGCGACCGGATTGCCCGACGGGCACCTCGATGCCGTCACCTGCATGTCCGTCATCGAGCATGGCGTCCCGCTCGTTCCCTTCCTCGCCGAATCGGCGCGCATTCTGCGCCCCGGCGGGGTGCTTGTCGTCTCCACGGACTACGACCAAAGCCCGCCCGATACCACCGGCCGCACGGCATACGGCGTGCCCGTGCACATCTTTAGCCCGGAGCAGATCCGTGCGTTTGTCGCCGACGCGGCCACCCTCGGCCTCGACCTCGTTGGGGACCTCAGCGACGAGGCACTGGCGCACCCGGAGCGTCCCTGCCACTGGTCTCGGGTCGGACTCGACTACACCTTCATCCTGCTCACCTTCCGGCGTCGCTGACCCGGGCCATGGCCACGGCCCATACCTGCCGCTACCGGCCGGGGCATCCGCTGATGGTCTCGGCCATCCTCGGGGTCTTCCAGCACGGCGGTGGGGATCCGACGTTTGCCCGCGACGAGTCGGGGCATTGGCTGGCCCGGCGAACCCCGGCTGGTCCGGGAACGTTGCTCCTGCAGCCCGATCCGGCCGGTGGGGACGTGCTCGCGTCGGCGTGGGGTGCCGGGGCGTCGTGGTTGCTCGATGCGGTCCCCGACCTGCTCGGTGCCGGCGATGATCCGACCGGATTCGTCCCCCAACACCCGGTCCTCGCGCAGGCGCAGCGTCGCTTCGACGGTTGGCGGGTGCCCCGCTCCCGGCTGGTCCTCGACTCGTTGGTCCCCGCGGTAATCGAGCAGAAGGTCACCGGGAAGGAGGCCTTCGCGAGCTACCGCACCCTCGTCCGCCGCTTTGGCGAGCCCGCACCGGGACCCGAGCGGGGGTTGTACGTCGCCCCCACGGCCCGAGACTGGGCGGCGATCCCCTCCTGGGAATGGCTGCAAGCGGGCGTCACGCCGAAGCGGTCGGCGACCGTGATCGCGTGTGCCAGGGTGGCCGGACGGCTTGAACAGTGCCCGGACCTCCCGCTGCCCGCCGCTCGGGCCCGGCTTCAGGCGGTTCCAGGTGTCGGCACCTGGACGATGGCCGAAGTTGCCCAGCGCGCCCTCGGAGACCCCGACAGTCCGAGTTTCGGCGACTACCACCTCGCCAAGAACGTCGGCTGGGCGTTGGTGGCACGTCGGGATCTTGACGACGCCGACCTGGCGGAACTTCTTGAGCCGTATGCCGGTCATCGCTATCGCGCGGTCCGCCTCCTCGAGCTTGCCGGTGGTGGGGCACCGCGCCGAGGTCCGCGCATGACGTTACCGACGCACCTGCCTACCCGCTGAGCCGGTTCCCGCTGGTTCCGGTCGGTCCCGGCCGCTTCCCAGTC
>CAZACX010000004.1:0-10828 GCA_964483685.1 uncultured Intrasporangiaceae bacterium
GCGAGCTGGGTTTAGAACGTCGTGAGACAGTTCGGTCCCTATCCGCTGTGCGCGTAGGAAACTTGAGAAGGGCTGCCCCTAGTACGAGAGGACCGGGGTGGACGAACCACTGGTGTGTCAGTTGTCCTGCCAAGGGCACGGCTGATTGGCTACGTTCGGAAGTGATAACCGCTGAAAGCATCTAAGCGGGAAGCACGCTTCAAGATGAGGTTTCCAAGGGGTTTTCCCCGAGAGGCTCCCAGTAGACTACTGGGTTGATAGGCCAGATGTGGAAGTGCAGTAATGCATGTAGCTGACTGGTACTAATAAGCCGATAACTTGACCATACACACTTGTGTGTGATGCTCGCGTCCACTGTTTAGTTCCCGAGATACGGTCGGGAACGATTGATATCTCCATAGAGTTTCGGCTGTCATAGCGAAGGGGAAACGCCCGGCTCCATTCCGAACCCGGAAGCTAAGCCCTTCAGCGCCGATGGTACTGCACTGGTGACGGTGTGGGAGAGTAGGACGCAGCCGGACATCTTTCAGAAACGCCCTCCCGAGTATTCGGTCGAGGGCGTTTCTGCATTTACGGAACTTAGATTCTGCGCGAAGAAGGGAAGCATGATGGGCGAATACACGGCACGTGGCGAGCGCGACGGCGGCTCCAAGGGGGGTCGTGATTTCAGCGGCGGCAAGGGGGCCGGTGGCGGCAAGAGTGGTCGTGACTTCAGCGGCGGCAAGGGTGGTCGTGACTTCAGCGGCGGCAAGGGTGGCCGCGATTTCGGCGCAGCCGGGGGTGCCGGCGGTGGCGAGCGTGCTGGCAGGCCCGCAGTCGGAGGCCGCCGAGATGACGACCGTCGACCCCAGGAGCGCGGCGGCAACTCCGCATCACGCGGAGGAGTCGGGCGTCGAGGGCCGGACAACCGCGCCGAACGCAGCGGGGCGCGTCTCGTTCCCCGCGTTCAGAAGAGACCCGAGCCTGCCATTGCCGAGGGCATCACCGGTCGGGAACTGGACCGTGGGGTTCACCAACAGCTGCGCACACTGTCGAAGGAGAACGCCGAGGGGGTCGCTCAGCACCTCGTCATGGTTGCGGTGCGCCTCGACGAGGACGATATCGATGCGGCGATGGCGCATGCGGAAACTGCCGTGCGCCGAGCCGGTCGGGTGCCGGCGGCCCGGGAGGCGTTGGGGATGGTCGCGTACCGGAGCGGGGACTGGGCTCGAGCGCTCGGCGAGTTCCGCACCGTTCGGCGACTGAGCGGTTCGGCTCACCTGCTGGCATTGATGGTGGACTGCGAGCGAGCACTCGGCCGGCCGGAACGTGCCCTTGAGCTCGCGACGGACCCCGAGGCGGCAACGCTTAGCACTGCGGAGCGAGTCGAGCTGGCGATCGTCATCTCCGGCGTGCGCCGGGATCTTGGTCAGCTCGACGCCGCCGTTGTCGGGCTCGAGCCCGGGCTCAAGGGGTCGGTGCGTCCCTGGTCGGCGCGACTCTATTACGCCTATGCCGATGCGCTGCTGGCCAGAGGCGATACGGCGCAGGCGCGGACCTGGTTCGCAAAGGCAGCGGACGCGGACGTCGAGTTGACGACCGATGCCAATGAGCGGCTCGATGAGCTAGACGGGACCATCGTCACCGACCTGCTCGGCGACACCGATGAGGAGTAGGCCACTGATCGACCGCTACGGCGGCGTCGTCTGCGACCTGGACGGTGTCGTCTACCGGGGGGCTGCACCGGTTCCCCACGCTGTCGCGGCGCTCAACCGCCTGAAGGTGGCGGTCATCTACGCAACGAACAACGCATCGCGAACCCCGATGGAGGTCGCGGGGCACCTAGGTGAGCTGGGCGTTCATACGGATGAGCATCACGTTGTTACCAGCGCGATGGCCGGGGCAGGTGCTCTCGCCGCGCGGTTACCGGCGCGCGCCGCGGTGCTCGCAATCGGTGGGCCCGGGGTCAGCAACGCGCTACGCAGCGCGGGATTGAGGCCGATTTCCCCCGACGCGCACGGCCGAGGGGAGCCGGTTGAGGCCGTCCTGCAGGGCTACGGCGGCGCGGTCTGCGCCACCGACCTTGCCGAGGCCGCGTATGCCGTCGCCGGCGGCGCCCACTGGGTCGTCACCAATGTCGATGAGACGCTGCCCACCGACCGGGGGATCGCTCCCGGAAACGGAACCCTTGTCGCCGCCGTCCAGACGGCGACCGGAGCCCACGCAGAAGTGGTCGGCAAACCGGCGGCGCCGCTCTATGAGATGGCCGCACGGATCATCGGAGCGCCAACGGCAGCGCTCCTGGCAATCGGCGATCGTCTCGAGACCGATATCGCCGGAGCGATCGCGGCAGGGATGGAGAGCGTCCTGGTGTGCACGGGTGTTCACGGACCTCGCGAGATTGCGTTGGCCCCAGCGAATGCGCGGCCGACGTGCGTCCTGCGGGACCTGCGCGGACTCACCCAGCCGTATGTCGCCCCCCTCAGATCTGCAGCAGGCTGGGAATGCGGCGGGGCCCAGGTTGCCATTGTGGACAACGCTCTGCACATCGACGCCGGCCCCGAGCGCCGCGAGGAGGTGGCCCGAGCGGCCATCGCCGCAATCTGGGAGGCGATTGACGCCGGGCTTGACCGGGATCACGCAGCCAGTCTCGCCAACCACATTCCCGGCCTCGACTAGATTCGCTGTGTTGCCGCCGCGTTGACGGCGTGACGGAAAGGAAGAGCGATGCAAAACCTGGTTCGTGGCGCCATCAGCGGCGCATTGGGACTGACCGAGTCGGTGCTCACCACCTCCTTGGACGTGGTCCGGTTGCTGAGCGACCTCGCGGCGAGCCCCCCCGACGCCGCCCCACAGCCCACTCACGCCACCGCCGACGAGGATGCTGCGACGAACGTTCCGGGCGAAGACACGCCCTCCAGCGCGCCCTCGTCGGGTTGGCGGACGCCGGAAACAGGCGACCTCGACCTCACCGCGAAGGTTCTGCGGCAGCGGACTCACACTCGTCCGCCGCGCTCCTCGATCAAACGTGCCGCCCGAGCTTCCGAGCCGATCGCGGCGGCAGAGCCGGCCGATGAGTGAGCCGGCCGACGAATGAGCCGCCGACGAGTGAGCAGCCGGTGAGTGAGCGACTGATGAGTGCGCAGCCCCTGCGTGAGCAACCCCTGACGCCCGTTGAGGCGGTCAATCTCGACAGCGTCCACTCCGGTGACCTCGTCATCGACGCGGCCCTCCAAGAACTGCGGGAAGTCCCCGACGACGACCTCGACGGGCACCTTGCCGCGGGTCAGCGTCTTGCCGCCACACTGCACGAACGCCTCAGCGACCTCGGCGGCTAGCCATCGCTCGACTCGACGCAGAACTGGTCACGCGCGGCCTCGCGCGTTCGCGGGGAGCGGCCCGCGACCACATCCTCGCGGGACGGGTGGTCGTCGACGGGATGGTCGCGGCCAAAGCGTCCCAGCCGGTCCTCGACGGCGTCCCGATCCAACTCGACTCGACCGCGCCCGCATGGGTGAGCCGGGCCGCGGAGAAGCTCGTCGCCGCACTGGCGGCCTTCGGGCCCCAGGGGTTGACCGTCGCCGGGCGCACCGCCGTGGACGCCGGGGCGAGCACCGGCGGCTTCACCCAAGTCCTCCTCCACTCCGGGGCCCGATCCGTTGTCGCGCTCGACGTGGGACACGGCCAGCTCGCCGCCACCGTCGCCGCCGACCCGAGAGTCACCGAACGCAGCGGCTGCACGGTGCGCGGGCTTCGTCCCGAGGACCTTGGCGGACCTGTCGACCTCCTCGTCGCCGACCTCAGCTTCATCTCCCTCACCCTCGTCCTGGCCGACCTCACCGGGCTCGTTCACCCCGGTGGGGACCTCGTCGTGCTCGTGAAGCCCCAATTCGAGGTGGGCCGAACCCGGTTGGGCAAGAGCGGGGTCGTCCGTCGACCTGCGGACCGCCGCCATGCCCTTCGCGCAGTGGCGGCGGCCGCGGCCGCCGCGGGAGCGAGCGTGCGCGGCATACGAACGAGCCCGATCCGCGGAGGTGAGGGCAACACCGAGTACCTCATGTGGTTGACCCGCGCCGACGGTGTCGGACTGGCGTGGGAAGCTCTAAGCGAAACCATCCACCGTTTGTCCGAAGGGGAGCCAACGTGACCACCACGACGCGACGGATCCTCCTCGTCGTGCATCCGCGCCGCTCGGAGGCGCACCTGCTCGCGGACGAAGTGATCACCCGCTTTGTCAACGCCGGGGTGGCGGTCGCCCTTGATCGGCAGACGATCGCCAGCCTCGACGCGTCGGTCCAGCGCGTCGTTACCGTCGCCGACGACGCCGACCCCGCGGGCGGCTGCGAACTCGTTTGTGTGCTCGGCGGAGACGGCACCATCCTTCGCGGTGCTGAAATGTCTCGCGGGTCGGGAGTCCCACTGCTCGGCATCAACCTCGGACATGTCGGCTTCCTCGCCGAGTCCGAACGCGTGGACACCGAGGCCACCATCGAGCGCATCCTCGCTCAGGACTATCACGTCGAGGATCGGATGACCCTCGACGTCGTCAGCCACCACAACGGGACACCACTCGCGCACACCTGGGCCCTCAACGAGGCGACCGTCGAGAAGGCGTCACGGGAGCGGATGCTTGAGCTCACGGTCGAAATCGACGGCCGACCGTTGTCCACCTGGGGGTGCGACGGGGTCGTCATCGCGACACCGACAGGGTCGACGGCCTACGCCTTCTCCGCCGGTGGCCCAGTGGTGTGGCCCGACGTCGAGGCGATCCTCCTCGTCCCGATCAGCGCCCACGCCCTCTTTGCCCGACCGCTCGTGCTCGGCCCTGGCAGCCACCTCGCCGTCGACGTCGTGCCCGACACTGAGGGAACAGGCGTGCTTTGGTGCGACGGTCGGCGCGCCATCGACCTGCCCCCGGGGGCGCGGATTGAAGTAACCCGCGCCGCCATGCCCGTGCGCCTGGCCCGGTTGAGCCGGGACCCGTTCACCGACCGCCTCGTCGAGAAGTTCGACCTCTCCATTCAAGGGTGGCGTGGGGCCGCGCGCATCGGCGCCGCGACGAGCGGGACCTGATGCTCACCGAGCTGCGGATCACGGGGCTGGGCGTCATCGAGGACGCGACTCTCGAGTTCGCCCCCGGCCTCACAGTGCTTACCGGGGAGACGGGGGCCGGCAAGACGATGGTCGTCACCGGGCTCAGTTTGCTCTTTGGGTCCCGCGCGGACGCGGGGATGCTGCGCCTCGGCTCGGTAGCGGCGAGCATCGAGGGTCTCCTCGAGGTCGATTCCGACAACCCGGCGCTCGCGCGGGCTCGCGACGCCGGAGCAGACGTCACTGACGGTCTCATCCTCGTGCGCAGCCTCACCGAAACCGGCCGATCCCGGGCCCACGTCGGTGGGCGGTCCGTTCCCGTGGGTGTCCTCGCGGCCTTGGCCGAGGACCTCGTCGCCGTACACGGCCAAGCGGATCAGTGGCGGTTGCGCTCCCCGGAGGAGCAGCGCAACGTTCTCGACGCCTTCGGCGGGGCCGAGGTCGCGCAGGCCTTGGGCCGCTATCGGCAGACGTATTCCGCGCTCGGTGCCGCCCGCGCGGAACGCCAGCGATTGACGGCGCTCGTCGAAGGGCGCGCCAACGACCTCGCCGATCTGCGGGAGGGAGTCGCGAGAATTGAGGCGATCGACCCGCAGCCGGGCGAAGACCACGCCCTTCGGCTCGACGACGAACGGCTCGGCCATGCCGACCAGCTGCGGGTCGGGGCGTCTTCCGCGGCCGCGGCGTTGCTCGGCGACGACGCCGCAGGCGCCGAGCTCCGCAACGCCGCCACCGCCGTGGCCGCCGCGCGGTCTGCGTTGGCCGGGCTCGAGGCCCACGACGCGGCGATCGGGCACCTGGATACGCGACTGGCGGAGTTGGCGATGCTCGTCTCGGAGGTGGGTGGTGACCTCGCGGCCTACGCCGATGCCGTCGACGTCGACGGGGAGCGCCTCGCCGCGTTGCAGCAGCGCCGGGCCGAGCTGGCAACCCTGACCAGACGCCACGGCGGCGACATCGACGAGGTGCTCGCGTGGTTGGTGACGGCCAGCGCGCGGCTACTCGAGGCGGATAACGCTGGGGATCTCCTCGCCCGTGCCCGCAGCGTCGAGTCCGAACTGACCGGTCAGCTTGGGGCGGCGGCCGCGGACTTGTCGTCCCTGCGCAGGGTCGCGGCGGGTGAGCTCGCGAGCGCGGTGACCGCGGAACTCGCCCACCTGGCGATGGGATCCGCGGCGTTAAGCGTCGAGGTGGGGGTTCGCCCCGACCCGGACGGATTGGCGGTGCCGGGCCACGAGGAGCCGCTCGCCGCCACGAACAGCGGCATCGACGACGTCGCCTTCCTCCTCGCCCCTAACGTGGGCCTCCCGGCCCGGCCCCTCGCGAAAGCGGCTTCGGGTGGGGAGTTGTCGCGGGTGATGCTGGCCATCGAAGTGGTCCTCGGTGCGCGGACCTCGACCGTGCCCACGTTCGTCTTCGACGAGGTCGACGCCGGCGTTGGGGGCCGGGCGGCGCTCGATGTCGGTGCCCGCCTGGCCCAGCTCGCCCGACGCAGTCAGGTCGTCGTCGTCACCCACCTGGCGCAGGTGGCCGCTTTCGCGGATCGGCACCTCGTCGTGACAAAAGACACCACCGGCGTCATCACCAACTCGGCCGTTTCCTGCGTTGACGGGGCTGCCCGAGAGCGCGAGATCGCCCGGATGATGGCGGGCAGCGATTCCGCCACGGCGCTCGCCCATGCGCGAGAACTGCTCGCACAGGCGCGCGACGTGACCGTGTCGTGGCACGATTGACGGCAATGGTTGCCTCCTTGTCCCGCCGATCCCGTGACCCACATCCCCCGGGAAGCACGGGGCGCGTGCGCGCCGACAAACGGACCAAGGACCTCACCAAACGACTCCAACCGGGCGATGTCGCGGTCATCGACCACGAGGACCTCGACCGCGTCAGCGCCGAGGCCCTCGTGGCCTGCCGCCCGAGCGTCGTCATCAACGCCGCCGCGTCGATCACTGGGCGGTACCCGAACGTGGGCCCGGAGATCTTGCTCGATGCCGGAATCCCGCTGATTGACGGGGCGGGTTCGGGCGCCTTCGAGCGACTCACCGAGGGTGCCTGGGTGCGGGTCGCCGCCGGGGAAGTGTTCGTCGGCGAGGAGCGCATAGCGGCCGGGACCGTCCAAACCATCGAACGCGTTGCCCGGGACATGGCCAGCGCGCGAGAAGGACTCTCCGTGCAGTTGGAGGCCTTCGCGAAGAACACCATGGACTACCTCGTCCAAGAAAAGGACCTGCTGCTCGACGGGGTCGGGGTTCCGGACATCACGACCAAACTCGACGGCCGACATGCGCTGATTGTCGTGCGCGGCTACAACTACAAGGAAGACCTGCGGGCACTGGACCACTACATGCGGGAATTCAAGCCGATCCTCATTGGCGTCGATGGTGGCGCCGACGCCCTCCTCGAACTCGGTCGCAAACCGCACCTCATCGTGGGGGACATGGATTCCGTGTCCGACGCCGCCTTGCGCTGCGGCGCCGAGATCGTCGTCCACGCCTACCGGGACGGGCGCGCCCCGGGGGTGGCCCGGGTCGAGCAGCTTGGGGTAACGCCGGTGATCTTCCCCGCCATGGGGACCAGCGAAGACGTCGCGATGCTCCTTGCCGACGACAAGGGCGCCAGCCTCATCGTCGCCGTGGGCACGCACGCGACGCTCGTCGAGTTCCTGGACAAGGGTCGCGCAGGGATGGCAAGCACCTTCCTCACGCGGCTTCGGGTGGGCTCCAAGTTGATCGACGCGAAGGGTGTCAGTCGGCTCTACCGCTCCCGCATCTCCACAAGAACGATGGTTGTCATGTTGACGATCGGACTTCTCGTTCTTGGTCTCGCGTTGTCCGCCACCCCGGGCGGCTCCGTGCTCCTGCAACTCCTTGGCGCCCGCTGGGATGACATTTGGGCTGAACTCGTGGGGACCTTCACATGATCGACTTCCGCTATCACCTCGTTTCGCTGGCGTCGGTGCTCATCGCGTTGGCGATCGGCATTGTCCTTGGCGCCGGTCCGCTCAAGGAGGGCATCAGCGAATCCCTCAACTCGCAAGTGGTCCAGCTTCGCAAAGAAAAGACCGACCTGCGCACCGACCTCGATGACGCCCAGAAGTCCTTGAGCGTCCACTCCGACTTCGAGACGGGCGCACTCCGCCACGTGATCGCCGCCCGCCTCACCGGAGCGCGCACCCTCATCGTCACGTTGCCAGACGCCCCAGTTGGCGTGGTTTCCCGCACGGAGGACTCGCTCGTCGCGGCCGGGGCCGTGGAGAGTGGCCGCGTCACGCTGACCTCAAAGTGGGCCGACCCCGACGAGGCCGTGGCCGCCGAGCGGGAGGCGCTGGCTGGTGAACTCTCGGCCGGTCTGTCGCTTCCCGAGAACGGCCAGACCGGTGGGCAGCTCCTCGATCGGGTCCTCGCCGCCGTCTTGGTTGGCCCCATTGACCTGGAAAACACCCCAACGACCCCCACCCCCGAAGAACGCCAAGCCATCTGGGATCGGCTCGAGGGGGCCGACTTGGTGAGCGGCGCCCTCCCGGAGTCGCTGGCAACGTCCGTCGTCGTCCTCGCCAGCCCCGCGGTGACGACGCCCACCGCCGCTGACGAGAGTGTCTCGGCTCGGTTGGCTGGCGTGAGCGCCGAACTTGATGCCCGATGTGCGGGAGCGGTGCTCGTCGGCCAACTCCCGGCCGCCGGCGACGACGCCTCCTCTGCCGTGAGTGCGGCCCGCGGGCAATCCTCCATTCGGCGCCATCTGTCAACCGTTGACAACTCCGGCGACCCGATGGGACAAGCCAGCGTGGTCCTCGCCCTGGCGGAACAACTTGTCGGCGGCAGCGGCCAGTACGGTCTCCTGCCAAATGCTTCGGCCGCGTTCCCCAGCGGACTCTAGGTGGCACTTCGCCAACCCCCACCGGCACCTGCCGCCGCGCTGACGTATGCCGCCGCGCTCGCGACCTCCGCTGCCGGTGCGGCTCTCGTGGAACGCGTGCTGCGCGCACACCCGCCCGGAGGGCGGGCGATCTGGGAACGTCGCAACCATGCGGGCAACGTCGTTTCGCTGCATGAGGGTCCCGCCTACGTCGGCGGCGCCGCCGTAGGCGCGATCTGCGGGAGCTGGGTCGGTGCGCGCACCGGGCGTCCGGTGGGCGCCCCAACCGGCGCCGCCGCCGCATGGTCCGCTGTCGCCGCCGGCGCCGTTGGGCTGCTCGATGACCTCCACGGGGACTCCGCGCGCAAGGGGCTACGCGGACACGTCACGGCCCTCACCCATGGGCAGGTGACCACCGGGGTGGTGAAGATCGTGGGCCTCGCGATCACCGGTGTCGTGGTCGCCGACGGTGTGCGTGCCCCCGGGACGGCGGGGTTGCGTCGGCTCGGCGAGGCAGTCACGGGTGGCGCGGTCATCGCGGGCAGCGCGAACCTCGTCAACCTTCTCGACCTGAGGCCGGGCCGGGCACTGAAAGCGACGACGATTGTCGCCCTCGCTCTCGCGAGCTCCCGGCGCAGACACCTCACGGGCGCGAGCGCGCTCGGGAGTGCGCTGGGCACGATCGGACCAGATCTCGCCGGTCGCACGATGTTGGGGGACACCGGGGCCAATAGTGCGGGCGCGCTCCTCGGGACCGCGATCGTCGCCCAGTCCTCACCGGCGGCACGCGCAGGGGTGCTCGCGGCCCTGATCGCGTTGACCCTCGCCTCAGAGAAGGTGAGTTTCACCCGCGTCATCGAGTCGACCCCCGTTTTGCGTACCCTCGACGCGTGGGGTCGCGGGTGAAGGCACCGAACAGCATCGGGGCCAACGCCCGAACGATTGCTGTTGTGACGATGTTCGCCCGCGTCGCTGGATTCATCCGCACGCTCGTCTTTGCCGGGACCGTCGGCGCCACCCTGGTCGGTGAGGCGTACCAGAGCATGAACACGGTGCCCAACGTCCTTTTTGAGGTCGCCGCCGGCGGGGTCCTCGCCGCGGCCACAGTTCCGCTGCTGGCCGGGGCGTTGGGGCGGGGCGATCGCGCCGGAGCCGATGAGATTGCCTCCGCCTTGCTGACCTGGGTGCTCGCGATCACCATCCCGTTGGCCGCGCTCATCGCCGTCGCTCGCCGCCCAATTGCCGCGGCGCTGCTCGGCGAGTCGAGTTCGGGGGCCCTGCACCAGGGCACCCGCATGTTGGCGGTCTTTGCGCCGCAAGTCATCTTGTACGGCGTCGGCCTCGTCCTGTCTGGCGTGCTGCAAAGCCACCAACGGTTCCTCGCGGTGGCGCTCGCCCCGCTGCTGTCCTCGCTCGTCGTCATCGCGACGTACGCGGCATACGGCCTCATGACGGCGGGAACCGGGCCGCGCGGTGACGGCCCGCTCTGGGTGCTCGCGGGCGGGACGACCCTCGGCGTGGCGGCCCTTGCCTTGCCGTTGCTCGGGCCCGTGCACGCCGTGGGTGTGCGGTTGCGGCCCCGTTGGCGTTTCCCGGCCGGGGTGGCCCGGCGCGTTGGCACGCTCGCGGGCGCAGGCCTGCTCGTGCTCGCCGCCCAACAACTCACCGTCCTCATCACCGTCTGGCTCGCCAACCACCGAGCCCCGGTGGCGACGATCACCGTCTACTACTACGTCCAGGCCATCTACCTGCTGCCGTATGCCGTGCTTGCGGTGCCCGTAGCCACCGCCGCCTTCCCCGTCCTTGCCGCCGCGCAGGGCGCCGTGGCCGCCGGAAACGCGGCCGCCGCTCGCGGTGCCGGAAACGCGATAGCAGCCCCGGGTGCCGGAAACACGGCCGCCGC
>CAZACX010000004.1:10928-14535 GCA_964483685.1 uncultured Intrasporangiaceae bacterium
CGCCTTTGACCGCGGTCAGAGTGGAGGTGGAGCCGGCGCGCTCGCGGATCTCCCGATCGCCGTGGCGAGCTACGCCCCGGGATTGGTCGGGCTCGGGGTCATCGGCCTGTTCACTCGGGCGCTGTACCTGCGGGGGCGGCCCGTGCTCGCCGCCGCGGCGGCCGCGGGGGGCTGGTTGGTCGCCGGGGCGGTGCCACTGCTCGTCCTCGCCGGGGCGGCGGACTCGTCACGGCAAACGCTGATGGTTCTCGGTCTCGGGTCCTCGGTGGGGATGTCCTTGGCCGCCGTGCTCCTGCTCGGGTTGGTCCGGGGGTCGTGGGGCGCGAACGCGGTCAGGGGGGTGCCTCGGGCGATGGCGGCCGTCGCCGTCGGGGTAAGCGCCGCGTGGGTACTCAACGACGTTGTCGGGCAACGGGTGTGGCCGGCCCCGGAATCGGGGTTGGCGGTGAGTGTCGGGCACGGGCTCCTCGTCGGCGGCCTCGGTGCCGCGGTGGTCGCCGCCGCTCTCGTGGCGTTCGGGGCCGTGCCTCGCGCAGCCGTGGGACCGTGGAACCGACGCGGGACCAGTGCCGATGGCGGGAGCGCAGCATGAGTGTGGCCGCGCCGATGGCGGGAGCGCAGCATGAGTGTGCCCGCGTCGATGGTGGGAGCGCAGCATGAGTGAGCCCGCGCCGATGCGCGTCGTCATGGTGCTTGGGAAGTCGACGGGCGGGATCGGCACCCATGTCGCCGACCTCGCCGGGCGGCTCCGGGGTCAGGGGCACCGGGTGCTCGTCGCGACTGACGAACTGACCGCGACGACCTTCGACCTCGGGCAGAGCCTTAAGGTTTGGCCGACCCTCGGCGGCGCAAAGTCCCCGTCGGCGCTGGCGCAGGCGGGCCGTCGTGAATTGGCGGGACTAGGCGCGCTGCGCAGGACGATTCGCGGGGCCGAGGTCGTCCACGCCCACGGGCATCAAGCCGGGTTACTCGCCGCGCTCGCCATCGGCAGCCTCCGACCGAAGGCCCGACCCGTCCTCGTCGTCAGCCTCCACAACGAGGCGGCCACGGGAGCCGGCGCGCGGCGAACGGTGACCGATGCCGCCCAACGCTTTGTCGCGGCCCGGGCCGCGCTCATCACCGGGGCCAGCTCCGACCTTGTCGAGAGGGCCCGCCAGTTCGGGGCGCAAGCGTCGCTACTCGCGCTCGTTCCCTCCCCCCGGGTCCCGCAACTCCTCGCGGCGACACCCGCCGATCGGGACCGGGCCCGCGCCCTCATCCGCGAGCGGCTTGGCCTCGACGTCGAGGCGCCGCTGATTGTGACGATCTCCCGAATCGCCCCGCAAAAGGACCTCGACACTCTCCTGCGGGCCGCGCGAGCGCTTGATGGCCGCCGCAATGCCGCGCCCACCCGCGAGCAGGGGGGCGTCGGCTGGACGTGGGCCGTCATCGGGGGTGGCATCCCGCAGTTGCGGGCCCGCCTGGAGGCTGAGGCGGCGGCGCATGGGCTGCCGATCCGCTTCGTCGGAGCGGTGTCGGATCCCACCGCGTGGTTGCTGGGCGGGGACGTCTTCGTGCTGACGAGCACCTGGGAGGCGCGGGCCCTCGTCGTGCAGGAAGCGATGGCCGCCGGGGTCCCCGTGGTGGCCAGCGACTCGGGCGGGCTGCCGGATCTCCTGGGTCCTGCGGCAACGCCGGTCGGATGCCTCGTCCCCGTGGGGGACGCTGCGGGCTTCGCGGACGCGGTGGCGCGGCTCCTCGCGGACGCGGACACGCGGCATACCGAGGGCTTGTTGGCACGCGAACGCGCCCGCAGCTGGCCGGACAGTGACGAGTCGGCCGCGTGGTGGGCCGATATGTACCGACGGCTGCTCTGGGTGTCGTAGGGTTGAAGCCCGTGGCGCCTTCGACGAAACACATCTTCGTGACCGGGGGCGTTGCCTCCTCTCTTGGTAAGGGTCTGACGGCGTCCAGCCTCGGCACCTTGCTCCGGGCCCGTGGACTGCGGGTCACCATGCAGAAGCTGGATCCCTACCTCAACGTCGACCCGGGAACGATGAACCCGTTCCAGCACGGTGAGGTCTTCGTCACCGACGATGGGGCCGAGACCGACCTCGACATCGGGCATTACGAACGCTTCCTCGACGTCAATCTCGCCGCGAACGCGAACGTCACCACCGGGCAGGTCTACAACCAGGTCATCGCCAAGGAGCGGCGCGGGGAGTACCTCGGCGACACCGTCCAGGTCATCCCGCACATCACCAACGAGATCAAGGCTCGGATGCGGGCCCAGGCGTATGGCGCCCCGGGTGTCCCCGACGCCGATGCCCCGGACATCATCATCACCGAGATCGGCGGGACCGTGGGCGACATCGAGTCGCTCCCCTTCCTTGAGGCGGCCCGGCAAATTCGGCACGATCTGGGCCGCGAGCACTCGATGTTCCTGCACGTCTCGCTCGTGCCCTATCTCGCCCCGAGCGGTGAACTGAAGACGAAACCGACCCAGCACTCGGTCGCGGCGATGCGCCAGGTCGGTCTCCAACCGGACGCCCTCGTGCTCCGCGCCGACCGGGAGATCCCGGACTCGATCAAACGCAAGATCTCGCTGATGTGCGACGTCGACCTGGACGCGGTCGCCGCGGCAGTGGACGCCCCTTCGATCTATGACATCCCCAAAGTTCTGCACCGCGAGGGGCTCGACGCCTTCGTCATCCGGCGCCTCGGCCTCAACTTCCGCGACGTCGTGTGGCAAGACTGGGATGACCTCCTGCGCCGGGTCCACCAGCCGGCCCATCACGTCGAGGTGGCCCTCGTCGGCAAGTACATCGACCTGCCGGACGCCTACCTCTCGGTCACCGAGGCCCTGCGCGCGGGGGGCTTCCACAATGACGCCAAGGTGACGATCCGGTGGGTGGCCTCCGACACCTGTGAGAGCGACGCGGGCGCGACCCGAGCCCTGTCCGGGGTTGACGCGATCCTCGTGCCCGGCGGCTTCGGGGTGCGGGGGATCGAGGGCAAACTCGGGGCGCTGCGCTGGGCCCGTGAGCACCAGGTGCCGACGCTGGGTATCTGTCTCGGCCTCCAGTGCATGGTCATCGAATACGCCCGCAACGTCGCCGGGATCGTTGGCGCCTCCTCCTCGGAGTTCGACCCCGCCTCCCCGGCGCCCGTCATCGCCACGATGGAGGAGCAGAAGGCGTTCGTCGAGGGGGCCGGTGACCTCGGCGGCACGATGAGATTGGGTTCCTACCCGGCGGTGCTCCAGGAGGGCTCGGTCGTTGCCGCGGCCTACGGACACGACCACGTCGAGGAACGCCACCGCCACCGGTACGAGGTCAACAACGGGTACCGGGAGCAGTTGGCCGCCGCCGGGCTCGTCTTCTCTGGGACCTCACCGGACGGGACACTCGTCGAGTTCGTCGAGTTGCCCCGCACCGCGCACCCGTACTACGTGGCGACTCAGGCGCACCCCGAATTCAAGTCCCGCCCCAATCGGGCGCACCCGCTGTTCGCCGGGCTCATCGGCGCCGCCCTTGACGCCCAGCGCGCCAGCCGCCTCGTCGAGGTCGACCCACCCCGACTCCAGGCCGACCCGGAGTGACTCGGTCGCTCCCCGAACCCGAACCCG
>CAZACX010000004.1:14635-55440 GCA_964483685.1 uncultured Intrasporangiaceae bacterium
ACCCCGACTCCAGGCCGACCCGGAGTGACTCGGTCGCTCCCCGAACCCGAACCCGGCCCCGACTCGGACCCCGACTCGGACCCCGACTCCGCGGATCTGCTTGACCGGCTCGATCCGCGTCCCGTGGTCTCCTCCGAGGTCGTCTACCGCGGGCTCATCTGGGATGTGCGCCGGGACGTTGTCGACCTCGGCGTCGCCGGGCTCGTGCGCCGCGACCTCATTGAACACCCGGGCGCGGTGGCCATCGTGGCCCTCGACGCGCAGGACCGCCTCGCCCTGATCCAGCAATACCGCCACCCGATCGAAACGTTCGGCTGGGAGATCCCGGCCGGTCTCCTCGACCAACGCGGCGAGTCCCCGGTGCACGCGGCGGCCCGAGAACTTGCCGAGGAAGCGGACCTCGTTGCCGCCCGCTGGGAGGTACTGCTCGACTACGCGACCTCCCCGGGTTACACCTCGGAACAGATTCGGATCTTCCTCGCCCGCGACGTCACCCAAGTTCCCGCCGACGCGAGGCACACCCGCCACGGCGAGGAACTCGGTATGCCGCTGCACTGGGTTGCGCTGGACGCCGCGCTCGAGGCCGTCCTCGAGTCGCGAATCCACAACCCGCACACGGTGATTGGGATCCTCGCCGCGCACGCGGCCCGGGCACGGAACTGGGCCGATCTGCGCCCGGCGCCCGCCCCTTGGCCGCAGCACCGCGACCACCGCTGAGACGCCGCGCGGCACGCCCACCCGTCGCGGCTCCGTAGACTTGGCACGCCGCGAACGAGGCGACCCCGCACGGGGCGCCGCGCGGCATACGGGCTCGGCTGCGAGCCAACCACACGAGAACCGAAGGATTGATCACCCGTGCTTCGCACCCACGAAGCCGGCACCCTGCGTGCCGAGCACTCCGGCCAGACCGTCACCCTCACCGGCTGGGTGGCCCGGAGGCGTGATCACGGCGGCGTCGCGTTCCTTGATTTGCGCGACGCGAGTGGCCTCGTCCAGGTTGTCGTCCGCGACGAGGTCCTCGACGAAGGTGGCGCCCACGAGATCCGCAACGAGTTTTGCGTCAAGGTGATCGGCGAGGTCCGCACCCGCCCCGACGGCAACGTCAACCCCGACCTCGCGACCGGCGCGATCGAGGTGGTCGCCGCCGCGATCGAGGTCCTCAGCGCGAGCGCGGTGCTCCCGTTCCAGATTGACGAGCGGGTGACGGTCGGCGAGGAGGCACGCCTCAGGCACCGCTACCTCGACCTGCGACGCCCCGGCCTCAAGGGTGCCGGGCATGCCCTGCGGCTGCGCTCAAAGGTGAGCGCGGCGGCGCGAAAGGTGTTGGGGGAGCGGGACTTCGTCGAGATCGAGACCCCGACGCTCACCCGCTCAACACCCGAGGGTGCCCGCGACTTCGTCGTGCCCGCGCGGCTGGCCCCGGGGAGTTGGTACGCGCTGCCACAGAGCCCGCAGCTCTTCAAGCAACTTCTCATGGTCGCCGGGATGGAGCGGTACTACCAGATCGCGCGCTGCTACCGCGACGAGGACTTCCGCGCCGACCGGCAACCCGAATTCACTCAGCTCGACATCGAGATGAGCTTCGTCGAGCAGGACGACATCCTCGAATTGGGCGAGGCGCTGGCCCGCGAGATTTGGGGTGTCATCGGGGTGGATCTGCCGACGCCGTTCCCGCGGATGACGTACGCCGAGGCGATGGCCCGATTCGGTTCGGACAAGCCGGACCTGCGGTTCGGCATCGAACTGACCGACTGCACGAACTTCTTCGCCGAGACCACCTTCCGGGTCTTTCAGGCCGCGTATGTCGGGGCCGTCGTCATGCCCGGCGGCGCGAGCCAGCCACGCAAACAGCTCGACGCCTGGCAGGAATTCGCGAAGCAACGCGGGGCCAAGGGGCTGGCGTATGTGCTCGTTCAAGAGGACGGTTCCCTCGGCGGTCCCGTCGCCAAGAACCTCACCGACACCGAACGTGCTGGCCTTGCCGGGCACGTCGAGGCGGCGCCCGGGGACTGCATCTTCTTTGCCGCCGGACCGGCCAAGTCCTCCCGCGCGCTCCTTGGGGCGACCCGGTTGGAGATCGGCCGCCGCGGGGGCCTCATCGACGAGTCCGCGTGGTCGTTGCTCTGGGTCGTGGACGCGCCGCTGTTCGAACCGACCGCCGACGCGCAAGCCAGCGGAGACGTTGCCGTGGGGAGCGGCGCCTGGACCGCGGTGCATCACGCCTTCACCTCCCCGAAGGCCGAGTTCCTCGCGACTTTCGACACCGACCCTGGTGCCGCGCTCGCATACGCGTATGACCTCGTCTGTAACGGCAACGAGGTCGGCGGAGGCTCGATCCGTATTCACCGCCGCGACATTCAGGAGCGCGTGTTCGCCGTCATGGGCATCGGGGCTCAGGAGGCCCAAGAGAAGTTCGGGTTCCTGCTCGACGCGTTCAAATTCGGCGCGCCCCCGCACGGCGGGATCGCCTTCGGTTGGGACCGGATCGTCATGCTGCTCGGCGGCTTCGACTCGATCCGGGACACGATCGCCTTCCCCAAGTCCGGTGGCGGCTTCGACCCGCTGACCGAGGCGCCGGCCCCGATCTCCGCGCAGCAACGCAAGGAAGCGGGCATCGACGCGACCCCAGCCTGACGACCCGACGGAGTGTGGCCAACAGCAGCGCCCGGTAGGGTCTCCCCCTCGTGAGCGCGAACCAGTCCGGGACTTCCCCAGGGCAACTGCCGGTGCATGCGAGCACCGTCGCCGCTGCGCATCTCTCGCCCGCGTATCCCGTTCGCGCGGCCTGGGGGACAGCCGACAAGCTGCGGGCCTGGCAGGAGGAAGCGGTCGCGCACTACCTCGATCGGATGCCGCGGGACTTCCTCGCGGTCGCGACACCGGGGTCGGGCAAGACGACGTTCGCGCTGCGGATTGCGGCCGAGTTGCTGCACCGCGGCGCGGTCCGGCGGGTCTGTGTCGTCGCCCCCACGGAACACCTCAAGAAGCAGTGGGCCGACGCCGGGGCACGGGTCGGCATCCAATTGGACCCCCGCTTTCGCAACGCCGCCGGCGATGTGGCCCGCGGCTATGACGGCCCGGCGCTGACCTACGCCCAGGTCGCCGCCCGGCCCCACCTCCACCGGGGCCGCACCGAGGCGGCGCCCACCCTCGTCATCCTCGATGAGGTTCACCACGGCGGCGACGCGCTCTCCTGGGGTGAGGCGATTGCCGAAGCGTTTGGCTCGGCGGCGCACCGCCTGAGTTTGACGGGGACGCCCTTCCGGTCCGACACCGCGGCGATCCCGTTTGTCCGCTACGTCCCCGACCAGGAGGGGATTCGCCGCTCGCAGGCCGACTTCTCCTACGGGTACGAACGGGCGCTGCGCGACGGAGTCGTGCGGCCGGTGATGTTCCTCTCCTACGGCGGGTCAATGCGCTGGCGCACCCGCAGCGGCGACGAGTTCGCCGTTACGCTCGGGACCCCCCTGACCCAAGACCACACCGCGGCCGCCTGGCGGACCGCCCTCGACCCCGACGGCGATTGGATCCCCGCCGTCCTGCGGGCCGCGGACCTGCGCCTCACCGAAGTCCGCCGACACGTTCCCGACGCCGGTGGCCTCGTCATCGCGACCGACCAAAGCGTCGCGCGCGCCTACGCCCGCATCCTCGCCGAGACGACCGGCGAAAACCCCGTGGTCGTCCTCTCCGACGACGCCGGATCGTCCGCGCGGATCGAGGAGTATGCCGCGGGCCGGGCGCGCTGGATGGTCGCCGTCCGGATGGTCTCCGAGGGGGTCGACGTGCCGCGGCTGGCGGTAGGGGTTTATGCCACGTCCGCGTCGACCCCGCTCTACTTCGCTCAGGCGGTCGGTCGCTTTGTCCGGGCCCGGCGTCGTGGGGAGATCGCCTCGGTCTTCTTGCCGAGCGTCGCCCCGTTGCTCGCCCTCGCCAGTGCCCTGGAACTCGAACGAGACCACGCCTTGGATCGGCCGGTACCCGACGGCGACTGGGTGCCCGAGGCGGATTTGCTCGCCGCGGCCAACCGGGACCAAGGCGGCAGCGACGATCTGCTCGGCAGCTTCGAGGCACTCGAATCGGAGCCAGCCTTCGACCGGGTCCTCTATGACGGTCACGAATTCGGGCTCGGCGGTGACATCGGCAGCCAAGACGAACTCGACTTCCTCGGGTTGCCGGGGCTCCTCGACCCGGATCAGGTCACGGCGATCCTTGCCCATAAGCAGGCAACCGCGGCCCGGCGTCGGCGCGGGTCACTTCGGGGTCAGCCGCCGATGGAGGATCACCACAGCGAAGTTGCTGTGCACCGGCGGTTGACTGCCCTGCGCCGGGAACTCAACGTGCTCGTCTCCGCGTGGGCGCGGGCAACCGGGGAGCCGCATGGGCACGTCCACGCCGAACTGCGACGCCTTGGCGGCGGCGCCGAGGTGGCCCGGGCCAGCGAAGCGCAAATCCAGCGTCGCATCGACGTCCTTCGCAAGCGGCTCGCCCAACCCCGCTAGCGGGTACCGTTCAGCGCGCGACGTCGGGAGCCCGTCCCGCAGGGCGGCCAACTTTCGCGCTGACTGATCAACCCACCGCGGGCTACTCGGTGATGCCGAACCGATCGTGAAGTCGCCGAAGGGCCGGTGGAGCCCACCAGTTTCGGTCCCCGAGGACAGTCATCGTCGCCGGGACGAGGAGCATCCGCACGAGGGTGGCATCGATGATGATGGCGACGACGAGCGCGAAACCCATTTGCTTCATGACGAGGAGATCCGCGGCGGCAAATCCGGCGAACACAATGACCATGAGCAGGGCAGCGGAGGTGATGATTCGACCCGATCGCTGCAACCCCAGCGTGACCGCGGATTCGCTGTCATACCCCTGCTCGTGCAGCTCAACGATCCGCGAGAGGAGGAACACCTCGTAGTCCATCGACAGGCCGAAGCCGAAGGCGAGCACGAGCAACGGGATCGTGTTCTCGATGGCGCCAACGGAGTCGAAGTGCAGCAGTCCCGACAGGTTCCCGAACTGGAAGACCCACACGAGGGCGCCGAGGGTCGCGCCGAGGGAAAGGACGTTCATGACGAGCGCCTTGATCGGGATGACGATCGAGCCCGTCATGAGAAACAGCAACACCAACGTGGCGAGCGCGACCCAGGAGATTGCGAACAGGGCTCGTGCTTTGACCGCATCGCCGAAGTCGCGAATCGCCGACGCCTGACCGACGGTCCAGGACTCGAATGGGGTGCGGTCGGCGCGCA
This sequence comes from uncultured Intrasporangiaceae bacterium, assembly GCA_964483685.1. Lineage (GTDB taxonomy): Bacteria > Actinomycetota > Actinomycetes > Actinomycetales > Dermatophilaceae > Nostocoides_A. The sequence continues at coordinate 19,879 of CAZACX010000004.1, forward strand.
ACGAGGCCACGGCTGCGCGAGAGCCGGCCCCGGTGCCGCTCTCGCCGGTGCGGACCCCCACGCTGACGATCCCGTTGGCCAACTGCGTCGGGGGATCGAGGGACTCGACGCCGGGCCGGGGCGCAACCTCCCGAGCCCAGGCGGCGACGGTGGCCAGCGGTTCCTTCGTGACGATGAGCACCGGGGCCCCGGCGAGCGCCGGGAAGTCGCGCGAGAAGTTCTCGAAGAAGGTCCGCTCGGGGGTCCCCTTGGGGAGGAGTTCCGCGCCCGAGGAGGTCAACGTCAGGTGCAGGCTCGGTGCGGCGACGACTCCAAGGATCGCGGTGACGACGGCGATGATCGTCCAGGGGGTGCGGTTTACCCGTTCGGCGAGGAGCCGGAACACCCCCTGATCGCCGGACGTCTCCATCCCGCGGCGCAGCAGTCGGGGCGCGGCCAACAAACACAGCGCGGGCATGAGCGAGAGCGCCACCGCGAGGGCAATGAGGACGACGGAAACACCGGCGGCGCTCACCGCGCGAAGAAAGGGAATGTCGAACGCGACGAGCCCGCTCAGCGAAATCGCCACCGTCAGGGCGGAGAAAATCACGGTGCGCCCGGCCCGGTCGATGGTGAGTTCGATGGCGAGCGCGAGCGTGTCGGGGGGCGGTGTTTGGCCACCGAGGTCGCGCAACTCTTCGCGAAACCGGCTCACGATAAGCAGGCCGTAATCGATGCAGAGCCCGAGGCCCAACACCGTGATGACGTTGACGACGGAGGCGTCCAGGTCGAGCAGATAGGAGAAGCCGAGGAGGGAAACGAGGGCGCCAGCGATCGACGCGATGGCGCCGAGGACCGGCAATCCGGCCGCGACGAACCCACCAAAGACAACGACCATGACGAGGAAACTGACGGGCAGGGCGATGCCCTCGCCGCGCTGACCGTCGGCCTTGACCTGCCCGATGATCCGATCAACAAGCTGGGCCACCCCACCGCGCTCGCTGACTTGCGCCCCGGTCGAGGTCGCGAGCCAGTCGAAGGCGAAATCGACTTCGCGCTGCGCGTTCTCCTCCCGCTCGGTGGACAACTCGCGCTCCCAGGTCACCACCGTCGCGAAACCGACCGCCCGGGCGCCCGCGTGTTGCGTCATCGCCGCCGCGGCGGGACTGGAGAGTCCGTCCGGCAGGACAAAGGGGTTGACCGCGGACTTGACCCCGTCGACCGCTCGCAACCTCGTGACCGCCGCGCGGGCGGCGCGGGCCACCGTCGGATCGGCGAGGTCCACACCGCTCAGCGAGAGCGAGTAGGTGCTGAACCCGCCGGCGCCTCCTTCGGCCAGGAGCGCCAGCCCCTGCGCGTTCTCGCCATCGACGGAGACATCCCCGCTGCTGAGTCGTTCGAAGAGCGCTTGATTGCCGAGGGCGCCGAGGGCCAGCGAGAACCCGAGCGCGATGAAGGCGAGCCACCCCGCGACGAGGGTGCGGGGATGTCTCGTGACAAACCGGCCCCAGCGGCGCAGCAGCACTCCATGTCGAGGGTCGTGGACATTCACCGGCCCAGCATTTCACCCCCGGGAGTCCAATTGGTGAACTCCCCGCCTGCCAGCGCGACGTAACCTGACGACTGTGACCGAGGGAGTCGACCTCTTTGCGGCAACTGCCGACAACGGCGGTATGCCGACGGGTTCCGCGCTGCCCCCGCTCGCCGTCCGGATGCGCCCCCGGACCCTCGCTCAGGTGCGAGGGCAGGGGGACGTGCTGGGCTCCGGCAGTCCGCTGCGCCGCCTCATCGAAGGCAGTGGCGGCCGGGCCGGCCCCGTGTCCGCAATTCTCTGGGGGCCACCAGGAACCGGGAAGACGACCCTCGCTCACCTCGTTGCCCGCGCCGAGGGACGCGACTTCGTCGAACTGTCTGCGGTCACTGCCGGCGTGAAGGACGTGCGCGCCGTAATGGACCAGGCGGCCCGGGCACGCGACCTCTTTGGCCGGCAAACCGTGCTGTTTCTCGACGAAATCCACCGGTTCACCAAAGCCCAACAGGACGCGCTCCTGCCGGGGGTGGAGAACCGTCAAGTCATCCTCATCGCGGCAACCACGGAGAACCCCTCCTTCGCAGTGATCGCGCCGCTGCTCTCCAGGTCGGTGCTCATCACCCTGACGGCCCTGTCCGACAACGACCTTGGCGACGTCCTCCGGGCCGCGCTCATCGCACCCGAGGGACTCGACGCGGCATACGAGCTCGCACCGGAGGGCGCCGAACACCTCGTTCGGGTCAGCGGCGGCGATGCCCGACGCGCCCTCACCGCCCTTGAGGCCGCCGCCGGGGTGGCAAGCGACGTGCGCGGAGTCGCCGCCGACAACACCCCGACCCCGATCACCCTCGCCCACGTCGAGCGGGCCGTCGCCCAGGCCGCCGTGCGTTATGACCGCGCCGGCGACCAGCACTACGACGTCGCCTCGGCGCTCATCAAGTCGATGCGCGGCTCCGACGTCGACGCCGCACTGCACTACCTCGCGCGCATGCTCGAAGCGGGCGAGGACCCACGGTTCATCGCCCGCCGCATCGTCATCGCCGCCAGTGAAGACGTCGGGATGGCCGACCCAAGTGCCCTGCACACGGCAGTCGCCGCCATGCACGCCGTCGCCCAAATCGGCATGCCGGAGGCCCGCATCATCCTCGGGCAGGCCGTCGTCCACAACGCCCTCGCCCCGAAATCGAACGCCGCCTACCTTGGGATCAATGCCGCCATCGCCGATATCCGCGCCGGTCGTGGGGGAGGCGTCCCCGTCCACCTGCGCGGCAGCGGGTATGCCGGTGCCGCGCGCGTTGGTCACGGCGTGGGCTACCGCTACCCGCATGACGAGACCGATGGTGTGTCCGCCCAGCAGTACCTGCCCGAGGATTTGGTAGGGGTCGCGGACTATTACCAGCCGACGGACCGGGGATTCGAGTCCCGTTTGCAGGAGCGGTGGCGTTGGCTGAAGACCCGGCTGCGCCCGTCAACGACCGGGCGGGCTGACTCGGACTGAGTCGAGTCGACGCGCCCGTCGACTCGCCCGTCGGCGCGCCCGTCGAGGGGGCCGTCGAGGGTGCGGGACACTCCCACTGCGGTGAGTGCGTTGGCGAGGCCACACGGGGTAGGGTCGCAAGCATGTTCTCGGACGTCTCCCTTGGTGATGTCGCCCTCGCGGTGATTGCGCTCTCGGTGGCTTACCTGGTGTTTCGGCTCGGGAGCCTGGTCGGCAAGGCCGGTCGGATCCTGGAGGAGACCCGACTTTCGCTGCGTACGACGAGCGCCAACGTCCAGCCAACCCTCGTCAAACTCACCGACACGGTTGGGCTGACCAACGACCAGCTCGCGCGGGTCGATGGCATCACCAGCAACGTCTCGGCGATGACGACGAACGCCACGGCGTTGACCAATCTCTTTGCCGCCACGCTGGGGCAGCCACTCGTCAAGGCCGCCGCCTTCTCCTACGGGGTCCGCGGCGCCATGGCTGGGCTGACGCGCTCGGGCGGCGGCTCACACGAACGCAGGGGAGCGACGCCATGAGTAACCGAATCAGCACGGCCCTCCTCCTCGGGACAGCCGGGGCGCTGGCGTACGGCGCCTATTGGCTGGGGACGCAGTACAACCCGGACGACCCCATGCAGGGACTGGGACGTTTCGTCGAGACCGTCAAGGACGGTATGGCGGTGCGCGAAGGTGAACTGCGCGAGGCCCTCGGCATGGAGTTAGGTGCTCCGGGGGTGGCCGTTCCCGTCCCCGCGCCCGCGTCGTCCCCCGGGGGCCTGGGCGACGGCGCGCGGCATACTGAGCGACGACCCAGCCCCGACCCGCTGACCGCAGCGCAGGCGCGGGAACTGCTGCGTGACCCGACCGGCCCGAGCCCGCGGCGAACGTTCAAGGGGCCCGCCGATTTCGAGCTCTGAACGCTCGGCCACCGCACCACCCGCTCGGCCACCGCACCATCCGACGGTCGTTGGCGTGGTCACCTGACCACGTCGCCCGTTCGTAGAATGACGTCTTCCTCCCCGAGATGAGTCGATTACCCATGGAAACCGCGCAGATCCGTCGCCGCTGGCTCACCTTCTTTGAAGGCCACGGCCACACCGTCGTCCCGAGCGCGTCGCTCCTGCACGACGATCCCAACCTCCTGTTTGTCAATGCCGGGATGGTGCCGTTCAAACCGTTCTTCCTCGGCCAGGAGACGCCGCCCTATCTGCGGGCCACGAGCGTCCAAAAGTGCGTGCGGACCCAAGACATCGAGGAAGTCGGCAAGACCTCGCGGCACGGGACGTTCTTCCAAATGAATGGCAACTTCTCGTTCGGGGACTACTTCAAAGAGGGCGCCATCGAGCTCGCCTGGCAATTGCTCACCGGGGACCAATCGCTCGGAGGTTACGGTCTTGACGGCGACCGACTCTGGGCCACCGTCTACGAGGATGACGACGAGGCCGCGACGCTGTGGGCCGCGACGACAGGTATCCCGACCAGCCGGATCGTGCGCCGCGGGAAGGCCGACAACTACTGGTCGATGGGCGTGGCGGGTCCGGGCGGGCCGTGCTCCGAGATCTACTACGACCGGGGCCCCGCATATGGCCCCGAGGGCGGACCTGCGGTCGACGAGGACCGTTTCTTGGAGATCTGGAACCTCGTGTTCATGCAGCACGAGCTCTCCGCGGTCCGCTCCAAGCTCGACTTCGACATCGCCGGCGACCTGCCGAAGAAGAACATCGACACCGGCATGGGCCTCGAACGGATCGCCTCGATCCTCCAGGGCGTCGACAACATGTACGAAATCGACGAGGTCAAACCGGTCCTCCTGCGGGCCGCCGAGATGACCGGCAAGACCTACGGCGCCCACTCGGGCCACTCCGCGGGCGCAAGCCACCCCGATGACGTGCGTCTTCGCATCGTCGCCGATCACGTGCGCTCGGCGCTCATGCTCATCGGTGACGGAGTCACCCCCGGCAACGAAGGTCGCGGCTACGTGCTGCGCCGCATGCTCCGCCGCGCCGTCCGCTCAATGCGCCTGCTTGGGTATGACGACCCGTGCCTGCCGCTGCTCCTGCCGGTGTCGCTGGAGCGGATGGTGGCCTCCTACCCGGAATTGGGCGTCGGCTTCGACCGGATCAGCCAGGTCGCCTACGCCGAGGAGGACGCGTTTCGGCGGACCCTTGCCGCCGGGACGACCATCCTCGACGGTGCCGTGCTGCGAACGAAGGCTGCAGGCGGGACGACGTTGGCGGGCGACCAGGCGTTCGCGCTCCATGACACGTATGGCTTTCCCATTGACCTCACCCTTGAGATGGCGGCCGAGCACGGGCTCGAGGTCGACCGGGAGGGCTTCACCCGGCTCATGCAGGAGCAGCGGACCCGGGCCAAGGCCGATGCCAAGTCCAAGAAGTCGGGGCATGCCGACACCACGAGCTACCGCCAGCTCGCCGACACCCTCGGGGGCGATGTCGAGTTCACCGGATACCGGGAGGTCATCTCCGAGGCCCGCGTTCATGGGCTGCTCATCGACGGGGAGTCGGTGACCGCGGCAAGCCCGGGGGATCACTTCGAGCTCGTCCTCGACCGCACCCCCTTCTATGCCGAAGGCGGCGGACAGCTCGCCGACGGCGGCCGGATCACCCTGGCGAGCGGGGCCGTCATCGAGGTCCTCGACGTGCAGAAGCCGATCGGTGGCCTCATTGTCCACCGGGCCCAGGTCGTTTCGGGTGAGGTCCACGCGGGCGAATCCGCTGTTGCCGAGGTGGATGTTGCGCGCCGCAAGGCGATCTCGCGGGCCCACACGGCCACCCACATGGTGCACAAGGCCATTCGGGAGGCCCTCGGCGAAACCGCGACCCAGGCGGGCTCGGAGAACGGGCCGGGCCGATTCCGGTTCGACTTCAGCGCCCACGCCGCCGTACCCCGCTCGGTGCTCGCCGACGTCGAAGCCAAGGTCAACGCGATCCTCCTCGACGATCTGCCCGTCAGCGCGCAACTCATGACGCAACGCGAGGCACTCGATGCCGGGGCAATGGCGCTGTTCGGTGAGAAGTACGGCGACACCGTCCGGGTGATCTCGGTGGGCGAATGGGCCCGCGAACTGTGTGGGGGCACCCACGCCGAGCACACGAGCCAGCTCGGCACAATCACCCTCCTCGGCGAAGCCTCCATCGGATCTGGCGTTCGCCGGGTCGAGGCGTTGGTCGGCGCGGACGCCCACAGCTTCCTCGCCCGCGAGCACGCGATCGTCGGGCAGCTCACCGAGCTGGTCAAGGCCCGCCCGGAGGAACTGCCCGAGCGGATTTCCGGCCTCCTCACCCGACTTCGGGACGCGGAGCGGGACATTGAGCGGGCCCGAGCGCAGGCGCTACGCGCCGCGGCCGGGTCCCTCACGGATCAGGCTCAGGACCTGGGCGGACTCATCTACCTCGGCCACCACGCCGCGGGCGCCGGCGGGGACGACGCGCGCGCCCTCGCCTTGGACGCCCGCGGCAAACTCGGCATCGACCGACCCGTCGTGGTCGCGGTGACCGCCGATGGCGGCGGCAAGCCCGCAGTCGTCGTCGTCACCAACGAATGGGCCCGCGCCCTCGGCGTCAAGGCGGGGGAACTCGTCAAGGTCGCCGCGTCGGTGCTCGGCGGTGGTGGCGGCGGCAAGGACGATGTTGCCCAGGGTGGCGGCCAGGACCCCACCGCGGTCGGGGCCGCGCTCGAGGCGATCCGCGCCACCTTGACGAACCGGCTCTGAGCGCAGTGCGCGGTGGGCGCCGTCTCGGCATCGACGTGGGGAGCGTGCGGGTGGGCGTCGCGACCTGCGATCCGCAGGCCCTGCTCGCGCACCCGCTCACGACCCTCGCCACGAACGAGGAGGGCGGGGACGTCGCCGAAATCGCCCGACTGGCCGGCGAACTCGATGTGATCGAGATCATTCTCGGTCTCCCGCGGAGCCTCGACGGCAGTGAGGGCCCCGCGGCCGTACGGGCGCGCCGTTATGCTCGGACCGTTGCCGGTGCGTGCCCCACGGTTTCCGTTCGTCTCGTCGATGAGCGGCTCACGACCGTGGACGCGCACCGCAACCTCCGTGCCAGCGGAATCTCGGAACGCGCGCATCGCCCGGTTATCGACCAGGCCGCAGCCGTTTTGATCCTCCAGGCAGCACTCGACGCGGAGCGTGCGACCGGGGCCCCACCCGGGCTGCCCGCTTCAGGCAAACGGCGCAAGCCGCGGACGAAGGGCACGACGTAATGACGCAGCCGCACCTGGCCGAGTCGATCTTTGGCGACGACGGCCTTGCCAGCAAGAAGCAGAAACGGACCGGACCACCGCGCGGCCGGTGGCGGAATATCGTTGCCCTGTTGCTCAGTTTGGCTGTTCTCGGTGGCGGGGCGTTCGGTGTCTTCACGCTTGCGAAGCCGCTCATCGACAAGGTCACCGCCTCAACCGACTTCGAGGGACCCGGCGGAGACCCGGTGACGGTCATCGTCAACCAAGGCGACAGCGGCGGGGTCATCGCCGAAACCCTGGTCTCGGCGAAGGTCATCAAGACCACCGACGCCTTCCTGTCGGCAAGTTCGGATGAACCCGAACTTGCGAAGGCCATTCAGCCCGGCAAGTACGTCCTCAAGACCGAGATCGCGGCGAAGGCAGCATTGAGCTACCTCGCCGATCCGGCCAACCGGGCTGTGCTGAAGGTGACGATCCCCGAGGGCCTGTGGGCGAGCGAGATTTTCGAACGCCTGTCAAAGGCCACCAAGATCCCCGTCAAGGACTACGAGGCGGCGGCAGCGGACCCCACCACCTTGGGGTTGCCAGCCGCGGCCAAGGACAACCCGGAGGGGTGGCTGTTCCCCGCCACCTACGAATTCGACGAAGGTGTCAGTGCCCAGGCCCAGCTCCAAGAGATGGTTAAGCAAGCCGTCTCAGTAATGACGGCGGCGAAGGTCGACGAAGCTGACTGGGAGGAGACCATGATCCTCGCCTCGATTGTTGAATCTGAGGCCGGGTCGGATGCAGACCGGCCCAAGGTCGCCCGCGTCTTCATCAATCGCCTGGAAACACCGGGCGACCCGACCTACGGCCTGCTGCAATCCGATGCGACGGTCTCGTACGGGGCAAAGCGACGCGCTGTGGTGCCGAACGAGGCCGAGCTCGCCGACAACAACCCTTACAACACCCGCGTCAACCCCGGTCTACCCATCGGCCCGATCTCCAACCCCGGCAAGGCGTCGATCCTCGCGAGCGCCCACCCCGCCGAGGGCGACTGGTTCTTCTTCGTCACCGTCGACCCGGAGACTGGCGAGACCAAGTTCGCCAAGACGTTCGCCGAACACCAGCAAAACGAGGCCCAGTTCCTCACCTGGTGTACCGACCATCCGGGTGTCTGCAAGTAGCCGCATGCCGCTCGCTGCCGTCCTCGGCTCCCCGATCGCACATTCGCTATCGCCGGTGCTCCACCAGGCGGCCTACGCTGAGCTTGGCCTCACAAGCTGGACGTATGCCGCGTACGACGTTGATCGCCCGCACTTCGCCGCGTTCATGGCCGGATGCGATGCGCAGGTCTGCGGGCTGAGCCTGACCATGCCGCTCAAGGAGGTCGCCTTTGAGGTGGCGACCTGGGTAAGCGACGACGCGAAGCTCACTGGGGCGATCAACACCCTGGTGCGTCGCCCGGGCGGATGGCATGGCCACAACACCGACATCACCGGAATCCTCGAAGCCCTGCGCGGCCCCGCGACGGACGCGGCGGGATCGGGCGTCGTCGCGCCGGGCGGCGGGATCCGGGATGCCGATTCGGCGGGAAGCGCCACCGGCGGCGACCCGGGGGCAGGCCCACCGCTCGACGCCGAACGGGCCACCTCCGCGAGCCCACTCGACCTGGGGTCGCGTGGTCTGATCCTCGGGGCCGGCGCCACCGCCCGCTCGGCTCTCGTGGCCTTGGCCCATCTCGGCGTCCGCGAGGTCGTCGTCGCCGCACGTGATCCGCGCACGGCGCAGGAATCTCTCGGCGACCTCGCCAGCGCGCTCCCGGTGCGGCTCCAGGTGATCCCGCTTCGAGACTGGCCACGCGCGGGCGCGTCGGTCGTCGTCTCCACGCTGCCGCCCGCGGGCGCCGCCGATGCCGCCGCCGTCCTCGCCCGGGTCCGCGGCGGCGGACCCCACGTCCTCGACGGCGGACCCCAACTCCTCGACGGCGGACCCCACGTCCTCGACGGGGTCCGGCTCCTCGACGTGGTCTATGCCAATTGGCCGACCCCGCTGGCGAGCGCCGCAATCGCGGCCGGGGCCGAGGTCATTAGCGGGTTGGCGATGCTCGTTCACCAGGCCGTTGACCAAGTCGAGCTGATGACGGGGCTGCGTCCGAGCGCAACGGTGCTGCGCGCCGCTGGACAGGCGGCCCTCGCCCGCCGTTGACATGCGAGGATTCGCGCCATGCTGCGTTGGTTGACGGCCGGCGAGTCGCACGGACAGGCGCTCGTGGCGACGATCGAAGGACTCCCCGCCGGGATCGAAGTGACGACCGCGGATGTCGCCGCGGCACTGGCCCGGCGACGGCTCGGTTTTGGCCGCGGCGCCCGGATGGCGTTCGAACAGGACGCCGTGACGTTCCTTGGCGGCGTCCGCCACGGAGTCAGCATGGGTTCCCCACTGGCCATCATGATCGAGAACTCGGAGTGGCCGAAGTGGCGCACCGTGATGAGCGCAGACCCGGTGAGCGCCGACGAGTTTGCGGCCGCCGATGACGTCAACGCCCCCCAGGAGATTGGCCGCAATCGGCCGCTGACCCGGCCGCGGCCAGGGCATGCCGACCTCGTGGGGATGCAGAAGTACGGGTTCGACGATGCCCGGCCCATCCTTGAACGCGCCTCTGCCCGCGAGACAGCGGCCCGGGTGGCCCTCGGTGAGGTGGCAGCCCGCCTGCTGGCGCAGGCCTACGGCATTCGGCTGGTCTCCCACACGATTGCGATTGGTGGTGCGGGGGCTACTGATGGCGCCGCCGTGCCGCGACCCGATCAGGTGGCCATCCTCGACGCGGACCCGGTGCGGACGCTCGATGCTGCCGCCTCAGCCGCCATGGTGGCCGAGGTCGAGGGCGCCCGCAAGGACGGCGACACCCTCGGAGGGGTGGTCGAAGTGCTCGCGTATGACGTCCCGCCCGGCCTCGGTTCGCACGTCCATTGGGACCGGCGCCTCGACGCCCGCCTTGCCGGGGCACTGATGAGCGTCCAGGCGATCAAGGGCGTCGAAGTTGGCGACGGATTCCGCAGTGCGGCTCGACGAGGGTCCGCAGCGCACGACGAGATGGAGCGCGACCCCGACGGGATCATCCGGCGGCGCACGGGGCGGGCCGGTGGCACCGAAGGCGGCATGAGTAGCGGCGGACTCTTGCGGGTCCGCGCCGCGATGAAACCGATTTCGACGGTGCCGAGGGCCCTCGCGACGATCGACATCGCCAGCTCCGACGCGGCGACGGCGATCCACCAACGTTCCGACGTGTGTGCGGTGCCCGCGGCCGGAATTGTCGCCGAGGCCATGGTCGCCCTCGTGCTCGCGCAGGCGTGCTTGGAGAAGTTCGGCGGGGACTCGATCGCCGAGACGGCGCGCAACCACGCGGCCTACCTCGCCGCAATCCCGGAGACGATGCGGTCATGGTGACTGCCCCCGTCGTCGTTCTCATTGGCCCGCCCGGCGCGGGGAAGTCGACCGTCGGGGCTGCCCTCGCCGCACGACTGGGCATCGGCTTTCACGACACCGACGCCGCCGTCGTCGCCGCGGTGGGACGCCCTATTTCCGATATCTTCATCGAGGACGGCGAGGCGTTCTTTCGGGGGTTGGAAGCGACCGCCGTCGCGAAGGCGCTCACCGAACAGAGGGGAGTCGTCGCCCTTGGTGGGGGAGCGCCGCTGGACCCACTGACCCGCGAGCGGCTCGCCGGGCACACTGTCGTCTTCCTCGACGTGGGGATCGCCGACGCGGCGAAGCGGGTGGGTTTCGACCGGAGCCGGCCGCTGCTCGCGGTCAACCCGCGCGCCGCCTGGATCGCGCTCATGAAGGACCGCCGCCCGGTGTACGAAGGGTTGGCGACGTTCCGCGTCGATACGGCCGGACGGTCGGCGCGTGACGTTGCCGACGAAATCGCGATCCTCCTGGCGGAGCAATCATGAGCGTCATCGACCTTGGGGGAGCAGTCACGAGCGACGTGGGCGCGGGCGGGCAGTGATGAGCACGGTAACGATTCCGGTCGGGTCCGATTACGACGTGCGGATCGGTCGGGGCATCCTCGCCGAGGTCGCCGACTTCGTCCCCTCCGGCACTCAACGGGTCCTCGTCGTGCACTCCGGCGCCCAGCCGTATGCGCATCGGGTCGCGCAGGTGCTGGCGCACAACGGCTTTGAGGTTCACCACGGCCTCGTTCCGGACGCCGAAGCGGCGAAGTCGCTCGACGTTGCCGCGGCATTGTGGAGCCAGCTTGGCCTCGCCGGGTTCACCCGCTCCGACGCGATCGTCGCCGTCGGCGGTGGCACGGTCACTGACCTCGGTGGGTTTGTCGCCGCAACCTGGTTGCGTGGTGTGAGCGTCGTCCAGGTCCCCACCACGGTGTTGGCCATGGTGGATGCGGCCGTCGGCGGCAAGACCGGCATCAACACCTCGGAGGGGAAGAACCTCGTCGGCTCGTTCCACCCCCCCGTCGGTGTCCTGTGCGACCTGGACGTTCTGCAGACCTTGCCGCGCGCCGACTATGTCGCCGGGCTCGGTGAGGTCATCAAGGGCGGTTTCATCGCCGACCCCGTCATCTTGGACCTCATTGAGGCGGACCCGGCCGCGGCTACGAGCCCCGATGGGCCGCATACTGCCGAGCTCATCGGACGCAAGATTGCCGTCAAGGCCCGCGTCGTCGCTGACGATCTGCGTGAGGCTGGGCTGCGCGAAATCCTCAATTACGGGCACACCCTCGGGCACGCGATCGAGCAGTTCGAGGGGTACCGCATGCGGCACGGCGAGGCGGTTGCGATCGGGATGGTGTATGCCGCGGAGCTCGCCCACGCGGCCGGCCTGATGGACCAGGCCCTGCTCGCGCGGCATCGCACGATCCTCGGCAGCGTTGGCCTCCCCACCACGTATGCCGCGGCCACCCTCGATCAGCTGCTCGTCGCCATGGGTCGGGACAAGAAGACCCGCGGGTCCACGCTGCGGTTCGTCGTGCTCGACGCCTTGGCGCATCCGACCCGACTTGCGGGCCCCGACCCGCAGCTCATGCGGGTCGCCTACGACCGGCTCAGCGGAGAACGCCCGGCAAGCTGAGCCTCGGCCCGCGTTGGAGGCTCGGTCCGCCTTGGAGCCACGGCCCGCCGCGTTGGAGCCACGGCCCGCGTTGACCGCGGGAGCGGCTCCCGGTTACTGGGCGACGTCTTTGGCGGGCGTCTGCTTTCGAGTCGCGGCCTTCCGCGGTCGGGCCCTTTTGGCGGACTCAGCGGGCGCCGCCACCGGCACCCGCGCCGGAGTGCTGCGCGCGCGCCGCGTGGCCGGTGCGGGCGGATTCGCGGCCCGGACCGCGGCTTCGAGGTCATCGAGCGCGCGCCCGGTGTACACCGCGAGGCGTTGCAGGTGCGGCAACGCGTCCCGGTCACCGATAAAGCCGAAATTCAACGTCCCGGCATAGCTTTCGCAGGTGATGTTGAGGGCCATCCCGTGAATCGGGATGGATACCGGGTACGTCGCCTCGAGGCGGGCGCCCCGGAAGTAGAGCGCCTCGCGCGGCCCGGGCACGTTGGAGACGCAAATGTTGAACGTGAAGGGGATGGGTGTCTTGATTCCCGTGAACGCGCTGACGATCTGAGTCGCCGAGGGCGCGAGCAGCAGGGCGCTGTACGCGAGGGCCGTCGCCGACGGCATACCGTCGAGGGACTGCTTGGCTTGGTGAGTTGACCGGGAGACCCTAGCGAGCCGCTCCAGCGGGTCGGCGACGTCGGACCCGAGGGTGGCGAGGATGGCCCCGACCGAGTTGCCGCCCCCGACGTCGCCGGGGGGACGAATATTGACGGGGAGAAAGGCGACGAGCGAGGCGTTCGGGAGCTCATCGATCTCGGTGAGGAAGCGCCGCAGCCCCCCTCCGCAGATGCTGAGGACGACGTCGTTAACCGTCGCACCGGTGCGGCTGGCGATCTCGATAAGCCGGGCGAGGTCGTATTGCTGGGTGGCGAACCGGCGGTTGCGCCCGATCTTTGCGTTCAGGACGCTGTGTGGCGCCTCGTGGGAGGAGAGCAGGTCCTTGTGGTCGCCGCGGCGGCGGAACTGGGCGTTGACGAAGGATTTGGCAAACTGGGGGAGGGACCCCGCGATCGTCCCGGCCTGGGCAAGAACCCCGTCGGCAGCGCGTGCCCCGGGTCGCACTTCGCGCGGCGGGCGCTGGGTCGGCGGGTGGTTGAAGAAGAGTTGCTCGGTGCGCGAATTTGGGTCGGTGGAGAAGGTCTTGGCGAGCAGCAGCATGGCGCTGTAACCGTCGACGAGGGAGTGGTGCATCTTGAGGTAGAGCGCGAACCGGTTGCCCTCCAGCCCCTCGATGAGGTGGAGTTCCCAGGGGGGCCGGGTCAGGTCGAGCGGGTTGGAGTGCAGCCGCGACACGAGAATGCCGAGCTCCCGCTCGTCGCCGGGAGCGGGCAGCGCCGAACGCCGCACGTGATACTCGATGTCGAAGTGCTTGTCTGTCGTCCACGTGTGCAGCGGGTTGTAGAGGAACCCGGGCGTGCCCAGCTTCTGGTTCCACGGCGGGTACACCACCGACTCGGTGCGGATCTCTTCCATCCAGTCCCGCATGAAGTCCGGCCCGGCGTCGGGAGGCATCGTGAACGGAAGCAACCCGCCGACATGCATCATCGTTTGGGATGTCTCGCCGTAAAGGAACATCGAATCCAGGGGGTTCAGCCGCGTCACCATTGCGCCATTGTTCTGTACGGACCGCCGCCAACGCGCACTGAGGGGCTGGCCAATCCCGTGGCCGCCGCAGGTCGAGCCGTCGGGCCCCGGACGGGGAACCGGCTAGAATCTCACCTCGATCCCGGTGTCCAGCGTCGGTGACGGTCGCGCCCGGTGGCGGGACCGGCATACGGCAGCGCTTGGGCAATTGACCGCACCGAAACGAGAGCGAACCACCTGTGGCGACCACGAACGACCTGAAGAACGGCATCGTCCTCAACATCGAGGGCCAATTGTGGACCGTCATCGAGTTTCAGCACGTCAAGCCCGGCAAGGGCCCGGCGTTCGTGCGGACGAAACTGAAGAACGTGTTGTCCGGCAAGGTCGTTGACAAGACGTTCAACGCGGGCGTCAAGGTCGAGACGGCGAACGTCGACAAGCGGACGATGCAATACCTCTACAACGACGGGTCTGACTTCGTGTTCATGGACCCGGACACGTACGACCAGATCAGCGTGGCGCCGGAGGTGGTCGGGGAGGCGGCCAAATACATGCTGGAGAACCAGGACGCGATCGTCGCGCGCCATGACGGCAGTGTGCTGTTCATCGAGCTGCCCGCCTCGGTCGTCCTCGAAATCTCCTACACCGAGCCAGGCCTCCAGGGCGACCGCTCCACCGGCGGCACGAAGCCCGCGACCCTGGAAACCGGGGCCGAGATTGCGGTGCCGCTCTTCCTCGAAACCGGGACCAAGGTCAAGGTCGACACCCGGGACGGGTCTTATCTCGGCCGCGTCAACTGACGCTGCCTCCCCCATTCTGAGGACGACGGTCGTATGGCGGCACGGACCAAGGCGCGTAAGCGCGCCCTCGACCTCCTCTTTGAGGCCGAGGCCCGCGGGATCAATGTGCGCGATTTGCTCGCGGAGCGGCTCGCCTCGCCGGTCACGCAGGCCCCGCTGAGCCCTTACACCGAGACCCTCATCGAGGGGGTGCTCGCCCATTGGGTCGACATTGATGAGCTGCTGAGCACCTACAGCCAGGGCTGGACCCTCGATCGGATGCCCGCGGTCGACCGGGCGATCCTGCGTTTGGGCGCGTTCGAGGTGCTCTGGTCTGCCGGGGTCCCGGAGGCGGTCGCCATCAGCGAAGCGGTCACGTTGGCGACCCAACTCTCCACCGACGAATCGCCGAAGTTCGTTAACGGGCTGCTCGGGAGGCTCGCGCAGGTCAAGCCGACGCTGGCGTGAGACCCGGCGGCGACCACGCGGCGAGGGTTATAGATTGACCCCTCGATAGACGTCCTTTAACGACCTGTCCGGTGAGGCAGGGAAGGAGGTCGCACGCGTATGACGCGCGCCGACATCGCAGGGCCCGCTGGGCAACCTCTCGACCCCGCTGGGCATGCCGAGCAACCTCTTGACCCCGTGGGGACTGCCGAGCAACCCCTTGACCCTGCGGGGCGGACAGTGCTCAGCGCGCAGGACATCGCCCGCTGTTTGCGGCGCATCGCCCACGAAGTCCTCGAACACAACCGGGGTCCGGGTGACCTCGTCCTGGTCGGGATCCCGAGCCGCGGGGTTGAGCTCGCCGAGCGTCTGGCCGCGCTGATCTCCGAAGTCGAAGGTGCGGTGATCCCGGTCGGCGCCCTCGACATCACGATGTACCGCGACGACTTGCGTCACCAACCCACCCGCCCCCCGATGATGACCGTGATCCCCCCCGGTGGCATCGAGGGCAAGGTCGTCGTCCTCGTCGATGACGTCCTCTATTCCGGGCGTACGGTGCGCGCCGCCCTCGACGCGCTCTCCGAGTACGGCCGCCCCAAGGCTGTGCGTCTCGCCGTCCTCGTCGACCGTGGCCACCGGGAGTTGCCGATCCGGGCCGACCATGTCGGGAAGAACCTGCCCACCTCCCACGCCGAGAAGGTCCAGGTGCGGCTCGCCGCCAACGATGGCGTCGAGGACATCGTCCGGATTGCCGGCGGGGAGGCGCGATGAGGAGGCACCTGCTCTCCGCCGCGGATCTGACCCGCGACGACATCGTCTCGATCCTCAATACGGCCGCATCCATGCACGACGTGCAACGCCGGGAGGTCAAGAAGTTGCCAACCCTGCGGGGCCGCACGATCATCAACTTCTTCTTCGAAGACTCGACCCGCACGCGGAGTTCGTTTGAGATCGCCGGGAAGTGGATGTCCGCGGACACCATCAACCTCTCCGCGAAGGGCTCCTCGGCCTCCAAAGGCGAGTCCCTGCGAGACACCGTGATGACGATCAACGCGATGGCCGTCGATGCCCTCGTCATCCGCCACCATGCGAGCGGGGCCTGCCACCAGGTCGCCCAATGGGTCGACGCGTGCGTCATCAACGCCGGCGACGGCACCCATGAGCACCCCACGCAAGCCCTTCTCGACGCCTACACGATGCGCGCACGGCTCGGCGACCTTGACGGGAAACACATCGTGCTCGTCGGCGACCTCACCCACAGCCGAGTCTTCCGTTCGAACCTGCTCACCCTCGCCACCTTGGGGGCCCGCGTGACCGTCGTTGCACCGCCAACACTCATGCCGAGCGGTGTCGCCGCCTGGTCGGCCTCGGCCGGGTTCGCAACCAGTGGTGACCTTGATGAGGTCCTGTCCGGCGACGACGTGCCGGATGCGGTGATGATGTTGCGCGTCCAACGGGAGCGGATGAGTGGCGGCTACTTCCCAACCCCGCGCGAGTACACCGTCGGCTATGGCATGACCCGGCCCCGACTCGAGAACCTGCTCGCCAAGAACTCGAACGCCCTGATCTTGCACCCCGGCCCAATGAACCGAGGCTTGGAGATCAGCGCCGATGCCGCGGACAGCGCGAACTCGGTGATCCTGGATCAGGTCTCTGCGGGGGTGGCGGTGCGGATGGCCGTGCTCTATCACCTCCTTGCGGGAGAGGAACGTGCCGCGTGAAGGGGTCACTCGTCATCCGTGGCGCGGCGCTTCCGACGAAGGGGCCCGCTGGCTCCGGGTCGGCTGGCGCCGCCCAACGCGGGCCCGGCCACCGGGCCGACGTCTGGATCCGGGACGGGCGAATCCACGAGATCGGGACGGTCAACGCTCCCCGCGACGCGGAGATCCTCGACGCCGACGGCCTTGTCCTCCTGCCCGGACTCGTCGACCTCCACACCCATTTGCGTGAACCCGGCCGAGAAGACACCGAAACGATTGCGACCGGATCCGCCGCGGCCGCGGCTGGCGGGTTCACCGCCGTCCTCGCCATGGCGAACACGACCCCGGTCACTGACACCGCGGAGGCTGCCGAACGCATCCTTGACCTTGGCGCCCGCACCGGTCTCGTCGATGTCTTTCCGATCGGCGCGGTCACCAAGGGTTTGGGCGGGGAGGAACTCGCGGAACTCGGCCTCATGGCCCGCTCCCGCGCCCGGGTCACCGTCTTCTCCGATGACGGCCGATGCCTTCACGACGCCCGGGTGATGCGACGCGCCCTCGAATACCTCAAGACCTTCGACGGGGTGATTTCGCAGCACTCGCAAGACACCGATCTCGCCGGGGCGCAGGCGTGCTGCCACGAGGGTGAAGTCTCCGGCCGTCTCGGACTGCCGAGCTGGCCCGGCGTCGCCGAGTCGAGCATCGTCGCCCGGGACGTGCTCCTCGCCGAGCACACCGGGTCGCGGGTCCATGTCGCCCACGTGAGCACCGCGGCGAGCGTCGAGGTGCTGCGCTGGGCGAAGGCGCGCGGGATCCGGGTCACCGCGGAGGTCACCCCGCATCACCTTGCCCTCGGCACGGAGTTGCTCACGGGGTACGACCCCGTTTTCAAGGTCAACCCGCCATTGCGTCCCAGCGAGGACCAAGAGGTGCTCCGAGAAGCGCTCGCCGATGGAACGATCGACGCCGTCGCCACCGACCATGCGCCGCACGCCCGGCACGACAAGGAACACACCTTTGTCGACGCCGCCTTCGGAATGATCGGTCTCGAGGTCTCCTTTGCCGTCGTTCACGAACTCATGGTCGCCACCGGCCGAATGACCTGGGCTGACCTCGTCGAGCGCATGTCGGTGGCGCCGGCGCGGATCGCCCGACTCGCCGACCACGGCCGCGCCCTCGCCGTCGGTGAACCAGCGAATCTTGTCCTGGTAGACCCTGCCCGGGTCTGGACGGTGGACCGCGAGACGTCGATGTCGATGTCCCGCAACAACCCGTGGCACGGGCGCACCCTCACCGGTGCGGTCGTCGCCACCTTCATGCGCGGCCGGGTCACGGCACGCGACGGAAAGGCAGTCACCCTGTGAGCGCCCCTGTGGCACAAGACAATCCGGCCGTGCTCGTCCTGGAGGACGGACGCACGTTCGCGGGAGCGGCATACGGCGCGGTCGGCACGACGATCGGTGAGGCGGTCTTCAACACCGGCATGACCGGCTACCAGGAGACGCTCACCGACCCGAGTTACCACCGCCAGATCGTCGTCATGACTGCCCCGCACGTCGGCAACACCGGCTGGAACGACGAGGACGACGAGTCCGGGCGCATTTGGGTGGCCGGGTACGTCGTTCGGGACCCCGCGCTGCGCCCCTCGAACTGGCGCTCGACCCGCTCCCTCGATGACGAACTCCTCGCCCAAGGCATCGTCGGCATCCGCGGGATCGACACCCGGGCACTGACCCGGCATCTGCGCGAACGCGGCGCCATGCGCGCTGGCATCTTCTCCGGAAAATCGGCGGGTATGCCGCCCGCGCAACTCCTCGAGTGCGTCACCTCCGCGCCCCTGATGGCCGGGGCGCAACTGGCCCCCGAGGTGACGACGCCGGCGCCGTATGTTGTTGCCGCACAGGGGGAGCGGCGCCTGACCGTCGTCGCCCTCGACCTGGGGATCAAGACGATGACGCCCACGCTCATGGCAGCACGCGGGATCGAGGTCGCGGTGCTTCCGGCGACCTCGACGTTCGCGGACATCGCCGCCCGCAGTCCCGATGGGGTCTTCTTTTCCAACGGGCCCGGCGACCCGGCAACCGCCGAACACGAGGTCGGGGTGCTGCGCGAGATCCTCGACGCCCGGATCCCGTTCTTCGGCATCTGCTTCGGCAACCAGCTCCTCGGCCGCGCCCTCGGGTTTGGCACCTACAAACTGCGGTACGGGCACCGCGGCATCAACCAACCCGTCCTCGACCGGGCGACCGGTCAGGTCGAAGTCACCGCGCACAACCACGGTTTCGCCGTCGACGCGCCCCTGGACATGGAAAGTACGACGGACTATGGGCGGGTGCGGGTCTCCCACGTCTGCCTCAACGATGACGTCGTCGAGGGGCTGGAGTGTCTGGACCGGCCGGCCTTCTCGGTGCAGTACCACCCGGAGGCGGCGGCGGGCCCGCACGACGCGAGCTACCTGTTCGACCGCTTCGTCACGTTGATGACCGACCAATCCTTGATGACCAACCAAGACTTGATGACCAACCAAGACTTGATGACCAACCAACGCAAGGAGGGTGGCCGCTGATGCCACGGCGCGACGACATCACCTCCGTCCTCGTCATCGGCTCTGGTCCGATCGTGATCGGGCAGGCCTGCGAATTCGACTACTCGGGAACTCAGGCCTGTCGGGTACTCAAGGAGGAGGGGCTGCGGGTCATCCTCGTCAACTCCAACCCCGCCACGATCATGACCGACCCGGAGTTCGCCGACGCGACCTATATCGAACCGATCACCCCCGAATTCGTCGAGAAGATCATCGAGAAGGAACGGCCCGACGCCGTCCTCGCTACCCTCGGTGGTCAAACCGCGCTCAACACCGCGATGGCGTTGCACGACAACGGTGTTCTCGAGAAATACGACTGCCCGCTCATCGGCGCCAACGTCGAGGCAATCCGGTTGGGTGAGGACCGGCAACTCTTCAAGGGCGTCGTCCACCGTTGCGGCGCGGAAGTTGCCCGATCCCTGATCGCCCACACCATGGACGAGTGTTTCGCCGCCGCCGCCGAACTGGGCTATCCGGTCGTCGTCCGACCGTCCTTCACCATGGGGGGCCTCGGCTCCGGGTTCGCCCACGACGAGGAGGACTTGCGGCGCATCGCCGGGGCCGGACTGTTCTACTCCCCGACAACCGAGGTCCTCCTTGAGGAATCGATCCTCGGCTGGAAGGAATACGAGCTTGAGGTGATGCGCGACCACGCCGACAACGTCGTCGTCGTCTGCTCCATCGAAAACCTCGACCCGATGGGCGTCCACACCGGCGACTCCATCACCGTCGCGCCCGCGTTGACCCTCACCGATCGCGAATACCAGCGGCTGCGCGATATCGGGATCGCCATCATCCGCGAGGTCGGCGTCGACACTGGCGGGTGCAACATCCAGTTCGCCGTCAACCCGCAAGACGGGCGGATCATCGTCATCGAGATGAACCCGCGGGTGTCCCGGTCGAGCGCCCTGGCCTCGAAGGCCACCGGATTTCCCATCGCCAAGATCGCCGCAAAGATGGCGATCGGCTACACCCTCGATGAGGTCCCTAACGACATCACCCAGGTAACGCCCGCAAGCTTCGAACCCACCCTCGACTACGTCGTCGTCAAGGTGCCGCGGTTCGCGTTCGAGAAGTTCCCCGCGGCCGACACGACCCTCACCACGACGATGAAGAGCGTCGGGGAAGCGATGGCGTTGGGCCGCAACTTCACTGAAGCCCTGCAAAAGGCCCTTCGGTCACTGGAGAAGGCCGATGCCACCTTCCACTGGCAAGGCGAGCCCGCCGCCGGGGCAGACCTCGACGCCCTGCTCACACTGATCGCCGTCCCGACGGACGGGCGCATCGTCGGGGTCCAGCAGGCCCTGCGGGCCGGGGCCAGCGTCGAGACCGTCCACGTCGCCACCGGGATCGACCCCTGGTTCCTCGATCAGATCGAACTCATCAACGGCCTCGCCGAGCAGATCCGGGTCGCCGACCGGCTCGCGCCGTCACTGCTTCGCCTCGCCAAGCGGAATGGGTTCTCCGACAAGCAGATCGCCCAACTTCGGTCCATGCCCGAACCCGTCGTGCGGGGACTGCGGCACGCTCTCGGGATTCGCCCAGTCTTCAAGACGGTCGACACGTGCGCCGCCGAATTTGCGGCCGCGACGCCCTATTACTACTCCACCTACGACCAGGAGAGCGAGGTGCTCCCGCGGGAACGGCCCGCCGTCATCATCCTCGGCTCCGGCCCCAACCGCATCGGTCAAGGCGTCGAGTTTGACTACTCGTGTGTCCACGCGAGCTTCGCCTTGCGGGAGGCCGGCTTCGACACGGTGATGATCAACTGCAACCCCGAGACTGTCTCGACGGACTACGACACCAGCTCGCGCCTCTATTTCGAGCCGCTCAGCCTTGAGGACGTCCTTGAGGTGGTCCACGCCGAGAGCGCCGCCGGTCCCATCGCGGGTGTCATCGTCCAACTCGGCGGGCAGACCCCTCTCGGGCTTGCCGCTGCCCTCAAGGCCGAAGGTGTGCCGATCGTCGGGACGAGCCCCGAGGCGATCCACCTCGCCGAGGATCGTGGGGCTTTCGGGCGGGTCCTCGCCCACGCGCAACTCCCCGCACCCAAGCACGGCACCGCCTACAGCGCCGAAGAAGCGGTCGCCATCGCCCGCGACATCGGCTACCCCGTGCTCGTGCGCCCAAGCTATGTCCTCGGCGGGCGCGGCATGGAGATCGTGTATGACGACGAAACCCTGGGGGAGTACGTCACCCGGGCAGCCCTCGCCGGTCCGGAGCACCCGATCCTCGTTGACCGCTTCCTCGACGACGCCATCGAGATCGACATTGACGTCCTCTACGACGGCACCGAAATGTTCGTTGGCGGCATCATGGAGCACATCGAGGAAGCCGGGGTGCATTCGGGTGACTCGGCGTGCACGTTGCCGCCGGCGACACTCGGCGCCGAGGAACTCGACCGGGTGCGCCGCTCGTCGCTGGCGCTCGCCGAGGGCATCGGGGTGCGCGGGCTGATGAACGTCCAGTTCGCGCTCGCCCATGACGTCCTCTATGTCCTCGAAGCGAACCCGCGAGCCTCCCGGACGGTGCCGTTCGTCGCGAAGGCCACCGGGATCCCGCTCGCGAAGGCGGCGGCTCGGGTCATGCTCGGCGCGACTATCGCCCAACTGCGTGCGGAAGGGATGTTGCCTCCCCAGGGCGACGGCGGCAACCTGCCCGCCCACGCCCACATCTCCGTCAAGGAAGCGGTCCTCCCCTTCAAACGGTTCCGCACGACCGACGGCTATGTCGTCGACAGCCTCCTCGGCCCGGAGATGCGTTCGACCGGCGAGGTGATGGGTATCGACGTTGACTTCGGGACGGCGTTCGCGAAGAGCCAGGCCGGCTTCAACGGTCTGCCAAGCAGCGGTCGGGTGTTCGTCTCGGTGGCCAACCGGGACAAGCGCGCGATGATCTTCCCGGTGATGCGACTGCGCGACCTGGGATTTGGGATCGTCGCGACCCAAGGGACCGCGGATGTGTTGCGCCGCAACGGGATCACCGCCGAAGTGGTGCAAAAGGTGGGCCAGCGCGGACCCGACGAGACCAGCATCGTCGACGAAATCCTCGGCGGCAACATCGTCATGGTGGTCAACACGCCCTCGGGCCCGCACGCCCGCCTCGACGGATACCGGATCAGGCAAGCGACAACGTCGATGGACGTCCCCATCATCACGACCGTCCAACAACTCGGGGCCGCGGTCCAGGGCATCGAGGCCCGCCTGCACGAGGGTTTCCACGTCAAGAGCCTCCAAGACCATGCGACCGACCTGAACCTGTATGCCGTGCGGAGCACCTCGTGAGCCTGTCGGCAACCCGCGGGCGGGTCGTTCACGTCGACGCCGAGGTGATCGCCACGCGCAAGGCGGGGGACTACCAACACGTGACGCTTGTCGCAGAAGGTGTGGCCGAGTTGGCCAAACCGGGCCAGTTCGTCGCCCTCACCGTCGGTGGCCCCACGAGCGGCCTGCTGCTGCGTCGATCGTTCTCCCTCCACAAGGTCAGCGCGACCGGAACCTACGGCGGGACCGTCGAGATCGTCGTCGCCAACGCGGGGCCCGGCACCGCCTGGATCTCCGCCTTGGCACCGCACGATCGCGTCAACATCGTCGGGCCACTGGGGCGAGGGTTTCGGCTGCCGAAGGAACCCCAACCGTGCATTCTCGTCGGCGGCGGTTATGGGTCCGCGCCACTGTTTTGGCTCGCCGAGATGCTCGGAGAGCGCGGCTGCTCGACCCATCTTGTGCTCGGCGCGGCGAGCGAACGCCGCCTGTTCGGGGTCGTCGAGGGCCGCCGCATCGCCGACGAGGTCGCTGTCGTCACGGACGACGGCTCCGCGGGACGCACCGGCCGGGTGACGGACGTCCTGCCTGACCTGCTCACCCGAACGGGCGCCGCGGTGATCTATGCGTGCGGCCCGATGGCGATGTTGGCAGCGGTCACCGACGTCGGGGCCCGTTTTGGCGCGGTCACCCAGGTGGCGGTCGAGGAAGCGATGGCCTGCGGGATCGGGGTCTGTATGACCTGTGTGCTCCCCGTTCGCGGCACCGACGGCGTCACCCGCATGGTCCGCTCGTGCGTGGACGGCCCGGTCTTTGCGGGCGACGACGTGCGCTGGGACGCCATCGAGGGGCGACGATGTCACGTCCCCGACGATGCGCTCGGCGCGCCGGTGCGCCAGACCCGGTCGGGTCACGCCTCCCCGGGGGGCGACCAATGAAGGCCACCAAGGGTCGCGGGAAGGCGGTGCCACTCGCGCCGCTCGACCTCAGTGTCGACCTCGCCGGGGTGTCCCTGCCCAACCCGCTCATGACGGCCTCCGGATGCGCCGCCAACGGCAAGGAACTCCACCGGTTCTTCGACATTTCCCGACTCGGGGCCTTCGTCACCAAGTCCGTCAAACGCGACCCGACCGCCGGGCGTGGCACACCGCGGATGGCGGAAACCCCGGGCGGGATGCTCAACTCCATCGGCCTCCAGGGTCCCGGAATCGAAGAGTTTTGCGCGACGGATCTGCCGTGGCTTCAGTCGGTGGGAGCCCGCGTCATCGTCTCGATCGCGGGGTCGAGGGCGAGCGAGTTTGCCGAGGTGGCCCGCTACCTCGTCCAATCGCCCGCCTTTGCGGCTGTGGCGGCCATCGAGGTCAATATCTCGTGCCCCAATGTCGCGAACCGGGGCCTCGTCTTCGCGTGCGACCCGGGGAGTTCAAGCAAGGTGCTCACCCTCGTACGCGAGGAGGTGCCACGCGGCATACCGCTGCTGGCGAAGCTCAGTCCGGACGTCACCGACATCGTGCTGATCGCGCAGGCCTGCCTCAAGTCCGGCGCGCACGGACTGACGATGATCAACACCCTGCTCGGGATGCGCATTGACACCGATGCCATGGCCCCGCACCTCTATGGCGTCACCGGCGGCCTGTCCGGCCCGGCGATCCGACCGGTCGCCGTGCGCGCCATCTGGCAGGTGACGGAGGCGATGCGCAGCAACCGGGTGCCGACGGCGCCCATCATCGGTGTCGGCGGCGTTCGCTCCGGCCGCGACGCCCTCGAACTCGTCCTCGCCGGCGCGAGCGCGGTCCAAGTCGGGACGGCGACGTTCAACGACCCCAGCGCCCCGGTCCGGGTCCTCGACGAACTCGCCGCGCACCTCCGTGACCGTGGCATTCAACGATTCAGCGACCTGATTGGAGCGGCACATGGGTGAGAGTTTCGGGGTGCGCCTGCGGGCCGCGTCGGCCGCGAACGGGCCGCTGTGCGCCGGGGTTGACCCGCACCCCGGCCTCCTGGCGGCCTGGGGGCTGCCGCACTCGCTCGCCGGAATTGAGCGGTTCGCCGCCACCTGTGTGGAGGCGTTCGCCGGGAACGTCGCCGTGGTGAAGCCGCAATCGGCCTTCTTCGAGGTTTTCGGGTCCGCCGGAGTCGCTGTCCTCGAACGGGTGCTCACCGACCTGCGTGCTGCGGGGACCCTGACGATCTTGGACGCCAAGCGTGGCGACATCGGCACGACGATGGACGCCTATGCCGAGGCCTTTCTCGGACCGCAGGCGGCGGCCCCAGCTGATGCGCTCACCGTCAGCCCCTACCTCGGGTATGGCGCGCTGCGCCCGGCGATCGACCTCGCCGCCGCGCAGGGTCGGGGAGTCTTCGTGCTCGCGTTGACGTCCAACCCGGAGGGCACGTCGGTTCAACATGCCCGCTCGGTCGGGGGGCGGTCCGTCGCCGGTCACATCGTTGACGGTGCCACCGCGGATAACGCGGCGGCTCTTGGACGGGGCGAACTTGGTCACGTCGGCCTTGTCGTCGGGGCCACCGTGGGCTCAGCCATTGCCGAACTTGACCTTGATCTCGCCGCCAGCGGTGCGCCGATTCTCGCGCCCGGCCTCGGCGCCCAGGGAGCCACCCCCCAAGACCTACGACGCGTCTTTGGGGCAGCGCTGCCCAACGTTCTCGCCAGCGCTTCCCGGAGCATCCTCACCGCCGGCCCGGACGTGAACGCCCTGCGTGCGGCCGCCCGTGCGGAGTCCGAGGCGCTCGTCGACGTGCTCGCGCAACCGCGTTAACTGGCCCGCCTGACCCCGAAACGGGCCAGGG
The DNA here is from genome assembly GCA_964483685.1 of uncultured Intrasporangiaceae bacterium. Lineage (GTDB taxonomy): Bacteria > Actinomycetota > Actinomycetes > Actinomycetales > Dermatophilaceae > Nostocoides_A. Next base: position 45,351 of record CAZACX010000004.1, read on the forward strand.
GGCGGACAGGCCCACGGGGATGTGGATAACATTGGCCTCACCGATCCCGACCAAGTGGTCGAGGAGCAAGTCCCCCGGCTCAAGGAGCTCTCGTGGCCCTACCCCCCCTCACCCCGGAACAGCGTGCTGCTGCCCTGGAGAAGGCTGCACAGGCCCGTCGTGAGCGAGCGGAGGTGAAGAACCGGCTCAAGCACGCGGGCGGGTCTCTCGCCGACGTTATCGCCGACGGCCGTACCAACGACGTCATCGGCAAGATGCGGGTTTCGGCTCTCCTCGAGTCGATGCCTGGCGTGGGCAAAGTCCGCGCGGCCGCGCTCATGGAGGAGCTCGGCATCTCCGCGAGCCGCCGCATCCGCGGCCTGGGCGCTAACCAGGTTGCGAGCCTGCTCGCGCAATTCGGCGCCGAGTGACCCTGGCTCGACCGGGGACCCGGCGGCTCGTCGTGCTGGCCGGCCCGACGGCCGTCGGCAAGGGGACGGTGGCAGCCTTCGTCCGCGACTACCACCCGGACGTGTGGATTTCGGTGTCGGTGACGACGCGAACGCCGCGCCCCGGCGAGGTCGACGGAGTGCACTACCACTTCGTTGGCGAGGAGACGTTCAGTGAAATGCTCGCCAAGGGGGAATTCCTCGAATCGGCCACGGTGCACGGCCGGGCCCGCTACGGCACCCCTCGGACGCCGGTGTTGGACGCGTTGGCGGCGGGCCGAAAGCCACTCCTCGAGATCGACCTCCAGGGCGCCCGGCAGGTTCGCAAGGCGATGCCGGAGGCCCTCTTCGTCTTTCTCGCCCCACCGAGTTGGGCAGAACTGGTCCACCGGCTCGTCGGCCGTGGAACCGAGTCGCCGGAGGAACGGGAGACTCGATTGGCTACGGCGAGAGCGGAACTCGCCGCCCAGGACGAGTTTGACGTCGTCGTCGTCAACCATGATGTCGAGCAAGCGGCCGCGGAACTCGTATCATTGATGGGTTAACCCCAGATTCCCCGACGAATCGAGAACCCCCCTCATGTCCGGAACTCTTCCGCACCCCATCGGCATCACCTCACCGCCAATCGACGACTTGCTCTTGCACGCCAACAGCAAGTACGCCCTGGTGATCTACTCCGCGAAGCGCGCCCGGCAAATCAACGCGTACTACTCCCAGCTCCAAGAGGGCCTGCTCGAGTACGTCGGCCCCCTCGTCGACTCCCAGATGCACGAGAAGCCGCTCTCGATTGCGCTGCGCGAGATCGATGGAAGCCTGCTGACCTCCGAGCCGATCGACGCCTAGAACCGATATGAGCGACCTGCGCCGGGCCAAGGTCGTCCTCGGCGTCAGTGGTGGGATCGCCGCGTATAAGGCGGCCTCATTGCTGCGCCTGTTCACCGAGAGCGGTCATGACGTCACCGTCGTCCCGACAGCAGCCGCGCTCCAGTTTGTCGGGGCGCCGACGTGGGCGGCCCTGTCCGGCAAGCCCGTTCACTCGGATGTGTGGAGCGCAGTCGATGAGGTGCCGCACGTCCGGTTGGGCAAAGAGGCAGATCTCGTTGTCGTCGCCCCGGCCACCGCGGACCTGATCGCCCGGGCCGCGGCGGGCCGCGGCGATGACCTCTTGACGACGACCCTGCTCACCGCTCGGTGCCCCGTCGTCTTCGCGCCGGCCATGCACACCGAGATGTGGGAGCACCCGGCGACGGTTGCCAACATCGCAACGCTGATCGCGCGGGGGGTGCACGTCATCCCGCCAGCGTCCGGTCGGCTCACCGGAACCGACACTGGCCCCGGCCGTCTGCCCGAGCCCGAGGAAATCTTCACGGTATGCCGCCGACTCCTCGCGCAGTCGGAGGCACCGGGAGCGCAGCCAGCCGGCTCGCACGATCTGAGCGGTCGGCACGTCGTCGTCAGCGCCGGAGGAACCCGCGAACCGTTAGACCCGGTGCGGTTCCTCGGGAACCGGTCCTCGGGCAAACAGGGGTATGCCGTCGCCGCGCGCGCCGCGGCCCGCGGAGCCAGGGTCACCCTGGTCAGCGCCCACGCCGAGATCCCGGTCCCGGGTGGGGTCGAGATTCGGCGCGTCGGAACGGCACTCGAGATGGGCGCGGCCCTCGTCGCGCTGGCCCCGCAAGCCGACGTCGTCGTCATGGCGGCGGCGGTCGCGGACTTCCGCCCCGCGGCATACGCGCCCGCAAAGATCAAGAAAGCCCACGGACCGGGTCAGGACGACGCGGCACCGACGATCACGTTGGTGCGCAACCCCGACATCCTCGCCGGTCTCGTCCAGGCCCGCGGTGAGCGGACAACGCCGATCATCGTCGGCTTCGCCGCAGAGACCGGCGACGCGGAAACCAGCGTGCTCGAACTTGGCCGGGAAAAGCTAGCTCGCAAGGGGTGCGACCTCCTCGTCGTCAACGAAGTCGGCGTCGACAAGACCTTTGGCGCGGACGAGAACACCATCCACCTGCTCCGGGCCGGATCCGAGGCGGTCATCGACGTCGGGCCAGCCCCGAAGGACGTCATCGCCGAGGCGATCCTCGATGAGGTGGCGGCCTCGCTGAGCCGCTCGGCGGACAGGTCGGCCAACTGAACGGGTCGGCGTACTAAACTGCACGCACGCTCGGGGATTCGAGCGTCAACAACCCCGAGCTCAGGAGTTCCTTGGTGACCACACGCCTCTTTACCTCTGAGTCGGTGACCGAGGGACACCCCGACAAGATCTGCGATCAGATCTCCGACGGCATCCTCGACGCGATGCTGGCCGAAGACCCCCGCTCCCGCGTGGCAGTGGAGACGATGGTGACAACGGGCCTCGTCCACGTCGCCGGCGAGGTCACGACCGAGGCCTACGTCGAAATTCCGCGGATTGTCCGAGACACCGTGCTCTCGATCGGCTACGACTCCTCGACCAAGGGATTCGACGGTGCCTCGTGCGGCGTCGAGGTTTCCATTGGCCAGCAAAGCCCCGACATTGCCCAGGGAGTCGACGACGCCGTCGAAGCCCGGTCCGGCACCGTGGACGCGCGGGACAAGCAGGGCGCCGGGGACCAGGGCCTCATGTTCGGTTACGCCTGCGACGACACTGCCGAGCTCATGCCGTTGCCGATCTATCTGGCCCACCGGCTCGCCGAGCAGCTGACGGCCGTCCGCAAGGACGCGACCGTTGCCTACCTGCGCCCCGACGGCAAGACCCAGGTGACGATCGCGTATGACGGGGACCGCCCGGTTCGCCTCGACACCGTCGTGGTCTCGACCCAGCACGCCGACGGGGTGTCGCTGACCGATCTTCTCGCCCCGGACATCGAAGAGCACGTCATCGCTCCGGTTCTGGCCGAGTTGGCGGCGTCCGGGACGGCCTTAGACGCCGCCGGCTACCGTTCGCTGATCAACCCGACCGGCAAGTTCGTCATCGGCGGCCCGATGGGTGACGCCGGGTTGACCGGTCGCAAGATCATCGTCGACACCTACGGTGGCATGGCCCGTCACGGCGGGGGCGCGTTCTCCGGGAAGGACCCGTCAAAGGTCGACCGCAGCGCTGCCTACGCGACCCGCTGGGTCGCTAAGAACGTCGTCGCCGCCGGGCTCGCCCGTCGCTGCGAGGTGCAGGTTGCCTATGCGATCGGCAAGGCCCAGCCCGTGGGTCTCTACGTCGAGACGTTCGGCACCGAAACGGTCCCCGTGGACAAGATCCAACACGCCATCACCACGGTGTTCGACTTGCGCCCCGCAGCGATCATCGACGACCTCGACCTCCTTCGCCCGATCTACGCCGCCACCGCCGCATACGGGCACTTCGGCCGGACCAGTGCCGCGGGGCTCACCAATGGCTTCACCTGGGAACGCACGGACCGCATCGAGGAATTGCGCCGCGCCGTCGCCGGCTGATTGGTTGATCGCGGCGCCCGCACCGGCCCAGGGTTGTCAGCGGGCGCCGTTAGATTCGGTGCTGTGAACGTGAGTGCCGCCACGGCGAACCCCCACCCGGAGGTCATTCCCGACCCCGAGGGTATTGCCGACCCCGTGGCCGTCGTGCTCGTCGACACCGGTCTGCCGCACCTGGACCGCCCCTTTGAGTACGCGGTGCCCCCCGAGTTGGCGGCGACCGCGCACCCGGGCGTCCGGGTCAAAGTGCGGTTCGCCGGGCAGGACCTCGGCGGATTCATCATCGAACGGCGGGCCCGAGCCGAGCACGAGGGACCACTGGCGAGCCTGCGGAAGGTCGTCTCCGACGAGCCAGCGCTGACCCCCGCAGTCCTTGCCCTCGCCCGGGAGGTCGCCCGTCACTACGGCGGCACCGTCGGCGACGTGCTGCGACTCGCGGTGCCGCCCCGGCATGCCCGCGCCGAGACCAACTTGCCGCGCGCTATCCCCAACGTCCCGCCGCCCCCGCCCGGCGCAACCGTGCCTGATCCTCCCGCCCTGCCCGACGCCGCCGCCGCCGCCGTCATCGCCCCAGGGGACGGTTCTCCCGCTCAGACTGCTGCCCAAGGTGACGCTTCCGCCCCGCTCGCCGATTCCCCCTGGGATGGGTATGCCGCGGGCTCAGCCTTCTTGCGACGCCTCACCGCCGGGGACACGGTGGGAGCCTCGTGGTTGGCGCTGCCGCACGCGCCGGACGCGGACCTCGATTGGCCACCGGCCCTCGCCGACGCGGCGGCCGCCGCCCTCAGGGGTGGCCGAGGCAGCATTCTCCTGCTCCCGGATGCGCGCGACGTCGACCGGGTCGACCGCGCCCTCACCCGACGGCTAGGGCCCGGTCGCCACGTGCTCCTCACCGCGGAGCAGGGGCCCCAAGCGCGCTACACCGCCTGGTTAAAGGTGCTTCGAGGCCACGTTCAGGTGGTGGTGGGGAATCGGTCGGCCGCCTACGCCCCGGTGCGCGACCTCGGCTTGGTGGCGGTCTGGGATGACGGTGATGACCTTCACGAGGAGCCGCGGGCGCCATATCCGCACTCACGTGAGGTCGCGTTGCTGCGCACCCGCCTCGAGGGGGCCGCCATCCTCATCGGGGGATTCACCCGGACGGTGGCCGCGGCGGCCCTGGTCGAGCAGGGGATGCTTCGCACGGTGGCGGGCGCCCCCGCGCAGGCCCGCCGGTGTGTCCCCGGCATCGTCGTCGCGGGGGAGGGGCTTGAGCCGGAGCGCGACCCTGGAGCACGGGCGGCCCGGATCCCCACCCTTGCCTGGCGAACGGCCCACGAGGCGCTGGCGCGGGGGCCGGTCCTCGTCCAGGTGCCGCGGGCCGGTTATGTGCCGACCCTGGCCTGTGCCAGCTGCCGCACCCTCGCCCGCTGCACGGAGTGCCACGGGCCCCTTGGGGTTGGCGGGATCGCCGCACCACCGTCGTGCCGGTGGTGCGGGCACGTCCACCAGAGGTTTGTCTGCCCGGTCTGCGCGGGAAGCGTCCTGCGTTCACGCGTCGTCGGTGCGCGCCGGACTGCCGAGGAACTTGGGCGGGCCTTCCCGGGAACGATGGTCCTCACCTCGGGCGCCGATTCCGTGCTGACCACCGTCCCGGAACGCCCGGTGCTCGTCGTCGCCACCCCGGGTGCGGAGCCACCCGTCGGTGCGGGCTACGCCGCGGCGCTCCTCCTGGACGCCTGGGCGCTGCTCGGGCGCAGCTCTCTCGACGTCGGCATCGAAGCGTTGCGACGGTGGGCGGGCGCCGCCGCCCTGGTCGCGCCGCGTTCGGCTGGGGGCACGGTCGTGCTCTGCGGCGTGCCGGACCACGAGACATTTCCGGCGGTCGAGGCGTTGGTGCGGTGGGCGCCGCAGTGGCTCGCCTCCCGGGAGCTGGCCGAGCGGACCGAACTGCAATTGCCCCCGGCCGTCACGTTCGCCCAGGTCACCGGGTCCCGCAAGGCAGTCGCCGAGGTCGCCGCCGCAACGTCGCTGCCCGCGTCGGTGGCGAGATTCGGGCCCCGAAACGTTGGCGAGGGCGAGTCTCGGCTGCTGCTGCGGGCCTCGCTGTCGGAGGGCCCGCTGCTCGCGGAGGCGCTCGCCAAGATCCGGGCCACCCGCAGCGGCCGCAAGGACCCCGATCCGCTGCACATTCACGTGGGGCTTTCGGACCCAGGTTAAGTGCGTGCGCCCCTGGCCCACATACAATGCCGCGGTGTCGATCCAGAGCATCCGGTTGTTTGGGGATCCCATCTTGACCACCCCGGCCCAGTGCGTGGTCGACTTCGACAAGGAGTTGCGCCAACTCGTCGCGGACCTGACCGAGACGATGCTCGACGCCCCGGGCGCGGGCTTGGCGGCGCCCCAGATCGGAGTCGGCCTGCGGGTCTTCACGTATCACGTTGACGGTGTGCTCGGGCATCTCATCAATCCGGATCTCTCCCTCGGTGACGAGGAGCAGGACGGCCCGGAAGGCTGCCTGTCGTTCCCAGGGATGGGTTTCGACACGAAAAGGGCCATGAGCGTCGTTGCCCGCGGCCAGAACATGCACGGCGAACCCGTTGTCCTCGACGGCACTGCGCTGCTGGCTCGCGCCGTGCAGCACGAGACCGATCACCTTGACGGGGTCCTGTTCATCGATCGTCTCGACCCGGCCCGGCGACGCGAGGCGATGAAGGCCATTCGGGGCGCCGAGTGGTTCGGCGCGAACCCACCAGTCGTCAAAGTCTCCCCGCACCGGACCTTCGGCTTGGGACTGTGACGCCATGCGTCTCGTCTTCGCCGGAACTCCCGCGGCGGCCCTGCCCGCCCTTGACGCCCTGATCGCCTCGTCCCATGAGGTCGTCGCCGTGGTGACCCGACCGGACGCGCCCTCAGGTCGGGGCCGCGGATTGCGGCCCGCACCGGTTCGCGTCCGCGCCGACGAGGTGGGCATTCCCGTCCTCACCCCGTCAAACGTCCGGGACCCCGACTTTCGGCGGGCCCTCACCGCGTTGGCCCCGGACGCCTGCCCGATCGTCGCCTACGGCAACCTTGTCCCCGCGGACATGCTTGCCATCCCCCGGCACGGCTGGATCAACCTGCACTTCTCGCTACTGCCCGCGTGGCGGGGGGCAGCGCCGGTGCAGCATGCTGTGATGGCGGGCGACGAAATCACCGGCGCTAGCACCTTCCTCCTTGAGGCCGGGATGGACACGGGGCCGGTGTTTGGGACCGTCACGGAGCTCATCGGCGCCGCAGACACGGCGGGAGACCTCCTCGAGCGTCTGGCGCGCAGCGGCGCCGGTCTGCTCGTGGCAACCCTCGACGGAATCGAGGCGGGCCGCCTCGTCCCCGCGCCGCAGCCGGCCGAGGGAGTCTCCTTGGCCCCCAAAGTCGCCGTCGCCGACGCTCAGGTCAACTTCGGCGCCCCCGCCCTCGCCGTCGACCGACGGATCCGCGGCACCACCCCGGCTCCGGGAGCGTGGACAACGTTTCGAGGGGAGCGACTCAAACTCGGACCCGTGTCGCTGGCGTTCGACGCGGACGGGCTGCTGCCGGGGCGAATGCAAGTGGAGAAGTCCCGGGTGCTCGTGGGCACGGCCACGCTGCCGGTCATGCTCGGGGAGGTCCAGGCGCTCGGCAAGAAGGCCATGTCCGCCGCCGACTGGGCGAGAGGCGTTCGGCCCAATCCCGGGGAACGCCTCGGTGAGCCGAACCCCGCGTGACGCCCGGGCTCTTGTGACACCGTGGCTCTTGTGGCGTCCTGGCTCTTGTGGCGTCCTGGCTCTTGTGACGCCCGGCCCGTCGGACGCGTCAGCTCGCGGCGTCCTTTTCCAGGGCGGGGCAGGGCTGGCCCTTGGCGGGGGCGAGAAGTTCGAAATGCCAGGGTTCGTTCACGTACCGACGGCAGAGCCCGTAGGAGACGCCCTTCTGCTCAAGCCACGTTGCCGCCGCCGTCGGCCCGACATCGACTGCGCCGCCGCGGACATGCTCGGATCGATTCGGCGGCAAAACCCAGCGGGAGGCCTCCTTCGCCGAGCCGTATGTCGTCACGGCCTCATCGAAGAGGCGCTGTTGGGCGTCGGCGGTGCGGTAGCCAGAGACGACGTTGAGGGTGACTCCTGCGGCGGCCGCGGCTTCCTGAGCGCGCGTGACGGCGCGCGTCATCGCCGGGGTGAGGCCCTGCGTCCCGACGTCCGGTCCGGTCGGTGCGTGCCCGACGGGCTCGACGACGGGAGCACTTGCCGCGGCCTTAGCGGCTACGTGGTCCCAGTAGCTGTCGATGACGTAGGCACCGAGGCCTCCGACGGCGACCGTCGGAACGATCAGGGCCGCGAGCACAGTCACGCGTTGGCGGCGCACCCGGTCCGCTCGGGGTCGACCGAACGTGCGCGGCGCTGGGTCCGTCCGTTCCACGGTGCTCTGCTCCTGTGTGGTCATCCGCATTCCCATCGACTCGGGCGACCCACAGCGTAGGCGCCCACCACGGCGGCGGATGCATCGGGGAGGCGGCTCCTCCTAAACTTCGGGCATGCCCGACGCGCCCGTCCCACACCCGCAGAGGTCTCGAAGCGAATCCAGTGGGGGCGCGAGGCGTGGTCCGCGTCAACGGTCAGCGCAACGACCCTCGGAGCGCGGGGCGAGCACCGACGCGGCGCGTCTGGCCGCCTACACCGTATTACGGTCCGTCGCCGCCGGTGGATACGCGAACCTCGAACTCGCTAAGGAGTTGCGCCATCGGCGCCTCCATGGTCGGGACGCGGCCTTTGCCACGGAATTGACCTATGGAACCGCCCGGATGCAGGGACTCTACGATCCGATCATCGCGCTTGCCGCTCAACGGCCCGCGACCGCAATTGACCCGGGCGTGCTCGACACCCTGCGGCTTGGGGCTCACCAACTTCTGGGGATGCGGGTGCCGCCGCACGCCGCCGCCGATGAGAGCGTCGGGCTGGCCCGCAAGGTCAACGGCGCCGGGGCCAGTGGCCTCGTCAACGCCGTTCTGCGCCGGATCAGCGAGCGTGACCTCGACGAGTGGCTGACCCTCATCCTGCCCGAGGAGGACCCGATAGCCCGCTTGGCTATCGAACACTCCCATCCCGAGTGGATCGTCAAGGCCCTGCGACAGTCCCTCCTCGCGCACGGCCAAGCCACCCCGGAGACCGTCGACGCGCAACTCCTCGCCCTCCTGCGCGCCGACAACGAAGCGGCGCGCGTCACCCTGGTTGCTCGCCCCGGGCTGGCCAGCATCGAGGACCTCGTGCGGGCCGGGGCGACACCAAGTGACCATGTCGCCACCGCGGCCACGTTGACCAGCGGGGGGGACCCGGGGTCGCTCGACCTCTTGCGCGACGGTCGGGCGGCGGTCCAAGACGAAGGGTCCCAAGTCGTCGCCCTCGCCCTCGCCGCCGGGGCCAACCGGGAGGCAAAATCGGGGCAGCGCTGGCTCGACCTGTGCGCCGGTCCCGGTGGGAAGGCCGGCCTCCTCGCCGCGCTCGCGATCCAGCAGTCCGCAGACCTGTGCGCCAACGAGATCAGCAGCCACCGCGCCGACCTCGTCCGGGCCACGTTGCGGGCCGCGCGCGCGGCGGCAACTTCCGCCGGCCGGATGCTCGAGATCCGGATCGGCGATGGGCGCACCCTCGGTGACGCGGTCGCGGACGGGAGCGAAGCGGCATACGACGCGGTGTTGGTGGACGCGCCGTGCACCGGTCTGGGTGCCCTCCGTCGCCGTCCCGAAGCCCGATGGCGGCGCACCCCCGCGGATCTCGCGAGCCTGGGCGCGCTCCAACGTGCCCTCTTGGACAGTGCGGTGCGGGCGACCGCCTCCGGGGGACTCATCGCGTATGCGACGTGCAGCCCGCATGTCGCGGAGACCACCTTCGTTGTCGCGGACCTCCTCAAGAAGCACCCCGAGGTTGAGCAACTCGACGCGCGGCCACTCGTCGCGCAGGTGACAACCGGGTGGGGCGACCTCCTCGGCCCGGGCCCGCACGTGCAGCTTTGGCCCCACATCCACGGCACCGACGCGATGTTTCTCGCGATCCTGCGGCGCCGGTAACGCGCGACGGTCATCGGCTGGGGACGGTCGTTGGGGACCGCATTGGCTGGGGACGTCATCGGCTGGCGCCGGTGACTGGGGACCGCATTGGCTCGTACACGTCCTTGCCCTCGGCTGCCTCGGCTGCCTCGGCCGCCCCGGGTGCCGCGTTTCGGCACACCGGAGCGGGCCA
>CAZACX010000004.1:55540-62560 GCA_964483685.1 uncultured Intrasporangiaceae bacterium
CCTCGGCTGCCTCGGCCGCCCCGGGTGCCGCGTTTCGGCACACCGGAGCGGGCCAGCCTGGACCGTCACAACGTGCCCCAAGTGCGGGCGCCAGCGATGCCGGTCGGCAGATCTCGCTAGCGTTGGCGCGTGCAGATCTCCCCAAGCATCCTTTCCGCGGACTTCGCCAATCTCGAGGCGGCGCTGGGTGACATCGGTAACGCGGATTGGGCGCACGTCGACGTCATGGACAACCACTTTGTCCCCAATCTGACCCTGGGGTTGCCCGTCGTGGAAGCCCTCGCGCGGGTTTCGCCGATCCCCATTGACTGTCACCTGATGATCGAGGACCCCGACCGGTGGGCCCCGCCCTACGCTGAGGCGGGCGCGGGGTCCGTGACGTTCCACATCGAGGCCGTCACCGATCCGGTGGCGACAGCCCGGGCCATCCGTTCGGCTGGCGCCCGGGCGGCCTTTGCGCTCAAGCCGGGGACACCATTTGCCCCCTATGCGTCGCTGCTGCGCGAGGTTGACATGGTGCTGGTGATGACAGTTGAGCCGGGGTTCGGGGGCCAGTCCTTCATGGCCGACCAGTTGGACAAGGTCCGGCAGGTGCGCTCAGCGGTGCGCCATCATGGCGGGCAGGTGTGGATTCAGGTTGACGGCGGGGTCAGCGCCGCCACGATCGAGCAATGCGCCGACGCCGGGGCAGATGTCTTTGTCGCGGGCTCCGCCGTCTTTGGGGCCGAATCGGCGGCCGCAGCCGTCGAGCAGTTGCGCGCGCTCGTCGCCGGCCATCGGCACTGACGTGCGCGCACGCAGCGGCGATGCGGCATAATTTGACCCACGTGCTCCGGGGTCGGTGTAACTCCGAACCGGCGGTGAAAGCCCGCGACCCGACCGCAGCCAGCGGCCGGTTGACTTGGTGAAACTCCAAGGCCGACGGTGAAAGTCCGGATGGTAGGCAGCACGTGGCAAACCCGTGTGCCTGAGGCACACGGGCGCACGACGTCCCCGGAGTTCGTCCCGCAATTACGACAACGCCAAGGACGAACACCTCATGAACTCCCTCGTCTTCGTCTCCGAGACGCAGAACATCTTCCAGCGGCTGATCGAGGCCGCAATCCCCATCGGCAAATACAAACTCCACTGGTTGGAGTTGATTGGCGTCCTCATCGGCGTCGCGTCCGCCTACTTCGGCATGAAGAGGCGAGTGTGGGCCTGGCCGGTCGGCATCGTCGCCAACGTCATGCTCTTCTTCGTCTATATCGGCGCCGCGTTCGGCGACGACTCGCGAGTGCCACTCATTGGCCAATCCAGTCGCCAGGTCTTCTTCATCGTTACGTCGCTGTATGGCTGGTGGCGGTGGAGCCAGCATCAGAAGGCGAAGGGCGACAAGGATGCCCCGGCGATCACCCCGCGCTGGATGACGAGGACTGAGCGGCTCGCCCTCGTGGGCGCCTGGCTCATCGGCACGGTCCTCGCGCACCAGGCGTTCGTCGCGATCTGGGAACTCTCCCCGGACCCGTACTGGACCCCGCAATGGTGGTTCTCCTGGTGCGACGCGTGGATCTTTGTCGGCTCCATGGTGGCCACATATTCGATGGCGCGCGGCTGGAACGAGTTCTGGCTGGCCTGGATCGCCGTCGACCTCGTCGGGGTCCCGTTCGGGTTTGCGACCGGCTACGTCCCCACCGCCGTCATGTACACCTTCTACGGCATGTTCGTGATCTACGGCTTCACCCAGTGGGTGAAGGCGACCAGGGCAACCGCAGCCACGCAAGACGGCGCGCTCGTCGGCGCCGGTCGGTAGGTCTCCCCAGGTGGGTGGCGTCGGCAACTGCCGACGTCGCCCCCGTAACCTAGCCCCGTGAAGAGCTTCGAGCAGTTGTACGCCGAACTGGCGCAGAAGGCGATCACTCGCCCGGCCGGCTCGGGAACCGTGGCCGCCCTTGACGCCGGCACCCACGCGATCGGCAAGAAGATCGTCGAGGAAGCCGCCGAGGTGTGGATGGCCGCCGAGTTCGAATCCAAGGAACGGACCGCGGCGGAGATCAGCCAGTTGATCTACCACGTGCAGGTCCTCATGCTCGCCGAGGGCATCACGCTTGACGACGTCTACGCCCACCTCTAAGCACCGAAGGTTCCCCGATGTTGCGCATTGCCGTCCCCAACAAGGGATCGCTCGCCGGCCCCGCGTTCGACATGCTCCGCGAAGCGGGCTATCGCACCCGACGAGACCCCAAGGAACTGATCTGCACCGACCCCGACAACGACGTCGAGTTCTTCTACCTGCGCCCGCGTGACATCGCGGTCTACGTCGGCTCGGGCACCGTTGACGCCGGGATCACCGGCCGCGACTTGCTCCTTGACGCGGGCAGCGGTGCCGAGGAAGTCATGGCCCTCGGCTTCGGTGCCTCCACCTTTCGGTATGCCGCCCGCCCCGGCGAGGTGAGCGACGTCGCGGACATCGGTGGTCGCCGGGTGGCGACGAGCTATCCCGGCCTGGTGGAGGCGCACCTCGCGGAGCACGGCGTTTCGGCCCACGTGGTCCGACTCGACGGTGCGGTCGAGACGGCAATCACCCTCGGCGTGGCCGACGTCATCGCCGACGTCGTCGAAACCGGCTCGACCCTGAAGGCCCAGGGCCTCGCCGTTTTTGGGGAACCGATCCTGCGCAGCGAGGCCGTCTTCATCCGACGCCCCGGCACCGCCGAGGCTGGAGCGGTCGACGTGCTTCGTCGGCGTCTCGTTGGCGTCGTCACCGCGCGGCACTATGTCCTCATCGACTACGACTGCCCGACCCCGCTGGTGACCACTGCCTGCGCCCTCACGCCGGGACTGGAATCACCCACCGTCTCGCCGCTGCAAAACCCCAACTGGGCGGCGGTGCGAGCCATGGTCCCGCGAGCCGCGACCAACCGGGTCATGGACGAGCTCTATGACCTTGGCGCCCGGGCCATCCTCGTCACGGACATCGCCGCGTGTCGGCTGTGAGAGAGCCGTTCCGGCCCCAGCGTGGCCGACTCGTCGCCATCGGCTTCGCCGTCGTCGCCGTCCTCGTGTTCGGGGTCGTTGCCATGGCGATGCCCGGCGACAAGCAGGGCGGCAACTGGAAGCTCGGTGACCGGCTCATGTTGCTCGGCCTCGGCGTCGCCATCGCCGCCCTGCTCATCCGCTATGCCCGCATCGTCGCGACCCCAACCGAGACCGGCCTGCGGGTGCGTAACCTCTTCTTGACCCGGACCATCCCGTGGAGCGAGATCGAGGCGATTCGCTTCGGGGGCGGCGAACCCTGGGTCACCCTCGACCTCACGGACGGCGACAGCATTGCCGTGATGGCGATCCAGCGGGCGGATGGGCCGCGGGGCGTCGATGAGGCGCAGCGCCTGGCCGATCTCGCCGGCCCGGCCGGGGCACCCACCACGCGTTGACGCGGCATACCGGCCAGGTCCGGCAGGCTTCCCAACGCGCGAACCCTGGGATAGCGTGACGAATCCGGGAGACCGGATGGGCCGCTGGGCGAGCCCCGGACGGCGCGACAAACTAATGGGGATGAGATGGTTATGCGTTCACTTCGTAGGGTCCTGACCGCCAGCGGCGCAGCGGCAGCGATTGCGGCCACGTTGGCCCTCGCACCGACGAGTGCGGGTGCGTCCGCGCAAGGTGGCGTCGAACGGCTGCCGGGCTACCAGGTCCCGGTCTTGGCCAGCCACGAGGGCGGTGTCAGCGTCGTCGCCGACGATGCCATGGCAGCAAAAGCAGCCCGGACCGCCAAAATTACGGTGACCTATGTGGGGTTCAGTGCACCAGCGAAGGCTGCGTTCCAGCGGGCCGTCAATGCCTGGGCCGCCAAACTCAGCAGCCCCGTGCCGATCACGGTCAAGGCAAATTGGGCCCCGCTCGGCAGCGGCGTCCTCGGGTCCGCGGGGCCAAGCCGCATTTGGAAAGTTAACAACGTCTGGTATGCCGACGCCCTTGCCAACAAGAAGGCCGGTCGGCAGCTGGACTCGGCCCCGGATGTTGTCGCCAACTTCAGCAGCAGCTTCACCAACTGGCATTTCGGCACCGGCCCGGCACCGGCCGGTAAGTACGATTTCCAGAGCGTGGTCACCCATGAGCTCGGCCACGGCGTCGGCTTCCTCGGCTTGGGCAGTGTGAGCGGCGGGCTCGGAACCGTCAAGCATTCCGGGAGCCCCTCGGCCTACGACCTCTTCACGGAACTCGGCACGGGCGCGGCGCTCAAGGGCATGCCGGACAAGTCCGCGAAGCTCGCTGCCGCGCTGACCAGTGACAACGTCTTCTTTGACAGCGCCGCGGTCCGCACGGCGAACGGGGGCAAGCCGGCCAAGCTCTATGCGCCGAGCACGTGGCGTCAGGGCAGCAGCTACTCCCACCTCAACGAGTCGACGTACCCCAAGGGCAGCCAAAACTCGCTGATGACCTACGCCATCTCCGGTGGGGAGACGATCCGCACGCCTGGTCCCGTGGCGTTGGCGATCCTCAAAACCACCGGCTGGTGAGCCCTCGCGGGTCAGCCTCTCGCTGACTCGCCTGTTCGGCCCTCGGACGAACGTTCGGGGGCCGAACTGCGTCCGGCTGGGACGGCCCCATCGGTGACGAAGCCGTGGTTAGGGCACCTGCGAAGGTTTTGTTAGCGTTGGGGTTCACTCGGAGTAACCGGGTGGGCCATTCGGCGAGCCGAGTGGGCTTTCCAGGAAGGGTTTTCATGCGTTCATTTCGTACCATCCTTACGGCGGGCACCGGGGCCGCTACCGTCGTCGCCGCACTCGCGATTACGCCGACCAGCGTCGGCGCGGCCGCGCTCCCCGATGTCGAGCGGCAGCCTGGATACCAAGTTCCCGTCCTGGCAGGCGGCGCTGGCGGGGTCAGCATCGTCGAGGACTCGGCCGTTGCGGCCAAGGCGGCACCGACCGCCAAGATTGTGGTGACCTATATCGGCTTCACAGCGCCGGCCAAGGCAGCCTTTCAACGGGCCGTCGACGTCTGGGCGACCAAGCTGACAAGCCCCGTGCCAATCACCATCAAAGCGACCATGGCCTCCTTCCCGGCCGGCATTCTTGGGTCTTCCGGGCCAAGCTACGTCCGGAAGGTCAACAACGTTTGGTATCTCGAGGCCCTTGCCAACAAGAAGGCCGGCAAGCAGCTGAGCCCCGACGCCGATGTCAACGCGAATTTCAATAGCAACTTGGGGAATTGGCACTTCGGCACCGGTCCCGCGCCGGTCGGCACGTACGACTTCCAAAGTGTGGTCACCCGCGAGCTCGCCCACGGCCTCGGCTTCGCCGGCTACGGCGACGTGGTGAAGGGTCTTGGGACCGTCAAGAATGCCGGGACCCCCTCGGCCTTCGACCTCTACACGGAACTCGGGACCGGGGCGGCACTTAAGGGGATGCCGGACAAGTCGACGAAGCTCGCAGCCGCGTTGACCGGCGGTAACGTCTTCTTTGACAGCGCGGCTGTGCGTACCGCCAACGGCGGCAAGGCGGCGAAGCTCTATGCGCCGGGCACGTGGCGTAAGTACTTCAGCTACTCCCTTCTCGATGAGGCGACCTACCCCAAGGGCAACCAAAACTCATTGATGACGCCAACCATCGCCACCGGGGAGACCGTCCGCACCCCCGGGCCGATCGCCGCGGCGATCCTCCGCACGATCGGTTGGTGACCCTGCCCGGGTCCTCCGCTCGCTGACCCGTCTGATTCGGCCCTCGAACGCCAGTTCGGGGGCCGAATCCGATGCTGGCTGGACGGCGCGTCCCCGACGGAAGCGGCCTGGCTAACCTGGCGCGGTGAGTCTCGCCGCCCGAGTTATTCCGTGCCTTGACGTTGATGACGGTCGCGTCGTCAAGGGCGTCAACTTCGCCAACCTCATCGACGCCGGCGACCCAGTTGAGCGGGCCCGAAGCTACGGCGAGCAGGGCGCCGATGAGTTGACGTTCCTTGACGTGACGGCCAGTTCGACCGACCGGGCGACGATGTACGACGTCGTGAGTCGCACCGCCGAGCAGGTCTTCATCCCGTTGACCGTCGGCGGCGGCGTCCGCACGGTCAAAGACGTCGACCGATTGCTGCGGGCCGGGGCAGACAAAGTGGGGATCAACACCGCCGCAATCCACACCCCCGAGCTCATTGGCGAGATCGCCCAACGGTTCGGCGCCCAAGTTTTGGTGCTCTCGGCGGACGTGCGGCGCCGGCGCGATGACGTCGGCCGGGCCACCGGCGAGTTTGAAGTGACAACGCACGGCGGGCGGCGCAGCGCCGGCATCGATGCCGTCCATTGGTGTGCGCGAGCAGCCGAGCTCGGGGCCGGCGAGATCCTGCTCAATTCGATGGATGCCGATGGGACGACCGCCGGCTTCGATCTCGAACTGATCGGGTTGGTCCGGGCTGCGGTGAACATCCCGGTCATCGCCAGCGGGGGAGCGGGCGCCCTGGCCGACTTCGGCGACGCCATCGCCGCGGGCGCGGACGCCGTGCTGGCGGCGTCGGTGTTCCACTTCGGCACCTTGACGATCGGGGAGGTCAAGGAAGCCATGGCCGCGCGCGGCATACCGGTCCGTTAGTCGGAGGGGTTGAGCCCGGTCGGCGGGTGGGCCGGCGAGCCCGATCGGCCGAGGGCGGCACGTGGCCGGGCCGCGGGCAACGTCGCCGGGGCGGCGAGCAAGAGGCAACAATGGGCGCCGTGAACTCCTCGACTTCCCCGTTGCCCCAGGACCTCGCGGCCCGCCTCAAGCGGGACGAGGCCGGACTCGTGGCCGCGGTCGTTGCGCAGCACGACACCGGCGAAGTGCTCATGCTCGGGTGGATGGACGATGAAGCCCTCGCGCGCACGATGACCGAGGGGCGGGTGACCTTCTGGTCCCGCAGCCGCCAGGTCTATTGGCGCAAGGGCGACACGTCCGGGCATGTCCAGCACGTTGTTTCGGTGGCGCTCGACTGTGATGGCGACGCGCTCCTCGTCCGTGTCGACCAAACGGGGGCCGCGTGCCACACGGGGGCGCGGACCTGCTTTGTCGAGCT
>CAZACX010000004.1:62660-64225 GCA_964483685.1 uncultured Intrasporangiaceae bacterium
CGGGCCCGGCGCTGCCGCACCTGGCGGAGTCCTCGCATGACGCTGGCCGTGCCCGACCTTGGTTACGGCCGAACCTGGCCGTCACTGGACGCGTTCACGGTGCTCGCGCGCGAGCGGCGGGTTGTTCCCGTCGTCCGCAGGCTCATGGCCGATGGCGAGACCCCGCTGGCGGTCTACCGCAAGCTCGCCGCGAGCCGACCGGGGACCTTCCTGCTGGAATCTGCCGAACACGGTGGCCTCTGGTCGCGCTACTCCATCGTCGGGGCAGCGAGTGCGGCGACCCTGACCGAGCGCGACGGCGTCGCGTGTTGGCTCGGCGAGCCCCCCGTTGGGGTGCCGACCGGGGGCGACCCGGTCGCCGCGATCCGGGACACCATCGCTGCCCTCGCGACGGCGGCCATCCCTGGCCTTCCCCCGCTGACCTCCGGGCTCGTCGGGGCAGTGTCGTATGACGCGGTGCGCCGCTGGGAGCGCCTGCCCAGCCACGCCATCGCCGACGCTGGCCTTCCCGAGATCGCCATGGTGCTTGCCACCGATGTCGCCGTCCTTGACCACAGCGACGGCTCCGTGCTGCTCATCGCCAACGCGATCAACTTCGACGACACCAGCGAGCGCGTCGAATGGGCGTGGGCTGATGCCGTCGCGCGGCTCGACCGAATGAGCGCCGAATTGGCCGAATCGGCGCCGAGCACCGTGGCCGTCGTCGATGCCGAGGTTGCCGCCGAGGCGCTCGCCCAGGTCCGCAGCAACATGACGCAAGCCGATTTCGAGGGCATGGTTGAACGCGCCAAGGAAGACATCCGGGCCGGGGAGGCCTTCCAGATCGTCGTCTCGCAACGCTTCGAGATCCCCTGCGCCGCCGACTCACTCGATGTCTACCGGATGCTCAGATCGACCAACCCGAGTCCCTATATGTACCTGTTCCGCTTGCCGCACCCCGACGGTGGGCACATCGACATCGTCGGCTCCTCACCTGAGGCCCACGTCAAGGTCACCGGTCGGGAGGCCATCCTCCATCCCATCGCCGGGACCCGGCCCCGGGGGAAGTCGCCTGAGCACGACCTCGACCTCATGGCCGACCTCCTTGCCGATCCCAAGGAGCGCGCCGAGCACGTCATGCTCGTTGACCTGGGGCGCAACGACCTCCAACGCGTGAGCGAACCCGGCACGGTCGACGTCGTCGAATTCATGGATGCCCGTCGCTATAGCCACGTCATCCACCTGGAGTCGACGGTGGTCGGGCAGCTCACCGCGGCGGCATCCGCGTATGACGTGCTGGCGGCGACCTTCCCTGCGGGGACGCTCTCGGGGGCACCGAAGCCGCGGGCCATGGCGCTCATTGATGAATACGAACCAACCCGGCGAGCCTTCTACGGCGGCGTCGTCGGCTATCTCGACTTCCATGGTGATATGGACGTCGCGATCGCCATCCGGACCGCGGTGATCCGCGACGGTCGGGCAACGGTCCAGGCGGGCGCAGGGATCGTCGCCGAT
The DNA here is from genome assembly GCA_964483685.1 of uncultured Intrasporangiaceae bacterium. Lineage (GTDB taxonomy): Bacteria > Actinomycetota > Actinomycetes > Actinomycetales > Dermatophilaceae > Nostocoides_A. Next base: position 64,155 of record CAZACX010000004.1, read on the forward strand.
TCGGTGCCCCAGACGGAATTCGAGGAGACGCGCAACAAGGCCGCCGCCGTCCTGCGAGCCATTGCGGATGC
>CAZACX010000004.1:64325-95270 GCA_964483685.1 uncultured Intrasporangiaceae bacterium
GGTTCTCGCGGCGCCACCGCACCCGGGGGCGCCGGAGGTACCGGGTGATGGGCCGTTGGGGTCGCCCCAGACTCGTCGTCTTGGCAGCCCTCCTCGTCCTGGCGGCAACGGTTATCTCGGGTTCGCGGGTGTGGTTGCGCGGGACCTCCGCCGAATCGGGTCTCGCCGGGGGAGTCGTCACGGCGACCGGCGCCCAGGCCGTGCCCGGCCTCGTGGCCCTGGGCCTGGTCATCGGCGCCGCGACCGTCGCCGCGGCAGCAGGTGGCCGGGTGGTGCGCCGGGTCACCCTCGTTGTCGCGATCCTCGCCGCCAGCGGGCTCGCGTTCGCCGTGGTCCGAGGCGTGAACACCGCCGACGCGACCCTGGGAAGGCTCGCCGCCGACGCGAGCGGGCGGGCGGGCGTAGTTCCGGTCAGTGCGCAGGTCAGCGCGTGGCCGTGGTTAGTCGTCGTCGCGGCGATCGTCGCGTGCACCGCGCTGGTCGCCGGGTTGGTCGGGTCGGGCAGCTGGCGCGGCCTGTCCCAGCGCTACGAGGCGCCCGGCGTGAGCGACGTCACCGGGCCGCGGGGTCAACGGGTGACCGGGGACTGGGAACGCCTCGACCTCGGGGAAGACCCGACCCTCGCGGGGGCCCCGACAGGCACCGCAAGGGAGGACCAGTCAGGCACCTCGAGCGAGCACCTAAGAGATCACGCGGCGGAGAACCAGCAAGGGAGCACGACCGAGAACCCGTAGCTGAAGGGACCTGGGCGCCCCGGGACGTGAAGAACATCTCCGCGCATGGGTGGTGTGCGGCGCGATCCACCCATGCCAGAATCCTTCTCGTACCGATCGTCATTCGAGCCTGATCCGGGAGTGCGCATGAGCAACGAAGACCACGAGAGTCACGGCAACAGCGTCGCCGCGTGGGTGTCGGTCGCCATCATGTTCATCGGCTTCGCCGTCTCCTCGTGGGCCGTCGTCGTGTCGAGCACGGCGACGTTCATCGCGGGTGGCGTCATCGTCGTCGTCGGGGCGATCGCTTGGCCGGTCTTGTCCCGGATGGGCTTCGGGGACAAGAACCCGCCACGATCGCTCTACAGCTGAGCTCGGCAAATCCCTCCGGTCCACAAATCGGTGGGCGCCGCGGGTTGTCATGCGCGCCAGCTAGCCTGGCGTCATGACTTCCCTGCGAGCGGCCCGGACGGTCCTCGACGACCTCATCGAGGGTGTTGTTGCCGACCTTGAGGTGCGCCGAGCTACCACGCCGTTCCCCGAGATCCGCGCCCTAGCCCGCGCGAGTGCCCCGGCCCGTGCGGTGCACCTGAGCGGCGCCACCCTGCGCGTCATCGCCGAGGTCAAACGCTCGAGTCCGAGCAGAGGGGCCCTCGCGTCCATTCCGGACCCGGCTGCCCTTGCCCGGGAGTACGCGGCGGGCGGTGCCGCGGCAATCTCGGTCCTCACCGAGCAACGCCGGTTCGGCGGCAGCCTCGCCGACTTCGACGCGGTGCGTGCCGCCGTCGAGACCCCCTTGCTCCGCAAAGACTTTGTTGTCACTGACTACCAGGTGTGGGAGGCCCGAGCCCATGGCGCCGACCTCGTTTTACTCATCGTCGCCGCACTCGACGACGCCCTCCTTGCCGACCTGCATGGCCTCGTCCTCGACCTCGGGATGACCCCGCTGGTGGAGGTCCACGACGAGCTGGAGATGGCCCGCGCGGCGGCGCTTGGCGCCGGGGTGATCGGGGTCAACGCCCGCAACCTCAAAACTCTCGACGTCGATCCGGGGGCGTACGCGCGGCTGCGACCGCTGCTGCCCGCCGGGGCGATCGCCGTGGCCGAAAGCGGCATACGGGGCATCGACGACGCCCAGACGTATGCCGCCAGCGGCGCCGACGCGATCCTCGTCGGGGAGGCCCTCGTCACCGGCGGAGCGCCGCGCGAGGCGGTGGCAGCCCTGGCGGCCTTGCCGGTGCGCCGATGAGCATCGGTCGGTTCGGGCGATTCGGCGGCCGGTATGTGCCGGAAGCGCTGATTCCCGCGCTGGAACAACTCGACGAGGTCCGCAGCAAAGCGATGATCGACCCCGAGTTCCTCGGCGAGCTCGATCGACTCCACCGCACCTACACCGGGCGCCCCAGCATCATCACCGAGGTGCCGAGGTTCGCCGCCCACGCCGGTGGCGCGCGCGTCCTCCTTAAGCGTGAGGACCTTAACCACACCGGGTCGCACAAGATCAACAACGTTCTCGCGCAGGCCTTGCTCACCAAACGCATGGGCAAACGCCGCATTATTGCCGAAACCGGCGCCGGTCAGCATGGCGTCGCGACGGCGACCGCTGCGGCTTTGATGGGGCTCGATTGCACGATCTATATGGGTCGGGTCGATACCGTGCGCCAGGCGCTCAATGTCGCGCGGATGCGGATGCTCGGTGCAGAGGTGATCGCGGTCCCTACGGGGAGCGCCACCCTCAAGGACGCAATCAACGAGGCCCTGCGGGACTGGGTCACCAACGTTGATGACACCCACTACGCCATTGGCACCGTCACCGGCCCCTATCCATTCCCCGAGATGGTGCGCGACTTCCACCGGATCATTGGGGTCGAAGCGCGCGCCCAGGTTCTCGACCTGACTGGGCGCCTGCCCGACGCCGTGATTGCCTGCGTTGGCGGCGGATCCAACGCCATGGGGATCTTCCACCGATTCCTCGACGACGAGGCGGTGCGGTTGATCGGCGTCGAGGCGGGGGGCGAGGGCATCGCGTCCGGTCGGCACGCGGCCCGGTTCGCCACCGCCGAGCCTGGTGTGCTCCACGGCGCGATGAGCTACCTCATGCAAGATGACGATGGTCAGACCCTGGAGTCGCATTCCGTGTCCGCGGGCCTCGACTACCCAAGCGTTGGGCCGGAACACGCCTATCTGCGGGATCTCGGCCGAGCCGAGTACCGGTACGCCACCGACGAGACGGCCATGGCGGCGTTCCGGCTGCTGTGCCGCACGGAGGGCATCATCCCGGCCATCGAGTCGGCGCATGCGCTCGCGGGTGCCATCGAGGTAGGCCTCGAGTTGGGGCCGGAGGCGCTCTTGCTCGTCAACCTGTCGGGCCGCGGCGACAAAGACATGCACACGGCTGCCGAGTGGTTCGGTCTTCTGCCCGAAGGGGAATCCACCGTATGACGCCCAACGAGCAGGCCCCTGACCCGTGCGGGGTTAGCACAGTCCTTGAACGGTGCGCCGCCGAAGGGCGGGCCGCCCTCATCGGCTATCTCCCGGTCGGCTACCCCGACGTGGACACCTCGATTGCCGCAATGACGACAATGGTCGAGCACGGCGTGGACATCGTCGAGGTCGGCATCCCCTATAGCGACCCCCTCATGGACGGGCCGGCCATTCAGCGGGCCGCGGCGAGCGCGTTGACGGCCGGGGCCCACGTTGCCGACGTGTTCGCCGCCACGTCAGCGATCCGGGCGGCCGGGGCACCGCCCCTGGTGATGACCTACTGGAACCTCGTGCTGCGCCGCGGCGTCGACCGTTTTGCGCGGGAGCTGTTAGCCGCTGGCGGCGCCGGCCTGATCACCCCGGATTTGATCCCGGATGAGGCTTCGGACTGGATCGACGCGAGCGAGGTCACCGGTCTCGATCGAGTCTTCCTCGTCGCGCCAAGCTCCACCACCGAGCGACTGGCGGTTGTGACAGCCGCGTGCCGAGGATTTGTCTATGCTGCCTCGACTATGGGCGTCACCGGAGCCCGCACGTCGGTCGGGTCCGCAGCCGAGGACCTCGTGGCTCGAACCCGCGCGGTGACCGACATCCCCGTGTGTGTGGGACTCGGGGTAAGTACCCGGGAACAAGCAGCCCAGGTCGGTTCGTTCGCGGATGGGGTCATCGTTGGCTCCGCCTTGGTCAGCGCCCTGGGAGAAGTGCCCGGCACGCAGGGATTGTCCCGACTCGCTGACCTTGTCGAGGAGCTCGCGACCGGAGTGCGAGAAGGACGGAGAGCCGCACATGCCAGAAGTTGACCTGACGACCGACCCACGCCACGCTCCCTCAGTTGACGAGGCGGCCGCGGCGCCCTGGACGCACCGTCTTGATTGGCTCGGCACGCTCGCGAGGCTCGTTCTCGGCGCCGTGATGGTCGTCGCGGGCGCGTTGAAAGTCACACATCCAGGCGAGTCGGCGCGCGCGGTCCAGGCCTATCAACTGCTGCCCTACGAGGTGTCCAAGCTCGTCGGCTATGGCTTGCCGCTTCTCGAGATCATCATCGGTGCCCTGCTTCTCCTCGGCCTGTTGACCCGGGGCGCCGCGGTCATCACCACGTTGCTGATGGCCGCCTTCGTCATTGGCATCGCCTCCGCGTGGGCGCGCGGGCTGTCCATCGACTGCGGCTGTTTTGGAGGCGGCGGAACCATCGACAAGGCCGCCACCGCTTACCCACTTGAGTTGGCCCGCGATACCGCGTTGCTCCTGACCGGGGCCTACCTTTGCTGGCGGCCCCGCTCCGCGCTCAGCCTCGACCGGCGCTGGTACGGCCACTGACCGGCACCCGCGCGCATCCCCATTAGCCACTGCTTCGAAAGGGACCACTAACCCAATGGCCTCAAAATCCACATCCAAGGCGTCCTCAGGATCGGCTGCCGACCGCCAAGCGAAGATTCAGGCGGCGGGAAAATCCGTCAAGACCGGCCCGAGCCGGGTGACAATCGCCGGGGTTGTCGCGATCGTCACCCTCATCGCTGTCATCGCCTGGGTGATCATCGCCGACCAGAAGGCGAAGACGGCGGCGGGCGTCGGCGGAGCCACGTTGCCGCCGGGGGTTGCGGCGATGGGCGAGCCGATCTCGCGAGGGACACCCAAAGCGGGTGCCCCGGTGCTGGACATCTTCGAGGACTTCCAGTGCCCAGGGTGCGCCGCGTTGGAAGCCAAGTTGGGCACCTCGATCGCGGAGCTAGCTGCGGACGGTTCGGTTGACGTGCGCTACCACATGATGACCTTCCTCGACGACCGGTATCCCGGGGAGAATTCGAGTCGGGCAGCCAACGCCTCGGCATGCGCCGTGGCCAGCGGCAAGTTTGGGGCCCTCCACGACCTTGTCTACGCCAACCAGCCCACCACCGAGGGCGACGGCTGGACCGACGCCCAGCTGGCCGGGTGGGCGAAGGACTCTGAAATCACGGGCACCGCATTGACGACGTGGCAGACCTGCGTCGCCAACAAGACGCACAACCAGTACGTCGTCTCGATGCAGGAGTCGACGGCCAAGGCGGGCGTCACCTCGACCCCAACCCTCAAGCTCAATGGCAAGGTGTTTGATCACACGACCGTCACCAGCGGCGAGGATTTCAAGACCAAGATTCTCGCAGGCTGACCCTCGGGTCGGCCACGGGTTGACCCCAGGGTCGACCGCGTGCGTGGCACGCGCCGCGGACCGGCATACCGACGTCCGCCAATCGGCCTCGGGCACCTTGGGTGCCCGAGGCCGATTACCCTCCAGGGCATGGCTTCCCCAGGCTTGACGCCCACGCCCGCCTTCTCCGTGCGCGTGCGCGTACGCATGGTCAACCGGCCCGGCACCCTTGGGCGCCTCGCGGTCGCAATCGGGGAGGTAGGCGGCAACATCACGGGGCTGGAGGGATTTGTCGTCAAGAGCAGTCACCTCGAGGACGACCTGATCATCAACTGCGGCAGCGAGACTCACCAAGAGACCGTCCGCCGGGCGATTGACGAGCTTGACGGCGTCGAGATCCTCGAGTGGGAGGACCGGACCTACAAGCTGCACGAGGGCGGGAAGATCGCCACCAGTTCGCGGGTCCCGATTGTCGACGCCGACGATCTCGCGATGGCCTACACCCCTGGTGTGGCCCGGGTCTGCATGGAAATCGCCAAGAACCGCGCCGCGAGTCACGACTTCACAATTCGACGCAACACCGTGGCGATCATCTCCGATGGCACGGCAGTGCTTGGGCTTGGGGACATCGGTCCGTATGCCGCGATGCCGGTGATGGAGGGTAAGGCGCAACTCTTCAAGCACTTCGCTGGGGTGGACGCCTTCCCGATCTGCATCAACACCAAGGATGTCGACGAGATCGTGGATCTCGTCATGAAGCTCGAGCCGACCTTTGGCGGCATCAACCTGGAGGACATCGCCGCTCCGGGGGCCTTCGAGATCGAAGAGCGCCTCGTCGAGGCGCTGGACATCCCCGTCTTCCATGACGACCAGCACGGCACGGCGATCGTCACCGTCGCCGCGCTAGAGAACGCGCTTCGCCTCGTCGATAAGAAACACGAGGCGATCAAGGTTGTCGTCGCGGGCGTCGGTGCCGCGGGGGTGGCCGTCAGCAAGATGCTCATGGCTGCGGGCGTGCGCAACATCATCGGTATCGACCGGCAGGGCGCCGTGCACACCGGCCGGGATGACCTCAATTCCTCGAAACAGTGGTTTGCGGGCCACACCAACCCCGACGCATTGCAGGGCACCATCAGCGACGTTATCCATGGCGCGGACGTGTTCATTGGCCTCTCGGGACCGGACATCCTCACCCGCACCGACGTCAAGAACATGGGCGTCAAACCGATCGTCTTCGCGATGGCCAACCCGAATCCGGAGATCCGTCCCGAGCTGATCACCGACATCGCCGCCGTCATCGCCACAGGTCGCAGCGACTTCCCCAACCAGATCAACAATGTCCTCGCCTTCCCCGGCGTCTTCCGGGGGGCTTTCGATGCCCGGGCCACCCGGATCACCGAGGGGATGAAGCTCGCCGCGGCGCGCGCCATCGCCGACGTCGTCGATGGGGCCCTTCGGGTCGACTACATCATCCCGTCGGTCTTTGATGAGCGCGTCGCTCCCGCGGTCGCCTCGGCGGTGCGGCTCGCGGCGATCAAGGACGGCGTCTGCCGGGAACGCTGAACGGCACTGCTGAGCTTCGCCTCCCGGCGGGAGGGAGGGAGGGTATGGTCTGCGGGTGCTGACCGTCATCCCCAGTCCCGCCGTCGGTGTCTGGCATCTGGGGCCCTTCGCGGTCCGCGCCTACGCCTTGTGCATCTTGGCGGGCATTGCTGTCGCGATCTGGATGACATCTCGCCGGTTAGACGCCCGTGGTGGCCCGCCAGGCGCTGCCCTCGACATTGCTGCGTGGGGCGTTCCGTTCGGCATCGTCGGCGGTCGGCTCTACCACGTGATCAGCTCGCCCCAGGCCTATTTCGGCAAGGACGGCGTGCCCATGGACGCCCTCAAGATCTGGCAGGGCGGCCTTGGTATTTGGGGGGCGATCGCGCTGGGCGCCTTCGGGGCGTGGTTGGGGAGTCGTCGGCGCGGCGTGCGCTTCCTCGACTTTGCGGATGCGGCGGCGCCCGGGGTTGCGGTCGCCCAGGCCATCGGCCGGTGGGGCAACTGGTTCAACAACGAGCTCTTTGGCGGCAAGACGACGCTTCCGTGGGGCCTGGAGATCCACCTTTGGGACAGCGGGGCTGGCCGCGCTGTCCTCGACAAGGCGGGGGACCCCGTTGTCCTCGGCAACTTTCACCCGACCTTCCTGTATGAAGCGATCTGGTGCCTTTTGCTCGCGATCGCCCTGCTGTGGATTGACCGGCACCGGGATCTGGCACGTGGCCAGGTGCTCGGGCTCTATGTCGCGGGATATCCCATCGGCCGCATCATCATCGAGAAGATGCGCACGGACCCGGCGAATGTCATTCTCGGGCAGCGGCTCAACGTCTGGACCTCGATGTTGGTGTTCTTCCTTGGTGTCGCGATCGTGTGGTGGGCCGCGCGACGACGTGAGACCGATCCGACAAGTCCAAATGGTGAGACAAATGTGCTCACATCGTAGGACGACATTCTGATATTGTGACGCTGTGGCCGCCGTCGTCCACATTCGATTCCCCGGGCTGAGCGCGGGGATGCTGGCCCCCAGCTTCTCGCCCGAAGGACGGTGACGTACGTGACCCGCGCCCGCTTTGGCTCCCACCCCGCAGACTCCGGTCTCTATCGCAGGGAGTTCGAACATGACGCCTGCGGCGTCGCCATGGTGGCGACCTTGCGAGGCGCCCCAGGTCACGACATCGTCGCGCAGGCGCTGACGGCGCTGACCAATCTCGATCACCGGGGCGCGACCGGAGCCGACCCGCTCGTCGGGGACGGCGCCGGGATCCTCACCCAGATGCCCGACGCGTTCCTGCGGGACGTCGTGGATTTCACGTTGCCGCCTGCGGGACGCTACGCCGTCGGGTCGACCTTCCTGCCCGCCGATGCGCAGGACCGGGCCCAGGTCTCGGCTCGCGTTGAGGCCCTCGCCACCGAGGAAGGACTCGTCGTGCTCGGGTGGCGGGACGTGCCGGTCGCCCGGGACCTCGTCGGTCAAGCCGCCCGCGACTGTATGCCGCACTTCGCTCAGCTTTTCGTGGCCGGCGCGAACGACGACATCGCCGGCCTCGACCTCGACCGGCGTGGGTATTGCCTGCGCAAGCGCGCCGAGCGCGAGCTGGACGTCTACTTCGCGAGTCTTTCGGCGCGCACCTTGGTCTACAAGGGCATGTTGACGACGACCCAGCTGGAACCCTTCTTCCCCGACCTCTCCGACGAACGTTTCGTCACGGAGTTGGCCCTGGTCCACTCCCGCTTCTCGACGAACACCTTCCCGTCGTGGCCGCGAGCGCACCCCTACCGGATGATTGCTCATAACGGCGAGATCAACACCGTCAAGGGCAACCGCAACTGGATGCATGCCCGCGAATCACAGCTGCAGAGCGAGCTCATCCCGGGTGACCTGGACCGGATCTTCCCAATCTGTTCCCCAGAGGACTCCGACTCGGCGTCCTTCGATGAGGTCCTCGAGCTTCTCTACCTCGGGGGTCGATCGCTGCCGCACGCCGTGCTCATGATGATCCCAGAGGCGTGGGAAAACCACCGCGAGATGGACGCCGATCGGCGGGCGTTCTACGAGTACCACTCCCTCTTCATGGAGCCCTGGGACGGACCGGCCTGTGTGACGTTCACCGATGGCACCCTCATCGGGGCCGTCCTCGACCGCAACGGATTGCGCCCCGGCCGCTACTGGGTGACCGAAGATGGGCTCGTCATCCTCGCCTCCGAAGCCGGGGTTCTGGACATTGAACCGGCCAGGGTCGTGCGCAAGGGCCGCCTCCAGCCGGGCCGGATGTTCCTCGTCGACACCGCGGCTGGGCGCATCGTCGGCGACGAGGAGGTCAAGGCGACCTTGGCCACCGAGTTGCCCTACCGCGAGTGGCTGCACGGCGGGCTCATCAACCTCTCCGAGCTCCCCGAGCGCGAGCACATCATCCACACCCCCTCCTCGGTGGCCCGACGCCAGCAGACCTTCGGCTACACCCAAGAAGAGTTGCGGATCCTGCTGAGCCCCATGGCCCGGACCGGAGGCGAAGCCCTCGGTTCGATGGGCACCGATAGCCCCATCGCCGTCCTGTCCGACAAGCCGCGGCTGCTGTTTGACTACTTCACCCAACAGTTCGCCCAGGTCACCAACCCGCCCCTCGACGCGATCCGGGAGGAACTGGTCACCTCCCTCGCCACGTCCGTTGGGCCCGAGGGCAACGTCCTGACCGCCTCGCCGTTCCATGCCCGCCAACTTGTCCTTGACTTTCCCGTCATCGATAACGACGAGCTCGCCAAGATCGTCCACATCAACGTGGACGGCGACCTGCCGGGCTACGCGACAGTGGTCATCAAGGGCCTGTATGACGTAGCTGGCGGGGGAGCGGCCCTCAAGACCCGTCTCGAGGCGATCTTCGCCGAGGTCTCCGCGGCGATCGTCGCGGGCGCCCGCTTCGTCGTCCTCAGCGACCGGGACAGCACCCGAGACCTGGCCCCCATCCCAAGCCTGTTGCTCTGCTCGGCCGTGCACCACCACCTGATCCGAGAAAAGACACGCACCCAGGTTGGGCTCATCGTCGAGGCCGGCGATGTGCGCGAGGTGCATCACGTTGCCCTCTTGATCGGCTACGGCGCGGCGGCGATCAACCCCTATCTCGCGATGGAATCGGTGGAGGACCTGGTCCGGTCTGGGGCGATCACCTCAGTCACCGAGGAGGCGGCCGTCCGTAACCTCATCAAGGCGCTGGGTAAGGGCGTCCTGAAGGTGATGTCAAAGATGGGGATCTCCACGGTGGCTTCCTACCGGGGCGCCCAGGTCTTCGAGGCCATCGGGCTCGCGCACGAGCTCGTTGACACCTACTTCACCGGCACCGTGTCCCAGCTTGGTGGCGTGGGCCTCGACGTGCTGGCGCGCGAAACCGCGGGCCGGCACTCCGCGGCATACCCCCCGGAGGGGATCCGGGTTCCGCACCGCAAACTCGAGGTTGGTGGCGAGTACCAGTGGCGCCGCGAAGGCGAACCGCACCTGTTTGACCCCGAGACTGTCTTCCGGCTCCAACACTCGACCCGGCAGCGGCGCTACGACATCTTCAAGCAGTACACCGCCCGGATCGACGAGCAATCCGAACGGTTGATGACGCTGCGCGGGCTCTTCACCCTCGCCGGGACCGCGGCGCGCCCCCCCGTGCCGATCGACGAGGTCGAGCCGGTCAGCGAGATCGTCAAGCGGTTCAACACCGGGGCGATGAGCTACGGCTCGATCAGTCTCGAGGCGCACCAGACGCTCGCGATCGCGATGAATCGGCTCGGTGGCCGGTCCAACACCGGTGAAGGCGGCGAGGACCTCGACCGGTTGCTCGATCCGGAACGACGCTCGGCGATCAAACAGGTCGCCTCGGGCCGCTTTGGGGTGACCTCGGCCTACCTCACCCACGCCAATGACATCCAGATCAAGATGGCGCAAGGAGCCAAGCCGGGTGAAGGTGGCCAGTTGCCCGGTCACAAGGTGTACCCATGGGTGGCCAAGACCAGGCACTCGACCCCAGGCGTCGGCCTCATTTCGCCGCCGCCACACCACGACATCTATTCGATCGAGGATCTCGCGCAACTGATTCACGACCTCAAGAACGCGAACCCCGACGCGCGCATCCACGTCAAGCTCGTCTCCGAAATCGGCGTCGGAACCGTCGCCGCCGGTGTCTCGAAGGCTCACGCTGACGTCGTGCTCATCAGCGGGCACGACGGTGGCACCGGCGCCTCGCCGCTCACCTCGCTCAAGCATGCCGGTGGGCCCTGGGAACTCGGATTGGCCGAGACCCAGCAAACCCTCATCCTCAATGGGCTCCGGGACCGGATCGTCGTCCAGGTCGACGGGCAACTGAAGACCGGTCGTGATGTCGTCGTCGCGGCCCTCCTCGGCGCCGAAGAGTTCGGCTTCGCGACGGCGCCGCTGGTCGTCAGTGGCTGCGTGATGATGCGGGTCTGCCACCTCGACACGTGTCCGGTCGGCATCGCGACCCAAAACCCCGAGTTGCGGCAGCGGTTCTCGGGGAAGCCGGAGTTCGTCGAAACGTTCTTCGAGTACATCGCCGAAGAGGTGCGTGAGCACTTGGCGGCGCTCGGGTTCCGGTCGATCGCCGAGGCTGTGGGCCAGTCGTCGTCCCTCGATGTCCGCGCGGCGATTACGCACTGGAAGGCGAGCGGACTCGACTTGGCACCGATCCTCGCCGAAGCGGTCCCAAGCAACGGTGCGACCCGATACCAGAGCGTCAGCCAGGACCACGGGTTGGCAAAAGCCCTTGACCACCAGCTCATCGAGCTGGCCCGCCCAGCCCTCGACTCGGGGACCCCGACCATGGGAACCCTGAGCGTGCGCAACGTCAACCGCACCGTTGGCACCCTGCTCGGTCATGAGGTCACCCGCCGGGCCGTCGAAGGACTCCCCGACGGGACGATCGACCTGACCTTGACCGGGTCAGCCGGACAATCCTTCGGGGCCTTCCTTCCCGCGGGGGTGACCCTGCGCCTTGTGGGCGACGCGAACGACTACGTCGGCAAGGGCCTTTCAGGCGGCCGGGTCATCGTGCGGCCCGACCCGAGCGCCCACTTCGTTGCCCAGGACAATGTCATTGCCGGGAACGTCATCGGCTACGGAGCCACGGGTGGCGACATCTTCCTGCGCGGCCTTGTCGGTGAACGATTCTGCGTCCGTAACTCCGGCGCGACGGCGGTCGTCGAAGGCGTCGGCGACCACGGGTGCGAATACATGACCGGCGGCACTGTGCTCGTCCTGGGCCCGATCGGACGCAACTTCGCCGCGGGCATGAGCGGCGGCGTTGCCTACGTGCTCGACTTGCCGACGGAACGCGTCAACGGTGACCTCGTGGACGTGCTGCCGTTGCGGCCACAGGACTGTGCGAATGTCCAGTCGCTCCTTGCCCTGCACCGGGACGAAACCGGATCCCCGGTGGCCGAGGCGCTCCTGGCAAACTGGGACACCGCGCAGGCGCGCTTCTCGCTCGTCCTGCCCCGCGACTACCAACGCGTGCTCGATATCCGGGCCGCAGCCGAGTCCGAGGGACTCGACCTCGACGGCGACCAGGTGTGGGACAAGATCATGGAGGCTTCTCGTGGCTGACCCCCAAGGCTTTCTCAAGATTCGCGACCGCGAGCTGCCCAACCGGCGGCCCGTCCCGGTGCGACTCCAAGATTGGCGTGAGGTCTATGAGGCCCAGGCGCTGGCGACTCTCCAGCGCCAGGCCAGTCGCTGCATGGACTGTGGAATCCCGTTCTGCCACAGCGGCTGCCCGCTGGGAAACCTCATCCCCGAGTGGAATGACCTCGCCTGGCGCGGTGACTGGCGGGAGGCGATCGAACGTCTGCACGCGACCAACAACTTCCCGGAGTTCACTGGGCGGCTGTGCCCGGCACCCTGCGAGACGGCCTGCGTTCTTGGGATCAATCAGCCGGCCGTGACCATCAAGCAGGTCGAGCTGACGACGATCGAGGAGGCGTTCGCCGACGGTAACGTCACGCCGCACCCGCCGGAGCGCCTCTCCGGCAAGACGGTAGCCGTGATCGGCTCTGGGCCCGCTGGATTGGCGGCCGCCCAGCAATTGACCAGGGCCGGACATACCGTCGCCGTGTATGAGCGAGCGGAAAAGCCCGGTGGCCTGCTGCGGTACGGCATACCTGAGTTCAAGATGGAGAAATCCATCCTCGACCGGCGCATCAACCAGATGGAAGCTGAGGGGACCCGGTTCCGTTGCGGCGTTGATGCGGGCGAGCAACTGACCGGCAAGCAACTGCGCGACCGGTATGACGCGGTCGTCCTCGCGATCGGGGCGACCGTGCCCCGCGATCTCCCCGTCCCGGGGCGGGCGTCTACCGGGGTGTTGCAGGCGATGGAATACCTGCCGCCAAGTAACCGCGTCAGCGTCGGGGAGCGAGTGACCGGTCAGGTCACGGCCCACGGCAAAGACGTCATCGTTCTCGGTGGCGGCGACACGGGCGCCGACTGCATCGGCACCGCGCTTCGCCAGGGGGCTGCGTCTGTGACCAGCCTCGAAATCATGCCCCGCCCGGGCGCCGAGCGTCCAGCGGGCCAACCCTGGCCGACCTACCCGATGATCTTCCGGGTCGCCTCCGCACACGAAGAGGGCGGCGAGCGGCTGTATGCCGTGAGCACCAGTGAGGTGGTCGCCGATGCGTCCGGGCACGTCAGCGGATTGCGCGTCAACGACGTGCGTCTCGGGCAGGGCGGGTTCGAGGTCGTCGACGGCACCGAGCGGGTGTTGCCCGCCCAACTGGTCCTCCTCGCGATGGGCTTCCTTGGGCCCGAACGCGAGGGACTGGTCGAGCAGTTGGGCGTCGCTCTCGATGAGCGCGGCAACATCGTGCGCGACCGGGAGTTCATGACCTCCATCCCCGGGGTGTTTGTCGCTGGCGACGCCGGGCGCGGCCAATCCCTCATCGTTTGGGCTATTGCCGAGGGCCGCAGCGCCGCCTGTGGTGTCGACGCGTATCTCACCGGGTCCTCGGCGTTGCCGAGGCCGATCAATCCCACAGATCGTCCGCTCACGGGCTAAGTGCCCACCGGCGGCCGTCGAGATTCCGCATCAGCGTGTCCGTGCGCGGGCGCGGCCTGTGAGGCGGGTCACGAGGCGCCGGATCCGCTACTACCCTTAGGTCCTATGCGCCGCGCCAAGATTGTCTGCACCCTCGGCCCCGTTACCTCGACCCCCAAGAAGCTCCGTGCCCTGGTCGAGGCGGGCATGGACGTGGCGAGGCTCAACCTCTCGCATGGGGACTATGCGGGGCACGAAGAGGTCTATCGGAGTGTCCGAGCTGCCTCTGATGCCACCCGACGCGCCGTCGGCGTCCTCGTCGACCTCCAAGGCCCCAAGATCCGCACCACCCGGTTCTCCGGGGGGCCCGTGGAGCTGGTGAACGGCGAAACCTTCACGATTACCACTCGCGAAGTCGACGGGAATCAGCACCTTGTCGGGACGACCTACGCGGGTCTCGCCGGCGACGTGAGCCCCGGCGACCGGCTGCTCATCGATGACGGCAAGATCGAGTTGGTCGCGACGACGGTGACCGCCACGGATGTGGTTTGCGAGGTCGTCGAGGGTGGCCGGGTCTCTAACAACAAGGGCATCAACCTGCCCGGAGTTGCCGTGAGTGTCCCCGCGTTGTCCGCCAAGGACGAGGCCGACCTGCGTTGGGCTTTGCGCCTGCGGGCTGACTACATTGCCTTGTCCTTCGTTCGGACAGCCGACGACATCACCCGGGTGCACGAAATCATGGACGAGGTCGGGGTCCGGTTGCCCGTCATCGCCAAGATCGAGAAGCCCCAGGCCGTCGACAACCTGGAGGCAATCGTCGAGGCATTCGACGGGATCATGGTTGCCCGCGGCGACCTCGGCGTCGAGTTGCCCCTTGAGCAAGTGCCGCTCGTGCAGAAGCGGGCGATCGAAATCGCCCGACGGAACGCGAAGCCGGTGATCGTCGCCACCCAGGTCCTTGAGTCAATGATCGACAACGCCCGCCCAACCCGGGCCGAGGCCTCCGATGCGGCGAACGCGGTCCTCGACGGTGCGGACGCGCTCATGCTCTCGGGGGAGACGAGCATGGGTTCGCACCCGATCGACGCGGTGCGCACGATGGGGCGCATCATCGAGAACACCGAGGATTTCGGATTCGACAGGATCGCCTCGCTCGAGACGGAGCCGAAGACAGTCAGCGGAGCGATCACGCGGGCGGCGGCGGACATTGCCGCGTCCGTGGGGGCGCGCTACCTCGTGACGTTCACCTCGACGGGGGCTTCGGCTCGCGCGATGTCGCGGCTGCGCCCCCGATTGCCGATGCTCGCCTTCACCCCGCACGCCGCGACCCGCAGCCAGCTCGCGCTGACCTGGGGGGTGGAGACCTACCTCGTGCCGAACGTCAAGCACACTGATGACATGGCGTTGCAGGTCGATCAAGCGCTCCTCGAGGCCCATCGCTGCCCCGCCGGTGCGCTGGTCGTGATTGCCGCGGGGTCCCCTCCTGGGGTGAAGGGAACAACCAACGCGCTGCGGGTCCACATCGTTGGCGATGCCGCGGAACGCCAGGGTGCGTACACCCCCCAGGTGCCGAGAGGCTGAGCCGGGGCGCGACGCCGTCCGAGCGCGCAGGGCCGGAGCGGGACAGGTTCGAAGCTCCGGTATTCTTGCCCACGCCCCCTGGCCGGGATGGTGGAATGGCAGACACGGAGCACTCAAAATGCTTTGCTCGAAAGGGCGTGCGGGTTCAAGTCCCGCTCCCGGCACGCACGTTCTTCACCCCCCCGATGAGCCGGGGCGGGTCGGAAGCTAACCCCAACCCGTGAGACGAGGCCGGATGTCCCCCTCTGTGCGCAAGGCGCCCCGCGTGGTGGTCGCGGAGGACGAGGCCTTGATTCGCCTCGACCTCGTCGAGATGCTCCAAGAAGCCGGTTATGAGGTCGTCGGCCAGGCGAGCAACGGGGAACAGGCCGTTGACCTCGCGATCGAGCACCGGCCAGACCTCATCATCATGGACGTCAAGATGCCGGTGATGGACGGGCTGAGTGCCGCCGACGAGATCGGCAAACAACGGATTTGCCCGGTCATCATGCTGACCGCGTTTAGCCAGCCGGAGATTGTCGAGCGGGCCCAAGACGCCGGCGTCATGGGCTACCTCGTCAAGCCGTTCACGGCCGCCGATCTGGGTCCGGCGATCACTATCGCGCTCTCGCGGTGGTCGGAGTTCCAGACCCTCGAGCAGGAAGTGGCCGACCTCGGGGACGCCCTCGAAACGCGCAAGGCAGTCGAACGTGCCAAGGGGGTCTTGATGAAGAAGCTCAAGCTCAGTGAGAGCGAAGCCTTCCGCTGGATTCAAAAGACCGCGATGGACCGGCGCCTGGGGATGAAGGAAGTTGCCGACGCCGTAATTGCCGGGATCGACAAGGTCTAGTTCCGCCCCTGCCCGCTCCCGGAACCTCGCGTCAAGGGTGGCAAGGTGGACCTCAGTTACACGCGGGGCCGGGCCGTCGTAGAGTGCCGCTGTTGTTCCGCCAAACCTGGCCGGGACGCACTCAAGAACCCAAGGAGGCGTTCGTGGCTCGGCCATCGATCACCGTCGTTCGCGTCAGCGCGGAGGATGTGCGTGATCTGACGCAACTGTGGCTCGCCGCAGCGGTCGCCGGTGGAATGAGCCCCGAGGTTGCTTCCCGGACCGCGAACGATTCCCGCATCAGCACGGCCTTGCGCCGGACTCGGACGCGAGCCTTTGTCGCCCATCAAGACGGGGTTCCCGCCGGCTACGCCGTGCTCGACATCGGGCCGCGTGGCCTTGTTGATCCGCCGTCCGTTGTGGTCGACGAGTTGTACGTCTTGCCGGACCAGCGGCGCCGAGGCGTTGGCAGAGCGTTGCTCACGGCCGTGGCCACGTGCGCTGAGCAGGAGGCGAGCGAGTTTGTGTTGTGCAACGTCGTGGCCACGGACAAGGTCGCCAATCGCTACTTTGCCCGGCTCGGCTTCGGGGCGCCGGTGACTCGGCGAATCATCCCCACGACCGGACTGCGCCGCCGGCTCAGCGCCGTGGACACCTCTGTTGATCTCCTCCTCGGACGCCGTCGGACGCTGCGGGCCCGCGCCCGTCAGGCAGGTCCGACCGGGGCCACCCCGAGGTTCGTCGGTGCGCTCTCGCGCCCGGTCGGCTGACGCCGAACCGACTCGCCAAGAGCGACCGCGCGCCGCCGACCCAAGAGCCGTCCTGCGCCGCGCGTCACGCGCGGCCGTGCGCCAACGGCCCTGCGCCGCGCGGAACTCAGCGCGCGGGCGGGAGGTCACGCAGCAAGCAGGTGATTCGCGACGTGCAGATCCGCGCCCCACTTTCGTCGGTGACGATGACCTCATACGAGACCAGCGTCTTGCCGACGCTGATGGGGGTACCAACCCCCGTGACGAGGCCCGTCCGGGCGGCTCGATGGTGCGTGGCGTTGATGTCGAGCCCCACAGCCACCCGTCCGGGTCCGGCGTGCAGGGCGGCGCCGATGGAGCCGAGGGTCTCGGCGAGGACGACCGACGCACCACCGTGCAGCAGGCCGTAGGGCTGCGTGTTGCCCTCGACGGGCATTGTCGCAACGATGCGCTCGGCGGTCACCTCGGTGACGGTGATGCCCATCCGTTCCATGAGCGATCCGGCCGTGGACAGTGAGGAGAGGTGAGCCACCCGAGGGTCGGCGGTATCCGTGGGCGAGTCGGCGTTGTCGGTCATGACCCCTAGGCTGCCATGCGTGAGCCGATTGCTGCTGTTGGACGGTCATTCGTTGGCCTATCGCGCCTTCTTCGCCCTGCCCGCCGAGAATTTCTCGACGTCGACGGGGCAGCATACGAATGCCGTCTACGGCTTCACGTCCATGCTGATCAACCTGCTCCGAGACGAGACGCCGACCCACATCGCGGTCGCTTTTGACGTGTCTCGGCAGACCTTCCGCAGCGCGGAGTATGCCGAGTACAAGGCCGGACGGTCGGCGACCCCGACCGAGTTCGTTGGCCAGGTGAGCCTCCTTCACGAGGTCCTCGACGCCCTGCGGATCCGCCACCTCGAGGTCCCGGGATTCGAGGCCGACGACATCATCGCCACCCTCGCCAACGCAGCGGATGCCGCCGGGATGGAGGTGCTGATCTGCTCGGGGGACCGGGACGCCATGCAACTGGTCTCCGCGAACACGACCTTGCTTTACCCCATCCGAGGGGTCTCCGAGCTCACCCGCATGACCCCCGCTGCCGTGGAGGCCAAGTACGGCGTCACCCCGGACCGATATGGCGACCTCGCGGCACTCGTCGGGGAGTCGAGCGACAACCTGCCCGGGGTGCCCGGGGTCGGACCAAAGACCGCGGCAAAGTGGCTTGGCCAGTTCGGCGGGCTTGACGGCGTCGTCGCCCATGTCGACCAGATCGGCGGCAAAGTGGGCGACTCATTGCGTGATCACCTCGACCTCGTGCTGCGCAACAAGCGGCTCAACCGGTTGGTGCGTGACCTCGACGTTGGCGCGACTCTTGCCGACCTTGAGCGCACCGGGTGGGACCGCGAGGAGGTTCACCGCGTCTTCGACGGACTTGAGTTCCGGGTGCTTCGCGAGCGCCTGTTCGCGACGTTTGACACCGTCCGTGCGGAGGCCTCGGAGGGCGGCTTCACCGTCGACATCCACCGAGTCGGCGGCGAGGAGCTCATCGCCTGGTTGGCGGCGAGCAGGAGCAGTCGCGCCGACGTAGGAATCCACGTGCTCGGATCCTGGGCGCGTGGCTCTGGTGATGTCGGGGCCCTGGCGTTGGCAACGGCAACTGGCCCCGCGGCATACGTCGAGGTTGGCACCTTGGCGCCCGCTGCGGAGGCCGCTCTGGGGACCTGGCTGGCGGACCCGAACGTGCCGAAGTTTCTGCACGACGCGAAGGGGCCGGTGCAGGCACTCGCCGCCCGCGGATGGTCACTGGCGGGGCTCACCGCCGACACCGCGTTGGCGGCCTATCTCGTCAAACCCGACCAACGGGCCTACGACCTGCCCGATCTCGTCCTGCGAACGCTCGGGCGTGACCTGCACGCCGACGGGGCGAACTCCACGCAGGGCATGCTGGATTTCGCCACGGACGACGACGCCGAGGTCGAGGCGGCGGGGGTGGCGGCCCGCGCGGTCCTCGACCTCGGGCACGCCCTCGCCAGTCAGGTCGAGGCGAGTGGGGGCGCCCAGTTGCTGAGCGACGTCGAGCTGCCACTGCTGCAGGTCCTTGCCAAGATGGAGCGCGTTGGCATCGCCGTCGACGAGAGTGGTTTAGCGACCCTCGAGAAGGACTTCGCCGACCAGGTCATTCGCGCTCAAGACGACGCGCACGCGGCGATTGGCGGGGAGAAGATCAACCTCGGCTCACCGAAGCAACTGCAGGTGGTCCTCTTCGAGACCCTCGGGATGCCGAAGACGAAGCGCACCAAGACGGGTTGGACGACGGACGCCGACGCGCTGGCCGACCTGTACGCCAAGACGGAGCACCCGTTCCTGGAGGCGCTGCTGCGCCATCGGGACGCGACCCGGCTTCGGGTCACAGTCGAGGGTCTGACCAAGGCGATTGCTGACGATGGGCGCATCCACACGACGTACGAGCAAACCATCGCCGCGACCGGACGGCTCTCGTCCAAGGACCCGAACCTGCAGAACATCCCGATCCGCACCGAGGAGGGCCGACGCATTCGCGAGGTCTTCGTCGTCGGCGGCGACTACGAGTCGCTCATGTCGGTCGACTACAGCCAAATCGAAATGCGGATCATGGCCCACCTCTCCGGTGATGAGGGCCTCATCGAGGCCTTCCGCTCGGGTGAGGATCTCCACCGGTATGTCGGATCGCGCGTCTTCGGGGTCGGGCCGGCTGAGGTCACGGCGGCGATGCGCAGCAAGGTGAAGGCGATGTCGTACGGCCTGGCCTATGGCCTGTCCGCGTTCGGTCTCTCCCGTCAGCTCGCCATTCCGGTCGAGGAGGCGCGGATGTTGATGACGGAGTACTTCACGCGCTTCGGGGGGGTGCGGGACTACCTTGCCGAGGTCGTCGCGGTGGCCCGGGGGACCGGCTACACCGAGACCATGCTCGGGCGGCGACGCTACTTGCCCGACCTGACCAGCGACAACCGGCAACGTCGCGAAATGGCCGAACGAATGGCCCTGAACGCGCCGATTCAGGGGACAGCGGCCGACATCATGAAGGTCGCCATGCTCGGGGTTTCCCGGGCGCTTGCCGCGGACGGGCTGGCGAGTCGGATGCTCCTTCAAGTCCATGACGAGCTGGTCCTGGAGGTGGCCCCGGGGGAGAGGGACGGAGTCGAGGCGCTCGTTCGGCGTGAGATGGGGTCTGCGGTCGCCCTCGACGTGCCCCTCGACGTCAGTGTCGGCGTTGGCCGGAGCTGGTTCGCGGCCGGACACTAAGGTCATCGACATGGCAGCGAAGCAACCGACGATCCTCGCAACCTCAGGCGGCTATGTCGAGGGGAGGCGCACCCGGCTTGAGTTTGGACCTCTGTTTCACCATGCCGTGGAGCTGGCGGGGGTCGATGGTCGCGCTCCCAAGGTGACCTTTGTCGGGACGGCCAGCGGTGACCCGCGGTCCTGGGCGGCCGAGATCGATGATGCGGCTCGCATCGTCGGCTTCGACCTCACGCACCTGCATCTCTTCCCGATGCCCAACCTTGACGACATCGAGGGCCACCTGCTGGCGCAAGACGTCATCTGGGTCAACGGCGGGTCGGTGGCCAACTTGCTCGCGGTGTGGGACGTCCACGCCCTGCGTCCGGTGTTTCGCCGGGTGTGGGAGGGCGGCGTCGTTCTTGCCGGGGTCTCGGCCGGGTCAATCTGTTGGTACCTCGGCGGGACGACCGATTCCTTCGGTCCCGACCTGCGCGCCGTGACGAACGGCTTGGGGCTGCTGCCCTTCGCGAACGGCGTTCACTACGACAGCGAGCCGCAGCGTCGTCCCGCCGTCCACGCATTCGTTGGTGACGGCACCCTGCCGACGGCCCATTGCACCGACGACGGGGTCGGCCTCGTCTATCACGGAACGACGCTCGTCGATGCGGTCAGCGAAAGGGCTGGCGCCGGCGCATACGTCGTGACCCGCACCGCCAACGGGCACGTCACCGAGGAGGCCCTGGACACCCGTCTGCTCGCCGTCCGCGAGCCGACGGGCTGACGCACCAACGCCTCAACGCGCCATCGCGTCTTCGCCTGAACCCGCCTTAGGGCACGATCGGCGACACGACGGGCGGGTCGAGGTCGATGAGAACGTCCTGGCAGATCGGTGCGTTCGGGTTGCCGAGCGGGCGCCCCATCCGCACGATCCGGGCGCGGGGGCGGACGTGGTGGATGTGCGCGAGTACCTCAAGGTTGGCCGTGGAGTCTTCGCGGCCAAGGCTCAACTCGATGAGGAGGTAGCGGGTCCGCCCAAGCAGAGCGGTGGCGCCGCGCAGCACTTCAATCTCGAATCCTTCGACGTCGATCTTCACGAGGTCGACGGGGCCGAGCTCGGCGGTCGCGTCGTCGAGGCGGACGACGGGGACGGCGACACGATTCTCCAGGTCATACGTCTCGACCGCTCCTGGCCGCAGCGTTGACATCAGCGAGACGTGATGACGGTACAACTCCAGCGTTCCCGGGGAGTCCCCCGCGGCAGCAGCGATGGTGCGCACCTCGCCCAGGTTCCGGGCGTTGTCGGCGAGCGCGGCGGCGACGGTGGGATCGGGCTCGAACGCAAGGATCCGGGCCCCCGGGACGAACGCCTTGAGGGCGGTGGTGAATTGCCCCACGTTGGCGCCGACATCGACGATCACCGGGGTGGCCGCCGCGTCGAGAATCCCCGGACAGATCAGCTCATTGTGGACATCGCTCAGGCAGGACTGGAGCGATCCGACATCGAGAGCCGAGCGCGCGGTGAAGGACACCGGCCCGACCTGAAGCCGACCGGGTCGGCCCCGCTGGATGTCGGCCAGGGCCCGCACCTTGCTGGCGATGAAGGCGCGGCGCGCGGCCCGCGGCCAACCGTGCAGGCCCACGGTCTGCCGGTCGAGCTCGAGGCTGCGAACGACATAGAACCGAAAGAGCATCGGGAGCTGCGAGCGCGGGGGCCGGGGCACGGGCGTCAACGTACCAGCGCCGGGATGGACCCGCCGTCGGGTACCACCGAGTCCGCGAGAGTGGCACCCGCGCCGACCACGGCTCCCGCGCCGACGACGCACCCGCGCAGCTGCGCACCCGCGCCAATCACCGCGCCTGGCAGGAGGATGCTGGCGTCAAGGACGGCGCCCGCCCCGACTCGGACTCCCGCGAGCACGCTTGTGCCGCCGGTTATCGTGGCGCTCGGATCGATCGCCGCCTCCGGGGAGCGGGCGAACGCTGGATCGTATGCCGCCCCGACGGCACCCCGGGCCCGCCCAAGGACGACGTCCGCCGAAGCCGACACGAGGGCTGCCGGCGTACCGATATCCCGCCAATAGGCCACCTCCGGGTAGGCGAGCAAGCGACCACCCTCCCGGATCAGGCGCGGGAACGTCTCCCGTTCGATCGAGTAGGCGCCGCCGGGCATGGCCTCCAGGAGGCGCCGGGTCACGGCATACGTGCCGCCGTTAACGAAGGCCGAACCTGGCTGCGGAGACTTCTCGACGAAACCGTCGATCCGCCCGTCGGGGTCCACCGCAACCCGGCCGAACGCACGCGCATCGGCGACCTCGACGACGTGCAAGACGGCGTCGACCCCCTCCGTCAGTCGGGCAAGGTGGGCCCGCAGGTCGTGGCCGCCGAGGAGGTCGCCGTTGAGGACGAGGACGGGACCAGTCCCCTCCGGAAGGGCACGGGCCGCGTTAGCGAGAGCTCCGCCCGTGCCGAGCGGCTCGACCTCGGTGACGAACCGGACCGCCACCCCGAAGTCCGCGCCGTCACCGATCGCGTCCCCGAACGCGTCCGCTCGGTAGCCCGTCGCGACGACGATGTCCCGCAGGCCGGCGTCGGCGAGGCGCTGGAGTTGGTGGATGAGCAGGGGCACCCCACCAAGCGGGAGGAGGTGCTTTGGCCGGTGGTCCGTCAGCGGCCGCATCCGGGTGCCGAGGCCGCCCGCCAGGAGGATGGCAACAGGGCTGGTCATCGGCCGCCGATCGCCTCGTAGGCGTAGTCGCGCAGTTGTGGGGCCAGCCAACCCCACACTGTCGGTCCCGCATCCGCGGAGATGTGCAGCCCGTCGACGTAGAGGCCCTTGCCGTTGACGGCATCGTGGTAGCCGCCCGTGCACAGGAAGCCGAATTGGTCGATCACGGCGACCCCGTTGGCGTCTGCCCACGTTTGCACCATGGCGTTGAGGCGCCGGACATCGGCGATGTTGTTCGTCCTGCGCGATTCGTCCTCCGGCCCGATCGGGCGTGAATAGTGGCAGGCGACGTTGACGACGACGAGTTTGGTTTGGGGTCGGGTCGCGACCGCCTTGGCGACCGGGTCCAGGGTGGCGGTGACCGTCTTGGCGAAGTCGGGGTCCTCCCACCTGAGCCGACGTCCGTCAACCTCGCGGTCGGAAATCATCGAAAAGGGGATGAACATCGCGACGACGCTGGCCTCGCTTGCCCGCATCTCCTGCACCCACTTCTTACGCCAGTCCCGACATTCCGCGGTGATCGCCTCGGGGCGCTCGTGATAGATCTTGGGGTAGGGGACCAAGTCGCAGCCAAAGCTGGTGCTTCGCGCGACCTTAAGGTCGGGGTACACCGCGGCGGGGAAGAGGTCGGCAATGCCGTGCGGGACCGAGTTGCCCACGAGGAGCGCGGTGACGGGCTGAGGTCCCGGGGTGTACGTGGGCGGGGTGTAACTGAAGTCTCGGGACCATCCGGAGCCAATTCGCAGGTCGACATGTGGCAGTGCGGCGACAGCGACGGCGAGCGCCGACATGGTGGCGATGGCGATGGTTCGGCCGGTCTGTGGCCGGGTGGGGACGAGGGCGCGGAGCCCGTGTCGGCGGATTGGTTGCTCCACCCAGCGGTACGAGGCCGCGGCCAAACCGACTGTCAGCGCGACTTGCGCGGCAAACGTCGGGAGTTCCGCAAGTCCCGTGCGGGCCCCGTTGAGGAAGACCATGACCGGCCAATGCCACAGGTAGAGGCCATAACTGATGATGCCGATCCGGCGCAGCGGCTCCCAGGAAAGCACCCCTTGCAACAGATTCGGAGTAGCGCTCGCGCAGGCGACGACGACGGCCGCCGTGGCGAGGCAGATGAGGACGAGCCCGCCTTCGAAGAGCAGCGGCGCTTGGAAGGACGCGGCATACAAACTCAGTCCAACGAAGACCCCGGCCGGGATCGCCAGGCGCCGTGACCAGGTGTCTACCCACGTTCCGACGGCGGCGAGCCCGCTAGGGCCGCGAAACACGAGCGCCCCCGCGCTCGCGCCGATGAGCAACTCGAAGGCGCGGGTGTCCGTGCCGTAATAGATCCGAGCCGGGTCGATTCCGGGTTCGTACAAGGTGACCATGACGAGCGCGGATACCAGGGCCAGCCCGGCGAAGGCGCCCGCAAGTTGGGTGCGGCGGCGGACGCGTTTCAAGAGGAAGATGATCAGGAGGGGAAAGAGCACATAGAACTGCTCCTCCACGGACAACGACCAGGTATGCCGCAGCGGCGACGGGGCGGCAACCGCGGCGAAGTAGCCCTCGTTGCTAAAGAGCATCCGCCAGTTCGCGGTGTAGAAGGCCGTCGCAAGGGCGTCAAGGGAAATCGCTGCGCGCCGGTTTTGCGGGGAGAGCGCGGACGCCGCGACGACAACGGCGAGGAGCACCACGGCGAGCGCCGGGAAGAGGCGCCGGGCTCGGGCCAACCAAAAGTTCGTGAGGACGATGTGGCCGCGGCGAGCCTGCTCGGTCAAGAGCAACGAGGTGATCAAGAAGCCCGAGATGACGAAGAAGATGTCAACGCCAAGCCATCCGCCGGGCAGCCAGAGGGTCATCCCGTGCGCAATGATCACGGCGACGACGGCGATCGCGCGCAGTCCGTCAAGCGCCGGCCGATAGAGGAGTCGGTCGTGGCCTTCCGCGGAGCTGGGGTTGGGGTCGAGGTGAATTGGAGGGGCGACGATGGGGTCGCGCCGGGTGCGCCAACGGGCGAGGGGACTAACGACGCTCGGCATGGGCAGCGGGCACTTTCGATTGTCGGGCTGGTCCGCAGCGGAGCCTACCCGTCCCAATCCGACTACTGGGGTTAACCAGCGGGTAGCATTCCCGCCATGTCAGCCTCCCGGTCCAATAACGCTCTCCTTCGCCTCGCCGCTGGACTGAGCACCATCGTCGCCGCGCTGCTCCTGGTCGCCGCGGTCTACTACTACTTTGTTCCCGCCCTCATCGGATCGCAGGAGGGAGTCTTCGGCTGCGGCAGCGCCGGGAATCCACCCACGGACGGATTCGCGAAGGGCGCCTGCCAGGGCACGTCAACGGTCAACCTCTATCGTGCCGTCGCCTTGGCGGTCGCCGGGCTTGCCGTGGGGATCCTCGGATATGTCGGCTTCGGCCCGATCGGCGGCGGTCGGCAGCTGAGCCACGATGAGGATGATGAGGACCTGGAGGACGAGCCCGAGTTTGGGGCCTCCTTGCGGGTGCGCGAGAGCGCCGCGTCCCGTCCGGCCGTGTCTGCCGCAAAGGGCGGCAATGCCCGTCCCAAGGTCGGCAACCGTCCCAGGGTCGGCGGTGTTGGCGCTGACTCGAAGTCGGGGGAGGCACGCTTCGTTGACGAGGCGGGCGAGCGGAGCACGGCCAAGTCGGACCGTGGCGGCCCGTCAAATTCTGGCCTCTTCGAGGACGACCACCAAGGCTGACCACGGCCAACCCTCCCACCCACCAACGCTCGCCCCCGGCCCCGCCCCACGCGGAGTCGGGGGCGACTTGCTTTGCGGGCCTAGATCACGACCACTGAGGGCAAGACCTCACTCGGTTCCGGGCGATCCACACGGTCCGGCCGCCGCAGGAGTTGCATCAGTCCCGCCACGACGATGATTGCCGCAGTGCCTGCGGCAATGGCGAGGAGGCCCCCGCCCGTCGTCGGACGCAAGACAAGGAGGAGCACCGTCTCGGCGCCGACCGCGATCCAACTCCACAGGCCAAGAGTGGCGCCGGCCCGTGCCATCTCCGCAAAGAGCAGCACCTGGACGCAGGCCCAGAGAGTCCCGACGAGAGCGAACGGCACGACGAGGTCGGCAGCGAGTTCGTAGTCGGCACCGCCGGTGTGGTCAATGACCCACGTTGGCCCGAGCGCGGCGCCCACGGTGACGACCGTGCCGAGCCCCACCACGACGCCCAAGGCCTGCAAGACGAGGCGGCGCGCATGGATGTGCTCGATCTCGGGGACGATGCTCAGCGCGACGAACTGGGTACCCCAGAAGACGATCCGGCCGAACAAGGCGGCGAAGGCGTAGGCCCCGGCCTCGTCCGGGCTCAAGAACCCCCTGGCCAGGAGCACGTCGACGCTCGTCAGGGCGAGGAGAACCGCCAGGGTGCCATTGGAGCGGATGAGTTCAATGAGCAGCGGCCAGTCAAGACCGTGCCGCCGATGGTGAAGTTGAAGGTAGTCCCGGCAGAGGAAGAGCCCCAGCGCGACGGGGACGAGTGAGGCGAGCAGGAGGGCCCCAAACATCCCGGTGACATCCATCCCGATGGCGCTCGCGACGAGGGCAGCGACGACCCGCGAGACGGCGATGACGACATAGATGAGGGAGAGTGCGGCAAATCGTTCCCGCCCAAGAAGCATGCCCTGGAACGCACCAGTGAGCGTGAAGCCGGGCAGCATTGCCGCCAACAGGAGGACCGGCCACGCCGAGTTGAGATCGAAGACGTGCACGGCAAGTGGGCTCAAGGCGATCGTCAGGGCGGCGAGCGTGGCTCCCATGGCGAGCGCCATCCCGAGCCCGGTGTGCCGAAACTCATGGTTGGCCTGGTGGCGGGCAATGACCACCTGGAATGCGCCGGCGGGCAGCGTTAAGAGCAGACCGAGGTTGTTCACGGCCGAGAAGGCCCCGAAATCGTCGGGTCCCAACCCACGCGAGACCAAGAGCGCGAAGGCGTAGCCGAGGACGTTTCCGGCACCCAGGCACACGCCCAGGAGGAGTCCACCGGAGGCAACGCGGTGGACCTTGTCCTCTTCGGAGTTTCCCGACACGGGCACATCCCGTCATGGGAGAGGGGGACTGGGCAGAAGCCCAAGGCTACCAAGCAGTAACCGGTCATCGGGGAAACAGCGAAGGGAGATACCCTGCCTTTCGTTTCCTCGGGAGTTCCGGTGGACACAACCACCACCGAGAGATGGAAGGGGCACGCGTGCGCCGTGCAGTGACCCCCTACCGGCTGACCGTGGGGCTGCTCTTTGCCTTGCTCACCGTGGTCATCGCGGCCAACGGGTGGGGAAGCCTCAACATTGACATCAAGCCGGAGGTGTACGTCGCCCCGGGCCGGATGCTTGGCCAGTTCCTCAGCGCCTGGACCTCGACGCCCTACCTTGGCGCCGCGAACTTCAACGTCGGACTCTTTCCCGTGCTGCTGTTCACCGGGGCGTTGCGCGGCCTCGGGCTCGGACCTGAAGCCACGTTCAAAATCCTGCACCTCCTCTTGTGGTCCCTCGGCGCGTGGGGCACGGCGCGTCTCCTCCTGCGGCTTGCACCCAAGGCGGGTCGGTGGGCGGGACTGCTCGCGGGCGTTCTCTTCCTCGCGAACCCGTACACCGTCACCGCGGGCGCCACCTTGGCCATCGCCCTCCCGATGTGCCTGCTGCCGTGGCTCCTCTACTTCTTCATCGGTGCCCTGCGCGACCCGGCTGGCTGGCGTTGGCCCGCCGCCGTGGCGCTCACGTTCTTCGCAATGAGCGGGATGAATGTCGCCGTCGTCCCGACCTTGCAGCTCGTCATGGCGATTCCCATCCTCGTGATGGTGGTCCACTCGGATCACCTCGCCTGGCGGTCGGCGGCCGCCGTCGTCGGCAAATGTGCGGGGCTCGTCCTCGGGGTCAGTCTCTACTGGCTCGTGCCGGGGGTTGCCGCCATCACGACCGGCTCGCAGGTGGTCGCCAGTTCAGAGACCCTTGAGGGGATCGCTCGGGTCTCCTCATTCCCGGAAGTCCTGCGCGGCCTGGGCATGTGGGCGCTCTACGGTCGCAGCGACGTCGGCCCGTGGGTCCCGCAGCACGTGATCTACGTCGTCGCCCCGGGCGTCATCGTGCTCACCATGCTGTGGCCGACCCTGGCCCTGTGGTCCCTGCGCTTCACCCCACGTGCCCTGACCATGGCCGCCGCTCCCGCGATCGCGCTTTCCGCCGTCGTCATGGTGGGTCTCTTCCCGTATGCCGCCCCCGCACCTGCCGGTCGCGCCATGGCCTGGGCCTTCGCGAACGTTCCC
The DNA here is from genome assembly GCA_964483685.1 of uncultured Intrasporangiaceae bacterium. GTDB lineage: Bacteria > Actinomycetota > Actinomycetes > Actinomycetales > Dermatophilaceae > Nostocoides_A. The sequence goes on from CAZACX010000004.1 coordinate 92,600, forward strand.
GGGCTCGTTGCCTTCCGCACAACGAACAAGATGGGCGCCGTCCTCGTCCTCAGCTTCGCCCTCGTCGGCGGGGTCGGTTTGCGCCGCGGCTACCGCTGGTTCCGAGAGCGACCCGGATTTGGCCCGGCGGCGATTAGCGCCTTCGTCGTGCTCGTCACCGCGTGGTCGTTGCCAGCCCTCACCGGCCGGCTCTACATCTCCGAGTTCGACGTGCCGCAGTACTGGCGCGATGCGGCCGCCGCGGTGGACGAGCTTTCGCCGCAGTCGCGCGTGCTGCTCCTGCCGGGACAGACCCGCCCCAACTACCGCTGGAGCGTCGAACGACCGGACGATGTGACGAACTCACTGTTCGCGCGGGAAGCGATCATCCCCGAGCGGACGCCCAGCACCTCGGCCCCGGGCGCCAATCTCCTCGCGGCGTTGGACGACAGCGTCCAGTCGCCAACGGCCGTGGGGTCGGCGACGTCGGCGTTCGCGCACTATCTCGGCGCCGGGAACGTGTTGCTGCGCCACGACATCGTGTGGGAGAACCAAGGCGGCGCACGGCCGGGAGTGACCGCCAACCTCCTGGCGAACGACGCCGGGCTCGTTGGTCTCGCCAACTATGGCCGTCCGGGCCAAAACACCCGCGGCACCGCGGCGCCGAGCGACTACAACGAGGCCTTGCTTCCGCCCCTTCAGCTCTATGCCACCAAGGAGTCGACCGCGTCGGTCCGCGCCGAGTCGCTCACTGGGTCGAGCGTCGTCGCGGGCGACGGCTGGTCGGTGCCACAACTCGTCGACGCCGGCCTCGCCAAGGATTTCCCGCTGTTCCAGTATGCCGCTGACGTCCCCGCGGACGATCTCGCGCAGCTGCTCCCGCAGCTTGGGCGCCTTGTCCTGACCGACACTAACGCCCGGCGGGAGACGGTGAACAACCGGTTGACGGCAGGCGAGGGCAGCCTGCGCAGCGCCGACGAGCCGCTCACCCTGACCCGGGCTCTCGGGACTGACCCCCGCGATCAGACTGTCCTTGTGCGTGGGGGCACGCGGGCGAAGGCGAGCTCCGAAGGCGGTGCGTTCTTCGAGATGCCGTGGGCGGCAGCCGAGAACGCCATCGACGGCAAGTTGGACACGAGTTGGGTCTTTGGGGACTTCGACCGGGCACCCGGAACCACCCTCACCTTGCAGTTCCCGCAAGCTCGCCCGGTCGGCAAGATTGACATCGCCCAGGGCATCATCGGTCCGGTGCGGATCGACGAGGTCGAGGTCACCGGCGGCGACGAACGTCGCACGGCCCTGTTGCCCGACACCGGATCCGCGACACTCGATCTCGGCGGCGTCGTCACCGACACCCTCGTCCTGACGATCCGGTCGGTGCGCGGCGACGGCTTCAACGGTGTTGGGATCAGCGAGGTCACCATCGATGACGTCGCCGCCACCCGCACCGCCCGGTTGCCCCTGACGTTCACCGACCGGTATGCCGCCCTGAACGCGGATCAGCGCGACGACTTCGCCAAGGTCCCCTTCGATGTCCTCATGTCGAGGGTGTCCAACGCGACCGCGCTCTCCGACGACGCCGAAGTTGACCTTCGCCGGGACTTCACCCTCCCAGACCAGCGCCGCTACCAACCCTCGGCGCGGGTGCGCGTCCTGGCGGACCCGGAGACGATGTACGACCAACTGGCCGGATTCGACCTGACCAAAGTGTCGGCGCGCTCGAGTGGTTACTACTTCCAAGACCCGAAGTTCCGGGCCTCTTCGGCGGCCGACCGCTCGACGGGAACAGCGTGGGTCCCAGGTGCCGCCGGCGGTCGCCTCGCCGGCGCCTGGTGGGAAATGGAGGGCCCCCAACGGAGCATTTCCAACGTGCTCGTCGACATGCGGCCCGGGCTCGGTGCCGAGGCCGCGACGACGAACTGGGCACGAACGGTGTCGATCGCCGTCGATGGCACGACCGTCAAAACGGTGCTGTTGCAGCCGGGACAGACGAGAATCTTCCTTGACCAGCCGGTGCAGGGGCGCCGTGTGAAACTGACCATCGAGTCGGTGCGATCACTCGACGGCCAGCTGGCGCCCCCTCGCTTCGCGAGCATCATCGCCGGGGAATACATGGTGCCGGCCGATAACCCGACGGGCTGCGTGGCCGTCGCCACCCTCGACGGACGTCCGTTGATGATGCGCCCCGACACCGCGCGGGTCAGCGGCCCCGATGTCCCCGGCGGTTTCTGGTCGGCCTGCGACGAGATGACCTTGACGAGCGGGGAGCACAAGGTTCGACCCGTAGTGGGACTACAACTCGACACCTTGGTGCTGCGCGACCTCACGCAGGCGCGGGCGACGACCCCCGCGGTCCCGCCGGCGTTGACGGTGGACCCGGGCGCTGGGTCCTCGATGACAATCAAAACTGGGCCGACTCCCTACGCCTACGGGCTCGTCATCGGCCAGGGCTACGACGAGCGCTGGCGTGCGACCATCGACGGTGAGGCCGCGGGGCCACCCGTGGTGCTCGACGGCCACTCGGTGGGGTGGCGGATCAACGACACCTCACCGCATACGATCGTCGTTTCCTTTGGGCCCCAGCGCATCGCCAACCTCGCGCTTGGCTTGTCGGTGCTCGCCTTGATCGCCAGCGGGGCGCTCCTCGTGCGCGGCCGCTCGGCAGGATTTGCTCGACCGGTTGCCGCTGGCG
>CAZACX010000004.1:95370-98931 GCA_964483685.1 uncultured Intrasporangiaceae bacterium
CTTCGCGGACGGATCGCGCGCGAAGTCGCGGCAATCGCGCTCGCCGGATTCGGTGCCGGCCTCGTCGGCGCCGGGGTTGCCCTCGCCGTCGTCGTGCTTTGGCGCCTCAAGCCGCTGCCGCCTGGCGTCCTCATCGACCTCGGTGCGGCCGCCGTGTTCGCGTCCGGGGTCGGCTACGTGATCCAAACCCGGGACCGGGTCGGTGAGGTGAGTGCCGACATCGTGGGGAGTACTCTCTGGCCGCACTGGGTCGCGGCCGGTGGCCTCGTCCTTGCCGTCGGTGGCGCCCTCATCCGCGCCAACGGTTTGCCCGCGCCACTCGACCCGCGCCTCGACCAGCTTCCCCCGTCCGCCGCTCCCGAGGAACCCTGATGCCCGCCGACCTGTTGATCAGCGTGATCGTGCCGACCCGCAACAACGCCCGCACCATCGAGGCGTGCTTGAGTTCGGTGACCGCCCAGACGTACCCGAACGTTGAGCTCATCGTTGTCGACAACCACAGCGACGACGGCACCGCGGACCTGGCGCGGCGGCATACGGCCAAGGTTGTGACCGCGGGGCCCGAGCGCAGCGCGCAACGCAACCGGGGCATCACCGAGGCAACCGGGGAGTGGGTGGTGTGGCTCGACAGCGACATGCTGCTGCCGCCCGACGCCTTGGCAATTGCCCTGGATGCAGCCCTCACGACCGGAGCAGAGGGCGTCGCACTGCCCGAACGCACCATCGGCGCCGGCTTCTGGACCGCCTGCAGGGCTCTGGAGCGCGAGTGCTACCTCGATGACCCATGGCTGCACAATCCCCGGTTGCTGAAGCGGGAGTTCATGCTCAGCGGGGGCAAGTTCGACCTGGGGATGTCGGGGCCCGAGGACGCCGACCTGCGGCTGAAGATGCACGATGCCGGGGCCCCAATCGTTCTTGCGCCGACGTTGATCGATCACGACGAGGGGCGCCTGACCGTTGCCGAGGTCATGCGCAAGCGCTACTACTACGGGCGCAGCATCCCGACCTTCGCCGCCGCGCACGAGGGCGCCGTGGGGGCGCAGGGCAAGGCAGTCCTGCGCGCGTATGCCCGCAATCGCCGCCGCCTGCTCGCCGACCCGGTTCACGCGGTCGGCCTCGTGGCCCTGCGCGGCATGGAGGCCGTCGCGTATGGGGTCGGGGCACGCCGGGGTCGCCGCGACCGAGCGCGGGGAGCCCGCTCGACCCCGCACGAGCTGCCGTGACTGCGACCAACGTGCATCCCGACGTGGCGAGCACCGGTGGGCCCGGCTTCGACGCCGCGCGCCGCATGTTGTGGGTGTCGCTGCCCGACCAACGGCCGCGGCGTGAGCTCTACTGGATGTCGCGGATGCCCAACACGGCGGTGACCGCGCTCGCCGCGACCGAGCCTGTCGGCGAGATCAACTGGGTGCCCACGACGTACCGACGGCCGATCACCCGGTTCATCGAAGCGGGGGCCTTTGCCTGGGCGCGTGGGCTCGACGCCCAGCAGCCCAGCGACTTCGACTGGGTCACGACCCTGGAAGTGTGCTCGCTTGTCACCGGGCAGGCCTCGCGATGGCGTTCCAGGGGACGAGGCAGGGGACCCCGTCAGGCGGTCATCACCTGGGAGAACCTTCCGGACCAGCCGCTCTACCAGCTCCCGCCGTACCGGCAGGCGGTGGCGAGCGCGCGCAACGCGGACCTGCTGCTCTGCATGGTCGACGCGGCCCGCGATCACCTGCTCTTCAACGGGTTCGACGATGCCCGGATCCGCGTTGTTAAGCCCGGTGTCGACACCGCCCTGTTCACCCCAGCGACGACCCCGGTTGCCGATCCGGTGGTGGCGTTCACCTCTCCGCTCGCGCCCAATAAGGGCATCGATCGCATCCTTGAGGCGATGTCACTCGTGCGTCGGACCATCCCCGAGGCTCGTCTCGTCGTCGCCGGGCGCGGGCCGCTCGAACCGCTCGTCCAGGCGGCGGCCGCGGACCCGGCCCAGCAGGTCACCCTCGTCGGCTCGCTCGATGCCCGCGGCGTTGCGGATCTGCTGCGCAGTGCCGCCGTCTTCACGACGGCTCCCCGGCCGACGTGGAAGTGGACCGAACAGCTCGGCTTGGCCTACCTCGAGGCGATGGCGTGCGGCCTGCCGGTGGTGACGACGCGCTGCGGCACCAATGACGAGGCTGTGATCCCACCGAATGACCTCGTCGCCGACGATGTTGAGGCGATTGCTGCAGCCCTCCTCGGCTGGCTATCCGACCCCGCTCGCCGCGCTGTCGTCGGGTCGGCCAACCGGACTCACATCGTGGCCCACCACGACCTTGCGACGCAGTGTGCGGCGATGGGCGCGGCCTTTGCCGACATCGAGGCCAACGGGGGATGACGGCGCCGGGAGTCGGGGTGTGGGCACGCGCGGCCCGTGCTCGACGCTCGGGCGCGTCCCCCACCGTGGCCGGGGCGATTGTCGGCCTGCTCGCGGGGGCCGTCATCCTCGGACCCGCACTCGCCCCGGGCTACCTGCTCCACTACGACCTCGTCTTCGTCCCGCACCTTGGATTTGGGGAGCGGACCCTAGGGATTGACGGGTCGATCCCCCGCGCGGTCCCCAACGATCTGTTGGTCGCGCTCCTGACGACGGTGCTCCCCGGCTGGCTCGTCGAGAAGGGGCTCCTGCTCCTCGTCTTTGGCGGTGTCGGTGCGGGCGTGGGCGCGCTGAGTAGCTCACGGGCCGCGGCGTCCGGCGCCGCGCTCGCGGCCACCTGGAATCCGTGGGTCGGCGAGCGACTCGGCATCGGCCATTGGGGCTACCTGCTCGGGTATGCCGCCCTGCCGTGGGTCGCGCGCGCGGCGAGCAGCGCCCGCGCCGGACGTCCGCACGGGCGTTGGCGTCTCGCCGCGTGGATCGGCGTCGCGGGACTTGGCGGGTCCACCGCCTGGGCGCTCGCGGTACTCGTCGCCGTTGCCGTGCTCCTCCTTCCCGCAACCTCTCCGGCGAGTGGCCGCGGGCGGAGCGTGCTTGCGCTGGGTGGGGCCGCGGCCTTGGCCGCCGGGCCGTGGCTATGGCCCACCCTTGCTCTTGCCCCGTCGGCGACCGCCGACCCGTTGGGCGTGGAGCTCTTTGCCGCGCGCGCTGACACCCCCCTTGGGGTACTTGTTTCCCTCGTGACCGGCGGGGGGATCTGGAATGAAGCGGTCTGGCTCGTTGACCGGCGCGGTGCAATCGGGGCCGCGGCTGCGCTCCTGGCCGTGATCCTCGCCCTTGCCGGGTTCGTCCGCTCCCGGACGTGGCGGGGGCAGGCGGCAGTTGGCGGGCTGCTCGGCGCGGGTTTGGTGGGTTTGGCGATCGCGCTGGTTGGGGCGTTCTCCGGCGGGCGGGCGGTGCTCGCCTGGTTGGGGGAGACCGTGCCGGGCGCCGGGCTCCTGCGGGACGGCCAAAAGTTCATGGCTCCTTGGATGCTCCTCGTCGCGCTGGCGACCGGTGTGACTGTCGACCTGGTGTGGCGTGCGTTCGGCGCCTCCGCTCAGACGCCCGGGGCCGTGCTGACGCCCGGGGCCGTGCTGACGCCCGGGGCCGTGCTG
>CAZACX010000004.1:99031-106938 GCA_964483685.1 uncultured Intrasporangiaceae bacterium
GACGCCCGGGGCCGTGCTGACGCCCGGGGCCGTGCTGACGCCCGGGGCCGTGCTGGCGGAGAGGGGGGCGCTGGTGGCGAGGGCCGTGCTGGCCGCGGCCCCCGCCCTCCTCGGCGTCGTCGCTCTCCCAGGGCTCGGCTGGGGCGCGCACGGGGCCTGGCAGTCCGCCACATATCCGGCGGCCATGATCGAGGCCGCCGAGCGCGTCGATGCCATGGGGGGCACGGTGGCGGTGTTGCCCTGGGCGACGTACCGCCGCTTTGACTGGAATCGAGATCGGGTAGTCCTCGACCCGTGGGCGCGGCTCGTGCGCGGGCGAGTCCTCAGTAGCGACGACTTGCCCGTCAGCGGTCAACGGGTGCGCGGGGAGAGCCCGGCTGGCGCCGAGATCGGCGAGGTGTCCCGAGGAACGGGCCCGATGGATGCCGTGTTGCAGCGCCACGGCGTCACCGCGGTCCTCATCCTTACCGACCAGCCGGGGGCCGCCGCGATCGCCCGTCGGGTCGGCGGCGAGGTCGCGTTTAGCGGGCCAGGGTTAGAGCTGCGGACCCTCGCCCCGGGGCCGGTCGCTGCGGCGCGGGCCGATGATCAGTCGCCCTGGTTTCGCCTGGTGGGCCTCGCCGCGGGTCTCGCGAGTGTCCTCGTGTCGCTTGGCTTCGCCGCAACGAGAATCGGTTTCGCCACGTCAATAATTCGTTTGCCGGGGATGTGGCCCAAGCGTCTACCCGCTGGTAAACTTCCGCCCACACCGCCTCCATAGGGAAGAGATCCAGTGAGCCAGAACCCCGGTCAAATCGAAGAAGAAGACGAGCGCCGCCGACGCGGAGCTGCTATTTGGGGTGGGTCCGGCGGCGCCGCGGCCACCACCGGTCATGCGGCGACCCGGGCAAATCTCGTCGGGACCGCCACCGGAATTGCGCTGGCCCTCGCGAGCATCTTCGCCTTGGTGTCCTGCCAGTCCAACGTGGCCGCAGATCAGACGTACGAGAACGTCATCGACTACAACGCCGTCAGCGGCCAGTAACCAACCATCGCGTTTCCGCGAGGAACCGGTGTCATAAGTCAGTGGGGTGCCGCCTAGGCGGCACCCCACTGACTTATGCCCACGTGCTGTTGTGTCCTGCTCGCGGAACTCAATCCGGGTGCGCCGAACTCAATCCGGGTGCTCGGGGCTGCCCATGACCGGGTGCTGAGGTCGCCTCATGTCCGGGTGCTGAGGGCCCTCACGACCCGGTGCTGATCGCCTCAACGTGTGACGGGTCGCTGATGGCCTCACGGTCGCTGATCGCCTGATAGAGCACCTGTTCAAGTTTCTCGGCGGTGTTCGACCACTCAAACGTGCGGGCGTACTCGCGGGCGTTCGATCCCAGCCGTTCGCGTTCCGGTGCATCCGCGAGCAGCGCCTGCACCTGGGCGCGCATCTGGGTGACGTTCGCAGCGATCAGACCAGTTTCGCCGTCAATGATCGACTCAGTTGGCCCGCCGGAGTCGGCAAAGGCGATTGCCGGGGTGCCGTGCAGGCCGGCTTCGACAATGGTCAGGCCCCACCCTTCCTTGCGGGAAGGCATCAGTACCAGCCAGGACGAGGCGAGCAGCCGATGCTTCGTGTCATCGTCGACGAATCCGTGCATGCGCACCCGATCCCCAACCCCGCGCGCCTGGGCATGGGCGGCAATCTCGTCGTGCCAGTATCCGGTCCCGATGACGTCAAGGACGAGGTCGGGGTGGAGTGCCGAGAGATCGGCGACGACATCAATGGCGAGTTCGACCTGCTTGTGGGGCACGAGGCGCCCGAGCACCGCAATGGACGGCTGCGTGCTGCGGGGCACCCGAGCGAAGTCGGCGAGGTTATCCGGCTGGTCGTTGCCGGAGTAGATCAACGCCGTCCGGTCGGCGTCGACCCCGAGTTCCGTCAACTCCGCCATCGTCGCCTTGGACACCGTGACGTAGCGCGCCCGCCGATAGACCACGGGTGCGACCCGTGACTCGAGCAGCCACCCGAACGCCCCAAGGTACGGTCCGAAGATCGTCCGCCAAACCTCGCGGTGAATGTGGTGAACGATGATGACGACGGGCCGGGTTCTGGTCAGCGGTGACCAGAACGGGACGCCGTTTTGGACGTCGATGACGACGTCGAAGTCGGCGGCGTGCGCCCGCAGGAAGCGCATCCCCTGCCCGTAGACGGTGAATCTCCCGCCGCGCCGCACGACGTCGACCCGGCCGTGCCGGTCGTGGGGGCGACCGCCCTTGAAGAGCGCCGTGAAGAGGGTGACCTCGTGCCCGCGCTCGGTGAGGATCTGAGCCGTCCGTTCGACGAAGACCTCGGAGCCGCCGGCTTCGGGGTGCTCCTGGTCGCGCCAGGTGAAATACAGAATCCGCATGGGCGCGCGGACGCCCCCGGTCGAGTCCCCGCTCACAAAACCAACTCCATCCGCTGCGCCTGGCCCGGGTGCGCCCGGAGTACCGGCGGCTAGAGTAGCGCCGTGGGTTACCAGGCGGTAGCAGAGACGGTCGACCGAGGCCGATGTGAGATTTGCGATGCCCCGTTGCGTCGCCACCATCTCAATGGGGGCGGCGCCCTCGATCAATGCGTCGCCTGCGGCCATCTCGTCCGCGACCTCACCCTTGCGCCCGCCGCCCATCGCCAGCATGCGTATGGTGGCGAGGCGCACCTTGACGCGGCCCGACTCGCCCTCACCTACCGGTCGCTGGTTCGCTCCGGTGAACCGTCCTCCGTCTTCGAGATCGGGTTCGGGGCCGGCTCCCTGCTGCGCCGCTTCCACGACAAGGGCGCCACGATCGCCGGCGCCGACCCGGATCAGTTGAACATTGCCGTCGATGAGGTCGTCTTGGCGACCGGGAATCTGCACGCGGGCCCGGTCGAAACTCTCGACGTCAGTGGCGTCAAACCCGTGGACCTGGCCTATGGCATTCACGTGCTCGAACACGTTTCGGACCCGGTGGCGACCATGGCCAGCGTCGCCCGCCTCCTCGCCCCGGGCGGCCGGGCCGAGTTCCTGACCCCGGCAGGCGACAGTGGCGGAATCTCGGCATACGGCTCGGCGTGGTGGATGCTCGAGGACCCGACCCATGTGCGGTTCTTCACCGCGCGCTCGCTTGAGGCACTCGCCCGGCGCGCCGGGTTCACGGACATTGAGGTGCGCCGACCGGTGCTCGATTCGCTAAGTGTCGACGCGGCCTCCCTTGTTCGCCTGTTGCGCCCCGCGGACCGTCCCGCTGGGGTGCTCGCCGAGCGTGGCGTGCTGCTTGGTGGCCTTGCTCTCGCCCCGTTCGTTGTCGCCGCGCGGCTCGCGCGACCCCGGTTGCGCCCGACGCTCCACCTGATCGCCAGGGCCCCTCGATGACGGTGGCGAACCGGGGCGTGGCCCGCTCGGTCCGCCTCTTCCGAAGCTTTCGGGTCGAGCAGAGTGATCCCGCGCGGTTCTATGGTGACCTCGCCCGGGATTCGTTGGCGATCCTCGCCGAGCACACCCCGCTCCAGGGGGCGACCTTGCTCGATGTCGGTGCCGGCCCGGCCGAGTTCGCCGCCGTTTTCACCGCCTCGGGTGCCCGCTATCTGCCGCTGGACCGCGACCGGGACGTTCCGTCGCTGACCGATGGGGGTGTCGTCGCGAGCGCCGAGCGGTTGCCCTTTGCCGACGGCAGCCTCGACATCGTGTTCTCCAGCAACCTCCTTGAGCACGTTCCGGCGCCGATGGACGTCGCCTCGGAAATGGTGCGAGTGCTGCGCCCCGGCGGCGTCCTGTTCCTCTCCTACACCAACTGGCTCTCACCCTGGGGCGGCCACGAAACGAGCCCCTATCACTGGATAAGCGGGGCGTATGCCGCGCGCCGGTACGCGCGCCGCCACGGCCATCGGGCTAAGAATGTGTTGGGGGACAACGTCTTTAAGGTGAGTGTTGCCGAGGGCGTGCAGTGGGCGCACGCGCGCGAGGATGTCGACATCCTCGCGGTGCGGCCCCGGTACTGGCCCGATAGCGGCCGCTTGCTCGTGCAGGTGCCTGGGGTCCGTGAGGTGCTGACCTGGAACCTCCTCATCTTGCTGCGCAAGCGGTGACGGGGCGGGTCGGATCGGCGATGACCGAGGATCGCTCGGGCGAGGCCCGCCTGCGGGCTCGGTGGCATGACGGGCTCGTCGGTGCCGTCCTCGTGCTGGGGGCGTGGTTCATCGCGCCGGGTCGGATCCAGCCGGACACGAAACTCGATCTTGTCCTCGACCCGTGGACGTATCTCGGGCGGGCACTGTCGGCATGGAATGCCCATACCGGCGTCGGGGAACTCCAAAACCAGGCCTACGGGTACCTGTTCCCGATGGGGCCGGTCTTTGGGATTGCCCACACTCTTGGGCTGTCGGGTTGGGTGGCGCAGCGGATCTGGTGGTCCCTCGTGGTCGGCTGTGCCTTCACCGGCATGCTCACGCTGCTGCGGCGGCTTCGGTGGGGCGCTCCGCCCGCTGGGGGCGATGGCTGGGCGTGGGCAACCCTTGCCGCGGCCGCGGCATACGCCCTCGCGCCCCGGGTGCTCACCGTCCTCGCGGAGATCTCTGTTGAGGTTTGGCCGGCCGCGGTCGCGCCGTGGCTCGTTGTCGCCGTGCTGCCGATGGTCGCGCCAGGAGCAACGGGTTCGGCGCGACGTGCGGCCGCCTTGCGCAGCGGGGTCCTTGCCACCGCATTGGGCGGCGTCAACGCGACCGCCTCCCTCGTCGCGTTCGTCCCGGCGCTCGTGTTTCTGCTCAGCGCCCCAGCCGGGCGCCGCCGTGGCCGGGCGCTGTGCTGGTGGCTCGCGGGGATCGGCCTGGGCGCTGCGTGGTGGCTCGCCCCGCTCGGGATCCTTGGGCGCTACGCCTACCCGTTCCTTGACTACATCGAGACGGCCTCGGTGACGACCGCGGTGGCGTCGCTGCCGAACGTCCTGCGTGGGGCCGCGCACTGGATCGCCTACATCCTCACCAGTGACGACCATCCGACCTGGCAATCCGGCTGGGTGCTCGCCCAGTCGGTCACGGCAATCATCGCGACGAGTGTCCTCGCCGGAGCAGCCCTCGCGGGTCTCGTTGCGCGATGGCCCGCACCACCGGGGGAGCAACCTTCCACGGACGACGACACCGTCACCAACGCCACCGCGACCAACGCCACCGCCACCGCCACCGCCACCAACGCCACCGCCGAGGAGGTCATGACGACGGGGGTCCTGTCCGAGGGGGACGCGCCGGAGGGGGTCAGGTCGGCGGGCGCTGCCGAGGTCTGGGCTGCGGGGGGTGATCCGCAGGGACGTCACGTGCGCCGGTTCGCCCTCGTGAGCGTGCTCCTTGGCGTTGTCTCGATGGGAATCGGCTACTCCGGACGCGCCGGTAGTCCCTTCGCCGGGCAGGTGCAGCAGCTCCTCGACGGGCCGCTGTCGCCCTTGCGCAACATCCACAAGGCGGATCTGCTGCTCCGGCTGCCGATGTCCATCGGTTTGGCCGCCCTGGTCGTTGGGCTGGCCACGGCGAGCCGACGGCTCTGGCTGGCCCGGGTCGCGCTCGGGTTGGTCGTGCTCGCCGCGCTCGGTTCGTTGGCGCCGGTGTGGCAAGGGCGCGTCGGCGATGCCTGGTCGTATGCCGCCGTCCCCGACGACTGGCGTCGGCTCGCCGCGGACGTCGATGGCGACGCGGTGCGCCGCGGTGGGACGACGTTGCTCTTGCCGGGGGCCCGATTCGCGGAGTTCGCGTGGGGCCGCACCAACGACGAACCGCTCCCGACCCTCGCCGCCAGCCCCGTCCTCGTTCGCGCTGCCGCGCCCCTCGGACACCCCGGGGTCACCCGGCTGCTCGACCGCATCGATGAGCTCGCCGCGAGCGGACTGGGATCTGCGGAACTGACTAACGCCCTCGAGCGGCTCGATATCACCCGGGTCGTCGTGCGCACTGATCTCGTTGCGGCGACCGGGGCCGAATCGGCGGCACTCGTCGGGGCCTCCTTGCGGCAAACCCCGGACACCGAGCGGGTCAAGGACTATGGCCCGCTGTCGCTGTGGCGGGTGGGCGCCGCGGTCGGGCGTCGGGCGTCCATCGCCGCGGCGACCGACGTCGTTGCCGTGCAGGGCGGCGCCGAAGCGATCCCCGAGGCGACCGCGGCGGGGGTGCTCCCGGCCGGCGTGCTGACCTCGAGCACGGGGGCGGAACCCGAAACAGCTGAGGGCGCGCCAACCATTCGCACCGACGGGTTGCGGTGGCGGGTGCGCAACTCGGGGTTGCCTCCGGCAGACGGCTACTCCGACACCTTGACCGGCGACGATTTGCGCCCGAGCACGGTTGGCTCCCGCGAGCTGCCGCCGGGGGAGGTGCTGGGCAGGTCCGTCACCCGCCGGTGGGGCGCGGTCAGGGTGACCGCAACCAGCTCGGCAGACGACCCGTTTGGAGTCACGCCGCGCGGACCGGGGACAGGTCCCGCGGCCGCCGTCGACGGTGACCCGAGCACCGCCTGGCTCACCGGCGACGGAACCGGATCGGGAACGCTCACCTTGACCTTCGCCGATGGGGTGCGCCCGCCTCTGCTGCGTGTTCAGGTGGCCTCTGGCCCGGACGTTTCCGCCCCGCGTTCGGTCACGGCCCACGTCGGTGAACGTCGGGTCAGCGCGCGCGTGATCGATGGCGTCGCCGGGGTCGACCTGAGTGCCCTTGGCGGCCCGTCCTGGGATGGTGTCGTCGACCTGAGCATTGTCGGCAGCGCCAACGCCGACCCGTCCACGGGTGCATCGTCGGGCGATTCCGGGTCGGCAACCACGAGCGGCTCGCCGCCGGAGGTTGTCGGCATCACGGAGATCACGGCGCCGGGACAGGATTTGGCCGCCGCGTTGGAACTGCCGGACGGCCCCGGCGACACGCGCGCGATCGTCCTGAGCGCCGGGTCGAGGGCACGACCCGCGCCGCTGCGACGGAATGAGGATCCGGCGACTTTGCACCGACTCCTCCCGCAGCTTCCGGAGGCGACGTGGCGGTTGACCGTCACCCTCGCCGCGCAGGAGCGTGCCTTCGCCGCGGCGCACCCAAGCTCGGCGAGCCTCGACTCCGAGAATGCCATCGAGCGAGCACTCGACGGCGCCACGGTCACGGCGAGCAGTCGCGCCTCCGGTGCGTTGGCGGAGCGGCCAGGGGCCGCCTTCGACGGTGACCCCTCGACCCGCTGGCGGCCGCTGGCCACCGATCTGGAGCCGACGCTGACGGTCACCTTCCCGCAGGCGGTCGAGGTGCACGAGCTGCGCATCCTCGACGCCGCGCGCGCAACGTCCTCGATGAGCGTGGAGATCGACGGCAGGCGGTGGGTGCTCGGCGCGTCCGGTGGACAGGTCCCGACGCAAACTACGCGGACTCTGACAGTGCGCTTCAGCCGGACTGACCTCACCGCCGAATGGGTCGCGCCCGAACTCGACGTGTCGGGGTGGGTGGCCCCCATGCGCCTCGAACTGGACTGCGGTAGCGCCGCCATCGTCACCGTCGGCGAGGCCCGCGCGTCGTTTGCGCTGTCCGCCGACACGAGCGCCCTGGTGCATGGCGCCCCAGTGCTCGCGAAGGCATGCGGGGGCGACCTGACGACGGCCCAGTCGGGCCCGGTGCTGGTCCGTGCCGAGGCCGGTCCCGGACTTGCGGTCCGGGCGCTTGTTCTGGCCCGCCCGCTGGAGGTGCGCGCGGCGCTCGAGGTTCCGGTGCGGGCCACGGGGGACACGATGACGTTGACCGTTCCGGCCGGCCCGGCCCGGGTTGTCGCCCTTGATGTCGGCGCGAACGACGGTTGGCGCGCGGTGTCGGCCAGCGGCGAGCAGCTGGCCGCACGGACCTTTGACGGGTGGCGGCAAGGGTTCGCCGTTCCTGCGGGCACCGCGGCCACGGAAGTCACCGTGACCTTTGC
>CAZACX010000004.1:107038-111126 GCA_964483685.1 uncultured Intrasporangiaceae bacterium
AAGGGTTCGCCGTTCCTGCGGGCACCGCGGCCACGGAAGTCACCGTGACCTTTGCACCGAACCGCTGGCACCGGCTTGGTCTCGGTGCGGGATTGGTTGCCAGTCTCCTCCTCGCGCTCGGCGCGGCGCTCACGGCGACGCCGGGTCGGGTCTCGGCGACGCGGGGCCAGATCGCCGGGCCGCACGCTTACCTGGGCGCCGACGAGATCCGCAGCCCGCTGCTGCCCAAGAGATCGGACGGGCCGCCCGATGTCGACGGGCCCGTTGCCCACGCTCGGGCAATGGCCCGAGGGCGGGGAAGCGCCGGTGCGGCCCGAGCGGGCGCGTTGGTCGCCGCCACGGTGACTGGCGCCCTTCTCGGGGGTCTTGGCGGCGCGTTCGCCGCGGGACTGGCCGCGTTGACTCCGACGAGGTGGCGCTCGCACGCCGTCGCTGCCACCCTCACGGGCGCCGGTCTGGTGTTGGCGACCCTTGGTGTCGTCGACCACGCCTCCCTCGGTGCCCTCCTCGGACAGCTGCTCGGGCTCGCGACGGTCGGAATCCTCGTCGCCGCCGTCGTCAACCCCGGTGCACGAGGCGGCTGATGGGCTTCTCCACGGCATAGAACAGCACTATCGAGAACCCCACGGTGAGCACGAGCACCGAGGTCAGGACCGGTCCAAATGGGGCCTCAAAGAGCCGCCAACCGGTGAGCAGGAACGCCACCTGGAGCGCGAGCACATGGCTGAGAAACACGCCATACGAGATGTCGCCCGCGAACGTCGTGGCCGGGCGCTCGCTGAGCGCGCGCAACACCCGACTCGTGCTCGTCGACGCGGTCGCGGCGAGGAGCACGAGTCCGGCGATCGCGGCATACAAGGCCTCCTTGGTGACGGCGGCGACAACCGTCGTCTCGCTGAGCAGTCGGGGCCCGGCGAGCGGAGTTGAGGCGAGGAGAGCGAGCGCGCCGGCGCAGGCCAGGGCGGTGCCGGGGTTGTCGGCGAGCATCCGCACGACCCGCCCAGGAAGCCGCGTTGTCGTGGTACCCCCACGGACGCGGTATGCCGCGACGCCGAGGCCCGCCGCGAACCAGGCCGCGTGCCCCAGGGCAGACGAACCGAGCACCCCGCCGTGACCGTCCGGATCGGCCGTGACCCATGCGGTCGCCACCCCGGTGGCGACCAGGCCCGTCCCGGCCGCGGCGAGAACGAGTCGGGGCAGGCGTTCGGGTCGTAGGCGGGCCAGGGCGAGTCCAACGACCGGAACGAGGAAATAGAAGGTCACTTCGGTCGTGAGGCTCCAGGTCTGACTGAACGCCTGGTAGGACCGCCCGCCCCACCCCTGGGCGACGAAGAGGTGCGTGATCACGGTGCCCACGCCGCCGGTGCCGCCGGTGAACCGCGGATTCGCGGCGGCGACGAGCAGGACCCCAACGAGCACGATCCAGTAGGCCGGCAAGATTCGGGCGGCGCGGCGGACGGCATACGTGCGCGTGTTTGGCGCGTTGGCGATAAGCCAGGGGCGCAGCAGCAGGAAGGCCGACAGGGCGAAGAAGAGAGCCACCCCGACGTCGCCACGCGCAGCCAACCCGCCGAGAAAACCGGTTGCCGTGGCCCCGGTCCAGTAGCCGACATGGGAGAGGAGAACGAGACCGGCCGCGAGGGCCCGAACCGCGGCAAGGGCGGGAATGCGGCTCACATCACCTCCGGGTTGGCGTCGCCGCACCTTACTATCTAGTCAGTTTCCGGCACGACCACCTGGTCAACTTCCGGTAAGTCGAAAGGGAGGCCATGGTGCGCATGCGGCCAGTCCTGCGTGCGCGCACGCCCCTGCGGGTTAGTTTCGCCGGTGGCGGGACGGACGTCGCGCCGTTCCCCCAACGGGAGGGCGGCGCCGTGTTGTCGGCAACGATTTCCTCGTATGCCTACTCGACGCTGCGGCCCCGCTCAGACGGGCGGATCACGGTGCAGTCGCTTGATTACGGCTACTCGATCGGTTTCGGCGTCGACGAACCGGTCGTGTACGACGGCCAACTCGATCTGCCAAAGGCGGCGATTGCCCGGATCCGTCAGATCCCAGGGGCCATGGCCAGTGACGGGTTTGACCTGTTCCTGCACACGATGGCACCCCCCGGGTCCGGGTTGGGGTCCTCTTCGGCTGTTGTCGTCTCCGTGATTGGGCTCGTTGCCGAGCATTGCGGCGTTCACCTCGATGCCCATGAAGTCGCCGAACTCGCCTTCCACGTCGAACGCGAAGATCTGAAGATCCCCGGTGGCTCGCAGGATCAGTACGCGGCGGCCTTCGGCGGCTTCAACTACATCGAGTTCAAGGGGGAGAGTGTCGTCGTCAACCCGCTGCGGGTGCCCGACAACACCGTCCACGAACTTGAGCACAACATGCTCCTCGCGTACACCGGCAGGACCCGGGTCAGCGACCACATCATCGAGGACCAACGGGCCCGCTACGAGAGCGGCAACTCCGATGCCCTCGCGGGTTTGCACGCCCAGAAGGCACTCGCCGAGGCGATGAAGAACGCCCTGTTGCGTGGCGAGGTCAACAGCTTCGGCCGACTCCTGGGCGACGCCTGGGCGCAGAAACGGCGAATGTCCGACCGGATCACCACACCCCTCATCGACGAGGCCGTCGCCCGGGCCACCTCCGTCGGGGCGCTCGGTGGCAAGGTGACCGGGGCGGGCGGTGGCGGTCACATGATCTTCATTTGCGAGTTCGAGCGCCGTCACCTCGTCGCGGAGGAACTCATCAATCTCGGGATGACGGTTTCCGAGTTCACCTTCAGCCGAGATGGCATGACCACATGGAGAGGCCAACAATGACGCAGGTTGTCACAACGACCCGAACGGCGGAGGTCGTCGCCGAGCGCCGCCGACGCGGCACCTCGGACTGGGCCGAATTGGCGAATCTCCTCGCTGAGCCGACCCTCGCTGACGCCGTCGATGCCGCCGGTGTGGTGGTCGCCTCGGCGTTGGCGGCCGGACACACCCTCCTCGTGGCCGGCAATGGCGGAAGCGCGGCGATGGCCAGTCACGTGGCTGCGGAGTTCCTCGGCAAGTGCGTCCAGGACCGGGCGCCCCTGCCGGCCATCTCCCTCGCTGAGTCCACATCCTCGATGAGCGCGATCGGCAACGACTACGGCTTCGACGAAATCTTCTCCCGGGGTGTGCGCGCCTTCGGTCGACCGGGCGACGTCCTGCTCGTCATGACGACAAGCGGCTCCTCCCCGAATATCCTCGCCGCCCTCGATGCGGCCCCGGCGCTCGGCCTCGTGACGATCGCCCTGACCGGGGCGCGCGGATCCGCCCTCATCGGCCGCGCCGATCACGTCCTCATGGTGCCGTCGACGGAAACTCCCCGGATCCAAGAGGTGCACCTCCTCTGGGCGCACGCCTGGTGCGAAGCCGTCGACCTCCTGGCCAATGAACCCGCACCCGACGCCTGAGATTCCGCTGGGGCCGGCCATTGCCCCGGGGCGCGCCGACGCGGCCTACGACGTCGTGTTTCTCGACCGGGACGGGACCATCAACGTCCGACGTCCCGGCAGTTACGTGCGTGCCCCGGATGAGCTGGTGCTGCTCCCGGGTGCCGCGGCCGCTGTCGCTGCCCTCAACGTGGCGGGGATTCGCGTTGTGCTCGTCACCAACCAACGGGGCATCGCCACGGGGGCCATGACCGCGGCGGACGTTGAAAGGGTGCACGAGCGCCTCGCGGAGCTGCTGGCCGCGCAGGGTGCGTGGCTGGATGCCATCGAGGTATGCCCGCACCACATTGGCTCATGCTCCTGCCGCAAGCCCTTGCCGGGGTTGTTTCTGCGCGGACTCGCCAGGGCGAGGTGGGCACAGGCGGAGAAGTGCGCGCTTGTCGGCGACGCCACCACCGACATCGAGCCCGCGCTCGGACTCGGGATGCGGGCTTTGCTCCTCGGGCGGGACGCCCCCGACCTTAGCGAGGCGGTGGCCCTCCTCCTTGGTGCGCGCGACGCCGTGCCTCGATGAGCTGAACAACGGCGCAGCAAGAGGGGTTGACGCAACCCGGATCGAGGGGTCCCGTTCTGCTACTGTCCGGTAAACATTTCACCTAGGAGGCTTTGTGCG
>CAZACX010000005.1:0-1719 GCA_964483685.1 uncultured Intrasporangiaceae bacterium
CGAACTGCAGGTCGTCGGGCAGTCCCCCGACGTTGTGGTGGCTCTTGATGTTGGCCGTCCCGGTTCCCCCGCCGGATTCGACGACATCGGGATAGAGGGTGCCCTGGACGAGAAACTCGACGGGGTGCCCGTCGGCGGCGGCAGCGCCGACAACGTCGCGGGCCGCCTGTTCGAATACCCGGATGAACTCGCGGCCAATGATCTTCCGCTTCGTTTCGGGATCGCTCACCCCGGCGAGGGCGGTGAGGAACTGCTCCCGGGCATCGACAACGACCAAGTGGACCCCGGTGGCCGCAACAAAGTCCTGCTCGACCTGCTCGGCTTCGCCGTCGCGCAGGAGGCCATGGTCGACAAAGACACAGGTCAACTGGTCGCCAACCGCCTGGTGGACGAGCGCCGCGGCGACGGAGGAGTCGACGCCGCCGGAGAGGGCACACAGCACCCGTTTGTCGCCGACGGTCGCGCGGATCGAGGCGATTTGGTCCTCGATGACACTCCCGGGCGTCCAGTCAGGGGTGATTCCTGCCCCCTTGAAGAGGAAGTTCTCGAGCACTTGCTGACCGAACGTGGAGTGAATGACCTCGGGGTGCCACTGCACGCCATACAGCCTGCGACGCTCGTCCTCGAATGCCGCGACCGGTGACCCTCCGCTCGTCGCGGTCGCGGCGAGTTCGCTCGGGAGCTCGCTCGCGCAGTCACCGTGGCTCATCCACACCGATTGGAACTGGGGCTGGCCGTTGAACAGCGTCGAGGCGCGGTCGGTGATCTCGACCTTTGTCGAGCCGTATTCGCTGAGCCCGGTGCGGGCAACCGTGCCACCGAGGCCGAGCACCATGGCCTGGAAGCCGTAACACATCCCGAAGACGGGCACCCCTGCCGAGAGGATGTCCGGGTCGAGGGCGGGCGCTCCCTCGGCATAAACCGACGAGGGGCCACCCGAGAGGATGATCGCCGCCGGGTCACGCGCCATCAACTGAGCCGCGCTCATCGTGTGCGGGACGATCTCGCTGTAGACCTTTGCCTCCCGAACGCGTCGGGCGATCAGTTGCGCATATTGGGCGCCATAGTCGACGACGAGGACAGGGCGGTGGGGGGCGCTCACTGGGTCAGGGTACTCAGCGACGCCGCCGTTGCCCGATCAGCCCAACTCCGCGGCGACCTTGCGTTCCACCCAGAAGGAGAAGAACGGGACACACCCGGCCAGCATGATGCCCACCATCTTGGGCAGCGACCAGCCGACCTTGAAGCCAAGGTTGGCCGTCGCCATCACATAGAGGATGTAGAGGAAACCGTGCGGGCCCGGCCAAAAATCGAGGGCATGGTTGTCGAGGCCGTACCGCAAAATCATCTCGAGCACGAGCACGAGCAGCCCGATTCCGACGACGAACGCCATCACCTTGTAGAGGGTCAGGGCGCTCCCGAGTGCCTCGCGTTCGGTCGTCTGCACGACTACTCCTGTTCCTGGATTGGATGTTCCTGGGTCCGCTGGTCTTGGCTTGGCTCAGATCGTGCCCCACCCGAGCCGTCCGCGTCGGCCCGGGCCGCTTCGCGGACCATCCGCACCCACATGTAGGCGCCGAACGCCGCGAATACCCACCACTGCAGCGCGTATCCCGCGTTGCGCACGTTGAGGCCGGTCTCTGGCATCGGCGGCGGCACTCGGGTCAGTGCCCCCGGCGACACCTCGGCCCCGCCACCGGGTGAAACCTCGGCCCCGCC
>CAZACX010000005.1:1819-26512 GCA_964483685.1 uncultured Intrasporangiaceae bacterium
CTTGGGCGAACCCGAAGGCGTTGAAAAGGTCCCCCGGCCAGGTGTTGACCAACCTCGCGAGGTCGACGCTGCCCAGCTGACCGGCCGGGTGAACTCCCGTCGAAGGGGCCTCGCCGGGGGCCAGCGATGCGGTCACGGTGATGGCCTGCGCGGGGGGCGGTGGCGCTACCGGCGTCGGTGTCCAGCCGCGCACCACCGGGAACGTCCCACCTCCCTGGACGGTCAACGGGGTGACGAGCCAATACCCGCTCGCCCCGTTGAGGAGGCGACCGGCGACGAGGACTTGTCCCGCGGCATACCGGCCGGTGGCGGTGACCAGTCGCCCGGAAGCGTCCCCGGGGAAGGAGGTATGCGGCGCGAGCAGGGTCGAGAGGGCGACGGGCGCAACGGACCCGGCGCTGGCCACCGCCTCGGCGCGAGCCTTGTCGTGGGCGACGCCGAGCTGCCAGCGACCAAGTTGGACGAAGGCGATCCCGACGAGGACAACCACCCCAAGGAGACCCAGCCAACGGGGTTTGAGGGCGGTTCGCAGCACCCGACCAGGGTACGTTGACGCACCCGTCACGGAGACCCTCGCATGGGGCTGCCGCGGGCGGGACCGCCGCGCGGTGGCCTGCCGCGGGGTGGCCTGCCGCGGGGTGGCCTGCCGCGGGCGAGCCGGATGAGGTGGGCCCTCCAGGGGACGCAGCGATTGGGGGTGAGGGCGATTGGGGTGGCGACGAATAATCGGTTTCCCCGCGGGCGCTCGCGCACGTAGCCTCACTAATCGTCATGCATGCACGCGTTCTCGATCCCGGCCCCGCGCCGACTTCCTCCGCCGGTGCCTTCCTTTGGTGGGGCGCCGGCCTTCAGCGCGGGTCCATCGCCGCCGGGATTGGCTGCGGCATTGCCTGGATGACAGGGCTCTCGCTCGTCCCCGCCGCCCTCGGTCGGGCCATCGATGACGGCATGGTGGCGGGCGATTTGGGTGCCCTCGTCACCTGGGCCTTGGTGTTGCTGGTGCTCGCCGCCGTCATCGCGATCGCGGGCGCGGCGCGGCACTGGTTCGCGGTGCAGAACTGGCTCGACGGCGCCTTCCGCACCGTCGTGACGACCGACCACGCCGTGACCACCCGCGGACAGGAAATCGCCCGCGAGGTTCCGACCGGTGACGTCCTGTCGGTCACCTCAACGGACATGGAGCGGATCGGCGGGGTGTACGACGTCACTGCACGGTTCGCCGGCGCCCTGGTGGCGTATGCCGTCGTTGCCGCCATGCTCGTGCGCGCCTCGCTCGAAACAGGTCTCGTCGCCCTGATCGGCGGCCCGGTTCTGATGGCCTCCCTCGCGCTGATCATTCGCCCGTTGCAGCGCCGCCAAGAAGCCCAACGCGAACAGTCCGGGCGCCTGACCACGCTCGGCACCGACACCGTGGCGGGGTTGCGGGTCCTGCGCGGCATCGGTGGCGAGGACGTGTTCGTCGCCCGGTATGCCGCCCAGTCGCAACACGTCCGCGCGAGCGGTGTCCGGGTGGCGGGGCTGCAAGCGGCCCTCGACTCCGCCCAGCAATTGTTGCCTGGGCTGTTCGTCGTGCTCGTCGTGTGGACCGGCGCGCGGGCGGTGATCCGGGGCGAACTCAGCCCCGGCGAGCTCGTCTCGTTCTATGGTTACGCGACGTTCTTGACGATGCCGTTGCGCACCGTCACCGAGATGGTCGAGAAGTTCACCCGAGCGCGGGTTGCCGCCAACAGGGTGATCCGGATCCTGCGCATCGACTCGGACTACATCGACTCCGATCACCGAGGCACCACGGACCCAGACGTCGCCCTTCCAGGCGCCACGCGTCCAGGCGCCACGCGTCCAGTCGTCACGCGTCCAGACGCCACGGCCCCAGACGCCACGGACCCAAACCCCATCCTCTGGGCGACACCTGATCGCCCGGGCACCCTCGTCGACCCGGATTCCGGTGCGGAAATCTCCCTTGGAATCGTGACCGCCATCGTCAGTGCCCGACCCGAGGAGTGCGCCGCCCTCGCCGATCGTCTCGGGCGCCTGGGGCCGGCACCGAATCGCGTCACCCTCGCTGGAATGCCGATCGCCGACGTCCCCATCGGGGCGGTCCGAGACGCAATCCTCGTGAGTGACCCGGAGCCACGACTGTTCAGCGGCCGCCTCGACGAGGGCCTCTGCGCCGGGCGGGTGGTCACCTCGGATCAGCGTGACCGGGCGATCACCGCGGCGAACGCTCAGGATGTCCTCGACGGACTCCCGCAGGGCTGGGCAAGCGATGTCGATGAGCAGGGTCGGGCCTTTTCGGGCGGCCAGCGGCAACGCTTGGCCCTTGCCCGGGTACTCGCCATCGATCCGCCGGTGCTCGTCCTTATCGAACCAACGAGCGCCGTCGACGCCCACACCGAAGCCCGTATCGGGCAGCGGCTCAAGGAGATTCGGGGCGCGCGGACGACCGTCCTCGCAACCGCCTCCCCGCTCCTGCTTCAGCACGCCGACGACGTGCTCCTCCTCGAGGACGGCGTCGTCACTGGGCGCGGAACGCACCGCGAGCTCCTCGCCGGGCACGCGGCCTACCGGCGCATTGTCTTGCGCGGAGGTGAGGACGAGTGAGCGCGAATTCGGCGGCCCCGGCCGCACCGAACCGAAGGCCCAGCCAGGGCCCGAACCCCGAAGACATGGACCCCTTCCGGCGGGCGCTGCCCGTCGCCGACCCGGCGCAAGTGCGGGCGCATACCAAGGTCGTCCTGGCGCGGCACCGGGGCGAGTTGGCCCTCGTTCTGCTCCTGCACGCCCTTGCCGCGGTTGCGGCGCTCGCCTCGCCATGGCTGATCGGGCGCCTCATCGACGCGCTCAACGAGGGAACGACGACAGCCGTCGTCAACCGTTTCGTCGCCGGGCTCATCGCGAGCGTGCTCGCCGCGACCGGCCTGACCTGGGCCGCGCGCCGGGCAAGTTTCATCTTGGGCGAGGGCGTGTTCGCCGACCTGCGCGAGGAGTTCATCGAGCGCGCCACCCGCCTGCCGCTCTCAATCCTGGAGCGGGCCGGAACCGGTGACCTCGTGGCCCGCACCACGAACGACGTCGAATCTCTGTCCTGGGCGGCCCGCTTTGGCGTCCCGGCGATCTTTGTCTCCTCGGTGGCGCTCGTCTTGACGGTCGCGGCGGCCGTGTGGACCTCACCGCTGGGGAGCCTCGCGATGCTCGGCGCCGTGCCCTTCGTCGTCCCGTCCACGTGGTGGTACTTGCGTCGGGCTCGGGCGGGCTACCTCTGGGAGCGGGCCACGTATGCCGCGCTCAATGGGGTGGCGGCAGAGTCCGCACAGGCGTCCCGCACGATCGACGCGCTCGGGCTCGGCCGCCAGCGTCACCGGCGTCTCGTTGAGGCCGTGCAACGGTGCTATGCCGCCGAGTACTACACGCGGTGGCTGCGAATGCGGTGGTTCTTGCCCACGGAGTTCGGGTACGTCGCCCCCGTCGCGTTCGGGGTCCTCTGGTGTGGGTACCTCGTCATCGACGGGCAGTTGACCGTCGGCGTCGCGACGACGATCGTGCTCTACCTGCGCCAACTCATCGACCCGCTCGACGAACTCGTCTCCTGGCTCGACGAGATTCAAGTCGCGGCAACCTCGCTCGCGCGAGTGATCGGGATCGGCGAGATTCCCGACGACCGGAACCCATCCGGAGAACAGCCCGAGGGTGACGCGCTCGCCGCGCAGGAGGTGCGGTTCGGCTACCGCGCCGATCGGGAGGTGCTCCACGGGATATCGCTGCAACTGCGCCCCGGGGAGCGGCTCGCGGTCGTCGGGCCGTCCGGCGCTGGAAAATCAACGCTCGGGCGCCTGCTCGCCGGCGTCGACGGGCCCACGTCCGGGACGGTGATCGTCGGCGGCGTGGGACTCATGGCACTGACCATGGACCAGCTCCGCGGCGAGGTCGCCCTCGTCACCCAAGAGCATCACGTCTTTGTGGGAACGCTGCGGGACAACCTGCTCCTCGCGCGCCCGGACGCCGACGATGGCGCCCTCGTCGACGCGCTCGCCTCAGTGGACGCCGCACAGTGGGCCCGCGCGCTCCCGGCGGGCCTCGACACGATGGTCGGCAGCGGCGGCCACGCCCTCACCCAGGCGCAATCGCAGCAGCTCGCCCTGGCCCGGCTCGTCCTCGCCGACCCGCACACCCTCATCCTCGACGAGGCGACGTCGCTGCTCGACCCGCGCGCCGCGCGTCACCTCGAACGCTCGCTCGCGTCGGTCGTCACCGGGCGCACCGTCGTCGCCATCGCGCATCGGCTGCACACCGCCCACGACGCCGATCGGGTCGCCGTTGTGGAAGACGGGCGGATCAGCGAACTCGGGTCACACGCCGAGTTGCTTAAGGCCAACGGTCCGTATGCCGCCTTGTGGCACTCGTGGCGCGCCGAAGGCTAGCGGCTGGGGTCGATGAGCACGAAGCCACGGGAGGGGGCCGAGCCCATGGTGGCGAGCGCCACGGCTGCCTCGGCCAAACCCAGGGGCGGACCAACTGCCCGCAGGGCACCGAGGTCGAGGCGGCCCGTGCGACAGTCCTCGAGCAGCGGGACATAGTCCCTCGCGGCCATGCCGTGGCAGCCCAGCACATCAAGTTCCCAACCGATGACGCGATCCATCGGGACCGCGCCAGCGCTAGGGTTGACCGGCCCGGAGCCGGACCCACCCACAACGGGCATGAGGCCAACCTGAACGTGTCGGCCGCGGCGACCCAGCGCGAGAATTCCGGTCCGGCACGTTAACTCGGAGCCGAGCGCGTCGATGCTCACCCGGGCGCCCCCCGCCGACCAGGCCATCACCGCGGCGACGAGGTCCGCCTCCGCGAGGGCGCCATCGAGGACCATCTCGGCGCCGCATTCGAGCGCCCGCGCGCGCGACCCGGGGTCGAGGTCGACGCCACACACCCGGGCCCCTCGACCGCGCGCCACGGCGATTGCCGCCAAGCCCACCCCGCCACAGCCAATGACAACGACCGTTTCACCCGCGGCCACCGCCGCCCGAGCAACGACCGCCCGGTATGCCGTCGCGACGCGACAGCCCAGACCCGCCGCCTCGCCTGGGTCGAGCCCCTCCGGCAGCGCGACGAGGTTGGTCGCCGCGGCATGGACGGTGACGAACTCCGCGAAGGAACCCGGATCCGAGAAGCCCGGCTGCCGCTGGGACGGGCAGACCTGCCCGTCGCCGGCGCGGCATACGGCGCACTGGCCGCAGGCCATGACAAAGGGAGCGGTGACGACGCGTCCGAGCCAGCCGGGGTCGACGCCGTCCCCCACGGCCGTGACGGTTCCGGCGAACTCGTGACCGGGCACGTGGGGGAAGACGGCGATGTCGCGGTCATGGCCCTGCCAGCCATGCCAATCACTGCGACACAGCCCACTGGCCAACACCTTGACGATCGCCCCGCCCGGCGTTGGCGCCGGATCGGGAACCTCGGCAACCTCAATCGGGCCCCCGAACGCGGCGTATGTCAATGCCCTCACGCGGCGGTGACGTGCTCCGCGCTCGAGTGGGTGAAGCGCTTCACGATCGGATTGCGCGCGGCGACCGGCGCCACCCGGGTGTATTCGGTGCCCTGTGCGGGGCGACCATCGGCCTCGCCCGCGTTGGGCCAGAACGACAGCGCCCGCTCGGCCTGCGCGGTGATGGTGAGCGAGGGGTTGACGCCGAGGTTGGCGCAAATGGCCGACCCGTCGGTGACGTGGAGGTTGGGGTAGCCCCAGATCCGGTGGTAGGGATCGAGGACCCCCTCTTGGGGATTCGCGCCGATGACCACACCACCGAGGAAGTGGGCGGTGATGGGAACGCCACCGACCTCGGACCAGGACCCACCGGCAATGGCCGGGCGTCCAAGCCTGAGGCCAAGCTTCTTCGCGATGACGCGCACCGAGGCGTGCCCAGAGGGGATCCAGGTCGGATTCGGCTCACCGTGCCCTTGGCGCGAAGCCAGGGTGCGACCGCCGAACAGTCCACGTCGCCCGGAGAGGGTCAGCGAGTTGTCCCGGGTCTGCATGACAAGCGCGATGATCGCGCGTTGCGACCAGCGGCGGTTGTCGAGGGCCCGCAACACAGTCGGGTCTGCCCGGACCTCGGCCACGAGGGACCTGAACCGGGCGAGACCGGTGTCTCCGGGAGCGAGCACGCATTTAAGCAGGCCCATCGCGTTGGACCCCGGCCCGTAGCGGACGTTCTCGACGTGGGTCTCCGGGTCCGGATGGAAACTCGCGGTGATCGCGACCCCGGTGCTCAGGTCGAGGCCGGGGGTGGTCTTAGAGACCATGGCCCCGAGTAGCGCCTCGGAGTTGGTGCGGGTCAGGTCCCCGAGTCGATCCGAGAGTCGGGAAAGCTGGCCACCATCCTTCATCGCGTGCAGCAGTTTCTGTGTTCCCCAGGTCCCGCCGGCAAAGACGACCTGAGACGCGACAACGGTGCGCCGGTCCTTGCGGAACCAGGCTCCGGTTCGCTCGCTCGTGATCCGGTAAGCCGTCGGCACGCCGTCCACGAGGGGTCCGGTGGGCACGACTTCGACGACGGTGCGCAGCGGCTCGATGGTCACCCCGAGCTTCTCGGCGAGGGCGAGGTAATTCTTGACGAGGGTGTTCTTTGCGCCGACGCGGCACCCCACCATGCAGTTGCCGCACTCGGTGCAACCGGTGCGAGCGGGACCAACGCCCCCGAAATAGGGGTCGTCAACGCGGACCTTGGGGGTCCCGAAGAACACGCCGACCGGGGTCTTGCGGAAGGTTTCGGGAACGCCCATCTCCTCGGCGGCCTCGCGCATGACGTCCTCAACGGGACCT
Organism: uncultured Intrasporangiaceae bacterium; assembly: GCA_964483685.1. Taxonomy (GTDB): domain Bacteria; phylum Actinomycetota; class Actinomycetes; order Actinomycetales; family Dermatophilaceae; genus Nostocoides_A. The sequence continues at coordinate 8,634 of CAZACX010000005.1, forward strand.
TCGCACGGGTTGATGACCACGCCAAGCATCGCCTTAGCGGTGCCGTAGTGCGGGGCGAGTTCGTTCTGCCAGTCCGTGATCGCACCCCACTGCGGGTCAACAAAGAAGGGGCGCGGCGGCACATACAGTGTGTTCGCGTAGTTGAGTGAACCGCCACCAACCCCGGCGCCTGCAAGCACGAGTACATCGTGAAGTTGGTGGACCCGCTGCACGCCAAAACACTTCAGGCGAGGAATCCACAAGTAGTTGCGGGCATCCCAGTTGGTCTTCGCGAAGTCTTCGTCAGCAAAGCGCCGACCGGACTCAAAGACGTTGACCCGATAGCCCTTCTCCGCAGCACGCAACGCCGCGACGGACCCGCCGAAGCCGGATCCGATCACCACCACGTCGTGATCAATTTTCATGACAGCCGTAATCCCTTCAACGCGCGCAGGGCGCCCGTGAGGGTCACCGCAAAGGCTTTATCGCTCAATCCCAATGCCGGCCCGATCGGTATCAATCGTTGGGCGCTGACGTTTTGTGTTTCGGTGTACTTGAGAATGCCCTCGGCGCCATGTCGCCTCGACAATCCGCTCGCCTTCATTCCACCCATCGGGGCCGCGACGCTGGCCCAGGTCGCGGCATACCCCTCGTTGATGTTCACCGTCCCGGTGTGAATGCGGGCGGCCAAGGCGCGACCGCGGGAAAGATTCCGCGTCCAGATCGAGGCGTTGAGCCCGTAAACCGTGTCGTTGGCGAGCGCCACGGCCTCATCGTCCGATTCGACCCGGTAGAGGGCGACGACGGGGCCGAAGGTTTCCCCGTTGCGGCAGGCCATCTGTGGGGTCACGCCCTCAAGGATCGTCGGCTCAAAGACGTAGGGACCGACATCGGGCCGGGCGCGGCCACCCGCGAGGACCCGGGCGCCCTGAGTTCTGGCGTCGTCGACATGGGCCTTGACGATCTCAAGTTGCGCCGCCGAGGCGAGCGACCCCATGTCGTAGCCGTAGCGCAGTCCGGTGCCAAGGGTCATCGCCGAGACCGCCTTGGTGAAGCGCCGGACGAATTCGTCATAGACGTCCGCGTGCACGATCACTCGCTCGGCGGAGATGCAGAGCTGACCGGCTGAGGAAAAGCAACCTCGCACGGCGCCGGGAACGGCCCTGGTGAGATCGGCGTCGGCCGCGACATAGAGCGCGTTCTTGCCGCCGAGTTCGAGGCTGGTTCCAACGAGTCGCTCCCCTGCGGCGGCGGCGACCCGACGTCCGGTCGCCGTGGACCCGGTGAAGCAGACATAGTCGGCCCGGTCGACAATCGCTTGCCCGACGATGGGTCCAGTTCCCAGGACAACCTGGAGCACACCTTCGGGAAGGCCCGCCTCCCTGAGGAGCTCAACCCCCGACAACGCGGTGAGCGAACCTTGCATATCGGGCCGCAGCACCACCGAATTCCCGGCCATGAGCGCCGGCAGGGCGTCTGTGATGGCGAGGCTGAGCGGGTAATTCCACGGGGAGACAATGCCCACGACGCCCTTGGGGACACGCGTTTCCCGCACCTCGGTCAGCACCGGATAGGCGCCTCGCCGCCGATGGCTCTTGAGGTACGCCTCGGCCTTGGCCGCATAGTGGCGCGAGACGATCGCGACGTCGGCAACTTCCTCGAAGGCGTGACCGCGGGCCTTGCCCGACTCCAATTGCACAAGGTCAAGCAGGTGGGACTGGTGCGCAAGAACGAGGTCATGGAAGCGCCGCAGGATGGCCTTCTTGGTGGCGAAGGGCACGAGGGCCCACGCCTCCTGGGCCGCGCGGGCCGAGTCCATGGCGCGCTCGACATCCGCGACAGTAGACAGGGGAAGGTGCGCGATGGCCGAACCGGTCATCGGGGTGATGATGGCGAACGTCTCGGCGTCGGGAGCGCAGACGACCTGTTGGGCAAGGCGCCGCACGACCTCGGGGTCAACCGCGTACGTCGGGGTCGCCGCCTCTGCCGAGCGAAAGACCTTCCGCACGGACCGAGCGAGGACCTGCGCAGGGGGCGTCATCGACTGATCACCGCGACGGTTGAGTCGTCGGCGGAGAAATGTTCCTGGGGGTGACCGGTCACGGCGGCAATCATGGTCGCAGAGTAAACCAGGAGTAGGCACGCTGAATGGGAGAGCGCCGAGTCTTCTGTCGCGATCCCTCGTAGCCGCGTGACGTTTGTCTCAGTGGCCTCCCTTGAGGGCTACCCCGGCCTCCCTTGAGGGCTACCCCGAGGGCGGCTCAGGACTGGCGGTGGGGGCTGACGACCACGCCGACTCGTTGGAATTCCTTGAGTTCCAGGTAGCCAGTCGTCGCCATCGCCCGGCGCAGGGCACCGATGAGGTTGGTGGTCCCGTCGGCGGTGCGGCTAGGCCCAAAGAGGATCTGCTCCATCGACCCCACGGTGCCGACCTCGACGCGCTCGCCGCGCGGCAACTCCCGGTGGTGGGCCTCGGGGCCCCAGTGCAGGCCGAGCCCGGGCGCCTCGGTCGCGCGGGCCAGGGCGGCGCCGAGCATGACGGCATCGGATCCACAGGCGATCGCCTTGACGATGTCCCCGCTGACCCCCAGGCCCCCGTCGGCGATGACGTGGACGTAGCGGCCACCCGACTCATCGAGATAGTCCCGACGCGCCGCGGCCACATCGGCGATCGCCGACGCCATCGGCGCGTGGATGCCGAGTGCGGTGCGGGTGGTGTGCGCCGCCCCGCCGCCGAATCCCACGAGGACCCCAGCGGCCCCGGTGCGCATGAGGTGCAGCGCCGCGGAGTAGGTGGCGGCTCCGCCGACGATGACCGGGACGTCGAGTTCGTAAATGAACCGTTTGAGATTGAGTGGCTCGGCCCGACTCGAGACATGTTCGGCCGAAACGGTCGTGCCCCGAATGACGAACAGGTCGACGCCGCTGTCGACGACCACCTGCCAAAACTGTTGGGTGCGCTGCGGGGACAAGGCTCCCGCGATCGTGATGCCTTGGTCTCGAATCTCCTTGATCCTGGCGACGATGAGTTCCGGTTGGATCTGCGCGCGATAGATCTCCTGCATTCGGGCCGTGGCGCTGGTGGGATCGAGGGTGGCGATCTCCGCGAGCAACGGCTCTGGGTCGTCATAGCGCGTCCACAACCCCTCGAGATCGAGGACCGGCAGGCCTCCCGCGCGCCCGAACGCGATCGCGGTGTCCGGCGACATCACCGAGTCCATCGGTGCCCCCATCACGGGGATATCGAAGTGGTAGGCGTCGATCTGCCAACCAAGCGAGACATCCTCCGGGTCGCGGGTGCGCCGCGAGGGCACGACGGCAATGTCGTCGAAGGAGTAGGCCCGCCGGCCGCGTTTACCTCGCCCGATCTCGATCTCAGTCACCGGCCAAGGTTACAAGCGCCGAGGCAGCGGCCGTGCTCCGAGCCTGGAGACGGCCCGGAGCACCCCTCAGATCAGCGCGGCCAGGCTGCCGTGGACCGCTGCCTTGACCGACTCCATCGCCTCTTGCGCCGTGCGCGCGTTCCGGGCCGTGGCCGCCAAACCTCGGCACTCCGGATAGGAATGCAGCGACAACGCGAACCGCACCATCGGCACCTTCGACGGCGCCATCGACAGGCTACCGACGCCGAGGCCCGTCAAGACCAACGCGAGCATCGGGTCGCCACCGGCCTCACCGCATACGCCCATTGGTCGTCCCGCTCGGGCGGCGCCGTCACAGGCGGCGGCGATGACGTCGAGGACCGCCGGCTGCCACGGGTCGAGCAGGTCCGCGAGTGCGCCCTGCATCCGGTCGGCGGCCATCGTGTATTGCGCGAGGTCGTTGGTGCCGAGGCTGCCGAAGTCGACGTCACGCAGGACGTGTTCGGAGCGCAACGCGGCCCCGGGAACCTCGATCATCACCCCAGCTTTGGGCAGCCCGTTCTCGCGGACCCGACGGGAAAACCAGTCTGCTTCCTCCGCTGTGGCCACCATGGGCGCCATCACCCGCACGTCGGCGCCGGTGTCGCGGGCCGCGAGAGCAAGCGCCTCAAGTTGGGCATCGAGAAGGTCGGGGCGTTCGGCGGAGAGGCGTAGCCCGCGCCGCCCCAGGGCCGGGTTCTCCTCTGGGCCAAGGTCGGCAAACGCGAGGGGCTTGTCGGCGCCCGCATCGAGGGTGCGAACAACAACGCGGCGTCCCTCAAAGGGGGCAAAGACCTGCCGGTAGATCTCGGCCTGCTCGGCGACGGTGGGCGCCTTGTCGTTGGAGAGGAAGACGAATTCCGTCCGGAAGAGGCCGACCCCTTCGAGGTCCTCCGCGCCTGCGGCGATCGCGTCCTCGACGCCGCCGATGTTGGCAAGGAGCGCGACCGCGTGACCGTCACGGGTTCGGCCGGGGCCGGAGGTCGCGGTGAGGGCCGCGGCACGCCGCTCCCGCCGGGCGCGCAGTCCCTCGACGAATTCGCCGGTGGGATGGAGGGTGACCTCCCCCGAGTCGCCGTCGACGGCAACGCGGGTACCGACCGGGATGGCGGTCGCGTCCGGGCATTGAACAACCGCGGGAATTCCCATCTGGGCAGCGAGGATGGCCGTGTGGCTCGTGCGGCCACCTTCTTGGGTGACGATCCCGATGACGAGAGCCCGGTCGAGGGTTGCCGTCTCGGCGGGGGCCAGGTCGTGGGCGACGACAACACTCGGCCGCTCGAATGCCGGAACTCCGGGGGCCGGGACCCCAAGGACCGCGGCGACTGTGCGGGCACCGACATCACGCAGGTCGGTGACCCGTTCGGCGAAATAGCCACCGAGCGCCTCGAATTGCGCGGCGTAGTCCTCAATTGCCAGGTCAACCGCGGTCGCGGGGCCCCGGCCGGCGTTGAGGTGCTTGGCCGTCGCCTTGAGCAAGCCCTTGTCCCGGGCGATCAGGGCGGTGGCCTTGAGGATCTGCTGCGCGGTGTCATCCGCCGTTGCCGCCCGAGCCTCAAGGTCGAGCGCGACGAGGACAAAACACTCCTTGACCCGCGCGAGCTCCGACTCCGGGTCGGCCGCGGGCGGCTCCCCGGCCGGCGGCCGGACCGGTGGTGCGACCTGCACCACCGGTCCGTATGCCGTGCCTGGGCTGACGCCGATTCCTCGCCTGGTCTCGGTGTCGGCCATGTCACTCACTCCGCGTCGAGGTCACGCGAAAGCAGGGCGACAAGGGTGTCGAGGGCCTCATCGGCGCCCTCGCCTTCGGCGGTGAGGACAATCTCCTCGCCATGGGTGGCGCCGAGAGCCATCACGCCAAGGATGCTGGTCGCGTCGACCGCTTCCTCGCCCGCTCGACCAATCTCAACGTCAAGTCCGGTCGCGGAGGCGGCCTCAACGAACAGGGCCGCGGGTCGGGCGTGGAGGCCGACAGAGGAGGCAATAGTGACGGTGCGCTGTGCCATGGATGAATCTCCTTGATGGGTGGGGCGAAGGGTTGATGCAGTGGTCGACGAAAGGGGCCTGGATCAGACCGTAGCCGTCGCGGCGATCCGGGAGTGGTCGCGCTGCTTGAGGACAACAACGATTCCGGTCATCACGAGGACACCGGCGAGCAGAGCGACAAGGAACATCAGGAAGTTGCCGATCAACGGCAGCACCCAGATGCCACCGTGCGGGGCGCGCAAGGTCGTCCCGAAGGCCATCGCGAGACCACCGGTGAGGGCGGATCCGACGACCGAGGAGGCGATGACCCGGGTGGGGTCGGCGGCAGCGAACGGGATGGCCCCTTCACTGATGAAGGAGGCACCGAGCAGCCAGGCGGCCTTGCCGTTCTCCCGCTCCGGTTCGGTGAAGAGCGCGGGGCGAACCGTCGTGGCCAACGCCATCGCGAGCGGCGCGACCATACCGGCGGCCATGACCGCAGCCATGATCTTGAGCTGAGGTGCGTCAGCCACGGTTCCGGCGCCAGCGAGGCCCGCCGTCGCGAAGCCGTAGGCGACCTTATTGACCGGCCCACCGAGGTCGAAGCCCATCATTGCGCCGAGGACAAGGCCGAGGACCAGTGCACTCGTGCCCGACATGCTGTTGAGGGCGTCGGTGAGGTTGTCCATGAGCCACTTGATCGGGCGGCCGAGGACCGTGATGAACAGGCCCGCGGTGATGAGGGTCGAGAGCAGGGGGGTGACGACGACGGGCATGACGCCGCGGACGCCCTTGTGGACCTTCCAGCCCGAAATCCAACGGGCGACGAGACCGGCGAGAACACCGGTGGCCAGGCCGCCGAGGAAGCCCGCGCTCATCGCGGAGGCAATGGCGCCACCGACGATTCCGGGGACGAGGCCGGGGCGGTCAGCGATGGCGAAGGCGATGAAGCCGGAGAGGATGGGGACGAGGAAGCCGAAGGCCGCGGCTCCGACGATGAACAGCAAGGCCGCCCATGAGGTGAGGCTGATCGGGTTGAAGTTCTCGGTGAGGTTGTACTGACCTTCCGCTCCGAGGCCGTACTTGACGATTTCGATCGCGCCATTCTCGCCAATGGCCACCTGGGCCAGCATGAACGACAGGGCGATGAGTATGCCGCCCGCAGCGACGAAGGGGATCATGTAGGAGACACCGGTCATCAGCCATTGGCGGATCTTGGTGCCGGTGCTCGCGTCGTTGTCGACCTTGCTCACGAGGCCACCACCACCGGCCCCGGCGGCAACGGTCGCCACCGATCCCGGGTTCGCCTTGTGCGCGCCAGCAGCGCGGACCGCTTCGGCGATGAGCGCCGGGCCACCGCTGATGGCCTTCTTGACGCCGACATCGATGACAGGCTTGCCCGCGAAGCGAGCAATGTCCTTGACGGGCAGGTCATGGGCGAAGACGACCGCATCGGCGGCGGCAATCTCGGCTGCGGAAAGCGGGCTCGAACCCGCCGAACCCTGTGTTTCGACCTTCATCACGTGCCCGGCAGCCTTGGCGGCATTCTCCAGCGCCTCGGCGGCCATATAGGTGTGGGCGATGCCGGTCGGGCAGGAGGTGACCCCGACAAAGGTCATCCGCGCGGGCGCGTCGGTGACACCGGTGGCGGCGGCCGCGGTGGCTGCGACACCAGTGGCGGCGGCGCCAGTGGCGGCGGCGCTTGCAGCGGCGGCCCCCGTTGCTCCGGTGGCCCCGACTGGGGCATCCGTCGACGTCGCAACCTTGGCCCGATCCGTGACGGATACCTCGGCGTTGACCAGGTCAACGACCTCGTTCGGGTCCGTGGCGGCCATGAGGGCGGCCCGGAAGTCCGTCTTCATCAGGGCACGTGCAAGCTTGGGCAGCATCTGCATGTGGGCATCCCCACCGCCAGCGGGTGCGGCAATGAGGAAGATCAGTTTGGCGGGCCCGTCCTCGGCACCCCAGTCAATGCCGTCCGCGGAGCGGCCGAACACGAGGGAGGGTTCGGTGATTGCGGCGCTGCGCGCGTGCGGGATGCCGATGCCTCCGGGGAGCCCCGTGGCCATCGTCTCCTCCCGGGTGCGGACATCCGTGAGGAATTGTTCGAGGTCCGTGCACCGGCCGGTATCGACCAGCGCCTCGGCCAGGGTGCGCGTTGCCGCATTGCGGTCCGCACCGGTCAGGTAGAGGACTACCTGACGAGAAGTGATGAGGGACATGGACTTTTTCCTTTCGCAGTGCCTTGCGCGGCATCCCGGCTGGGTGGTCGCGATCGATGTGGGCGTGCCGGTCAATGCTTCTGGCCGGGTTGCCTGGGTGCTAGTCGGTGAGTGGTCGGGTGAGGTCGGGTGTGTGGTCGAGGACGGCGGTGATGCCGAGGAGGTCGGCGGGTGCCGGGACGCGACTGCCCGGCAGGGTGACTGCTGCGGCCCCCCACTCGACGCCCTGGGCAAGCGCGGCCACCGCGTCGTCACCGCGGGCAAGAACATCGAGGACCCCGGCGAGCATGCAGTCACCGGCCCCGACTGTGGACAGCTTGCGGGGGATGTCCGCGGTGGCGTGTGCCAACGTGTCGGCGCCGATAACGAGGGCCCCATCGCGCCCAAGGCTGACAAAGACCCAGGTGATCCCACCCGCAACAAGGTCACGGGCGGCGTCGACAACCTCACCAAGCGTGGCCAGGGGCCGCCCAACGAGCTCCGCCAACTCCTCGCGGTTGGGTTTGATAAGCGAGGGACCGGCTGCGACGGCGTGCCGCATCGGTTCGCCCGAAGAGTCGATGGCTACGCGAAGGCCGCGGGCGTGTCCCTCCCGGACAAGCACGGCATACCAATCGGCGGGGACACCGGGGGGGAGGCTGCCGCAGCCGATAATCCACGTCGCACCCTGCGCTGCGGCGAACGTCGCCTCAAGAAGGGAGCCGACCTCGTCCTCGGTGAGGGTCGGTCCGGCCTCGTTGAGTTTGGTCGTCGTGCCGTCTGGCTCGACCGCGGCGATATTCATCCGGGCTGAACCGTGAATGGGGACCCCCCGGTGCGGAACCTGCGCCGACTCCAGAAGGTCCGCGAGAAGGCGACCCTCGGGCCCGCCGACCGGCAGCACCGCGACGGTGGCTGAGCCTTGCGCGCTCAGAGCACGGGAGACGTTGATGCCCTTGCCGCCCGGATCGACGCGGCTCGACGTCGCGCGGTGGACTTCGCCGTGGCGCAGATCATCGATCGCGATCGTCCGATCGATGCTGGGGTTGGGCGTGACGGTAACGATCATGTGCGGACAACCTCCGGTCCTTGGGCTTCGATCTCGGCGGCGAGGTCCGCATCGAGGGATGTGTCGGTGAGGATGAGGTCGACCACGTCCAAATCAGCGAACCGGTGGAGGTGATCGACGCCCACCTTGGACGCGTCGGTGACGAGGACGACGCGTCGCGCGGCCTTGACCATGGCCCGTTTGACGGCGGCTTCGGCTTGGTTCGGCGTGGTCAAACCGCCCCGGGTAGTCAGCCCATTCGTGCCGAGGAAGGCGACCTCGACGGTCACCCCGGCGAGGGCCTCGGTGGCCCAATCACCCACGGTGGCACCGGTGGTGTTCCGCAAGTGACCGCCGATAAGCAACACGTCGACGTTGGTCCGGGCGGCGAGGATCCCCGCGTTGTCCAGCGAGTTCGTCACGACGGTGAAATCCCCCGTGGCGGGAAAGAGACGCGCGATCGCGTGCGTGGTCGACCCGGAGTCGAGGAGCACCGAACTGCCTAGGGTGAGCTCATCAAGTGCCCGTGCGGCGATCCTGCGCTTCTCGGCGGCCTTGCGGGTGGCCCGGGTTGCGAGGGCTGGCTCGGCCTCGATCCGCTCGACGGGAATGGCCCCGCCATGGACCCGGTGGAGGGTGCCGCGGCGTTCCAACAGAGTCAGGTCTCGACGCACAGTTTCCGCGGTGACGCCCAAGGCCTCGGCAAGCGCCGCGACATCGACGCGGCCGACGCGCCGCGCCGCCGAGACGATGTATTGGTGCCGTTCCGTGGCATACACCCGGCGACTCCTTCGTCCCGTGGGCGCGAGTCCGAGGCCCGGACTCGTCGCCTAACAAGAAGACCACAACGGTGGAGACATGTCAACACATTCGGACATCTGATTTTGTCCGAATCCACCCGCTTTTCCGGGACGTGGCGCGGGTCCGCACACGGGACCCGGCGCTGGCCCACACACGGGGCGCGGCGCGGGTCCGCACGCGGGACGCGGCGCGGGTCCGGCTCTCCGGTCCGACGGCGGGTCCGACTCAGTCAGTGGCCGCGGTAGTTGGGGGCTTCGGCGACCATGTGGATGTCGTGCGGGTGGCTCTCCTTGAGGCCCGCCGTCGTGATCCGCACGAACCGGCCCTTCTCCTGCAACTGCGGAATCGTGCGCGCCCCGACATAGAACATCGACTGGTGGAGGCCACCGATGAGCTGATGGGCCACGGCAGAAACCGGCCCCCGGTAGGCCACTTGACCCTCGATGCCCTCGGGCACGATGTTGTCGTCGCTCGTCACGTCGGCCTGGAAGTAGCGGTCCTTGGAATAGGACTTCTTGCCGCGTGAGGACATCGCCCCGACTGATCCCATCCCCCGGTACGACTTGAACTGCTTGCCGCCCACAAAGATCGTCTCGCCCGGCGACTCCTCGCAACCCGCGAACAGCGAGCCGATCATCACCGTGTCGGCGCCCGCGACGTGGGCCTTGGCGATATCGCCGGAATACTGCAGGCCGCCGTCCCCGATCACCGGAACACCGGCAGGCCGCGCCGCCAAGGCGGCATAGTGAATCGCCGACACCTGCGGCACCCCGACTCCGGCCACCACGCGCGTCGTGCAAATCGAGCCCGGCCCGACCCCAACCTTCACGGCGTCGATGCCCGCCTCGACGAGGGCCACCGCGCCTTCGCGGGTCGCGATGTTGCCACCGATGAGCTGAACCTCGCCGAAGGCCGGGTCCGACTTGAGCCGGCGGACCATGTCCAGCAGCAACCGGGCGTGACCATGGGCCGTGTCGACGACAAGGATGTCGACCCCCGCCTCGACAAGGGTCGTCGCGCGCTCCCAGGCGTCCCCGAAGAATCCGACGGCCGCACCGACGAGCAATCGCCCAGCGCCATCTTTGCTCGCGTTCGGATACTGCTCCGACTTAACGAAGTCCTTGACGGTGATCAACCCGGCCAGCCGTCCGTCGTCGTCGACGATCGGCAGCCGCTCACGCTTGTTCTGGCGCAGCAGGGCAATGGCTTCCTCCCGAGCGATGCCCACCGGCGCCGTGAACAGCGGCATCGGCGTCATGACCTCGCGCACCTTGGTGCCGGCCCACTCGGCGACCGGGGTGAAACGCAGATCACGGTTGGTGATCATCCCGATCAGGGTGTTACCGGCCGTGATAACCGGGAGCCCGGACACGCGGTATTGCCCGCACAATTCGTCGAGGTCTTCGAGGGTCGCGTCGGGCCCGATCGTCACCGGGTCGGAGATGATCCCGGTCTGGGTGCGCTTGACGAGGTCGACTTGGTGGGCCTGGTCCTCGATCGAGAGGTTGCGGTGCAAGACACCGAGGCCGCCGAGGCGCGCCATCGCGATCGCCATGCGGGCCTCGGTTACGGTGTCCATCGCCGAGGAAATCAGCGGCACCTTGATCGAGATCTCGCGGGTCAGCCGGGCCGTCGTATCGACCTCACTCGGGATGACATCCGACTCCCCCGGCAACAGCAACACGTCGTCGTAGGTCAGGCCAATCTCGGCGAACGGCCCACCGCTCGATTCGGATCCGGCGGCGGCACCTAACGTCATCGCGCAATGATACGGGCCGCCGCAGAGCGCCCCCGACGACCGGAAACCTTACTGCTTCTTTAACAAGTCCTTACTACGCCCTGACCCAATGGCCGCCGTTGGGACCCTATGTTCGATTGACGACAGGTCAACGAACCGGTGCCGCTTCGGCTCGGTTCGACGTCAAGGGGGGAAGCCTGATGACCAGGAAACTCGGGATCGTACCGCTGATGACAACGTGGGAGTGGCAGTTCGAAGGACGGTGCCGCGAGCGGAGCGCGGCCATGTTCTTCCACCCCGACGGGGAGCGAGGGGTGGCCCGCGAGCTGCGGATCATGGCGGCCAAGGAGGTCTGCGCGAGTTGTCCGGTGATTTGGCAATGTCGCGAGCACGCCTTCAACGCTCCCGAGACGTATGGCGTGTGGGGCGGGATGAGCGAAGAGGAGCGCCTCGCTCATCGCGATATCCCCGCCGCGAGCTGAGCGCAGCGCCCCGGAGAACCCTTGGGCACCCGATCTCGGTTGGGCGGCGACCGCCGATGACCGCAACGCCCACGAGAAGCCGCGGGAACAACGAACGAGGGGTCCCGTCCGGTCTGGACGGGACCCCTCGTTACGTCAGGAACGGTCAGTGGCCGTGGCCGTGACCCTGTCCGGCGGGAGCCGCCGGCTCGTCTTCCTTCTTCTCCACGACCAGGGTGTCGGTCGTGAGGATCATCGACGCGATTGACGCCGCGTTGCGCAGCGCCGAACGGGTCACCTTGACCGGGTCGACAACCCCAGCCTCCGCGAGGTCGACATACTCACCGGTCGCCGCGTTGAGGCCCTGGCCCACGGGGAGCTCCTTGACCTTGGCGACGGCGACGTAGCCCTCCATCCCGGCGTTCTCGGCGATCCAACGCAGCGGCTCGGCCGCGGCCTTGGCGACGATGTTGGCGCCGGTGAGCTCGTCCCCGGTGAGGCCGAGGCCATCGAGCGCAGATAGCGCGTGCACCAAAGCGGTGCCGCCACCGGCGACGATGCCTTCCTCGATCGCGGCGCGGGTGGCCGAAATCGCATCCTCGATGCGGTGCTTCTTTTCCTTGAGCTCGACCTCAGTGTGGGCGCCAACCTTGATGACACACACGCCACCGGCAAGCTTGGCGAGGCGCTCCTGGAGCTTTTCGCGGTCCCAGTCGGAGTCGGTGCGCTCGATCTCAGCCTTGATGGTGTTGATTCGACCGGTGACCTCATCCGAGGCGCCATTGCCCTCGACGATCGTCGTCGTGTCCTTGGTGACGACGATGCGGCGGGCCTGACCGAGCATCTCGATGCTGACCTGGTCGAGCTTGAGCCCGACCTCCTCGGAGACAACCTGGCCGCCAGTGAGCACGGCCATGTCCTGAAGCATCGCCTTGCGACGATCGCCGAATCCGGGCGCCTTGACGGCGACCGCATTGAATGTCCCGCGCAGCTTGTTGACGACGAGCGTCGACAGGGCCTCGCCGTCGATGTCTTCGGCAATGACGAGCAGCGGCTTGCCGGTCTTCATGACCTTCTCAAGGACCGGCAGCAGGTCAGCGATCGTGCTGATCTTGCTCTGGTTGATGAGGACGTAGGCGTCCTCGAGGACGGCCTCCATCCGCTCGGGGTCGGAGACCATGTAGGGGCTGATGTAACCCTTGTCGAACTGCATGCCCTCGGTGAACTCGAGGACGGTCTCGGCGGTCGAGGACTCCTCGACGGTGATGACACCATCCTTGCCGACCTTGTCAAAGGCGTCGGCGATGATGGCGCCGATGCCCTCGTCCTGCGCGGAGAGGGAGGCGACCTGAGCGATCTCTTCCTTGCCGCCGAGTTCGCGCGCGTTGGCGAGCAGACGGTCGTTGAGCGCCTCGACAGCGGCGTCAATGCCCCTCTTGAGGCTGGAGGGCGCGGCGCCCGCAGCGACGTTGCGCAGCCCTTCCTTGACCATCGCCTGCGCGAGGACGGTCGCGGTCGTCGTGCCGTCACCGGCGACGTCGTTCGTCTTGGTCGCGACCTCCTTGGCGAGCTGAGCGCCGAGGTTCTCAAAGGCGTCCTCGAGCTCGATCTCCCGGGCGATCGTCACGCCGTCATTGGTGATCGTCGGGGCGCCCCACTTCTTGTCGATGACGACGTTGCGACCCTTGGGCCCGAGCGTCACCTTGACCGCATTGGCCAGGGCATCGACGCCCCGCTCCAGCGAGTGGCGGGCGGAGTCGGTGAACTCCAGTTCCTTTGCCATGGATGTCCTTACTTATGGAAGTCGAAAACGGCGTATGCCGCGGGCGCACCGTGGGGCGCGCCCACGGCATACGTATGCAGTGGAACGGACGTCAGCCGACGATGGCGAGGACGTCGCGGGCGGACAGGATGAGGTACTCCTCGCCGCCATGTTTGATCTCAGTGCCGCCGTACTTGCTGTAGATCACGCGGTCACCGACCTTGACGTCGAGCGGGATGCGCTCGTCGCCGTCCTCATTCCAGCGGCCCGGGCCCACGGCCAGAACCTCGCCCTCCTGGGGCTTTTCCTTGGCCGTGTCCGGGATGACAAGGCCGGACGCCGTCGTCTGCTCAGCCTCAAGAGACTTGATGACGATGCGGTCTTCGAGCGGCTTGATAGAAACCGACACGATGACTCCTTCGCTACTTCGGGGGTGGATAAGAACGTTGGGGTGTACTCCAGGGCCGTCGCCGTCGCGGGGATCGATGGCCTGGCGCACGTTGGCACTCACACAAGGAGAGTGCCAACACGAAATCTAAGTCTCCGATTAGCACTCGGTCAACTTGAGTGCCAATCGGTGCCGGTGCGCGGTCGGTCCGGTGTCGGCCGGAAGCGGGCCCGGCGCCGGTGCGAAGTCGGTCCGGTGTCGGCCGGAAGCGGGCCCGGTGTCGGCAAGGATGGGCCCTATGGACGTGGCGACGGTGCAGTGGCTGGGCTCCGCGGCGGGCCGGGCCGTCGTCAACAGCCTGCCCCCGTATGCCGCGGACACGGCCGTCACTGTCGCGGCCCACCTGCGGGCGACGGGGCTCGAGCCGCAGTTGGCGGCGGCGGCGTTGACCCAACAGGAGCTTCGGGCGCGGGCCCGCGCGAAGTTTGGGGGCGCCGCCGACACCCTCCTGCTGACGCGGGACGGACTCGAACAGGCGACCCGATGGGTCGTCGCGCAGGGCCATGCGGAGCGCTTCGTGGAGGCGGGCGTGGCGGTCGTTCATGATCTCGGCTGCGGCATCGGCGCCGATGCGATGGCATTTGCCGCGGCGGGTCTCGGCGTCGTGGCGCTCGATGCCGACCCAGTCACCGCGGCGCTCGCCACGCAGAATCTGCGGCCCTGGACCAGCGCCCGCGCCGACGTCGGCCGCGCCGAGGACCTCAATCTTGACCTCCTCAACCTTGACCTCGGCGGGGGCCGGGAGGTCGGGGTGTGGCTCGATCCGGCGCGGCGACGGCCTGGGGTTGCCGACATCGACGGCCGAACCACCCGCCTCTTCCGTCTCGAGGACCTGTCGCCAACGTGGGACTTCGTCGGTCGAGTCGCCGCGCGGGTCCCGGCGACGGGGGTCAAGCTCGCGCCGGTCTTCCCCCGGGATCGGGTTCCCGCCGGGACCGAGGCGGAGTGGGTTTCCGTCGGCGGTGACGCCCTCGAATGCGCCCTGTGGTGGGGACCCCTGGTCCGTCAGGTCGGTCGCACGGCTCGGGTACTTCCCGGTGGCACGGGCCCCGAAGTCCCCGTGACCATCGGGGGCGGGCTGGCTCCGCGAAGCGGGTCACTGACGGGTGCGACTACTCCCGTAAGCGGCGGCGGTTCCGGGGGCCTGGCAGTCGTCGTGACGGAGGCCGACGCAGATCCGAACCCGCCCACCTTGGGCAGCCTCGACGCCCTCGGCGACTGGCTCTATGAGACCAATCCCGCGGTTCGGCTCGCCGGCCTAACCGGCGCGGTCACCGCCGCGGTCCACGGCGCCGAACTCGAGGCCGGGCTCGGCTACGTGACGAGCAACGTCGCCGTCGACCTCGGGTTTGCCCGGCGGTATCGCATCATCGCCGCCATGCCGTTCGCCCCAACGGAGGTGCGAGCCTGGCTCCGCCGCGACGGAGTCACCGGCCTGACGATCAAGAAGCGCGGCGTCGATCTGGACGAGTCGAAGGTGCGCAAGCAACTCGGGGTCGGCCGATCGGCCGGAAAGGGCGCCCAGGCAACGATCCTCATCACCCGTCTCGCCAAGCGCCCCTGGGTCCTCGTCCTCGACCGGGTGGACCTCAGCGGGCGTTGACCTCGTCCCGCCACGCCACCCACGGCTCAACAACCGAGAGGTCGAAGTCCGGCCCACCCACACCCATCGTGAAGAGGCGGGCGCCGAGGTCGTAGAGCGGCTGGCCCTCGACCTGAGGCGGCTCGGGACGGCGCCCCTCGCGGCCCAGCCCGCCGACCCCCACCGAAACCTCGATCTCCGCGACATCGCGGCCGACGTCGGCACAGTGCTGGGTCAGCACGGTGAGTTTGTGCGCGAGCTCCTCACCGTGGGCAAAGGAGTGCCAGATGTTTGCATGCTTCGCCACGAGGCGCAGCGTTTTGCGTTCACCGCCGCCACCAATGAGGACCGGGATTTGGCGCGTTGGTGGCGGGTTGAGCGCCGCCCATCGCGAGTCGATCAGCTCAAGGGCCTCCCCGAGGTCCGCGAGTCGCGACCCGGCTGTCCCGAACTCGTAGCCGTAGGCGTCGTAATCGCGTTCGTACCACCCTGATCCGATGCCGAGGATCAGCCGACCCGCACTGATGTGATCCACGGTGCGGGCCATATCGGCCAGCAGTTGGGGATTGCGATAGGAATTGCAGCTCACGAGGGCGCCGATCTCCACGCGGGACGTGGCTTCGGCCCAGGCTGCGAGCATCGTCCAGCACTCGAAGTGCGGACCGTCCGGGTCGCCGTACAACGGGAAGAAGTGGTCCCAGTTGAAGAGCACGTCCACGCCCAGATCCTCGGCGCGGGCGGCAGCCGCGCGGATCGCGGCATACGAACCCTGCTGGGGGTGCAGTTGAACACCGATCCGCACGGGCCGATCGACGGTGGTCATTGGTCCCCGGCAATGTCGAGCCACTCGCGCCATCCGTTGTTGAGGACGAGCCAGGCGATCAAGCCGTAACCGGCCTGCAGCGGGTGCCCCGGGATCGGTGAAACGGCCAGGTCGGCGACCCACTGTTCGTGCTCGACGAGCGGGCGGTAGCAGTCGACAAAGGGCACCCCTCGACGGCCGCAGACGTCGGCCTCCGCCTCGGCGAACGCCTCGATCGCCCCGTTGAGTTGCTCACCGCTCCCCGCGGGCGCCGGGCCGACACCGAAGGCCGAGAGCCCCACGCTCGCCGCGTCGTCGAGGATCGTCGCGAGATTGAGCCGGTGCCGCGCGATGCTGACTCCGGCGGCGATGTCCTCCGTACCGAGGGAGACGACCAGGCGCCGCTCCGCCCGCCCATCGAATCGGGCCGGGGTCTCGGCGCGAAACCGGTCGAGGCTGTCGGCCGAGGTGGCCCCGCGGACCCCGAGGTTGTACGTCGTGAGGACGATGTCCGGACTCTGGCTGCGGGCGACGACGCGCCCGACCCACCCGAGGGCCTTCGGGTCGCCGACTCCCGCGACCTGCGAGGCGCCGAGGAAGACGAGACCGACATCGCGACGGGACTGCGCAGAGTTACTCACCCGGCCACCTTAGAACGCCCGGTCCCCTTGGCGGGTCGCTCGGCAACTGCGGGGTTCGTTCGGCGAACACCGGGTCGGCTCGGCCAGCCACGCATACCCGCCGACGGCGACCCGTCACAGGCGCGGCTCCGGTTGAGCCCCGGCGTGTCGCAGCGCCGCCGAGCCCGCCGTGGTCGCCGCGAGCAGGGCCGTATGCCGATCGGCCCCCGCAGCGAGGGCCGCGGCGAGCGCGCCAACGAAGGCGTCACCGGCCCCGGTCGTGTCTCGAATGTCCTGCGGCGCCAGGGCGCTGGCGGTGACGCTCAGCCCATCCCAGTTCGCTCCCGCGGCGCCGAGGGTGACGAGCAGCGAGGACCCGAAGGTGTCGCTATCCGCGAGCGCCATCGCCTCGTGCTCATTGACAACGACCGGATCGGCGAGGGCGACGACGTCCGGGTCCAGCGCGGCATACGGCGCGAGGTTGAGCACGACCCGAGCCCCGGCCCCATGGGCCAAACGTGCCGCCGCTGCAACCACGTCAAGGGGAATTTCCAGTTGCAGGACAACGACATCACCCGGTTGGAGGCCGCGCAGCGGGGCCAAGGCGGCGCTCGTGAGCAGGGCGTTGGCCCCCGGCACCGCGACGATGGTGTTCTCGCCGTCTTCATCGACGACGATCAGCGCATGACCGGTGGGACCGCGTACGGTCGCCACCCCGTTGACGTCGATGCCTCGGGCAGCCAGCCGCTGCACATAGTTGCGCCCATCCTCGTCGGAACCGATGCACCCGATGAGCGCCACGTGCGCCCCGGCCTGAGCGGCCGCGACCGCTTGGTTGGCGCCCTTGCCGCCGGCAAAGCGCTCCATGCCCTCGCCTCGGACGGTTTCCCCCGAGCGGGGATGCCGCTCGACCTTCGTTACGAGGTCAACGTTGAGCGAGCCAACAACCAGCACTCGTCCCATCACACGCACCTTCCGCTCATCACACGAATCTGCCAAACCATCGAGTGCACCCGTCGTCTCGGGCAACCACTCACCCGGGCAACCTGTCACCCGGGCACCGGGTTGCCG
>CAZACX010000005.1:26612-27997 GCA_964483685.1 uncultured Intrasporangiaceae bacterium
CCCGGGCACCGGGTTGCCGGGCCCTGGGGGTCGCGCACCGGGGGGTGAACGCCGGCGCTGATTGTCCCGCATTCACGGGAAGGCGTTACCGTCCCAGGAATGAACGCGCGCGACCGCTCCCGACGATCCTTGGCCGGCCTGCTCGGAGTCGGCGTCGCCGTCGCCACCGCGGGCTCCGTGCTCGTCGGCTGCGGCGTGGGAGCTGGCTCCGGCTCGCTGGCGGGCCAGGGCACGAACCCGGCCACCTCAGCGAGCGCGCCCCCGTCCTCGCCCGCCTCCTCCTTGGGCTCCACATCGACCTCCGACCCGAACGCGGCGGCGGCCCGCTGCGTGCGCGAACTCGTCGAGACACTGAGTCCCCAAGAGCGCATCGGCCAGTTACTCATGGTGGCCCTGGACTCCGGATCGGATGTCGGCGGCGTCGACGCACAGGTCACGGACCAGCACGTCGGCGGCGTCATCCTCCTGGGTCGCTGGAGTGGAACCACGTCGGTCACCGCGGCCACGCACCACCTCAACTCCCTTGCGGGCGGGGTCGGGTTGTTTCTCGCCGCGGACCAAGAGGGCGGGCAGGTTCAGCCGCTGCGGGGCCCAGGATTCAGCGCCATTCCCTCGGCGACCGACCAGGGGGCGCTGAGCCCATCGGCACTGCGCACGTCGGCCACCACCTGGGCGGATGAGTTAGCGGAGAGCGGGATCAACGTCAACCTCGCCCCGGTCGCCGACACGGTTCCCGCCGACTTGGGCACCGCCAACGAACCCATCGGGAAGCACCACCGGGAATACGGCGCCACCCCGGCCGCGGTCATCCCGGGCGTCGAGGCCTTCATCGAGGGCATGCATGCGGGGGGCGTGGCGGCGACCGTCAAACACTTCCCCGGCCTGGGTCGGGTGCGGGACAACACCGACTACAGCGCTGCGGAGATCACTGATGTGGTGACGACGGCGACCGATCCGTACCTCGAGCCATTTCGGGCGGGGATCGCCGCGGGCGCCGACTTCGTCATGGTCGGCTCGGCGAACTATCCGAACATCGACGCCAAGAACCAGGCACTGTTTTCCTCGGCCGTCATTGACGGAGTGCTGCGCGGCCACCTCGGTTATCGCGGGGTCGTCATCACCGATGATGTCGGTGCCGCCGCCTCGGTCTCCGCCGTTCCCGTCGGTGAACGCGCGACCCGCTTCCTCGCTGCGGGCGGCGATATCGTGCTGACCGCGAGCCCGGCGACGATCGCCCCGATGGCTTCGGCGATCGAGGAGCGCGCGGCGACGGATGAGGCCTTCGCCCGCCAGGTGGAGGGTGCGGTCAACAGGGTCCTGACCCTCAAAAGGGCTCGCGGCTTGGCGACCTGCGCACCCTGACCTGCTCCCGCTGCCCTGCTCCC
>CAZACX010000005.1:28097-30799 GCA_964483685.1 uncultured Intrasporangiaceae bacterium
TCGGCGCCAAAGTCCAACTCCGAGGGCATCCGGCCGCGAGCGACCAGCTGTGCCCCGAGTGCGGCGACCATGGCGCCGTTGTCGGTGCACAGTCCAGGACGCGGCACCCGCAAACTGATATTCGCTGCGTCGCAACGGGTTTGGGCGAGCGCACGTAGGCGAGAGTTGGCGGCGACTCCCCCGCCAATCTGGAGATGTTCGACGCCGTAAGTGCGGCAGGCGTCGATGGCCTTGCGAGTCAACACATCGACGACCGCCTCCTGGAACGACGCGGCGACGTCGGCGACGGGGACGACCCGCCCGGCGGCCCGCTCGGTCTCTACCCACCGGGCGACCGCGGTCTTGAGTCCGGAGAACGAGAAGTCGAAACGATGCCGCTCCACGTCCCGTCCCGACGTCAAACCCCGGGGGAAGTCGATGACGATCGCTCCGTCCCGCGCGGCCCGATCGATGTGTGGCCCGCCCGGAAATGGCAACCCGAGCACCCGGGCCACCTTGTCGAACGCCTCCCCCGCCGCATCGTCGATCGTCGCCCCGAGGGAACGCACGTCGCAGGTCACATCGGGCACGAGCAGGAGCGATGAGTGCCCGCCAGAGACGAGCATGGCCATCACGGGTTCCGGCAGCGGGCCGTGCTCGACGATGTCGACGGCGACGTGGGCAGCAAGATGGTTAACGCCATAGAGCGGTATGCCGAGCGCGAGCGCCAGCGCCTTGGCCGAGGCCACCCCCACCATCAGTGCTCCCGCGAGACCTGGCCCGGACGTCACCGCGATGGCATCGAGGTGCCGCAACTCGATCCCGGCCTGGCGGGCGGCCCGCTCGATCGTCGGGACCATGGCCTCAAGGTGGGCCCGACTCGCCACTTCGGGCACCACCCCACCGAATCGGGCGTGCTCGTCAACGCTGCTCGCGATCGCGTCAACGAGCAGGGTCTCGCCGCGGACGATGCCGACGCCGGTTTCGTCGCAGGACGTCTCGATCCCGAGGACAAGGGGTTCCTGCGTACTCACGACTGATCTCCCTTGCCCGACAACGGTTTCGGTCCGCCCCGCAACGGTTTCGACCGGTCCGACAACGGTTCCGGTCCACCTGACAACAGTTTCCGCATGACGACGGCGTCGACATCACCCGGCTGGTAGTACCTGCGTCGCGTCGCGAGCACGTCAAAACCTGCCGTCGCATAGAACCGGATCGCCGGAGCGTTGTCGGCGCGGACCTCGAGGAGGAGTGCTTGGGCCCCGCGCGAGGATGCCCGCTCCTCGATCTCGGCGAGCAACGCCGCGCCCAAGCCCCGGCCCCGCGCGGCCGAGGTGACGGCAATCGTCATCACGTCCGCGACATCGCCGCCGTGATCGAGACCGGCATAGCCCGCGAGTTCCCCGGCCCGATCGATCGCGAGAACATAGTCGCGTCGAGGTCGACCCGCGAGCTCAGCCCACCAGGTCGAGCCCGCCCAGGCGTCCGCAGCAAACAGCTCCCGCTCCAATGTCACCAACGTTTCGATGTCGGGCCAGGCCAAATCCCGCAGGGTGAACTCGCTGTCTCCCAACACATTTGGGCTCACCGACGCACACCCGGCGCCGGTAAGAGGGTCGATTTGGGCACGCCCGGGGCGAGAGCGTCGGGGCGCCGCAGATACCGCGGCGTGATCGGCATAGCCAGCCCCCGCGCCACCCGGCCGGCGGCGAGTCGGGCCAATGACGCCGCCGAGACATCGAGGGGGCCGACCGCGTGCGGCAACCACTGCGCATACATCCGCCCCCCACGCCCAACGACGGGAAGAGCGGTCACGGACGCGGGCAACTCGCCCGGCCGGTCGACTGCCGGTTCCGTCTGGGCGACCAACTCGCCCGACGCGGCCGCGGCATACCGGGCCCAATAGACCTCCTTGCGGCGGGCGTCGGTGGCGACAACAAACTCACCCGTTCCACCCGCGTCGAGGTACGTCTGGGCGAGCGCGTCCAACGAACACACCCCATGCACGGGTATGCCGAGCGCGTGCGCCATGGTCATCGCCGTCACCAACCCCACCCGCAGACCCGTGAAGGGGCCGGGGCCCGTTCCGACGGCGATGTCGGTGACTTCGCCGATCTCGCGATGGGCACTGGCAAGGGCGCGGGCAATCGCCGGGGCCAACTCCTCAGTGTGCCGGCGGGCGTCAACGATGGATTCCTCGGCGAGCACATCATCCTCGAACAAGGCCACGGTGATCGCCGAGGTGGCCGTGTCGATGGCAAGAAGCAGCATGCTTAGTCTTCTCCCCCAAGCGGATTGCTCACGAGGGCCGCGAGCACGGCCCGGGTCGCCGGCCCGGACCAGCGGGGCCCGAGCGCCTCGATCCGCAACCGTCGGACCTCAGTGACGGGGTCGGCGACGAGGGTGACGTGGAGGTGGGATTCGGTGAGTTGCTCCACCAAACCTTCGCCCCATTCGACCACCGTCACCGCAGCCTCGATCGTCGCGTCAAGGTCCATGTCCTCAAGCTCGTCGAGCGACCCCAACCGGTAGGCGTCGACATGGACGAGCGCCGGTCCCGATCGAAGCGACGGGTGCACCCGGGCGATGACGAAGGTGGGCGACGTGATCGGCCCGCGCACCCCCAAACCCTTGCCGAGTCCCTGGGTGAGCGTCGTCTTTCCGGCACCGAGGTCCCCGGTGAGGACGACGAGGTCCCCGGCGCGCAAGACCGTGGCGAGGGC
>CAZACX010000005.1:30899-41089 GCA_964483685.1 uncultured Intrasporangiaceae bacterium
GCGCCTTCTGCGCCACGGCGGCGACCCGTCGACGGCGGGCGACATCGGTCACCATCCGGCGAAGGCGACCGTGGGTGGCCGTACCGGAGAGAGCCCGGGCCGCCACAGCACGCTCGATCAGGGCAAGGAATTGGGCGCTGACGACGGTCGGATGTTCGAGCATGACGAGATGCCCGGCATCTCGAATCACGACGTGCTCGCTGTGCGGCAAGGCGGCGACCAACATCGCGCTGTTCTCGGGAGGCGTGAGCCTATCCGCCTCGCCGTTGAGCACGAGGACGTCCGCGCGGTCAAACGCTGCCAACGTCGCGATCCGGCTGTGCGCGTCCAACGTTTGCACGAAGGCACCGACGACGGCCAGGTCGGTGCCCGTCAGCATGTCGGCGGCGAACCGCACCGTCTCCTCGCTCACCTCGGAGTCAAATGAGAACCGCTCAATGACCGCGGATTCGACGTCACGCGCAGCCGTCCGCACCCGTTGCCATACCCGGTTCTGGCCAGCCAAGTTGGCGAGCACCAGCGGGGCGAGCCGTACCGCGGCTGCGCTGAGCCGACGCGGCATACCGCGCCCGTGCAGGCCGACCCCCCCGGCGCTCGTGGCCACGAAAGCCGCGCCGATCACCCGGTCGCGGATGAGTGCGGGGTTGGCCTCGGCGAGGGCCATCATCGTCATCGCGCCCATGGAGTGACCGGCGAGCACAAGGTCACCGCTCGGCGCGGTCCCCTCGATGACCGCGCCCAAGTCGCGCCCACAGTGTTCGAGCGAGTAAGTGCCCTCTGGGGCCTGGTCGGATCGACCGTGGCCGCGCTGGTCCCACGCGACGCAGCGCACGCCGGCGGCGACGAGGGCCCGCCGCTGCAAAACCCAGGACTTGGAGCTCAGGCAGAAGCCGTGTGAAAAGACGACGGTCGGTCCCCGGTCGCCGCCGGCGGGCTCGTCGATCTCGACATAGAGCCTGTTCCCGGTTTCAGAGGTCACCCACACCTGCCGGGCCGGGAGGTCGTCGAACGGATGGGGCACCCCGGTTTCGAGGGCGTCGATGGGGTCGAGCAGACGCCGACTCAACGTCGCCCGGCGCGCCACCGCGGCACCGGCGGCGAGGACGACGCCAGCCGCCGCGAAACCGAGGCCGACCGCCGCAGCGCTGACACCGGCCGCGCTGCCAGGGACGAGGTCGCTGCCCAATTCGGTCGCGGACATGGCCGGGGTCCTCGACATCAGGTGCCCGTCCGATAGATCCGCGGAAGTCGGGCCGAGAGCCGCGTGACGAGTTCGTAGCTGATCGTCCCGGTTGCCTCGGCCCAGTCCTGGGCCGTGGGCTCGCCGTCCGCCCCGCAACCCCATAGGACGACGTCATCCCCGGGCGCGGCCTCTTGGGAGCGGCCAAGGTCGAGAACGAACTGGTCCATGCACACCCGCCCGGCGATGGTGTGGCGCACTCCGCCGAGGGCCACCGGTCCGACGCCGGAAGCATTGCGTGGGATGCCGTCCGCATAGCCGAGTGGGACCAGCCCGAGGCGGGTGTCGGCAGCCGTCACATAGGTATGCCCGTAGCTCACTCCCTGCCCTGCGCCCACCTCCTTGACCAAGGCCAACCGGGCCACGACGCGCATCGCCTCCCGCAACCCGAGCTGCGCGGACGTCGCCAGTTCGGGCACCGGCGAGAGCCCATAGATGGCCAGCCCGGGGCGAACGAGGTCGTAGTGCGTGGCCGGATTCGTGAGCGTCGCCGCGGAATTGGCGAGATGTCGCACCTGTGGTCGCACTCCGGCGCGCACCAACTGCGCAACGGCGTCCTCGAAGTTCGCCTGCTGCGCGCGGACGGTGGGGTGTTGCGGGGCGTCGGCGTAGGCGAAGTGCGACCACACCCCAATGACCTCGACGGCCCCCTCGGCCTGGGCTTTCGCGGCGGCGTCCACGAGCAGGGACCACGCGGAGCCATATGCCCCGTTGCGGGCCAACCCGGTGTCGACCTTGAGATGGATACGGGCCGTTGTCCCGCGGGCGCGCGCCGCAGCGACGACTGCGGACAGGGCCCACGGGGCGGAGACAGTGATGTCGATATTGCTGAGGATGGCCGAGTCAAAGTCTGCGCCCGGCACATAGAGCCAGGTGAGGATCGGGCCGCGGATTCCATTGGCGCGCAACGCAAGCGCCTCCGACAGTTGGGCGACCCCGAGCCAGGTGGCACCCCCTGCGATGGCAGCCCGGGCGCTCGGCAGCGCGCCGTGACCGTAACCGTCGGCCTTGACGACCGCCAGCACCTCCGCCGACCCGGCGCGCCGGTTGAGTTCCTGCACGTTGGCAGTGATCGCGGCGAGGTCGATCTCGGCGTAGCCCGACTCCCCCGCGAGTGGCTGCGACGCGCCGCCCGGGGAGGACGCGCCGCCCGGGGAGGACGCGCCGCCCGGGGAGGTGGCTGCGTTGCTGGGTTCGCCGTCCATGGTGGGCAGCAGTCTAAGTCGCTCGCCCCCCGCTCGCTCAGCTCGAGGCGGGCACTGGCTCGGTCAGATCGCCCTGGAACCGCGCAGGGTTGGCGCCGATCGGGTTGCGTTGGTCACCGATCCCGGCGGGCGGCAGCAACCGCGCGCGGGATGCCGTGGGCGAGCGCGGCCGCCCGCACCGGACCTCCCGGATTGGCCTCGTCGGCGGCAAGGCCGTGCACGAGGGCGGCAAGGGCGCCGACCGGCGCTGGCGGGAGGCCAGCCGCGAGCAGGGTTCCGGCGAGACCGGCGAGGACATCACCGGAGCCGGCCGTGGCCAGCCAGGCGGGGGCGGGGCCCTGGCTATAGACCGGCGACGAGGGCGCCGGGCTGACGATCAGCGTTGTCGAGCCCTTGAGCAAGACCGTGGCCCCGGTCAGATCGGCCAACGCCGCGGCATATCGCAGGGGGGCTGCGGTCACCATGGCCCGAGTCACCTCGCCCGCGCCGACGAAAGACCTCGCATTGGCCCAAGGCTCGGCCTCGATGCGGGACGTCTTTGCGTTAGCCCGAGTCACCCCGCCAGAGTCGGCGCCGAGCCGAGTCAGCAACCGGGCGCACTCGCCGGCATGAGGGGTGAGCAGCGTGGGGGCCGCCCGAGGGCCCGTCAACAGGTCAAGCCCGCCCGCGTCGAGGACCACCGGGTCCGCGCCCGCCAACGCCGCGCGCGCGCACGCCAGTTGCCGATCAGCGGCAGCGCCGCTCGCCGTCACGTCGAGGCCCGGCCCGATGAGCCACGCGCTGACCTGCCCGGGCCCGTGCACGGCCTCCGGGACCGCGGCCCGAACGAGCCCCTCGGGCGTCGGCGTCCCCACATACCGGACCATCCCGACGCCGGCTTCGACGGCGGCCAGGCAGGCGAGCACCGCGGCGCCCGAGTAGGACTCGCCCCCAGCGACGATCCCGAGCACGCCCCGCGAATACTTGTCGTCGCCTGGCCCCGGCGTCGGCCACAGCGGCGCAACGTCCGCTCGGGTCAACCGGCGCACACGCGCAGTCGCAAGGGCCGGATCGGGCTGCGGCAGCGCCAATCCGATGTCGACCACGGTGAGTAGCCCGACGGTCTGCTCGGTCGGCGGCAGGAGGTGAACCGGTTTAGCCACCGAGAACGTCACGGTCTCATCAGCGAAGACGCCGTCGGGGTCGAGCACCTCGCCGGACGGGTCTTGACCTGATGGGAGGTCGACCGCCAAGACGTAGGCCGCGTCCGGAATCGCCGCCACCCAGGGTTGCGCATAGGCAGGCAGCCCCGGGCGCCCCCCGATTCCGACGATGCCGTCCAGGATGACGTCCGCCTCGCGGATGAGGTCGAGCGACTCCTCACTCGCGCCCGCCGCGATCACGACTCCGGCGGCGAGGGCCGCGGCGAGGGCGCGCTCGTGAACCTGGTTGCCGTGTACCGCCGCGACGAGGTGCCCCGCGCGCGCCAGCCGGGCGGCGGCATACAGCGCGTCTGCGCCGTTGTTTCCGGCTCCGACCAGGGCGACGACCGAGCGTGCGCCGGGGGCGGCGAGGCGGGCAGTGAGGACGGCGGCCAGGCCGCGAACGGCCCGGCCCATCAACTCACCGTCGCCATCGCCGGTCGGGGTTGGGTCGAGGGTCGCCATCAGCGCCGCTTCCGCGGCATACACCTGGGTCGTCGACCACGCCTCGATCACGGTTCTTGCCGCTCGCAGATCACGAGCGCCGAGGCGATCCCGGCGTCGTGCGAGAGGGAAAGGTGGACCGAGGTGATCCCCAGTTCCGTGACCCGGGCGGCCACGCTCCCGGTGTAGTCGAGGTGCGGGCGACCGTCGGGGCCACTGCGGACGGTCGCGTCGTGCCAGCGGAGGCCGACGGGGGCCCCGAGCGCTTTGGCGAAGGCCTCCTTCGCGGCGAAACGCGCGGCAAGGGAGCGCATGAGCCCGGCGGACTCGGACTCGACAAAGAGACGTTCACGCAATGCCGGGGTGCGCTCGAGGGTGCGCTCGAACCGGGCGATGTCGACGACGTCGATGCCCACCCCGATGATCACCGTTGGCCGACTACTCGACCGTGACGCTCTTGGCGAGGTTGCGAGGCTGATCGACATCGAGGCCCTTGGCCGTCGACAGCGCAAGCGCAAAGACCTGCAGGGGCACGACGGCGAGCAGCGGCGCCAGCATGGGTGAGCACCGCGGGATGCGGATGACCTCATCTGCGAAGGGAACCACGTCCTCGTCGCCGTCCTCGGCGATGACGAGGGTGCGGGCGCCGCGGGCCCGGATCTCCTGAATGTTGGAGACGACCTTCTTGTGGAGGTCGTGGGGGGTCGCCGGGCCGGGAACGACGATGAAGACCGGCTGCCCCGCCTCGATCAGCGCGATGGGACCATGCTTGAGTTCGCCGGCAGCAAAGCCCTCGGCGTGGATGTAGGCCAGTTCCTTAAGTTTGAGTGCGCCCTCCATCGCCACCGGGTAGCCCACGTTCCGGCCGAGGAAGAGCACCGCGCGGGTGTCAGCCATGAACCGGGCAATCTCCTTGACCCGGTCCATCCGGCCGAGGAGGTCCTCGATCTTCGCGGGGATCTCGTGGAGTTCCTTCATCACCGACTTGGCTTCGTCGGCGTACGTCCCGCCACGCAGCTGCGCGAGGTAGAGCCCGAGGATGTAGCAGGCGGTGATCTGGGCGAGGAAGGCCTTCGTCGAGGCGACGGCAATTTCCGGGCCGGCGTGGGTGTAGAGCACGGCGTCCGACTCACGCGGGATGGTTGAACCGTGGGTGTTGCAGATCGAGAGGGTCATCGCCCCGAGTTCGCGGGCGTGCTTGACCGCCATCAAGGTGTCCATCGTTTCGCCGGACTGGCTGATCGAGACGACGAGGGTGTTGGCGTCCACGATCGGGTCGCAGTAACGGAACTCGTGGGCGAGGCTCACCTCGACCGGGATCCGGGCCCAATGTTCGATGGCGTATTTCGCGACCATCCCGGCATACGCGGCGGTTCCGCAGGCGACGATCGTGATCCGGTCCACAGACCGCAGCCGCTCCTCGGGGATGCGGACCTCGTCGAGGACTAACCGGCCGTCTTCGTGGGTGCGACCGAGCAAGGTGTCCCCGACTGCGTGCGGCTGGTCGTGGATCTCCTTCTCCATGAAGGTGGCGTAGCCACCCTTTTCCGCAGCGGCCGCGTCCCAGGTGACCTCGTACCGCGTGCCCTCCGCCGGGCTGCCGTCGAAGTTGATCACCGCGTGGGTCTGCGGGGTGATCGTGACGATTTGGTCCTGGCCGAGCTCGAGGGCTTGCCGGGTGTACCCGATGAAAGCGGCCACGTCCGAGCCCATGAAGTTCTCGCCATCGCCCAGCCCCACGACGAGCGGACTGTTGCGTCGAGCGCCCACGACAACGCCTGGTTGGTCGGCGTGGACCGCGAGCAGTGTGAACGCGCCTTCGAGGGTGTTGACGACGTTGCGCATCGCCGCCGTGAGGTCACCGGTCTTGTCAAACTCGCGCCCCACGAGCTTGGCCGCGACCTCGGTGTCGGTCTCGGACTCGAAGTGGGCGCCCTCCGCGAGCAGTGCTTTCTTCAGCGAATGGAAGTTCTCGATGATGCCGTTGTGGATGAGGGCGAGTTTGCCCTCGGTTCCGCCGCGGTGGGGATGGGCGTTGCCATCCGTCGGCCCGCCGTGAGTCGCCCATCGGGTGTGTCCGATCCCCGTCCGCGAGTCCGACATCGGGTGCGCCGCGAGGGCGCCGCGAAGGTTCTCCAACTTGCCGGAGCGCTTCTCCGTTTCGACGCCGCTCTCGGTGACGAGGGCGACTCCGGCCGAGTCATACCCCCGGTACTCAAGCCGGGCCAATCCCTCCATGACGACGTCAAGCGCCCTGCCGTCGACGTTCTGCCCCACATAACCAACAATTCCGCACATAGCACGCAAGCCTAACTGCCCGCACCGGGTCCGGATTCGAGCCGCGGCGGGCTGCGCGAACGGCCCGTCCGCCAGAATGGTGCGCGTGACGCTCACGAGGACGCAGTCGCCTTACGTCGATCTCGCCCGATCGGACTGGGCCCGGTTGCGAGCCAACCAACCGTTGACGCTCAACCAAGATGACGTTGCCCGGTTGCGCGGGGTTGGCGACACCCTCGATCTCGCCGAGGTCGAGGCGATCTATCTGCCGCTGTCGCGTCTGCTCACGTTCTATGTGTCGGCGGCGCGGCGTTTGCACGGCGTCACCTCGTCCTTCCTCGGCGAGGCCCCCGCAAAGACACCCTTCGTTATCGGTGTCGCCGGCTCGGTGGCGGTGGGCAAGTCCACGACGGCCCGCATCCTGCAAGAAATGCTGCGGCGGTGGCCCGAATCGCCCCGGGTGGAGTTACTCACCACCGATGGGTTCCTGTTGCCAAACGCGGAACTTGAGGGCCGAGGGCTCCTGCAGCGCAAGGGTTTTCCCGAGTCGTATGACCGTGCGGCACTCTTGCGTTTCCTCACGGACGTCAAGTCCGGTCGCCCCGAGGTCGCGGCCCCCGTCTACTCCCACGTGAGCTATGACATCGTCCCCGGCGAGACGACGACGGTCGCCCACCCGGACGTCCTCATCGTCGAGGGGCTCAATGTCCTGCAGGCCCCGCCCCTGGACACCCTCGGGCGCACCGGCCTCGCAGTGAGCGACTTCTTCGATTTCTCGGTCTACGTCGACGCCGAGCTGCAACTCATCGAGGAGTGGTACATCCAGCGCTTCTTGCGGTTGCGGCAGACGGCGTTCGCTCGACCCGAGTCCTACTTCCGACGGTATGCCGCCCTGTCGGATATTGAGGCCCGCGCCACGGCGCTGCACATCTGGCGGACGATCAACGAACCGAACCTCGTCGAGAACGTCCTGCCGACTCGGGCCCGGGCAATGCTCGTCCTCACCAAGGGCGCCGATCACAAGGTGAGCAACATCCGGTTGCGCAAACTCTGACCCACAAGTGGGGCCGGGGAAACCTGCCTTGGCGAGGTCGAGCGTCGCTCGTTCTCTTGGGTACGAGTGGGGAGAGTTAGTACCAGTGGGGAGAGCGGCTCTGCCAGGCACCCAAGGCGCCACAGGGCGACCCATACGAGCGCTTGATGTAGTCGAGGCCCCAGCGGATCTGGGTTTCCGGGTTGGTACGCCAGTCGTCGGCGACCGCGGCCATCTTGCTCGCGGGGAGGGACTGCGGGATGCCGTAGGCACCGGAGGTGGGATTGATGGCGAGGTGGTTCCAGTTGCTCTCCCCGGCCCACAGCTGGTCAAGGCAGGAGAATTGGTCGCCGCCGAAGCCGTAGTCGTTGAGGACCGTCTTGGCGAGGGATCGGGGGTCGGCCTGGACTTTGGCGACCTCCTTGGCCCGCTTGGCGGCCTTGGCCTTCGCTTCCGCGGCCAGCTTGGCGGCTTTGGCCTTCGCTTGCGCGGCCAGCTTGGCAGCGCGTTTCTTGGCTGCGCGCGCCTTGGCTGCGGCCAACTCGGCTGCGCGTTCCTTGGCTGCGCGCTCCTTCGCCGCGGCCATCTTGACGACGCGCGCTTCATGCCGGGCAGCGTGGTCCGCCGCGGCCGCCATGGAGTTCAGCTCCGCTCGGCGTCGGCTGCGACTGCTCTCAATGGTCTCGCGGGTGTCCGTCATGGCCGAGACCCGCACAGCGACGTCGGCCAACGCCGCCCGCTGCGCGACATCGACCGGCGCCGACTGCACACGTCGTTCTGCCAACGACGCGGTCGGCCCGGCGACGGTGCCAACGGCAGTCCCGCCGAGGACAACGAGCGTCACGGCGCCGCACGCGAGCGAAACGACCCCGCGGGAAGGGCGCGCCGTCGTTCGGGTCGGCCGGTGGCGACCTAAGTCGTCAGGGCATTGCGTAGGAACTGGATTCATGAGCTGCTCTCCCTCACGGGTGCGGGGCTGTCCCCAACACCGGGAACGCCTGCGCCGCCTGGTCGCGGCCACGGAGCGTGCGGGCTTCCGTTATCGACCAGCCACGCTACCGGGTAGTTGCGTCTTCACCCAATTCGCCGTGGTCGAGGCGGCCCCGAATCGGCTACCCACCGAAGCGACGGTGCCGCTCGGAGTACGCCCGCAGGGCCCTGAGGAAGTCGACTCGCCGGAAGTCGGGCCAGTACGCCTCGCAGAAGTAGAACTCGCTGTGGGCGCTCTGCCACAACAAGAACCCAGATAGCCGCTGCTCGCCGGAGGTGCGGATGACGAGGTCCGGATCCGGTTGTCCACGGGTGTACAGATGCTCGGAAATGTCATCGACCTCAAGGGTGCGCGCGAGGTCGGCGAGCGACGTCCCGCTGGCGGCGTGCTCGGCGAGGAGGGAACGCACGGCGTCGATGATCTCCTGGCGACCCCCGTACCCGATGGCCACGTTGACGGTCATGCCGACGACGCCCTCGGTGCGCCGCTTGCTCGCGAGAATGTCCGCGCTGATCTCCGGCGGGAGCAGGTCGAGGGCGCCGACGGGATTGATCCGCCACCGCCCGGCATCCGCAAGGTCGGCGACCGCGCGCTCGATGATTTGCAGCAGCGGCACCAGCTCGGCTTCGGGACGGTCGAGGTTGTCTGTCGAGAGCAGCCACAAGGTGACGACTTCGACGCCGGCCGACTCGCACCAGCCGAGAAAGTTCGCGATGTTGTCTGCTCCGGCCTGGTGACCGTCGTGGGTCTCAGCCCCACGCAGCTTGGCCCATCGCCTATTCCCATCAAGCATCACCCCGACGTGCCGGGGCAGGCTGGACCTGTCCAACCGCTTAGCGAGGCGACGTTCGTAGGCCGCATAAACGATGTCGCCCAGTGACACCACGATGACGAGCTTCCTTTCCGTCGGCGCACCGCCGCGCGCGGCGCCGGCTTGCGCGAAGGCTTGGGTCGCGTCGCCGGGGCCACGCTATCGCGCTCGCGCAGCGACATCCCTGCATGGCCGCGCCCGATGAACTCTCGCGAGGGGCACCAGCGCTCGCGCCGAACAACGCCAGGAGGGACCTATCCTTACGGAATGGCCGCCCGCCACGAACGACACGCCGAATCGATGGTCACGCAAGTGAGCGAGACCGTCGACGCCATGCTCGATGCCGTCAAACCGAAATTGCGTGGCTGGCTCCACCTCGGGATGGCGCCCCTGGCCGGGGTCCTCGGGCTGATCCTCGTCGTCATGACCCCCACCCGCGGGGCGCGCGCGGCCGCCGCCGTCTTCACCCTCACGGCCGCGCTGCTCTTCGCGACGTCCGCGACCTTCCACATCGGGAAGTGGTCGGCCCGTCAGGGTGCAGTGTTGCGTCGCCTTGATCATTCGAACATCTTCTTGATCATCGCGGGGTCCTACACGCCGTTCACGGTGCTGCTCGACCCCGACGCTCGTCGGACAATGCTCCTCATTGTCTGGGGTGGCGCGATCATCGGTGTCGCGTTCCGGATTTTCTGGTTGAACGCGCCCCGCTGGATCTACGTCCCCGCGTACGTCGCCCTCGGCTGGGTCGCGATCTTCTACTTCTCGGACCTGCTCGCCGCCGCCGGCTGGCTGATCGTGTCGCTTATCGCCATCGGCGGGTTGTTCTACACCCTGGGCGCAATGGTCTACGGCTTCAAACGCCCGGACCCGTCACCGCAATGGTTCGGGTATCACGAGATCTTCCACGCCCTGACGATTGCCGCGTTCCTCTCGCACTACGTCGCCGCGTCCCTCGCGCTCTACGGCAGCGGCGCGCCAAGCTGACCGCTTCGGCCCTGAGGCTTCGCC
>CAZACX010000005.1:41189-55290 GCA_964483685.1 uncultured Intrasporangiaceae bacterium
CGCGCTCTACGGCAGCGGCGCGCCAAGCTGACCGCTTCGGCCCTGAGGCTTCGCCGGCGTTACGCGCTCGGCGGCGTGATCTGCGTTACGCCTTCGGTGGCGTGATCTGGCCGCCTTCGGGATCTGACGGTGTCTGATCCCCCTCCACCGCGGACGTTGACGACGGCGCCTGCGGCGTCGCCAACTCCTGGTCAGGCTCATTCGGCTCGAGCTCCGCCCCCTTCGCGTAGTTCATTCGCCGCAGCCGGCCCGTCATGTTGCGGATCAGCAGCCACAGCGCGATCGCCAGCGCGAAGAAGACGACGAAGCCAAGGAACCCGGCCGACACCGAGGTCGGATCAGCCTTCTCAAACGCAAGCGAAATCCTCATGCGGTCACACGCCCGTCGTAGCGCAAGGGGGGATTCGAGAGCGCCAGCGCGTCGGCAGCCTCGACATTTTCGAGTCCCGCGAAGAGTGAGTCTTCCTCCGGGGTCAGCGGCACGTAGGACATCGCCGCCTCGTAGTCTTCCCATGGCCAGATCTCGGCCTGTGCTTCGCGGGACACGAGGAACCACATCCCGGCGGGGTCGACCTGGGTCGCGTGGGCCAGCAACGCGCCGTCGCGTCGATCAAACCAGTCCGCGCACTCGACACGTGTGGTGATCTTGCGCTCGGGGCGCGTATCCCACCGCGCGAGCCACTCGGCATACGGCGACTCCTGCCCCGCGGCGAGCAGATGGTCGTGAAACGCGAGAATCCGGGCCTTGGTGAAGGTGTGGTTGTAATAAAGCTTCAGTGGCTGCCAGGCCGGGCCTGCCTGCGGGTATGCCGCGGGGTCGCCCGCCGCAGCGAACGCCGACATCGAGACGGTGTGGCACATGATGTGGTCCGGGTGCGGATAGCCACCGTTCTCGTCGTACGTCGTCACGACGTGCGGACGGAACCGGCGGATTTCGCGAACGAGCGCCTCCGTGGTCACGGCGATTGGTTCGAGGGCGAAGCACCCGTCCGGCAGCGGCGGCAGCGGATCGCCCTCCGGCAGACCAGAGTCGACGAACCCGAGCCAGACGTGATCGACCCCGAGGATCTCCTGCGCCCGCTTCATTTCCTCGCGACGCGTCTGCGCGAGATCCCGCACGGTGTGCGCATCGTGCTGCAGCGCGGGGTTGAGCACATCGCCACGCTCACCGCCGGTGCAGGAGACGACGAGGACCTCAGCGCCCCCGTCGACGTACTTAGCCATCGTCGCGGCGCCCTTGCTCGACTCATCGTCAGGGTGGGCATGCACACACATGAGGCGAAGGCCCGAGGTCAAAATTGTTTCCTTCATTCGGTGACATGATCGACTCATATCCTCTCATCGTCGATCGAAAGCCCTTGCCGCCATGCCGCGCATCGCCCCGCAGGACCGCAAGTGGTGGGTCGTCGGCATCGTCGGATGTCTCGGCGCGTTCGCCGTGGTGGTGTGGTTCGGGTTGTCGGCGACGGTCGGCAAGGTCACGTGGGAAACCCATTCGTTCACGGTGGTCGACGAGAGCGAGGTCGAGGTCTCGTTCGTCGTCAACCGGCCCGCGAACGCCGCGGTCACCTGTCAACTCAAGGCGCTCAATCAATCGTTCGGCGCCGTTGGGCTACTCGACGTAACCATCCCCGCCGGTCCCGCAACGGCCGTCGGACAGCAAGCCTCGATCCGCACGACGGCCAAAGCGGTGTCCGCGACCGTGGTCCGATGCGAAACGGCGTAGGCGGTTCACTCACGCCTCGCCTGATAGACTGATGTTTTCACATCCGGGGTCTGGACCTGCACTGATTGTGGTCCGGGCCCTTCGCGTTGAAGGAGTCCACCCGTGAGCGACGGCGCCACCACGACCTTCCTGACCCAAGAGGCCCACGACCGACTCCGCGCGGAGTTGGCCCATCTTGCCGGCCCGGGGATGGCCGAGATCGCCAAGCGGATCGAGGCCGCCCGCATCGAGGGTGACCTCAAGGAGAATGGCGGCTATCACGCGGCCAAGGAGGAGCAAGGGAAGATGGATCTGCGGATCCGTCAACTCACCCAACTCCTCGAGCACGCCCGCGTCGGGGAGACCCCTCCCGATGACGGCATCGTCGAGCCCGGAATGCTCGTGACGGTGGAAATGTTCGGCGACACCGAGACCTTCCTGCTCGGGCACCGCGAGATCGCCGATGGATCCGTGCAGGTGTTCTCGGAGCAGTCTCCGCTGGGCGCCGCGATCCTCGGCAAGAAGGTCGGAGATGGCGCCACGTATGCCGCCCCGAACGGCACGAAGATTTCCGTAAAGATCGCCGCAGCAAAGCCCTACACCGGCTGACCCGCCCGGATCGGGCGCCGCGACTTAGGGCCTTGCATCCCGTCCCGCGGGGCTACCCTGCCGAGCATGGCTGAGAACGTGACGGTGACCCTTGCCGATGTTCTCGCCGCCCGGGAGGTCCTCGGCGACCTGATCCGCACCACCCCGATGGTCCACTCGCGGGTCCTCTCCGAGAAGCTCGGCACCGAGGTCTTCCTCAAGTGCGAGAACCTCCAACGCGCCGGATCCTTCAAGATCCGCGGGGCCTATAACCGACTGGCCCGCCTGAGCGCGGCCGAGAAGGCGCGCGGCGTGGTCGCGGCGAGCGCGGGCAATCACGCGCAGGGCGTCGCACTTGCGGCAACAACCCTCGGTATCCGGTCCAAGGTCTACATGCCGTTAGGTGCAGCGATGCCCAAAATTACCGCGACCCGGGCCTACGGTGCCGAAATCGAGCAGGTCGGACACACCCTCGACGAGGCGATCAAGGTCGCCGAGCAGTATGCCGCGGACACCGGCGCCATCTTTATCTCCCCGTTCGACCACGCCGATATCATCGCTGGTCAGGGCACCTGTGGTCTGGAAATTCTCGAGCAGTGCCCGGACGTGAAGACCGTCGTCGTCGCCCTGGGCGGCGGCGGGTTGCTCGCCGGCATCGCCATCGCCCTGCGCGCTCAGCGGCCAGCGGTGCGCCTCGTCGGCGTTCAGGCGGAGCAAGCCGCGGCCTACCCGATGTCGCTCGCCGCGGGACGCCCCATCGCCGCGACGAAGATGGCGACGATGGCGGACGGCATTGCGGTCGGCCGACCCGGTGACATCCCCTTCGCGATCATCAAGAGGCATGTCGACGCGGTCGAGACCGTATCCGAACCGGCACTGTCACGGGCCCTGCTCCAGCTCATCGAGCACGCGAAACTCGTCGTCGAACCGGCCGGCGCCGCCGCGGTCGCCCTGCTCAACGAAACCGCGGCCACCCGCTGGGAAGGCCCGGTGGTCGCGGTCCTGTCAGGCGGCAACATCGACCCGCTGCTGCTCCTGCGGATCATCCGGCACGGGATGGCGGCGGCGGGACGCTACCTGCAGTTTCGGGTGTCGATGCCCGACCGGCCCGGGTCGTTGGCACGCCTCCTCGCGGATTGCGCCGGCGCGGATGCCAACGTCGTCCACGTTGAACACTCGCGCACGGACTCAACCTTGCAGATGGACGAGGTGGACATCTCGGTGCAGCTTGAGACCAAGGGCCCCGAGCATTGCGAAACGGTGCTCACCGCCCTTCGCGACAAGGGTTACCGACTCAAGTTCAGCTAGCCGCAACTGGCAACGGGCGGGCTCGCCGCGGGTGGACTCCCGGGAGCCCGCATCGTGGCGGGCTCAGGTGGTCCGGCGAAGGAAGGCACGCACCGCGAGGGGCCCGAGCACGAGCGAAATCCCGATCGACCAGAGCGTGCTCGCGAGGACGGGGTGCTGCAACGGCAGCGCCGCGTCGGCCCCGAGCGGTGCGGCGTTGCCCCACAACTCGCGCATCGCCTGGACCAGCGCCGAGATCGGGTTCCACTCCGCGATGTGGCGCACGACGCTGGGCATTCCCTCCGTGGGCGCGAACGTGTTTGCCATGAAGGTGAGCGGGAAGATCGCGGTGAACATCACCCCCTGGACGGCCTCAACCGACGTCAAGGCTGATCCGACGAGGATGCCGACCCAGATCATGGCGAAACCGAACAGCAGGAGCAGGCCATAGGCAAGGACGGCTTTGGGGAGCCCGTTATGGATGCGCCAGCCCACGAGGAGCCCGGTCAGCGACATGACGATGACACCGATGCCCGAGTGGACCAGGCTGGACATGCTGCGGGCCACCACGACCGATGACCGGCTGATCGGCAGGGCCCGCAACCGATCGACGATGCCCTTGTCGAGGTCGTTGGTGAGCCCGATTGCCACGATGAACGAGGCGAACGCCATGGTCTGCGCCATGATCCCGGGCAGCAACCATTCGCGATAGCCGCCGGCGGTTCCGGTTTGGATCGAGCCACCAAACACGTACGCGAACAGCATGACGAACATGACGGGCTGGATCGTCACGTCGAGCAGCATCTCGGGCATCCGTTTGATGTGCGTCAGGTTGCGCCGCACGAGCACCCAGACCTGACGGGGATACGACGCCTGGCCGTGATGCATCGCGCTCAGGTGCAGGTCCTGGACCAGGTGGTGCGTCGAGGGTGCGCTCATCGGGTTCCGTCCTCTGTTTGCTCGGTTTGGTCGGGGCCATCGACCGACTCCGAGGCCCGATGACCGGTCAGCCGAAGGAACACATCATCGAGCGTCGGCCGTTTGAGCCCGAGGTCATCAACCTCGATTCCACTCTCGGCAAACGCGGTCGCGACCCGAGTGACCTCACCGAGCCCATCCGCGGGTGCCGTCAACTGGCGCGCCGACCGGTCGACCACGATGTCGGCCACGTGCCGCTCCAGCAACTCGATGGCCCGGTCAAGGTCCTCGGCGCGGGAAACGGTCAACACGAGGGCGGCACGTCCCGATTGGTCCTTGAGCTCCAGCGGAGTCCCGGCGGCAATAACCCGGCCGTGATCAACGACGACGATTTGGTCGGCCAACTGGTCGGCCTCCTCGAGGTATTGCGTAGTGAGCAACAACGTCGTCCCGTCGCGGACGAGGTCGCGCAGCACATCCCACAGCTCGGCCCGGCTGCGCGGATCGAGCCCTGTCGTGGGCTCGTCGAGGAACAGCACCGGCGGCGTGGCGATGAGTGAGACGGCGAGGTCGATGCGTCGGCGCATCCCCCCGGAATAGGTCTTGACGATGCGATCGGCCGCCTCGGTGAGGGAGAAGCGTTCGAGCAGGTCGGCGCTCGCCGTGGCCACTCGCGCGCGCGGGAGACCGTAGAGGTCACCGATCATCCGCAGATTTTCCCGGGCGGTGAGGAGCTCGTCAACGGTGGCCCCTTGCGCGGTCAGACCCATGCTGCGGCGCACTTCATCGGGGTGGGTCCGCACGTCGAACCCGGCAACCGAGGCCGTCCCCTCGGTCGGCTCGGTAAGGGTCGTCATCATCCGCACCGTGGTGGTCTTGCCGGCACCATTGGGCCCAAGAAGGCCGAGGACCGAACCGGCGCGCACGTCGAAGCTCACGTCCTCGACGGCGGTGAAGTCACCGAACCGTTTGACCAGACCTTGGGCCGAAATGGCATACGCGGATTCCATGAGGAGGGACTTTACGTCGCCGCGCCGACAACCCTCAAGATCATTCGGGGAGGAGAGTCTCGGCGAGCGCCCGGGCCGCGAGGGGATGGTCATCCGCCAACAGACCGACGGCAAACATCACGGAGGCCGCGTCGCTCACCCAGGCGGCTCGGGTCGGGACCTGCCAACCGCCACCGTGGTCGTTCAGGACGGACCCCAACACGGAGGCACCACCGTCGGGGGCATGCCGCAGGACCCCTCCCGAACCGAGCAGCAACCGCACCTCGCGCAATGCTCGGGCCCCCTCGCTCGGCGTGGCCGGGCGGCCGTGTCGGCGGCACGCGACGGTTGCGGCCACGGTCGCCAACTGCAGTTCTGCGTCCCATTCGGCGGCGTCACGCGGAAGGTGGGCGACCTGCGCGGCGACGTGGGCGGCATACGCATGGGTGTGCGCGGACAGCGGGAGCGCCTCCCGAGACGCGGCCTCGAGGACGCCTAGGGCGCTCCACCGCATGCCGAGATCTGCTTCGACCGTCCGGGCAAATCGCAGCGGCGCAACAACCTCCCGCTGCCGGATGGCGTCCCCCGGGGCCGGGGTGACCACGGAGTAGACGTCCGTCGTCGCTCCGCCGACGTCCACGAGGAGCACGTCCGCGCGGTGGGTCTGCGCGAGGACCTCGATGCCACGCAAGACCGCATCCGGGGTGGCACGGCGCACGAGCTGGGCAAACCGCGGGCCCCGGGAGAGTCCCTTACCGCCGATGACATGGGTGAGGAAGACCTCACGGATAGCGGCCCGCGCCGAGTCGGGGGCAATGACCCCAATCTGGGGGAGCACATTGTCGGCGAGAGTCACCGTGCGGCCGGTGGCGCGCAGGATCGCCGCCGCTTCCGTGCGGGCCGCGGCGTTTCCGGCGACCACGATCGGTGCCGTGAACCGCGCCGACGCGAGGCGGGTGGCGTTGTGCAGCAGGACCGTCGCATTCCCCCCATCTGTCCCGCCGACGAGCAGGAGGAGGTCAGGCTTGGCGGCGCGGAGGTCGGCGATGGCACGCCGGTCAAGAGGCCCCGTCGTTACCTGGACGACCCGGGCGCCCGCAGATAACCCCACCCGATGCCCGGCAAGCGCGGTCACCGACTGCTCGTAGCCGACCACCGCGAGGCGAAGCCCGCCCCCGGCGCTTGAGCAGGCCAGGATCGGGAGCCCGCCCGCGCCAAGGTGTGCTTGCAGGGCCCCAACGCCGTCGAGAACGTCGGTGCCACTCGTCGTCGGCACCGCCGCGAGGGGCCCCGGCGAGCCATCCGCGGTGTCGACGATGAACCCTTTAGTAAAGGTCGAGCCAACATCGACACAGAGGACGGCAGCCATCAGGCCATTGTCCGGGCTTGGAATCCTTGCGGGCGCGCGAACGTTACCGTCGCGACACGATTTGTCGGGCGAGGGGGCGATCCGCTTCCTTTTCTCCGACGATGAGGGTTCACCAGCCAGCCGGGACCAACCACACGCGGACCAACGCGCCACCATCTGGGGCCCCACCACCCACGCACGCAGCCAAGGAGGCATCCATGGGCCGGGCACGACGCGCGCGCCGCATCGCTGCGTCCGCGGCCTACGGCGGCGGGGGCCTTGCCGCGACCCTGGGCACCTTGGGCGCGGTGGGTTATGGCGTCATCAAAGTGGAAGCAGCGATCGCCCGGCGCGTTGTCGGCCACCCCCTTGACGAGGCGCCTGAGGACGATGCGACGTATGGCTGCGGGATCGGGGACACCGTCGAAATCGTCGTCCTCGGCGACTCCTCGGCTGCCGGTCTCGGCGCCGATACCGGCAATCAGACGGTCGGGGCGATCATTGCCAACGGCCTGGCCGCCCTCACGGGTCGGCCGGTGCGCCTGACGAACGAGTCCGCTGTCGGCGCCCAATCCGCGGACCTCGACCGACAGCTCGCCAACGCCCTCGATCGGGTCGAACAACCCCACCTCGCCATCATTCTCATCGGCGCCAACGACGTCACTCATCGCATCGACCGCGCCACAAGCGTGCGCCACCTCGAGACTGTGGTGCGCCGTCTGCGCGCGCTAAGCGTGGAAGTCGTTGTTGGCACCTGCCCGGATTTGGGGACGATCGAACCGATCCCGGTGCCGCTCAAGCACCTCGTGAGGCGCTGGAGCCGCGACCTGGCCGCCGCACAGACCGTGGCAGTCGTCGAGGCGGGTGGCCGCACCGTCTCCTTGGGCGATCTGCTCGGTCCCGAGTTCGAGGCCAGGCCCCGCGACCTCTTCAGCCTCGACCAATTCCATCCCTCCCCCGCCGGCTATGCCCGGGTAGCGGCGGTGCTGCTGCCGACTGTCTGCGCGGCCCTCGGCGTGTGGGGTGAGCCCGAGCGCGCAGAGCGGCGCCCCAGCGCCCGCCGCGGTGGGGCAATCTCTCCCGTCGCCGTCGCCGCCGGGCACGCGGTCAACGACCCAGGGACCGAGGTCAGCGGGACCGCGCTTGCGGGGATCGACCGTGGCCCGCGCGGCCGTTGGGCACTCCTGCTTCGTCGTCGCCAAGCGGCCGTGCCGCCCCAGGTGATCCCGGTCGACGACGCCCCCTCGGACACGGCCGGCCCGGCGAGCGGGACCGCTACTCGTCTCGCCGCGGACAGCGCGGGCGCGGCGAGCGGGACCGCTGCGCTTCCCGCCGCGGACAGGGCTGGCGCGGCGAGCGGGACCGCTACGGACAGCGCGGGCGCGGCGAGCGGGACCGCTACTCGTCCCGCCGCGCAGGCCCTGACCCCGGCGGAACGCCCCAGCGACGCCCGAGAGGTCTGACCCGGGCGACGCCCCCGGGACTGCGCCGCACGAGAGCAAGACCACAACCGAAGGCGCGCACCCACGGCATACGATCAAGGAACGCACTAAGCAAGCGCTCACCTCCGCGCGCCATCCGGCCGCGGGCGAACCAGGAGGATCCCATGCCCGAAGCCGTCATCGTCGCGACCGCGCGAACCCCCATCGGTCGCGCCTTCAAGGGCACTCTGCGCGAGCTGCGTCCCGATGACCTCTCCGCTCAGGTGGTTTCCGCCCTCCTCGCGAAGGTCCCCTCGCTCGACCCGAACCTCATTGAAGACCTCTATTGGGGCTGCGCCGAACCCAGCGGCAAGCAGGGCTCCAACATGGCCCGAATCATTGCCGTGCTCGCGGGCCTTGACCGGCTGCCGGGTTCGACGGTCAACCGGTTCTGCGCCTCCTCGACCCAAACCATGCGGATGGCCTTCCACGCGATCAAGGCCAACGAGGGCGACATCTTCCTCGCCGGCGGGGTGGAGTGCGTCTCGCAGTACACCGGCTTCGCGGGAGCTGGCGGCGTCGCCGACGAGGCGATCAACCCGAGGTTCGCCGAGTCCATCGCCCGCACGGCACAGGTCGCCGCGGACAACGCCACCTGGAGCGACCCGCGCACCGAGGGTCTCCTGCCGGACGTCTACCTCTCAATGGGGCAGACCGCCGAGAACGTCGCCACCCTGCGGGGCATCTCGCGTGAGCGCCAGGACGAGTGGGGCGTGTCGAGCCAGAACCGCACCGAGGCGGCCATCGCCGCCGGCTTCTTTGCCCGCGACATCACGCCTGTCACCTTGCCGGATGGCACCGTGGCGAGCACCGACGACGGCCCCCGCGCAGGCGTGACGTTGGCGGCGGTTGCCGGCCTCAAGACCGTCTTCCGCGAGAACGGCACCGTGACAGCGGGCAACTGCTGCCCCCTCAACGACGGCGCCTCGGGCGTCCTCATCATGAGTGACACCCGCGCCAAAGACCTCGGGATCACCCCGCTCGCTCGCATTGTCTCCACCGGCGTTTCCGGGCTCTCCCCCGAAATCATGGGCCTCGGACCGGTGGAAGCCTCCCAGCAGGCGCTCGCCCGGGCCGGAATGTCCATCAAGGACATCGACCTTTACGAGATCAACGAGGCCTTTGCCGCCCAGGTTCTGCCGAGCGCCGATGACCTCGGGATGGACTTCGACAAGCTCAATGTTCATGGTGGCGCGATCGCGCTCGGGCACCCGTTCGGTTCGACGGGCACCCGGATCATGACAACCCTCATCAACGGCCTTACGGCACGCGATGGCCAGTTTGGGTTGGAGACGATGTGCGTCGGCGGCGGTCAGGGCATGGCGATCATCGTCGAGCGCCTCAGCTGAGCCCGCTCCGCGCTCGGGGCCGGGTGACGTCGACGGCAAGGGTATGCCGCAGCGCGGCCAACTCCGCGGCCACGTCCCCCCGCGCTGCCCCAACGCCCCCCGGCGGTGCATCCTCAGCGGGCGCGTCCTCGGGGGGCGCGCCCTCGGGCGGCGAGCCCTCGGGGGGCGCGTCCTTGGCGTACGCGTCGAAGATGACCACGGTCAGCTGGTCCATGAGGACCGCGGGCCCCAGATCTGGGACCGGCGTGCCCGGGTGCGTGAACGCGGCATACCGCGTCAGGAGCCGCCGAACGTGCGGGGCATGAACGAGCGCCTGGTCCAGCGGTAGCTGATGCCACCGCCGGACCAGGCGCTCAAGTTCCGTCGCGACCTCTCGCGGGACCACGGTCGGGACCACGGTCCGCACCTCGGTCGGCGACGACATCGGGTAACGGAGCGGGACGATCAGTTGCGCAGGCGGGCGAGCAACCGCAGGAACTCGATGTAAAGCCAGACCAGGGTGACGATCAGGCCGTGGGCGAGCAACCAGGAGTACTGCGCCGGGGCGCCCGTGCGGACCGCGCCCTCAATCGCGTCGAAGTCGAGCGCGAGCGAGAAGGAGGCGAGGCCTACCGCGAACAGGGACAGACCAATGCCGAGGGGCCCAGAACCGCCGATGCCGAACGCCGTGTTCGTCACCATGGCGTAGATGACATTGACGATGGCGAAGATCGCGTAGCCAAAGATCGCGAACGTCATGATCCGGCGGAACTTGTTCGTCACCTTGACGAGCCCCGACTTGTAGGCGAGGAACATCCCGGCGAACGTCGCAAGGGTGGCGATGACCGCGGTGGACACGAGACCAGGCCCGAAGGCGTCGTTGAAGTAGTTGCTCACCGCACCAACGAAAAGCCCCTCAACGGCGGCATACGCAAGGATCAGTGGGACGCTGATGACCTTCTTAAAGGCGATGACGAGACCAAGGACCAGCGTCCCGACCATGCCGCCCATCCAGAACATCTGCCCGAGGGCCGGGTTGTTGTCGGCCGTGACCCAGCCGAACGCGCCGACGCCGATGACGATGGCGAACAGGGTCATCGACTTCATGACGACGTCGTCCATCGTCACGCGGCCGGTTTGGAGCGGCCCGGCGGGCGGTCGGTCGTACATGTCTTGAAGCTGCTGGTTCGTCGAGTAGTCCGTGCCCGCGAACGGGCCAGCCTGGGC
This sequence comes from uncultured Intrasporangiaceae bacterium, assembly GCA_964483685.1. Lineage (GTDB taxonomy): Bacteria > Actinomycetota > Actinomycetes > Actinomycetales > Dermatophilaceae > Nostocoides_A. Next base: position 52,061 of record CAZACX010000005.1, read on the forward strand.
CGCATCGCGCGGAGCGTTGCCGAAACCGGCGTACCCCTGGCGGGCGTCTTTCTCGATCCGGTCGAACACCGGGTTGGATGCCATGTTTTGTGTCCCTCCCAGGACGTCAGTGCGACAGCACCCTCGCTGTCGCGCACTAGTTAAGCGTGCCACGGGCGCGGAATGTTCCCTCGACCCGCGATGGTGCCCCACGCTGGTGCCCCCGACGGGAATCGAACCCGCACTGTAGCGATTTTAAGTCGCCTGCCTCTGCCGGTTGGGCTACGGGGACGGCCATATCGTATGCCGCGGCGCCCGTTCGGAGGGCGAAGCTGATGCCTCCCACGGCACACCCCAAGGCAAGCCAACACGGTCGTCCGGCCACGGGGCGCGGGCCATGAGCAGTGGCGGCAGGGCCGCCGGGGCTTCAGCGACTCACTTGGACTTCTCCCGCGCGGCGAGGTGGGCGGCCACGCTCGTGGCTAACGCGGGCGAGAGCCGGGTGGCCCGCCAGATGAGATGCCCAAAGGCCCCAACGACGATCAACGGCTGATTTCGGTCAAGGCCACGCAGCGCCCGCTGCGCGACCTTATCTGCGTCGAGCAGCCGAGGCTGGAAGGTGCGCACCCGCTCTCGGGTGTCGCCGAAGCCTGCGGGCGGCTCGTAGAGGGTGTCAAGGAGAGGGGTGTCGACGAAGCCTGGACACAACGCACTGACCCGAATGCCGTGGGCCGCGGCTTCGACGCGTAACGCCAGGCTCAGGCCGACGACGGCGTGCTTAGTGGCCGCGTAGGGAACCATCTCCGGTGACGGCACGAGGCCCGCGAGGGACGCGGTGTTGAGGATGGTGCCGAACCCCTGTTGAAGCATGACCGGGTACGCCGCGTCGACGCCATTGACGACACCACCGAGGTTGAGTTCGATGGCCTTCTTCCAGTGGCGTTCGGTCATGCTCTCGGCCGGCCCGCCGATCCCGATGCCCGCGTTGTTGACGAACAGATCCAGGTGACCATGCTCCTCGACGACTCGTCCCACGAGCGCGATCATCGCCGAGCGATCGGTGACATCGACGGCCGCGGCCTTCGCCAACGGGCCGAGCTCCGCCGCCGTGCGTTGCGCGGCGGCCTCATCGATGTCCGCCAGAACTACCGAAGCACCCCGGCCGATGAGGGCCGCACAGAGCGCCCGACCAATCCCGGACGCACCACCGGTGACGATGGCGACTCTGGGGGCAATCGGGGTTGACCGACGAAAAGGGGACTTGCTATTGCGCGACATGTGCGCATCTTGGCACGCCATGGGCGGTAATCTGGGGGAGACAAGAAGGCCGGTGTCAGACCGGCATCAACACGACGAAACCGTAGAGAACGTGACAACTGACGTGACCGGAAAGACGCGGGGGCGCCGGGGACCCGCTCCCGGCACCCCACGCGGCCCGCGCATGCCTCGCGCCGAGCGCGAAACGCAACTCATCGCCATTGCCGAGGACATCTTCGCGACGCACGGATACATCGGCGCGACGATGGAGGACATCGCCCAGGCCGCCGGGATCACGAAGCCGGTCGTCTATGACCTCTTCGGCTCAAAAGAGGGGCTCCTCGCGGCGTGCCTCGCCAAGTCCCAGGCTGAGCTCGATGAGTTGATGAACGCGGCCTGGCACGCGACCAAGCCGCAAGATGGCCTCGAAGCCGCCTTCCGCGCCGGTGTTCTGGCCTTCTTCACGTTCATGGATCAGCACGCCCGGTTATGGACGGTCATCCAGCGGGAGAGCAACGCCCTCGGCTTCTCCAATGGAGACATCGAGGGATTTCGGCTGACGCAGGCTGAGGAGGTTACCGAGCGGTTGCTCCTCAACCCGAAGTTGGCCCACCTGTCGCGACCCGCCGTGGAAGGGGTCGTCGCGGGCCTCGTTGGCGCCTGTGAACGGGTCGCTGTTTATCGCACGCGGGTCCCCGGCATCACAGCGGAGGAGGCCACCGACATGATCGCGGCCCTGACCTGGGATGGCCTAAACGCCTACTTCGGCTAAGGCGACGACCTGACGTCACCACAAGGTCACGTCGCCCGCCGGGGTCGCGGCTGCGACGTCAGGTCGCCCGCCGCGGTCAATGCCAGGTCGCCCGCCGGGGTCGCGGCTGCGATGTGTAGGTCTCCCGCCGCGGTCGCGGCCGGCTGACCCCCGTCAGCGGCGAACGAGCGAGAGGGCGATCCCGTCGAGGATGTCGTGCTCCGAGGTGAGCACCGGCATCGACGGGTTGAACACCGCTACCCGGGCCAGGAGTGCCCGCCATACCAACGCGCCACCGGCGATGACATCGACCCGCCCTGGGTGCATGAAGGGCAGGGCTGCGCGGCGCGCGCGATCCATGGTGATGAGGTCGTCACACGCGGCGATCGCCTGGTCAATCGTCAACCGGGAGAGATGAATCGCCTCCGGTCTATACCGGTCAAGCTCGAGGGCATGCGCCGTCACCGTCGTGATGCTCCCCGCCAACCCGACGAGAGCCACCGCCTCCGCGAGGGGCACCCGGCTCGCTGCGGCGTCGATCGCCGCCTCGGCATCGGCCCTCGCGGCCGCAACCTCCTCCGCCGTTGGCGGGTCCGACGCCAGATGCCGTTCGGTGAGCCGAACACACCCCACATCGGTGGACGTGCAGGCCGTCACGCCGTGCGTACCGACCACAAACTCCGTGGAGCCGCCGCCAATGTCGACGACGAGGTAGGGGCCGAGAATCCCGTTGGCCTGGAGGTCGCCGGTGGCTCCACGGAAGGACAATCCCGCCTCCTCTTCACCGGTAACCACCTCGGGACGGATCCCGAAGTCGGCGAAGGCCGCCTGCACGCCGGCGACGAACTCCGCGGCGTTGCTCGCGTCCCGAGACGCCGACGTCGCGACAAACCGCACCGCCTCGACCCCGTGGTCGCGGCATTGCGCCGAATACTCCTGCGCCATGGCAATCGTCGCCGCGATCCGTTCCGGGTCAAGGCGGCCGGTGCGATCAACCCCATGCCCCAGGCGCACCACCTCCATCCGGCGGACGACGTCGCGCACGTCCCCAGTGAGAGCGTCGATATCGGCGATGAGCAGCCTGATCGAGTTCGTCCCACAGTCAATTGCGCCGACCCGCATCAGAGTTTTCCCTCCGCCGTGGCCCCAGCGCCCGTCCTGTTTGCCTGCCATTGCGCCGGGTCCGTATGCCGCTGCGCCGGGTCCGGATGCCGCTGCGCCGCTGCTTCGCTTGCCCGGCGCT
>CAZACX010000005.1:55390-65572 GCA_964483685.1 uncultured Intrasporangiaceae bacterium
TGCCGCTGCGCCGGGTCCGGATGCCGCTGCGCCGCTGCTTCGCTTGCCCGGCGCTGTGCACAGGGGCCGCCAAGCCACCACGGGGGAAGCTGGGCCAACGCCTCATCCCCGAGAGGGTTCACTCCGGGTCCGGCCGCCAGGGCGTGGGCGACGAGGACATGGAGACACTTGACCCGGGTGGGCATTCCGCCCGCCGAGATCCCCGCAATTTCAGCGACCTCACCGAGTGCGGCGCGCCGGGCAAGGTAGTCGTCGTGGGCCGCCCCATAGGCCGACGCGAGGGTCGGGTCGCTCGCCAGACGCCCCGCCATCTCGGCCATGACGCCGCCGGACTCGAGGGTGCTGATCGCCCCAGTGAGGCGGGGGCAGGTCGCATAGAAGGTCGTCGGGAATGGAGTGCCGTCCGGCAATCGCGGGCTGGTCAGGACGACGTCGGGATCGCCACAACGGCACCGGTGCGCGGTGGCGAGCATGCCCCGCGGGGACCGGCCAAGTTGCCATTGCACCGCAGCGGTATCGCGCCCCGCAGCGGTGTCCCGCCCCGCGACGGAATTCCCTTCCGGGACGATCGACGCCGACAGTGACGCCTGGTCACCCGACGGGAGGCTCGCCCCCGAAGACGAGGGCTCGTCGCTGCCCGGGACACGTGCCTCCGAGATGGCGCGCGAGGCGGGTTGATTGCTCATCTGCCGTCGGCTCGCTGCGGGTTGTCGGCGAGCTTCGCCGACTCCCATAACTGCCCATACCAAGGATGGTTGGAGTCGTCCGCAGCCTTCGCGCGAGCGGCATCGGCTGCCGCCGGTTCCGCGTCAATGATGCTGTAAGCCTTCTCACCGACGTGGACGAACTTCAGGCGTTTGCGGGCCTGCTGCTCGACATATTCGGGGTTGGCCCACAACGATTTCTCGTGCTCGAGAACCGCGACATCGGCTTCTTGCGCGGCGACCCGATCCTGGAGCGCCGCAATCTGGCCGCGCTGGTCGAGATAGTTCTTGAGGGTGGGGCCGAGCAAGATCGCCAGGAGCAGGGCCACCGAGCCGATGACAAGGCTTCGCCGGATCGAATTGGGCGCCACCCGCGCGGACGCGGCGCTCGACGCCGGTCGTCGACGGCCCAGCCACGACTTAGGCCGAGAGCCCGTCGCCGGGCGCCCCTTGGGGCGCGACGGCGACGGGCGACGGGGAGGTGGCGGCATACGGACAGTCTGCCGTCCCGACCCGACTAACTCAGTGAGCGAAACGCGGGAAGGCGCCAGCGCCGGCGTACTCGGCCGCGCCCTCGAGCTCTTCCTCGATGCGCAGGAGCTGGTTGTACTTGGCGACACGCTCGGAGCGAGCCGGGGCGCCGGTCTTGATCTGGCCGCAGTTGGTGGCGACGGCGAGATCGGCGATCGTCACGTCCTCGGTCTCCCCGGAACGGTGGCTCATCATGCAGCGGTAACCGGCCCGGTGCGCCATGTCGACCGCGTCGAGGGTCTCCGACAGGGAACCGATCTGGTTGACCTTGACGAGGAGAGCGTTCGCCGTGCTCGTCTCGATGCCACGGGCGAGGCGCTCGGGGTTGGTGACGAACAGGTCGTCGCCGACGAGTTGCACCTTGTCGCCAAGGGCGTCAGTCATTGCCTTCCATCCCTCCCAGTCGTCCTCGTTGAGCGGGTCCTCGATGGACACCAACGGGTACGCCGCCACAAGCTCGGCGTAATAGGCGATCATCTCGGCGCTCGTCTTCTGAGCACCCTCGAAGGCGTAGGTGCCGTTCTCGAAGAACTCACTTGCGGCGACGTCGAGTGCCAGACCGATGTCTTTCCCGGGCTCGTAGCCGGCCTTCTTGATGGCCTCGAGGATGAGGTCGAGCGCCGCGCGGTTGCTCTCCAGGTTCGGCGCGAAGCCACCCTCGTCGCCGAGGCCGGTGGCCAGGCCCTTGTCCTTGAGCACCGACTTGAGCGAGTGGTACACCTCGGTTCCCCAGCGCAGCGCCTCCCGGAAGCTCGGCGCACCGATCGGCGCGATCATGAACTCTTGGATGTCAACGTTGGAGTCGGCGTGCGAACCGCCGTTGAGGATGTTCATCATCGGGACGGGAAGGACGCGCGCGTTCGGGCCACCGAGGTAGCGGAACAGCGGCAACCCAGCCGACTCCGCCGCGGCCTTCGCGACGGCGAGGGAGACCCCGAGGATGGCGTTCGCGCCGAGGCCACCCTTGTTGGCGGTGCCGTCGAGGGCGATCATCTCGTTGTCGACGAGGCGCTGGTCGGCGGCGTCGAAGCCGTAGAGCTTCGGGGCGATTTCCTCGAGGACGGCCTCGACGGCCAACTCGACGCCCTTGCCTGCATAACGCTTCTTGTCTCCGTCGCGGCGCTCGACAGCCTCGAAGGCACCGGTTGAGGCGCCGCTGGGCACCGCCGCGCGGGCGATGGTGCCGTCGTCGAGGCCGACCTCAACCTCGACTGTGGGGTTGCCGCGCGAGTCGAGAATCTCACGGGCGCCGATTGCCTCAATGCTGGCCACAACGCACTCCTGGTGGTGGGAAATAGTGGACGAAACCGTCGCCGTCGAGCCTACCGCTGCCACCGGACGCCCCGACCCACCGCCGTGGTCTTATCGGCAACCGTTGCAGGTCCGAGGGCGCTTTCAGGGCGCCGGGAGGGCGGCATACGCATGGGCGATGGCCGCACCGATGCGCGCGTTGTGATGGACGAGCGCGATGTTGGTTTCCAGGGAGGCGCCGCCGGTCAGTTCGACGATGCGGGAGAGCAGAAATGGGGTGACGTCCTTGCCGCGCACACCATGGGACCCAGCGTCGGCCAATGCCTGATCGATGATCGTCGCGATGCCCGCGCGGGGAATCTCCGCGTCCACCGGCACCGGGACCGTCACCGCGATTCCGCTCGGCACCCCGAGCGACCACGTCGCCCTCATCAGCGACGCGACGTGCTCGACGGTGTCGAGACGAGCCGGGGCCGGGAAGCCGCTACTGCGCGAAAAGAAGGAGGGGAACTCGTCGGCACCGAAGACAACGACGGGAACGCTGAGAGTCTCCAGCACCTCCAGCGTCAGGCCGATGTCGAGGATCGACTTGATCCCGGCACTCACCACGGCGACTTGGGTCCGCGCAAGCTCCGTGAGGTCGGCGCTGATGTCCATCGAGTGTTCCGAGCCACGATGAACGCCGCCAAGCCCCCCGGTGACGAAGACGCGAATCCCGGCAAGCGCGGCCAGCCGCATCGTCGCCGCCGCCGTCGTCGCGCCATGGCGTCGACGGGTCAGCACGAAGGGCAAGTCCCGCACACTGACCTTGTCGACGTCGACGTTGCGGCCGAGGACGTCGAGGGCCGCGGCATCGAGGCCGATCGTCGGCGTGCCGCCAATCACCGCGATCGTGGCCGGGACCGCCCCACCGGCCCGGATGATGGCTTCAACGTCGATCGCCACCTCGACGTTGCGCGGGTAAGGCATGCCGTGGCTGATGATCGTCGACTCGAGCGCGACGACCGGCACTCCCGCGGCCATCGCCTCGCGGACCTCGTCGGAAATCGCGAGAAGTGGATGAGTCATGGGCGCGTTCCGTTCGCTGGCAGGGGGCCGACGACGGCCAACAGATCGGGGCGGACGGTGTGTTCGCTCGCGACGGTGGCCGCCGCACACTCATGACCGTATGCCGCCGCCTCGGGTGGGCTCGCACCGGCCAGCCAGGCGTGGGCGAAGCCCGCGGTGGCCGCGTCCCCTGCGCCCGTGACGTTGAGGAGGGTAGTCGGCGGCGCCGGGAGCCGAACCACGCTCGGCCGACGGCCCTCGTGGGCGCTGACGAGTAGCCCGCCGGCCACGCCCAGGCGCACCCAGACGTGCGTGAGGCCACGTGCCAAGAGCCGCCCAGAGGCCTCGGCCGCCTCCCGTTCGGGAACGGGCGCACCGAGAAGGGCGCCCAGTTCGTCAAGATTCGGGGTAAGCAGCCAGGGCGGTCGCCCGGGCGTCGCCCCAAGAGCGCGGCCCAGGCGTGCGGCCTTGGCGACGCTGACCGGGTCGACGATCACCCGCGCGCCGACGTCGGCCGCGACGTTCAGCGCCTCGACGAGTGCCTCGGCCGAAAGATTGGCCTCCAGGACAAGGAGATCCGCCGACCCCAGGGAAGCGATGGGCCCGGTGAGCCAGGGACCGCCGAGTGCTTCGGTCGCTCGAAGGTCAGCGACCGCGACCGCGAGTTCCCCACGGGGGTCGAGGATCGCGGCATACCGGCCGGTCGGATGAGAGGAGGTGACCACAAGGGAGGTGTCGACGCCGCACTCGCGCAGGGCCTCACGGATTTCCCGGCCGGCCGCATCATCGCCCAAGGCCGCCAAGAGACGGGTCGGGGTACCGAGCCGCGCGATCGCACTCGCAACGTTGTGGGCAACTCCCCCGGGCGCGGTGACGATCCGGCCAGGGTTGGACGTCCCCGGCAGCGGCCCGTCATCCGCGTGCGCGAGGATGTCGAGCACGGCGCCGCCGACGACGAGCGCCGAGCCTCCCCCCGCGTGGGCAATACCCGCCGCGGGCGGGGCGGGCGGGCTCACGATGCACGCCCCGGCTCATTTCGGGCCGCCGCCTGCCGCGCGGCCTTGTCGGCCTTCTCCTCGCCCTTGATCCGCGCCCACTCGACTTCGACTTCGGCGGCCGTCTTTGCCTGGCCATCGGCAAAGACGTGCGGGTGGCGACGGACGAGTTTCTCGACGAGCGTCGCCGCCACCGCATCGATGTCGAACGGCGTCTGGGAGCCTTCCTGCCCGACCCGGGCGTGGAAGACCACCTGCAACAACACATCCCCGAGTTCCTCAATGAGGTGCTCCCGGTCCCCCGACGCGATGGCCTCGACAGCTTCCTGGGCCTCTTCGAGGAGATAGCGGGCGAGGCTCGTGTGGGTTTGCTCGGCGTCCCAGGGACACCCGCCCGGGGACCGAAGCCGATCCATCACCGCGACGACGTCGAGGAGCCGCGCGCCAGGCGGGTCCCAGGAACCGACGATCACGTCGACCGTTGGCGGGTTGTCGAGCCGGGTTAGCTCGCGCGCCACGCCCTCGCTGAGTCCCGGATCACCGTCCGTTGAGCCCAGCCAGAGCACGCGTTGCTCCCGGGCCGCCGCGAGGAGCCGGTGGGCGCCCGATTCGGGCAGGACCTGCACGGCGTATCCCGAGGCGGCGATGGCCTCGGCGAGGGGCTCGTCCAGGCTTCGAGCGCAGATCAGGTCCGCATCTGCCAGCGCCTCCCAGGCCGCCTTCGTCAGCAGGCCCGGCGGCAGGCGCACGCTCGCAACGAGCAGGGTCAGCCTGGACGTCATCCGGCTGACTAGTTGCCGGTCGCGATCCAGTTGGGCGTCGATGCGCCCACCCCAAAGGCCTCGAAGTCATACGTTCCGTAGCGCGGGTTGACCGTGATCGTCGCCGCCTGGAGTCCCTCAACGACCTGGTTGAAGGCGTCCGGGTCAACCTCACCGATCTCGTTCTGGGCGACGTTGGCGCGCACCAACAGGATCGCCTCGGCGGATGGGTTGGGCACCTTCGTCAGGAGAGCCCGGGCCGCCGCCTCGCTCTGCCCATGGCCGGTGGCGTCGGCAACCTCGAGGATGAAGGGTGCGTTGATCAACGCACCGACGGCCTTCGCGGTCGTGAAGGGCTCCTCAAGCTGAAAGTTCGTCGTGATCTGCTCGGCGGCGACTTGAGCGGCCTTTTCGGAGATCGCGGTGCCGTTGACCGTCGCAGCGACGTCACCCTCGCCGCACCCCGCCAGGAGCAGCGCGCCGCTGAGCGCCGCGAGCGCGGTGACGACCCGTAGTCGCTTGGTCATGTCGTGCCTTTCGTCGTGGTTACTGCTGCGTCGAGCTCATCGCCCCGGTTGCCGTGACGCCCCGCCCGCGGCGACCGCCCCTGAGGCAGCGATCTCGTCCAGGGCGACGGCCCGAATCAGGTCATTCGCCCAGGCCAGCATCGCCAGGTCCCGCAGGGTTTTGCCCCCAACCCGAGCCGTCATGGGCTTCGGCACAAGCATCGTACGTAATCCAGCCTTGTAGAGCGACCTGGGATACAGCCGTTGGAGCCGCAATTCCTGTGATTCGCGTAACGTAATTGGGGCAAAGCGCACATTTGCCCCTTGAACGGCGATCTCGGTGAGCCCTGCTCGACGTGCCACAACCCGCAGCTGGGCAACGGCGATGAGGTTACTCACCGGCTCGGGGATCGGCCCGTATCGGTCGACGAGTTCGGCTTCGACCTCAGCCAGCTCCACCTCGCTCGTCACCGCCGCGAGCTTCTTGTAGGCCTCCAGCCGCAGCCGCTCCCCCGGGATGTAGGTGTGCGGCAGATGGGCATCGACGGGCAACTCGACAGACAACTCGGTGGGCGTTTCGTCCCGTTCCCCGCGGAAAGCGGCGACCGCTTCACCAACCAGGCGGACATACAGGTCGAACCCAACGCCAGCGATGTGCCCGCTCTGCTCGCCGCCGAGAAGGTTGCCGGCCCCACGAATCTCGAGGTCCTTCATGGCGACATGCATTCCGGCGCCGAGATCGGTGTTACTCGCAATGGTTTGGAGCCGCTCGACGGCCGTCTCGGTCATCGGCTTCTCGGGCGGGTAAAGGAAGTAGGAGTAGGCGCGTTCCCGACCACGCCCGACCCGGCCGCGCAGCTGATGGAGCTGGCTGAGCCCGAGGACGTCGGCGCGTTCCACGATGAGGGTATTGGCGTTGGAGATGTCGAGTCCAGTCTCGACGATCGTCGTGCAGACGAGGACGTCGAAGGTGCGTTCCCAGAAGTCGAGGACCACCTGCTCGAGTTTGTGCTCACCCATCTGACCGTGCGCGGTGGCGATCCGCGCCTCCGGAATGAGCTCGCGCAGTCTCGCTGCGGCCCGCTCGATCGAGGACACCTTGTTATGGACGTAGAAGACCTGCCCGTCGCGGAGCAACTCACGCCGGATGGCGGCAACGATCTGCTTCTCGTCATAGCCGCCGACGAACGTCAACACCGGGTGCCGCTCCTCGGGCGGCGTGGTGAGCGTCGACATCTCGCGGATGCCGGTGACAGCCATCTCGAGCGTGCGCGGGATCGGGGTTGCCGACATCGACAGCACGTCCACCGCCGTGCGCAGGGCCTTGAGCTGCTCCTTGTGCTCGACGCCAAAGCGTTGCTCCTCGTCGACGACGACGAGCCCGAGATCCTTGAACTTCACCTCGGAGCCAAGGAGCCGGTGGGTGCCAATGACGAGGTCGATGCTGCCATCGGCCAACCCGGCCAGCACGGCGCGGGCCTCCTTGTCGCTCTGGAATCGGCTGAGCGAGCGCACAACGACGGGGAAGCCGGCATACCGGTCGGCAAAGGTCTGGCCATGCTGCTGGACGAGCAGTGTCGTCGGGACGAGCACCGCGACTTGCTTGCCGTCCTGCATCGCCTTGAAGGCGGCCCTGACCGCGATCTCGGTCTTGCCGTAGCCAACGTCCCCGCAGATGAGGCGATCCATCGGGACCGGCCGCTCCATGTCGGCCTTGACCTCCTCGATCGTGCTCAGTTGGTCGGGGGTCTCGACGTAGGCGAAGGCGTCTTCGAGTTCGCGCTGCCACGGGGTGTCCGGAGCGAAGGCATGCCCGGTCGTCGACATCCGCGCGCTATAGAGCCGGATCAGCTCCGCGGCGATCTGACGCACATAACTGCGGGCCCGGGTCTTGGTCTGTTGCCAATCGGCGCCGCCGAGCCGGTTGACGGTCGGGGACTCGCCCCCGACATAGCGAGTGACCTGATCAAGCTGATCGGTCGGGACAAAGAGACGGTCGGCGGGTTGGCCCCGCTTTGAGGCCGCGTATTCGAGGACGACGTATTCGCGCGTCGCGCCTGCCACGGTGCGTTGCATCATCTCGACGAATCGGCCGACACCGTGTTGCTCGTGGACAACGAAGTCACCCGGTTTGAGCTGAAGCGGATCGACCTGGGCTCGCCGACGCGACGGCATCCGGCGCATGTCCTTGGTGGAGCCACCGGTGCTGGTTGCCCCCATGAGGTCAGCCTCGGTGAGCACGGCGAGGCGCTGGCCTGGCACGAGGAAACCCTGGCCGAGGCTTCCGGTCGTCAGCGTCACAACTCCCGCTTGCAGGTCGACCCCCACCCGCGCGGGCACGCCTTCGCCGGCCAGCACCTCGCGGAGGCGCTCGGTGAGCCCTTTGCCTTCGGTGACGACGAGCACCCGCCAGCGCTCGCCCGTCCACTCCCGCAATTGGGCGACTGCCGCGGTGGTGTTCCCGCGATAGCTGGGTGCCTCCTGCACCTCGAGCGCGGCCTGGGCGGGAAGGTCGGCGCCGAGTTCGCCCAACTCGCCATCGACCTCGAACCCGCCGAGCACCCACCACGGCAGGCCAAGCTCGGCGGCACGCTCGCGAGCCTGGCCAAGGCTCAGGTAGGAGGACTGCCCGAGGATCCCAAAGAGGTCGACCGGTACGGCATTGCCTGCGGCGGCATTGGACCAACTCGCATCGAGGAACTCGGCACTCGTCGCGACCAGGTCGTGGGCCCGGGCCCGCACTCGCTCGGGATCGATCAGGGCGATGGCGCCGCCGGAGCCGACGAGGTCGAGCAACGACTCCATGCCGTCGACAAGGGCGGGGGTCAGCGACTCCATCCCTTCGACGGTGATGCCCTCCGCGATCCGCAGGAGCATGTCGGCGACACCCGGCAGGTGCTCGGCGAGTGCCTTGGCCCTCGCCCGAACGGGCTCGGTCAGAAGCAATTCGCGGCACGGGGGCGCCCAAAGCCCATGGTCGGCGATCTCGAGGCTGCGTTGGTCGGCGACCTTGAACCAGCGGATTTCCTCAACAACATCCCCCCAGAACTCGACCCGCAGGGGATGTTGCTCAGTGGGCGGGAAGACGTCGAGGATCCCGCCACGCACGGCAAATTCGCCGCGCCGTTCCACGAGGTCGGTGCGCACGTATGCCGCCCCGGCCAGGTCGGCGCTGACCTGCTCCAGGGCGCGCTCGTCCCCGGCTTTGAGTTGCACGGGGATCAGGTCGCCCAGCCCCCGAGCGATCGGTTGCAGGAGGGCCCGAACCGAGCAGGTGACGATCGTCAACGGTCCGAGGGCGGGGTCGTCCGGCTGTGGGTGTGCGAGGCGTCGCAACACCGCCAACCGCCGGCCGACCGTGTCGCTGCGCGGCGAAAGGCGCTCGTGCGGAAGGGTTTCCCAGCTCGGAAAAGTCCCGATGGTGTTGGGGTCGAGGAAGCTGGCGAGGGCGACGGCGAGGTCCTCCGCCTCCCTGGCCGTTGCCGTCACCGCGATCAGCGGCGCCCGACGCGCGGCGGCGAGTGCGAGGAAGGGGGCACGCATCCCCATGGGCATCGCTACCTCGACGCCGCTCGGGTCCGGCTCGGGGGCCGTCAAGGCGGCGAGCGCGGCGCCCACGCTCGGGGCTGCGGCCAGCGCCTCGGTGAGGCCAGTGAGGCGCATCAGGAACCGACCGCGGGGCTATGGAACTGCTGCTGCGCCGTGGCTAACCCGTCGCGAAGGAGAACTTCGACCGCGTCGGCCGCGTCGACGACGGAGACGGCAATCTCGGGACGCTCGTTCGCAGCGAAATCGCGCAGCACATAGTCCGCGGGGTCCATCCGGCCGGGCGGGCGCCCGATCCCCACCCGCACCCGCAGGTAGTCCCTCGTCCCCAGGTGCGCGCTCACCGAGCGCAAGCCGTTGTGCCCGCCCTCCCCGCCGCCCTGTTTAAGCCGGACGAGTCCGAAGTCGATGTCGAGCTCGTCATGGACGACGACAACATGCTCGTGCGGGATCTTGTAGAAATTCGCGAGCTCGCGCACGGGCCCTCCGGAGACATTCATAAACGACGTGGGGACCGTGAGCAGGGTCGGGACGCCCCCGAGAACCGTCTTGGCGACGTTCGCCCCGCCCTTGTGCCGCGACAATTTCACGCCGGCGCGGTGGGCCAACTCGGCGAGGACGTGGGCGCCGACGTTATGCCGGTTCCCGGCATACCGGCTTCCGGGGTTGCCGAGTCCGACGACGAGCCAGGTATCCATGGTGGGAGAAATTATGCCGCCTCAGGACGGGTGCCGAGTTGGCCCTCATGGGCGGGCCGGGTTTGGCCTCCTGGCTTTGCCGAGTTGGGCCCCGTGGATCGGCCGGTTGGGCCCCGTGGATCGGCCGGTTGGGCCCCGTGGAT